>JAICXB010000025.1 GCA_025980765.1 Terriglobales bacterium
GGCGAGCTCGTGCTCGAGATCAACACGCTTTCTGACACGCTCCAGCAACAGCGCCTCGGCTCGATGGAGGCCGTAGCCCTGCTGAAGAAAGTTTTGATGGAGATCGATGTGGCGGTCTTCACCTTCGATCCCCAGCAGCGGTTGCGCATCGTAAATCGCGCCGGCGAACAACTTATGGGCATGACCGCGGAACGCATGCTCGGACGCACAGCGCAGGAGCTTCACCTGGAGGTTCTGCTGGCAGAGCCTGGAGGCCGGACTACGCGCATGAGTTTCCCAGGACGGGAAGGGCGTTGGGCAATCCAGCAAACCTCGTTTCGCGAGCGCGGCGTGCCGCACCAACTGCTGCTAATCTCCGACCTGAGCCGCGCGCTGCGCGAAGAAGAACGTCAGGCCTGGCGCCGATTGATTCGCGTACTCGGACACGAACTCAACAACTCGCTCGCGCCAATTAAATCCATTGCCGGGACTTTGCGGACTCTCGCGGGCCGGGAGAACCGTCCCGCAGACTGGAGTCATGACGTCGAGCGCGGACTTGAAGTGATCGAGAGCCGTGCCGATGCGCTCAGCCGTTTTATGCAGGCCTATACGAAGCTTGCGCGCCTGCCCGCGCCTACTTTCGACAAAGTAAAAATCGGAGATCTAGTGCGCCATGCTGCCTCGGTTGAGGCGCGGCTGCCGGTCGACGTAATTCCCGGCGAGGAGATGACGCTGGAAGGTGATCCCGATCAGCTCGAGCAATTGCTGATCAATGTAGTCCGCAACGCGGTGGACGCGTCGCTGGATCCTTCGATCCGCACGCCCGGCTCGGTGCAGATCGGATGGCAAGTGAGCGATCACACGGTGGAAGTTTTTATCCGCGACCAGGGCCCGGGTTTGCTCAACAGCACCAATTTGTTTGTGCCGTTCTTCACCACCAAGTCCGGCGGCAGTGGTATCGGCCTGGTGCTGAGCCGGCAAATCGCCGAGGCCCACGGCGGCACACTGTCGCTCGAAAACCGTAAAGACACTCGCGGTTGCGAGGCGGTGTTACGGCTGCCGATCGATGTGCAGACAACCGCGCTCTAGGCTCCAGCGAGTCAATCACGAAATCGCCCGATCGCGAAATCACGAAATGAAATCATTTGTTCTTCCACACCGGCTTGCGTTTTTCCAGCACGGCGCGCAAGCCTTCCTGCACGTCTTGCAAGTTCATCAACTCATTCAAATAGATGTTCTGTGATTTCTTCATGGCCTCTTCGAGAGGCAATCCGATTGAGCTGCCGATCACTTTCTTCGTGACTTCGAGCACGGGGCCGCTGAACTCGCTGATCTTTCCCAAAATGGTATCGACGGTCCTAGCCAGGTCGGCCTCGGCGACCACCCGGTTCACAAAGCCCAGACGGAAAGCTTCGTCTGCCCCCAGTGCCTCGCCGGTGAGGATGAGCTCGTAAGTCTTTTTCGGGCCGATCATTTGCGGCAGCATGACAGCAGCAAAAGGTGGGAATACGCCGAGTTTCACTTCGGGCTGCGCGAACTTGGCGTTGGGGGTGGCGATTACCATATCGCCGAAAGCAACCAGCTCCGATCCGGCTCCGATTGCCGGCCCATTCACAACCACAATCAGCGGCTTGGAGATCTCGCGGATCGCGCTGAATACCCGGTTGAAGGCGTCGAGTGTCTGGAACACCCGATCGGGGCGCGAATCTTCCAGCGAGATTCCGGCCGAGAACGTCTTCTGCGATGATCCCAGCAGGATCGCCTTGATCTCCGGGCGCACATTCAGGCTCTCAATCGACTGCGCCAGCTCCGTCATCATGGGAACCGTCAATACGTTGTGCGGAGCATGGTTGAGGGTGATGCGGGCGATCCCGTCACTGATGTCGAACTGAATAAATTTCAACTGTTCGCTTACCCGGGGAGCTGTGCCCATCGGAGACCTCGAAAGTAACGGAATTATGGCACAGAGATGGAGGAACTTGAGGTGCCAATTGGGTTACCGAAGGCATGCATTTGTTGCCGAATTGACACATGGGACAAGCTGCTTGAGAATAACCACATAGGCAGTTTCTCGCCGGGAGTCACCGCCCTCCAGATAACGCGGTGCAAGGACCCGCATGGCAAACATCCTTTGCGTGGATGATGAGCCCCACGTTGTAACTCTTAAGTGCGCCATCCTCGAATCCGCCGGACATTCGGTGACCGCGTGCACCTCAGCGCGTGACGCCATCGATAAGCTGCGCCATAACTCCTACGACGCGGTGGTCACCGACTGGCGTCTCGGCGATGCCAATGGACGCGCCGTGGTGCAGGCGGCCAAAGACCATTCCAGCATGCCGGTCGTCGTGGTCTCCGGATATGTGGCCGAAGCCTTTCAGGCCGCAGAACCGCTGGCCGATCTGTATCTGGAAAAACCCGTGAACCCGGAAGAGCTGGTGACCATCGTTAACGAGCTGCTGAAGAACCAGGAACACGAGCACAGCCAATCATCCTAGTTTTCATTTACTTCGCTGGCATTTCTGCAGAAGAACAGGGAAAAATGCAGGGAATCTTTGCCGAGTAACTTCTGAGTTACGGAATTTTGCCCGAAAATCGCCAAATGCTAATTGAAAGCAGGGAATTAGCAGGGAATTTCGGATTTTCGGCTTAAGCCTTTGATTCGCCAGCAGCTAGCAGCCAGTAGCTAGTAGCTGTTCCAAAGAACAGGGAATTAGCAGGGAATTTTTTCCACAGGCCAAAACCACAGCAAAACAACAGCCGCGGATTATTTCTTCTCCGCCCGTTCTTTGGCCGGCATCTTCACCTCGCCAATCAACTCCTTCACCACCTCGTCCACGTGGTTGTCGGCCTCGAGCATGGCGGCGGCCACCTCGAGCTTCTTGTGATCTTCATGCCGCTCCAGCAGGACCACCACATGGGCAATGGCGGCGTTCTCCGTTCCCATTCCTTCCGGAGTCTTGGCCTTTACGCTGACCTCGTCCGGCGAAATCTCCAGCAACTCCGCCAGGCGTTGCCGGATGCGGTTCGCCACCGGACCGATCTTCGGGGCGGCCAGAATCAGCGTGGAATCCACATTGCAAACTTCCCAGCCGGCATCGCGAACTTTGCCGAGCGCTTCCATCAGAAAAATGGCCGAGTCCGCCCCTTTCCATTTCGGGTCAGAAGGGGGAAAGTAATTGCCGATATCGCCGGCAGCCACCGCGCCGAGCAGCGCATCGGTCACAGCATGCAGCAGGACATCGCCATCGGAGTGGCCGGCGAGGCCATGCGTGTGCTCGATCTCCACCCCGCCAATCTTCAGCGGCACACCCTTCGCGAATTCGTGTGAATCCCAACCGTAACCTATTCGCATTCGTCCATCGGGTGATCGGGCGATCGGGCGATCGGGCGATTTAACTTCGCCCGATGGCCCGATGGCCCGATGACCCGATTCCTCGATATTAGATTGCTGCTCCCTTGGACAAATAAAACTCCGCCAGTTCCAAGTCTGCCGGCGTGGTGATCTTGATGTTCCGCGGAGAGCCCATTACTACGGCCACTTCGTGTCCACCGCGCTCTACCAGCGAGGCTTCGTCGGTGCCGGTGAAGCCATCGTGCGCGGCGTCGTCGAAGGCTTTTTTCAGCAATTCGTAACGGAAGCCCTGGGGCGTCTGCGCCAGGACCACGCGCTCGCGCGGCACGGTGGAGGTGATGATGGCGCCATTGGCTGTGCGTTCGACTTGCTTGACCGTGTCCACGGCGGGCACGCCGGCGATGGCGGCGCCGTCCTTGGCCGCGCACTCGATGACGCTCTCGATGATTTCACGATCGACAAACGGTCGCACCGCATCATGGACGAGCACAACATCGTCGGCATTCGCCGAGACTTGAGCCAGCGCATTCGATACCGACGCCTGGCGATGGTCTCCGCCGACAATCACATGGATCTTTGGGCGAGCGTTCTGTCCGGCCACCAGCTCGCGCAGTCGCTCGACTTCGGTTTCGCGGACAGCAATAAAGATCTCATCGACTTGGGGAACCTGGGCAAATCTCTCGATGGTATGCAGCAGGATAGGCTTGCCGCCAAGCTCGGCAAACTGCTTCGTGGTCTGACCAGGACGCAGCCCAGACTGAATCGCCATGCGCGTCCCTAACCCCGCCGCCGGGATAATTACCACTACTTTCATCGGAAGCGCAGTATATCAGCGCGCATGCGGGTGCCATCGCCCGAACCTTTGGCGATCTTTAAAACGCGAAGGTGGCGGCTATGTTGAGCTGATTATTTCCCTAGGCCGCTGCGCCGATCGCCATTGCGGCGGGTACCGGCCTGGGCCCGAGGCGACTTGCGCCGTTCCTCACCACGACGCTCTGTGATGCGCCGGTCCACTTCGGGCCAGGTAAGTTCGGGCATTCCCTGGATGCGCTGCACGCTAGCGGCGACTCCGTAGCGGCCGCCGGCTACATTCTTCTCCACGCGCTGCACCGTGGCCTGGCAGCAGACCCATTTGCCCGCGTCTCCAGTGATCTCCTTGGGCAGAATCATCACGATGTCGACCGGCGAGCCTTCGCTGACCTCGGTAGCGCATTCCAGAAATATCCCCGAGGTGCTGAGGTTTCGCGTCTCCGCGCTCAGATCCCCTTCCGGGGTGTGCAGCTTGGCTGGAATCTTGATGGCTTGACGTGGCGAAACTCTCTTTTCGGGTTGGGGCGTGGCCATGGCCGCTCTCCTCTGATTCGGTACTCAGTTCTCAGTTCTCAGTTTTCAGTAATCAGCCACATCAGGCTTCTGGCCCCGATTGCTGATTGCTAAGTGCTCTCCTGGTGGATGCGGCAGCATACTTCGTTTTTGCCCGCTTGTACACAGCCTTCCTGGCCAATCAGAACCAGTGTGTTCAACGTCTCAAAAAGCTTTTAACACGAAGGACACGGAGGCCACAGAGGGGAGCGGGATTGGCTGGAAGTAGTTTGGACCCTTTTTTTGCTTTGCATGCTTCGTGACCTCCGTGACCTTCGTGTTAAAGGTTCCTGCTCTACGCCGCTCACCGGGTTAACTGTTTGACATCCCGCCGCTAGAATATTTATACATATATATGCATATTCATGCATTATGTCCAAGCTCACGAGGCAGCAGTTGATCCTGCAATTGATCGAGACCGGAAGCATCGCCAGCCAGGAAGATTTGCGGCGGTCGCTCGCCCGCCACGGGCACCGCGTGACCCAGGCTACTCTGTCGCGCGATATCCACGGGCTCGGGCTGATTAAGACAGCGAATGGGTATGCGTTGCCGGCGCAGGCAGTCACCGATCCATCATTGCCATCGGCGCAGCGCCTTGTGCGTGAGTTTGTTCTCAGCGTGCGTGAGGCGCAGAACCAACTGGTGCTGAAGACCAGCGTGGGCAGCGCGCAGCCGGTTGCGGCCGCGCTCGACGCCGAGGCCTGGGAAGAAATGCTGGGCAGCATCGCCGGCGACGATACCATTTTGATCATCTGCGAAGACAAGCAGGATGCCGAGCGGCTCGCCCGGCGCATTCGGGAGATGCTTGCCTGATGCCGCAGCCTCTCCAAACCGCGGTGGCTGGAGCCACCGGTTATGCCGGCTTTGAGCTGGCGCGCTTGCTCTCTCATCACCCCCGACTCGCGAAGCCTCTGCTGTTCACGCGCGAGGCCAGCGCAGCGGGAGAACTCGCCGACTTCTATCCGCAGATTTCCGGAAATGGAAAGCTGCGGGTGTATCCCTTCCATTGGCAGACGCTGAGCGACCGAGGCGTTGAACTGCTTTTCCTCGCCACTCCGCATGAGACTTCGCGCACATGGGCGCCTGAGGCCCTCAATCGCGGACTAAGGGTCATCGACCTGAGCGGGGCGTGGCGGCTGAAGGAGGAAGCGCAGCGCGCGGTATACGGTTTGCCGGAGCTGCGGGGCGGCCAGATTGCGAAATCAAAACTGATTGCCAACCCCGGATGCTACGCGACCTCGATCATTGTGGCGCTGGCGCCGCTGCTGGCTGCAGACGTGATCGACCGAGACTCGGGAATTGTGTGCGATTCCAAATCGGGAGTATCCGGAGCGGGCAAGCAGCCCACCGAAACCACGCATTTTGTGGAGGTCGCGGACAATCTCTCTGCCTACGGCGTCTTCACCCATCGCCACTTGGGAGAGATTCTCGAACAGCTTCAGCTCAAAGACGATGAGCTCACCTTTACGCCGCATCTGCTGCCGATTCCGCGCGGTATTCTCTCCACCATCTATGTGCGGCTGCGCCAGCCGGCAACCAGCGCAGACATTGAATCGATTTACGCGAGTGCCTATTCGGAAAAGCCCTGGGTACGCCTCTTCGGCACGCGCCTGCCGCAGATTCGCTATTCGCTGCATACCAATTTCTGCGATGTCGGTTTTAACCTGAGCGCTGACGGCAAGCGGATGGTTATCGTTTCCTGCCTCGACAACCTGATGAAGGGCGCAGCCGGTCAGGCAGTTCAGAACATGAACCTGATGTTTGGCTGGGAAGAACGCGAGGGGCTGAGTTGAGAGTGGTAGTCAAGATCGGCGGCGCAGCGCTCGACGACAAAGAGCTGGTGCGCAAATGCGCGCGTGCCATCGTTCAGCTCGCCGAGGGCAACCATCACCAAGTAGCGGTGGTGCACGGCGGGGGCGCGGCGCTCACCCGCACGCTGCTGCAACTGGGCAAGCAGAGCAGCTTCATCAACGGCTTGCGGGTGACTGACGCCGAAACTCGAGATATCGCCCTGATGGTCCTGGCCGGCAAAGTGAATAAAGCTCTGGTGGCCGAACTCGCGGCCATGGGCCAATCGGCGATCGGTATGTGCGGCGCCGATGGACTCAGCTTTCGCGCGCGCAAGAAGAAGACCGAATGCGACCTCGGCTATGTCGGGGAAATATGTTCCGCGGATCCGCGCTGGATGGAAGCCATCTGGAACGCCGGAGGAATTCCCGTTATCTCCTCGCTTGCGCTCGGCACCGATGGTCAGTACTACAACGTGAATGCCGATCAGACCGCCGCCGCCTGCGCGGTCGCCTGCCATGCGCACGCGCTGATATTCCTCACCGATGTCGCCGGCGTGAAGAGCGCCGACGGGTCGGTAATTCGCTGGCTGCAAGCGCGACAGATTGACGAAATGGTGAGGCAGGCGGTGGTGAATGGCGGCATGCTGCCCAAACTCGAAGCTTGCCAGGAAGCGCTGCGGCGGGGCGTCGGACGAGTGCGCATTCTGCCCGCCAGTGGCGCGGACATGCTTCCCGATTTCTACACCTGCAAACTCGATTGCGGCACCGAGGTGACAGCGGCATGAATCTGGCCGAAGCCAAACAACTCGAAGCGAAGCTTCTGGTGCCGACCTACGACCGCCAGCCTTTGCTGCTGGAGCGCGGCAAAGACGTTTACGTGTACGACTCGGACGGCCGCAGGTATCTCGATTTTCTGAGCGGCATCGGCGTCAACGCGCTGGGATATGGCAACCGCGCCGTGCTGAAGACCATCTTCAAGCAATCGACGCGGCTGATTCACACTTCCAACATTTTCTATCACGAGTTCACCGCTCCATTGGCGGAGCGGCTGACGCGCATTTCCGGTCTCGACCGCGCCTTCTTTTCCAATAGCGGCACTGAAGCTTTCGAAGCGGCGCTGAAGATTACGCGTGCCTACGCGAAAACCAGTGTGCGCGGCAGCAGCGAGCCGAAATGGCGCGTGCTGGCCATGGAGAATTCATTTCACGGTCGCACTTACGGCTCCATGTCCACCACCGGACAAGCCAAATATCGCGATCCGTTCGCGCCAGTCGTTCCCGGCATTGAGTTCGTGCGCTTCAACGATGTTGAAGACCTTAAGCAGAAGTTCGACGACAGCGTGTGCGCCATCGCGATTGAAGTCGTGCAGGGCGAAGGCGGAATTCAACCGGCAACTCGCGAATTTCTCGAGACCGCCCGCGCGTTGACCGTCCGCAGCGGCGCACTGCTGTTGCTGGATGAGATCCAAAGCGGTCTCGGACGCACCGGCGAATGGTTCGCTTATCAGCACTACAGCATCAAGCCGGACATCGTGACCATTGCCAAACCCATTGCCGGGGGGCTTTCACTCGGCGCTGTGCTCACCACCAATGAAGCTGCAAGCTGTTTCAAACCGGGAATGCACGGCACCACCTTCGGCGGCGGCCCGCTGGCTTGCGCCGTGGCCTGCACGGTGATCGACGAACTCGAGAAGCGCAAGCTGCTGCGCGGGAATCGTGATCTGGGAAAATATTTCGTCAAAAAGCTTGAATCGCTGAAGAAGAAGCATCGAGCTGTGCAGAACGTACGTGGAATGGGTCTGATGATTGCCTGCGAGTTGGCTTCAGCGGACGTGGCCAAAGCCACTGTGGCAGCGATGTTGGAGCGCGGCATCATCATCAACCGCACGCACGAGACAGTATTGCGCTTTCTGCCGCCTTATGTGATTCGCAAGAAGCACATTGATCAGGTGATGAAGGCGCTGGATGAGGTGCTAGCTAGTAGCCAGCAGCTAAAGGAGACACATTGAGCACACGACCGTTTCAATCCGTTTCACTCAGTCCCATGCCACAGATGCAGTCGTGGTGTGAGGACCTGATCTCTATTCACGATCTTGGGCCTACGGGCGTTAGTGCCGTGCTCGATTTGGCAGCGTTGCTCAAAGCTCGTCCGGAAGACTTTCGCGGAGCGCTGTTTGGCAAGCAGTTGGCGCTATTCTTTGAAAAGCCTTCACTGCGTACCCGGCTGACGTTCGAAGCCGGCATCAACAGCCTGGGTGGAAGCTCGTTCTTCTTCGATCAGACCAATGCCCGTCTCGACGCGCGAGAATCGCTGAGCGACATCGCGCACAATCTCGAACGTTGGGTGGACGGCATTATCCTGCGCACCTTCGATCACGCCACCGTAACTGCGATTGCCCAGCACGCGAATATTCCCGTGATCAACGGGCTCAGCGACCTCGAGCATCCCTGCCAGGCATTGGCAGACTATCTGACCCTGCAGGAGAAATTCGGCGATTTGCGCAAAGTGAAACTTGCATACGTGGGAGACGGAAACAATGTCGCCCACTCGCTGCTGCTGGCGTCTGCCTGCCTCGGCAGCACGATTCACATCGCCACTCCCGCGGGGTACGAGCCTAATTCGGGAATCGTCAGTAGCGCGAAGAAGATCGCCGCAACCACCGGGGCTTCCCTCCATATCGGCAATGATGCGGAGAAGGCCGTGACCGGCATGGATGCCATTTACACGGATGTCTGGGCCAGCATGGGGCAGGAGAGCGAAGCGGCGGAGCGCAAAGCCACATTCGCCGCGTATCAAGTCAACGAGCAGCTCTTCGCACATTCCGCGCCGCACGCGCTGTTCCTGCACTGTCTGCCGGCGCATCGTGGAGACGAGGTCACTGCCGGCGTAATCGACTCACCGCGGTCCGTCGTTTTCGACCAGGCCGAGAATCGACTGCACGTGCAGAAGGCGATACTGTTGTTGTTGCTCGGCGGCAGCATTCATCGCTTCTCGCCTGCCTTCAAGCGGACAAGGAGAACCCATGCCTGAAAAAGTTGTGCTCGCGTATTCCGGAGGACTCGATACTTCCATCATCATCCCCTGGCTCAAGGAAAACTACGCCTATGACGTGGTCGCCATGGTTGCCGACGTTGGCCAGGGAGATGACCTGAAGGCCGTCACCGAGAAGGCCTACAAGACCGGCGCGTCAAAGGTGGTGGTGCGCGACATGCGCGAGGAGTTCCTCACCGACTACATCTTTCCCGCAATCGGTGCGGGCGCGGTATATGAGCACAAGTACCTGCTGGGCACATCGCTGGCGCGTCCGGTGATTGCCAAACATCAGGTCGAGGTCGCATTGGGCGAGAACGCCACCGCGGTGGCGCACGGATGCACCGGCAAAGGCAACGATCAGGTGCGCTTCGAACATGCATATCAGGCGCTCGCGCCGCAGCTCAAGGTGATCGCTCCCTGGCGGGAGTGGGACTTGAAGTCGCGCGAAGACTGCCTCGCCTATGCCGAAAGCCGGGGAATCTCCGTCGCTGCCAGCCGCGAAAAGATCCATAGTCGCGACCGCAACCTGCTGCACGTGAGCCATGAAGGCGGAGAACTCGAAGATCCCGCCAATGCGCCTCTGGAATCCACCTGGCAGTGGACCAAGTCGCCCGAGTCAGCTCCGGATAAGACCGAGCAGATCGAGATTGGATTTGATTGTGGTATTCCCACTTCTGTAAACGGGAAGCGGCTCTCTCCGGTCGCGCTGCTCGAAGTTCTGAACGACATAGGAGCGCGCAATGCTGTCGGCCGAATCGATTTGGTCGAGAACCGGTTTGTCGGCATGAAGTCGCGGGGTTGCTATGAGACTCCTGGGGGCACGCTGCTCCTCGCTGCCCACCGCGAACTCGAAGCCCTGTGCCTCGATCGCGATCTCATGCACTTCAAGCAGCATGTCGCACTCAAGTATGCGGAATTGGTCTATTTCGGGCTCTGGTTCACACCGTTGCGTGAATCGCTCGATGCATTCGTCACCAGCACGCAACGCGAAGTCAGCGGCACGGTTGGGCTCAGCCTCTACAAAGGGAATGTCTCGATCACTGGCCGCAGCTCGGAGCACTCGCTGTATCGCACCGATCTGTCTTCGTTCACCATGGGCGAGAGCTACGACCAGAAGGACGCGGCCGGATTCATCCGCATCCTGGGCCTGCCTGCGCGCTCGCGGGCACTGCTGCGCAAGCAGGAAGCCAAGCCCGAGGAGGTCACGGCGTAAACATGAAGATGTGGTCGGGGCGCGCGCGTCTTCCGCTCGATCCGGAGTTCGAGCAATGGCAGCGCTCGTTTGTTTTTGACAAGCGTTTGCTGGCGCATGAGATTGCTGCCAGCCGCGCGCACGCGCGCGCGCTGACCCGCATCGGCGTGCTCTCCACCACGGAATTGACATCATTGCTACAGGCGCTTGACCGGATTCAGCTCTCGCTTGAACGCGATCCGCAGTTCCTCGATGACAGTGAGGCCGAAGACGTTCACCATTTTTTGGAGCGGCGTTTAGTCGAATTCGCCGGCGACGCGGGACTGAAGCTACATGCCGGCCGCAGCCGCAACGAGCAGATCGCGACGGACCTGCGCCTGTTTGTGCGCGCCACCATCGACGAAATCCACGTGCACCTCCTTTCTTTTCTGGAAGCGCTTGCCGCCAAAGCGCAAGCCGCAGGCGATGCGGCCATGCCCGCGCACACGCATCTGCAACCCGCCGAGCCGGTGCTGGTCGCCCACTGGCTGCTGGCATATGCCGAGATGCTGCTGCGCGACCACTCGCGCCTGAGCGATTGCCGCGCGCGATTGAACTTTTGTCCGCTCGGATCCGGCGCGGTTGCCGGCGCAACCTTGCCCATCGATCGCGATGCGATCTCCCGCGATCTCGAATTCACCGCTCCCAGCGCGAACAGCATCGATGCAACCAGCGACCGAGACTTCGCCGTCGAGTTTGTTCAATCATTGGCCGTTCTGGGAACACACCTCAGCCGTTGGGCCGAGGAAATGATTGTCTTTTCCACGCGGGAGTTTGGCTGGGTGCGACTTCCCGAGGCGTATTCCACTGGCAGCAGCGCAATGCCGCAAAAGATGAATCCCGACGCGCTGGAACTGATCCGCGGCAAATCGGCGCGGCTGGTAGGCGCGGCGACTGCATTGCTAGTGACAATCAAGTCGCTACCGCTGGCCTACAACAAGGATCTGCAGGAGACGCAGGAGCCAGTCTTCGATGCGGCGGCAACGGCGATCGAGTCCCTGAAGCACGCTGCCGGCGTAATGCGCAGCTGCGAGTTCGATCTCGCACGCATGAGCGCCGCCGCGCAATTGGGATTCATGAATGCCATGGCGGCGGCGACGTATCTTTCCCGAAAGAGGATTCCCTTCCGTTCTGCTCACAAGATCGTCGGAAAAGCTGTGAGCCACTGTCTCCAGCAGGGCTGCGAGCTTGGCGATCTGTCGCTCGAGCAGCTCCGGCAGTTCAGTCCGGAGTTCGATCAGGATTTTTATTCGGCGATCACCCTGGATGCGGTCCTCGGGTGCCACGATGTTGCCGGGGGCACAGCGCCGGCCCGCGTCCATTCGGCCCTGCAGCAGATTCAACAGCGCATTTCCGCGCTCCAGGAGGCACTCCATGCGCACGCGTAGAGCGGTCCTTCCCGATGTGGAACAGATTCACGCGTTGATTGCCCAGTACTCGCCCGACGGCACCCTGTTGCCGCGTTCACTGGCGGAGCTGTCGGAAAATGTCCGCGACTTCGTCGTGGTCGAAGAGGAAGGCGAGATTATCAGCTGCGGCGCATTGCACTTCTACGGCCGGCATCTCACGGAGATTCGGTCAATCGCCGTATCGCCAAAACACAAGGGCAAAGGCGCCGGACGTGTGCTGATTGATGCGCTGCTGGAAGAAGCCGAATACCATCGCATCACCTGCGTCTGCCTCTTCACCCGCATCCCCGATTTCTTTGCCAAATTCGGTTTCGAGTACGCCCGCCGCGAAGAGCTGCCCGACAAGATTTACAAAGATTGCCTGAAATGCCCGCGCTTGCACGCCTGCGATGAGGTTGCGATGTATCGCGGCACCCTGCCGAAGATTGCGGCGGTGAGTTTGGAGCAGATTCAGGTGCCACTGGCGTCGCTGCAGGCGTAGAGATGCCGCGCGTATTTCCCAGAAGTTGTCATCCCGTGCGGCTACTTGGCTTTCTGCTTGCCACTCGCCGCCAACTGCTTCTTCATCTCTTCGCGCTTCAAACGCATTTTGCTGACGTGCTTGCGCCGGCGGTTGTCACGGGCTTTGTCTCCGTTGATGAGGGACATTGATCTTCAATCTCCTATTGCACTGTAACGCTGATGGTTCCGGTAACGCTTCCGGATGTAGCGGTAATTGTCGTGCTGGTTCCCGATGCAAGCTTAGCGGTAACCAATCCGGTGCTGGAAACCGTCGCTACATTGGAGTTAGAGGACGTCCAGGTCACTGAGTTCGTCACATTCTGCGTGCTTCCATCCGATAACGTGGCGGTGGCAACAAGTTGATCCTGGGTTCCCGCAGTCAGTAGGATCGTTCCGGTTTGTCCACTTGTATCAGACACACTGATGCTGCTGACCGTATTGTTGCTCACGGTCAATGTCGTCGCTGCACTTTGGCTACCCGAGGTTGCTGTAATTGTCGTGCTGCCGGTTCCTGCGCCCGCCGTCGCCAAGCCAGCGCTATTGATGGTCGCAATGTTCGTCGATGACGAAGTCCAGGTAACGGTGGAGGTCACATCGCGCGTGCTGCCGTCCCCAAATGTTCCCGAAGCGGTGAACTGCTGGGTCTTGTTCGGCTCAACGGTAGGGTTCCCCGGCGAAATCGAAACTGCCACCAGCGTGTTTCCCGAGGGGAAGAACTGGCCGCAGCCGGTAAGCGCCAAGGCCGCACTGATACCAAGAACCACCCCGAGCAGCGAGCGGCGACCATGAGCAGACTGTTTTGCGCGCAGCAGCCCGCCGGCCCTGTAACTCTTTAACTTCATCATGCAGACGCATTCCTCCTGAACTTCATCATGCAGACGCATTCCTCCTGAACCAAACGAACGAGGCGGCAAGTCCCTCATGCACACTTTATTCCCGCTGGTTCATTGTAATGGGTTGCCAAGGTGAGCCGCTGGTGAACATATAATCGCAAAGAGGCGCCGATTCTGACCCGTGCCTTCAACAGTGGGCCTGTAGCTCAGCGGTTAGAGCAGGGGACTCATAATCCCTTGGTCGGGGGTTCGAATCCCTCCGGGCCCACCAGCATTGCAGCTTTGGCAACGCTGCTTCTCGTGAGGCGCTTCACTACAATCGAGCTGTGAACTCTGCCGGCAAACTGCTGATTGCAGGAGGCGCGCTGCTGATCTTCGCCGGCATTCTCGTACTGCTCGCAGGACGCCTGAACCTGCCGCTCGGACGCTTACCCGGTGATATCAGCTATCGCGGCAAGAACACCGCTTTGTTTTTTCCAATCACGACCTGCATCATTCTCAGTGTTCTGCTCAGTCTAATCGTGTGGATCGTGGGCCGGTTCATGCGCTGAGAAGGAAGCGATGCGTTTCAAGTAAGTCGTTTCAGCAAAACCGCTTCGAAAAAAAGCGTTTCAAGAACCGGAGGCTCCCGTCACAATGTCGAGGAATTGGACTTTGAAACGCCTCTTCTGAAACGGTTTTTCCTTGAAACGCCGTTTCTGAAACGATTTTTGCTCCCCGTCGTCCGATAGACTCTTCTTTCCATGTCTTCGCTCGAACAGCTCGGGTTTAGCTTCCAGCCGCAGCGCCGGGTGTGGACAGTGCGCGATCTGGTTAGCAACGTGCGCACCGGGTTGGAGCGCGAGTATACCGACGTATGGATTGGCGGGGAGATTTCCAACTACCGGCCTGCCGACTCGGGCCATCTTTATTTCACGCTCAAAGACGGCGACGCCCAGCTTAAGGTGGTGATGTTTCGCACTCAGGCGCGCCTTCTGCGCTTCCGTCCTGCCAATGGCATGGAGATCCTTGCCCGCGGTCGGATCACGATTTACGAAAGTCGCGGCGAATTGCAGCTCATGGCCGAGTATCTGGAGCCAAAAGGCGCAGGCGCGCTGCAGATTGCGTTTGAGCAACTCAAAGCCAAGCTCGCGGCCGAAGGCCTGTTTGAGACTGCGCGCAAGAGAGCGATTCCCAAATTGCCCCGCGCGATCGGCGTAGTCACGTCGCCGCGAGGCGCCGCTATTTACGACATGCTGAATGTTTTGCGGCGGCGGCACGCGAGCGCGCGTTTGCTGATTTATCCGGCGCAGGTGCAGGGCGATGCTGCCGCTAGTGAAGTCAGCGCAGGCATTCGCTACTTCAACAAAACTCAGAAGGTGGATGTGATTGTCATCGCGCGCGGCGGCGGTTCGGTCGAGGACTTGGCTGCCTTCAACAATGAAGGACTGGCGCGAACCATCGCCGCCTCCGATCTGCCGGTGATTTCGGCTGTAGGACATGAAACCGATTTCACTATAGCCGACTTTGTTGCCGACCTGCGTGCGCCCACTCCCTCTGCCGCCGCCGAACTGGTGATTTCGGCGCGGCAGCAGCTGGAACAACAGATTGCCGCATTGCATCTCCGCCTGGAGCACGGGATGCGCTATGGGTTAATGGTCCTGCGTCGAAAATTTCAGGACTCAGGCCAGCAGCGCGCGCAAACCCGCATGACCGATGCGATTCACCGCCGGCAGCAGCGCCTCGACGAGCTTTCTGCGCGTCTGCTCGGCTCGGAAAATTTCCTACTGCAAAACTATCGCCGGCGTCTGGAGCTGGCGGCCGTTCGCGTTCGTCATCACGATCTGCGCAGAATTTTTCAGGGCATGCGGCGCGATCTGCAAACATCCTCTTCCCAGCTTCCGCGCGCGATGCAGTCCACACTCTTCGTCCGCCGCGCGCGATGGCAGCAGTTACATGGACGTCTGGAAGCCCTATCACCGCTCAATATCCTGGAACGCGGATATGCCGTTGTCTTCGGGCCGGAGAACAAGCCAGTCACGGACTCCGAGCAAGTTGCGGTTGGCGACGATCTCCGCATTCGTCTGGCGAAAGGAAGAGTCGGAGCCAGGGTGGTTTCACGCGAGAAGTAAAGGCAAAACCACAGCTTTACACGGATTTCATTGTTGAGCACGGATTCCACGGATTGCTTTAATTAACTGTTGGTGTCTTAATCCGTGTGATCCGTCAAATCCGTGAAATCCGTGGTAAAGCTTTTGGTTTTGCTTAGTTCGTGTATTTCCGCGGAACGCGTTTGCTGATGGCGCACAGGACCTCATAAGGGATGGTCTCGATCTCACGTGCCATGTCCCAGGCTGTGATCTTGCGTTGGCCCTGTTCGCCGATTAGCACGACTTCGTCTCCGATCTCAGCGCCAGGAATTTGCGTTACATCGATCGTAGTCACGTCCATCGAGACTTTGCCGACAATCTGGGCGAAGTCGCCGCGCACCAGCACGCGCCCGCGCGATGAGAGCCGGCGATTGAGGCCGTCGCCGTATCCCACTGCGAGGGTCGCGATCGTTGCTGGGGCGCTGGTCACGTAACTGCCGTTGTAGCCGATCGCCTGTCCGGCCTGGGCCCGCCGCAGATCGATAATGCGCGCCTTCCACGCCAATACCGGCTGCACCGGCGGTTCGCGAAGCTCGTGCGGCGCTCCAGCGATCGAGACAATGGGGAGAAAATATCCATACAGGGAAATGCCCGGACGGACCAGATTGGGTTGGCCGCTTCCGCGCCATGTTGATTCCTGAGTGATCACCGCAGCGCTGTTGGCGAGATGAAAGCATTCCGGACGCAGACCCGCGCTGGCGATTTCGCGAAGTACCTCTCGATATTTCGCGATCTGCCGCACAGTACCGGGCGCGTCAGCCACTTCAGACGATGCCAGGTGGGAATGCACACCTTCGAGTCGCAGCGATGTTGCGCGCTGAATTTCTGCGAGCAGTGCCGGCAGGTTCTCCGGCAACACTCCCTGCCGGGCCATTCCTGTATCCACTTCAACGTGCAACGGAAAAGGCCGCTTCCCAACCTTCTCCTCCGCTTGAGCGAGTGCACGCACTTGCTCATCGTTCCACACTGCCGGCGTGAGGTCGTGCTCCACGACAGCCTCCGCCTCGCCTCGCCAGATTCCACTCATCAGCAGAATGCGCCCGGAGATGCCCGCGCGCCGCAGAGCAATTCCTTCGTCGGCACAGGTCACGCCAAACCATTTCGCTCCGCTCTGCTCCAGCGCGCGCGCGCATTCAATCGCGCCATGCCCGTAGGCATCGCACTTCACGACGGCGCAGACGGTTGCATGAGGCGCAACAAAATCGCGAATCAACTCGAAGTTATGACGCAGCGCCGGAAGAGATACTTCGGCCCAGGTAGGACGGGAAGACATGGATCGAGTGTAAATAGGAACCTAAGGAAATGATGAATGCTGAATTTTGAATGCTGATGAAAATTGATCGTCGATCGACTTACATTCAAAATTCAAAGATCAGGAATTCAAAACTACTTGTTCGATATTTCCGTGGTGAATCAATAGTCTGTCGGCCCCGCTCCTTCCGCCATGTTCTCGAACCTCGTGCTGTTCTTGAGAAAGGCCAGCTTCAGGCTGCCGGTGGGGCCGTTGCGTTGTTTGGCGATGATGATCTCGGCGACGCCTTCCAGTTCGGGCGGCACTTCGTCGCGCAGGTAGTACTCTTCGCGAAAGATGAACGCGACTACATCAGCGTCCTGCTCGATCGACCCCGATTCGCGCAGGTCGGAAAGTTGCGGACGCTGTTCTCCCTTGCCGCGACTTTCGGGCGCGCGACTCAACTGCGAGAGCGCGACTACCGGAACACGCAGCTCCTTGGCCAGCGCCTTGAGTCCGCGCGACACCGCCGAGACCTCCTGCGTGCGGTTTTCGTAACGCTTGCCGCCGCCGCCACTCATGAGTTGCAAGTAATCGACAACGATCAGGTCCAGTTGTCGATGTTGCTGCATCAGGCGACGGGCTTTGGCGCGCATCTCCGTCAGCGCGATTCCTGGAGTATCGTCGATGAAGATTGGAGCTTCCGCCAGCGCCGAAAGCGCGGAAACCAGCTTCTGGCGATCGTCGCGACTTAAGAATCCCGAGCGCAGCTTCTGCGAGTCCACGTGCGCCTGCGACGACAGCATGCGCAGCACCAGCGCCTCGCGCGACATTTCCAGCGAGAAGACGCCGACCACTTTCTTGCCGCGCACCGCCGCGTTCTCGGCGATGTTGATGGCGAACGCCGTCTTTCCCATTGAAGGACGCGCCGCGATGATGATCAGGTCTGACGGCTGTAGTCCCGAGGTCATCTCGTCGAGTTTGTCATAATAAGTTTCCAGACCGGTGATGCGGCGTCCGCGTTCGTACAGCGCGTCGATGCTGCCGAACGACTGCTTGACAATGTCAGGAATTCCGAGGAAGCCCTGGCCAATGCGGTTTTCCGAGATTTGGAAAATTGCCGACTCGGCGGAATCGATGATTTCTTCCGCTGGCTCGGCCTGGTCGGCAGCGCGACTCATCGCCGCGCTGCAGGCGTGGATCAGCGAGCGCAGCAGCGCCTTGTCGCGCACGATGCGCACATATTGGGCGATGCTGGGCCGTCGCGGCAGTCCGTCGGTGAGCGAGGAAATGTAGGCGACGCCGCCGACTGACTCCACTTCCTTCTTCTTCGACAGCTCTTCGGTGAGCGTGATGATGTCCACCGGACGTCCGGTTTCCATCAGGTCGGTGATGCGGCTGAAGAGTCGGCGGTGCGAATCAAGGTAGAAGTCATCGGCCTTGAGCGTCTCCGCGGCTTCGTTGTACGCGAGGTTGTCGAGAAGAATGGCGCCCAGCACCGATTTTTCGGCTTCGATGCTTGCGGGCATACCGCGATCGAGATTTAACTCCGCTGTGGCCAAGGTCCCGGAAGCAGAGTGTACGCGCAGATACTCGACGTTCATCTCACACTCTGCGCTCCCAGTTGTGAAGAAAAGGTCTTTCTTGTGAACGGGTGAGGAAAACGTGAATTAACTGCGAAGCCGCGAAGCTGCAACAAAACAAACTTCAGTTTGCCGCCTAGCCACCGCTGGTGCACAGGCTTCGCTTCGGAGCTTCGCGGCTCTTTCAATACTTCCGCAATACTCCAATCACCCTTCCCTGAATCTGCACCGCATTGGCTGCCACCATGATTGGCGCCATGCTGGTGTTCGCCGGCTGCAGACGCACCTTCGGGCCTTCGCGATAAAAACGCTTCAAGGTAGTTTCCGCGCCTTCGATCAGGGCAACCACGATCTCCCCATCGCGCGCGTTCTTCACCTTTTCGACCATCACGTAATCGCCATCGACAATGTGCTCGTCCTGCATGGAGTCGCCGCGCACTTCGAGCACGAACACTTCCTTGGAGCGCGTGATGTCCTCAAGAGAAAGCGTCTCGGGATTTTCAAACGTCTCCACCGGACGCCCAGCGGCGATTCTGCCCAGCAACTGCAGTTTGAAAGGTTCCGGTGCGGACATCGGCTTCGCCCGTCGAGGAATGCCCTTCACCGGCAACAGATCGATCGAGCGGCTGCGGTTGTAATCGCGCTTGAGGAGGTTCTTCTTTTCGAGGTTGGTGATGTGCTTGTGCACGGTGGCGAGCGAGCGCAAGCTCATGCCCGCGCCAATCTCTTCGAACGACGGCGAATAGCCGTGGGTCTGCACAAAGTTGGAAATGAAGTCGTAAATCTCGCGTTGCCGCTTGGTGAGGGCCATAACAACAGCAGTTTTAGCGAATAAAAGGCGAATTTGTCAACAGGAATCATGATTATTCACTTGACACAAAAAGCCTGATCCGTTATCCTGCCTTTAGTCGAGGCGGGATATGGACATCCGAACTGTAACCGAGAAATTCGCGACTGATGAACAGTGTTTGCAGTACATCCAGAAGATGCGCTGGCCCGATGGCATCGTGCGCTGCCCTACGTGCGGCACTGACAAGGTAAAACGCTACGAGCGTCCGAAAAACGAGAAGAATAAAAATCGACGCGCATGGTTCTTTATCTGCTTAGAGCCTAGCTGTCGTGAGCAGTTCTCTCCCACTTCAGGCACCATCTTTCACGACTCCCACCTGCCGTTAATAGTTTGGTTCCACGCAATCACGCTGATGCTGAATGCGAAGAAAGGGATCAGCGCAAAGCAGCTTCAGCGCGATCTCGGTATCGGTGGATACAAAACCGCGTGGTACTTGAATCATCGCATTCGCGAAGCAATGGCCGAAGGCGCTCTCCATCCGATGGGCGGCATCGTCGAAATCGACGAAACCTACATTGGCGGCAAACACCACGGGCACGGACAGGGACCGCACACCGGAAATAAAGACATCGTAATCGGCATTCGCCAGCGCAAGGGCAAACTGCGCTTGATTCATACCGACAACACCACATCGGAAACCCTCGCCAAATACATCCGAGAGAACGTCGCCCATGATGTTGAGATGGTCGTTACCGATGAGTTCGCGCCTTATCCTGGCGCGATGATTCGAGCGGGAGTACATGGCTCAAAGCACAAAACGATCAAGCATAAAGCTGGTGTTTACGTCGAAGGTGACGTGCATACGAATACTGTGGAATCCGCATTTTCACTGTTCAAGCGCGGCGTAATAGGCAGCTTCCACAAAATCTCAATAAAACACTTGCAGAGGTATTTGGATGAATTTGGCTATCGCTTCAATCGAAGAGAAGCGCCTGATGCGTTCATAGAGACTGTGGCCCGTCTCTGCGGGTTCAAACCACTGCCGTTCAATGTGCTGACTTCCGAGAAGGCTTAGAGCGTTTATTCTGGGCCTTCTTTTTGACCCTTATGTGGGAAGTCTTCTTCGGCGGAGTCGCCAGCATTCGCGAAAGCAAAGTATCGAATTGGCCCTTGTCAGTCTTCATTAAGTCCTACTTTTCCACATTTGCGAAGTAATCCACAGTTAGCGCAACAAATTCACAAGCATGAAAACCGTTGCAGTCGGGCTAAAATGAAAGCGTCGCAGTGATTGGCTTCCGTCCAAAGAAACAATCACAACGACGCTTCGACGATTTGGGAATTCGGCATTATCTGCGCTGCGGCCTCCAAGACCACAACGCGGGTCGTATTCCCTATCGTCGTTATGGTCACACACCTACATTTGGGGTTGTCAACTCCAAATGTGCGATGGAGTAAATGAGGAAAACGACTACAGCAAGCCTATATAGGGGCAACTGAAGGAAACAGCAAATGAAAAACGAAAATATCGTTCTTGAGGAACTCCGCAACCTCCTACGCGACATGGAATCTGATGCCGAGAGCATTCGCGCTACTATCGCAGTCATTGAGCAGCGACACCGTTCAGCGCCAACGCCAGTCTCCTTCGCCCCCTCGAGCTTCGAGGAAGAAAAGCCAACCCTTCCGAACGTGAGTGGTTTTACGCAGCTACAGGCGATCATCGCGCTTGCGAAGCACTACGGAGGAACCGTTAAGGCGCTGGACGCCAAGAACTTTTTGCTGTCTTCCGGATTAATGAGGAAGACCAAGAATGCAAACAACATCGTGCACAGCACGATCATTCGAAGTGGACGCTTTGAGCGAATTGGCCCGGGCGAATATAGGCTGCTCAAAGAGCCTGGATTTTTTCTAGAAGCAGGAATGGACAAAATAGACGACAACAAACCATTGCAGTAAAGCACAAGGCCCGTGTGCGCGGGCCTTGTAAATCGGAGGGCGACTATCTGGCGATAGGACCGGCCTTATAAGCCGGGGTTCCTTCGGGAACGGGGTCCGATCCCCCCGCCCTCCGCCTATTTTAGCATTCACCAAGATTGCAATGTACCACGCGTTCATTGACGAATCCGGCGATGAAGGAGTTTCTGCTAGCAGTTCGCCCTGGCTCGCCTTGGGTGGGTTGATCGTGCTGGAAAAGGAGATTCAGCGCAGCAAGGAATTTCTTGGTTCTGGGGTTGCTGGAATATATGCAGGAAAGAAGGTTCCCGCTCATGTCCATTTTCACAAGATCGACTCGCACTCTCGGCGCAAGGCGTTGTTAACGATGCTGTGCGGCCTAACTTTCAATTGCATTGTCATGACCTCCAACAAAGGCCAGTTCCATCCTGATGCTCTAAAGGGATTGAAATGCCCGAAGCTGTACAACTACATGGCTCGATACCTGTTGGAGAGAATTTCTTGGTACGGTCGTGATCGTGGCCAAAAGGTGAATGTTACTTTTGCCTCGCGTAGCGAAGTTTCATGGACGTGCTTCGAGGAATATATTGAAAAACTGAAAGAGCAGCAGACTCAAATCAAGTTTGAATATATCGGATCGATCACAAACATTCCGGCGAATACAAATTCTATGGTGCAATCCGCAGATTGGATAACGAGTGGGATCGCTTGTGGACTTAATCCTGACCCTTTCGACGATGTAGAAACACGGTATGCGGAAATCCTGCTAGGAAAGTTCTGGAAGCGCGGAGGCAATTTGTGGAGCTATGGGTTGAAGGTTTTGCCAAGCGGCTGCGACCGGAAAAAGGAAAGGCTGTTCAGGAAGATCGACACCTGGCTAGAGGATCCCACTTCGATGTTCTGAAGCTGCCAGAAGCTAAGCCCAGCCTCCAGTGATCCAGCGTGTGCGATCTACCTCAACAGCTCTTAAGTATGATGCCTCAAACACACTTTGGATGCAATGTCAATCGAATCAATTGTGTCAATGGGTTACACTGTGGAAATCACCTTGACACCAGAACAGTAAACATTCTCAGTTTTTCAGCCCTTTCACGGCACCACTAATTGTGTAACTAGGCGCTATTTGTGTCAAGTGAATAATCGAGAACAGGAATTGTGCAAAGGTAAGCTGCTAGCTACTAGCTCCTGGCTGCTGGTCAAACCAGAAGAGGTCCAGTCTGTCCATTACGTCCACGTCGTCCACTACCTCGACCGCGGGCTGGCAGACAACTCTCCGCTCAGAATCTCGTCGACCGCGGCAATCGCCACATCCAGCTCCTCATCCTTATTATAGAAATGCGGAGACATGCGGACGCCGGCGTTTGGGCGCCAATCCACCAGCACATCGCGCTTGAGCAACTGAGCGCAGACTTCTTTGGAATTCGGCATGTCAATGGACACAGTTCCGCCGCGCTGATCAGGATTCACCGGCGTGTTGATCTTCCACCCGCGCGCGCGCGCCAGATCCATCAACCGGGCCACCTGCCGCCTGGACTTCTCGCGAATGCGGTCCACTCCCGCCGCGGCCACGATCTTCAATCCTGGACGGGCCGCATACAGCGCGGGCACGTTGGGGGTGCCATTCATGAATTTATATGGCGGCTCGGCATAGCGGATGGGGCCAATCTCGAAGGCGAACGGATTCTCGTGCGCCACCCATCCGGTAAACCGGGGCTGCAGCCTGCGTCCCAAATCGGGACGAACATAAAGATACGCGGTGCCCGGCCCGCCGCACAGCCACTTGAGCACTCCCCCGCAAGCGAAATCGACATTCAGCGCGCGCACATCCACGGGAACGGTTCCCAGCGACTGAAACGTATCCAGCATGACGTGAGCTCCCACCTTGTGCGCCCGCTCGACAATCGCCTGCGCATCATTGATGTACGCGCTGCGGAAGATCACGTGCGACACCGGCACCAGCAGCGTCTCTTCGTCGATCGCCGCCAGCAGTCGCGCGGTATCCACGTGAATGCCGTCCGGCGTCGGCACCATATTTACGCGTGCGCCATGTACCCGCTGCGCCTCCCAGAAATACATGACAGAAGGAAAGTTCAGCTCGGTGTAGACCACCTTATTGCGCTTGCCGGAAAAGTCGAAGCAGGAGGCGACCACTGCCTGGCACTGGGTCACATTCTGATGCAGTGATACCGTTTCCTTCTCCGCGTTCATCAGCGCCCCGCACAGACCGCCCACTTCGTGCGCCAGCATCCACCAGGTCTCTTCCCACGCGCGCACCCCGCGCGTCGCCCAGACTTCGGCGTACTCGTTCATCGCCGCCTGCGTTGCCCGCGGCATTGCCCCCAGCGAGTTGCTGATCAGGTACGTGGTCTTGTCGAGAATGGGGAACTCGGAGCGGAAGCGCAAAAGCTCGTCAGACATGCGCAACATTGTAGAGCAACGGCCTTCCGCAATCAGCTTCGCCAGCCCCTTGCCCCGCGGTGACCACTAGTCCACGATGCCCATCTTGCGTCGGTGATTTCACTGATTACTAATTACTGACTACTTACAACTGATTACCCATTCCACCCCTTTCCTCTTCTCGCCCAGCAAACATCCGCTTACAATCGAAGACAGCTCTCACCTCAGCGCCCACTTACGGTCCGAATGGCAGATATTTCCAAGCGTCTGGAAAAGGCGGAAAAGCACCTGCAGAAGGGCCGGATCGATTCTGCCCTGGAAGAATTCCTGTCGGTGCTCGACCTCGATCCCGGCAACGACAAGGCCCGGCAGACCGCCGCCGACCTGTTCATTCAGCTCAACCGGCCGCAAGAAGCGGCAGCGCTGCTGAGCGAGCTCTTCGACCGGCAAATCGCTGCCGGCGACAACGTCAAAGCGGCGGTGAACTACAAAAAGTTCGCCCGGCTCACTCCTCCCAGTTTGGGACAAACTCTTCGCTTCGCGCAGGTTTCCGAGCGCAATGGCAATCAGCGCGAGGCGCTTGAGGCCTATCAGGCCGTTGCCAAAGGCTTTACCGAAGCCGGACGCGACAACGAAGCGCTCACCGCGTTGCGCCACATCGTCGCCATCGATCCCTCCTCTGAGCACCTCAAGCGGCAGGGAGAGCTGGCGGCAAAATTGAACGATCATCCCACCGCCGGCGATTCCTTCCTCAAACTCGGCGCCATGGAGGAGGCCGACGGACACATCGCGTTCTCCTGGTACGAGCGGGCCTATCAGCACGATCCCGGCAATCAGGAAATTGCGTTCCGATATGGGAAAGGTCTGCTCGAAAAAGGAAAGGCGGAGAAGGCAGTTGACATTCTCGAGCCGGCCGGCAGAAAAGACGCCAGTCTGCCTGCCTATCGCGAGGCCTACGCGCACGCGCTGGTGGCGGCCCACCGTCCGGCCGAGGCCTATCCCATCCTGTGGCAGTTGTTTGAAAAAAATCCCGCCAAGATCGAGGAGTTCGGCGGCCTCATCGGCGAACTACTCACGGCGCAGCAATACGACAAGGCGCTCGATCTCGCGCGCAAACTGGAAGTGGTGCAGCAACGAGCGGGAAAGCGCCGCGAATTCGTCTCCTTCATTCGCGAGACCACGCAGGCGCACGCTCCCGACGCGCATTTTCTGGAGTACATGGTGGAGCTCTTCAACTCCGCCAACCGCGAGCACGATTACTGCGACGCGCTGGTGCAGCTCTTCCAACTCCGCTTCGCCGGCGGAGACTTCGTGCGCGCCGCTGACGCGCTCGACCGTGCCGCCGAAGTCGATCCCTATCTGCCCGGCCTCGGCGATCGCATTGAGTTGTTGAACGGGAAAGTGGACGCCAATCGCTTGCGCGGCATCGGCAACCGCTTGCAGAATGCCGCAAAAGCCGATACCGGTGACGGCGACGACCCCACCGCAAGCCTCGATGTGGCGGTCGACAAGGAATCCACCGTGCTGGAAGACCTCATGCTGCAGGCGGAGATTTTCCTGCAGTACTCCATGCGCTCCAAAGCCGTCGAGCGCCTGGAGCGCATCCAGAAACTTTTCCCGCGGGAGGAAGAGAAGAACGAGAAGCTCCGCCAGCTTTATCTGAACAGCGGTGTAGCGCCGCAGCATAGCGCGGGGACCACCGCCTCCAGCGGCGCCCCACCTAATAGCGAAACGGAACCAAAACCCGCCGTCAAATCCCGCAGCGGCGAGGACGCTGTGGACAATTTCGCGCGTGTCACCGAAATCACCCGCAACGTTTACCGGCAGTCGAACGTCAAAGGCGTGCTCTTCGCCGCTGTCAACGATGTGGGTCGCCACTGGAATGCCAGCCGCTGCGTTGCCGGACTGTGCAGTCCGGGCAAGCCGCCGTCGGCCGCGCTGGAATACTGCGGACCCGGTGTCGCCAAGTCTGACGTGATGTCGATTGTCCGCCTCATCGGCGCCCTGCAGAACCTGGCTGTGCAGCGCGGTTCGGTAGTCATTGAAAATGCCAGGAGCGCGCCGGAATTAGCTGGCATCCAGGAACACGTGACGGCGCTGGACCTGCAATCGGTGATGGCGGTGCCGCTCGTCGACGGCGATGAGCACGTCGGCATCCTCATCCTCGAGCAATGCGACCGCCCCCGCCACTGGAGGCCCACGGACGTAGTCGTCTCAAAAACCATTGCTGATCAGATGGTGCTCGCCGTCAACAACACCCGGCTGCGCAATCTGATGAAGACGCTCGCCGTCACAGACGAAAAGTCCGGACTGCTCAAACGCGCTTCCTACATCGACGTAGTGCTGGCGGAGATCAAGCGTGGGTTGCAGCAAAATTCCGCGACCACGGTGATGCTGCTGAACTTCGGCAAAGCCAGCGTGCTCCGCCGCGAAGCCGGAGAGGCCGCCGTCGAAGGCATGATGCAGAACATCGGACAGGCGATCTGCTCCAATATCCGCCAAACCGATACCGCGCTTATGTACGACCCCACCACTATTGCGCTGGTACTCGGCGACACCACCGATAAGAACGCCTTTTTCGTGGTGGACAAGATGCGGAAGGTCTTCGCCAACATGAAGGCCGCGGGTGATAAGCCAATCACGTTGAGCGCGGGAATCGCCGGCGCGGTAGCACAACCCCACTACGATCCCGTGGATATCGTCACTGAAGTAATTAATCGCGCTGAACAAGCGCTGGAAGTGGCCCAATCCCAAGGTCCCAACTCGGCACACTCGCTGGCGCCGGTCGGAGAGAGCGCCGCAGTAGCGTAGGGAAGCTGCTAGTTAGAAGAGGGAAATTCGCGGCAATAATTCCAAATCTGTATCAATTCAGACCTGTCATCGTGAGCTGCTGCAGGCGCGAAGGACCTACTGCGATGTGTCGTTCTTAAACACACTGTCGCAGCTCTTCGAGCACAAAATTGCTTGAGGAGCAAAGATTTAGCAGCTAAGCCGGACGTATCCACGAGGTTCACCCAAAAAGATGAACTCAGAATGACAGCCACGAAGGCAACCATAATAGGAATCTTAATAAGCTGTCTTGCCAAAAGGCTGGCTGCCTTGTCGTTCTCTGGAGCTACAGAATTTTCGAATCTGGAAGTGATATGCTAATCGCTGCCTTCCAATTTGGGAACGGCTCCCGGCTTGATTTGCGGAAGCTCTCGATCAGCTCGCGCACGCGGCAGCGTCGGCACAGAAGGTGCTCAACCAGTTGTTCCAAGTCTTCGCTGGCGGAGCCGTACCATTCCGGGGGGACGACTTCAGCGATTGACCAGAGTTGTTGCGCCTCGATGTTTTCTATCCGGGAAAGCCAAGGTTCGAATGATTCCCATCCACACACGTTCGCGTACACCTGGTTGCGCGGATAAACGCCTCTCAGCGCCGAATCGGGGAACGTCCATTCACCGGCATTGAAGCAGTAGCCCTGATCAATGAAGGTCGCCGTATAGAACCTCTCGCGCGGCTTCTTCCAGAACACCGCCTGACGCCCGTTGGTATTGCACGTCCATTTATCCAAAGCGAGCATGCCGGCAAAGGCTTCGCGGTTCCGAACTCGTTCAAGAGCCGTTTCGGGAAGATAGTCGAAGATCTGTCCTTCCCTGGGATCGATAACAAAACGCGAAGCCAGCGCGTGGCCTGCCTGACACAAAGACGAATTCCCGGCCGTGCGCATGCGCAGCTCATGCGTGTTCTCGATTAGCCAGGCGCTCACTTCCATCACCTCGGTCACCGGCACCGGCAATCCAATCTTCTCGGCGATGCGCGTGGCCAGCAGCTCGTTCGCGAGTACGCGCACATGTTGCGGATTGTTCTGGAACTTGACGACGTAGAAGTGACCGTCATCGGCGAATATGAGATGGCCCTGCGCGCCCCCGCGCATGGGACGGACATGTTGTTTGGCTCGGATCACCTGGTCTGGATGATACTGCCTTGCGCGCGGCTATTCCGTGCTGGCGAGTTCTGGAGCGTAGCCGCGAATGAAAGCTTCCACGCTCTCCACGTAGACATCGGCGAAGTCCACCACCGGTCTCTTTTTCTGGATCAGCTTCTGGGCTTGTCGAAGTTCCCAACCCGTCGCCCGAAGGATCGCGAGGGTCATCATAGGTGCGCGATGCACCCCCGCCGCGCAATGGATGAATATGCGGTTCTTGGGTTGCTCTAGCGCAGCCAAGGCAAACTCCACACCGCGGTGAAACAGCTCTGCAGGCTTGAATTGAAAATCATCATCGGTAGGATTCCAGAGAATATTGATGTCATGCGGCAACCCCAGGTGCCGGTCATCAAACTCAAGCTGCATGTTGATGACATGCGTGACGCCCTCCTCAGCCACTTCCATCATCTTGACGTCGGTCCAAATGCCTCCACCGACCGCGATCCGGTCGGTCACCCAGGTCATGTCCATAGGCTTTCAGATTACAACGAGGGCAACCTGATGCGGAAGTGGTGGCGTTGCTAGGGTGAGCACAGCTCAGTCAGAGTAAGGTAACGGCACGGGAGCTACCGCAGCGGATTCTGTTAAAGGCGGGGCGCCCGTATCCACGGTGGCATCTACCATCATTCAGACAAGCACCACCGCCGTTCCTATGACTGTTTGCTATAGTAGCCCCAATGAACGCCAGCGCTCTCCAGGAAGAGCTCCGCCGGGTGCTGTGGGAGCGGATCCGCGCCGGCAGGCTCACCGGGCTTGGTCTCGCTCGGCAAACCGGTTTCGAGCAGGCCCACATTTCAAACTTCCTACATGGCAAACGATCGCTGAGCATCGAAAGCATGGATCGAATTCTCGCGGCACAGAATCTGTCGCTTTACGATGTTCTGGATCGCGCAGAAATCGATAAACGGGCGAGTGCCGCCCCCTCTGCCGAGGGTGAATTCGAAAATGTTCTCCTCGTCGGCGCAGAAACTGCAGTAAGTCAGCAGATCATTACGCGCAATGCCACTCGCGACATTCTGAAGTTCAAAAAAACATTTCTAAAACGCCTGCGCCCCGCCTGTTCCGCTGATCGGGAGGAGTGGCAGCGCTTCGTGCTAATCAAGATCGACGCACAGGAAGCAGCGAGTATGTATCCTCGGCTTCTTCCCGGGGCCACGGTCCTGATCGATCGCCACTACAACGTGCTGCAGCCGTATCGCCGTAACGAACCGAATATCTATGCAGTCCGCAGAAATGGCTCCTGCACGATTCGATATGTGGAGCGCGACGGCGATCACCTGGTGCTGCGTCCGCAAAACCAGAGCTTTCCCATTGCGATTCTGGCGCTGGAGGGAAACGATGCATCCGATGCCATCGTCGGCCGTGTCTGTCACGTTGCGATTGAAACCTGAGTGACGGAGCGCCGGGGTGACCGTGCCCCGCAGATACTCTCCTTGATATCCTGCTGCAATCCTTGTTATGCCTGCGAAAAACTCACTCCAAACGGAAGCCGAAAGAAAAATCGAGTCATTGCGTGAAAAGATTCGCCACCACGAACATCGCTATTTCGTGCTCGATGATCCCGAGATCAGCGATGCCGAGTTCGATGTTCTAGTAAAGCAACTCAAGGAATTGGAAGCAGCTCATCCCGAACTCATCACGCCCGACTCTCCCACGCAACGTGTTGGAGGCAAACCACGCGAGGGAGTAGCGAAGGCGGCGCATTCCACTCCAATGCTTTCGCTGGACAACGCTTATAACGAAGAAGAGCTGCGGGGTTGGGTCCGCCGCGTGTATGACTTGTCAGGCAAAAGCAAGGTCGAGTTCGTCTGCGAACTGAAGCTGGATGGAATGTCACTGGCCCTCTCCTACGAAGCTGGGGAGCTTCGCCGCGGCCTCACGCGCGGCGATGGCACTATCGGTGAAGACGTGACCGCCAACGTACGCACCATGCCGACTGTTCCGCTGCGCATTTCGGCGAAGAAGCTCTCGTCGCTTAGCATCGGTACGGATTTTGAGGTGCGCGGTGAAGTCGTCATGCCAATTAAGTCTTTTCTGCGCATGAATGAAGAACGCGAGCAGCAGGGGCTCAGCCGCGCCGCCAATCCGCGCAACGCGGCAGCCGGTAGCATTCGCGTGCTCGATCCGAAGGTCGTGGCCGAACGGCGCCTCGATTTTTACGCCTACTTTTTGCTGCGCGATGGAAGCGCAGTCTTGCCCAGTCATTTCGAGTCATTGCAGGCCCTCGAAGCCGCCGGGTTCAAGGTAAATCCGCATCGGCTCCGGACAGGCGATCTTGATGAAGCGTTGGCGTTCATTTCCAAAATGGAATCGCAACGCGAGCACCTCCCCTATGAGATTGATGGCGTCGTGATCAAGGTGGATCAGGCGGCACTGTGGCGGCAATTAGGATTCACCGGTAAAGCTCCGCGGTGGGCGATCGCCTACAAGTACGCCGCGAGATCTGCCATAACGAAAATCGAGGACATTCTGGTGCAAGTCGGGCGCACCGGCAAGCTCACGCCGATTGCCGCGCTCCAGCCTGTGCCTATCGGCGGTACCACTGTGAAACGCGCTACGCTGCACAATCAGGACGAAATCGAGCGTCTTGGCGTGATGATCGGCGATTGGGCGCTGGTCGAGCGCGGCGGCGATGTGATCCCCAAAATCGTGAAGGTCATCGAGGACAAAGATCATCCTCGCGGTGCGCGCCAGTTCCACTTTCCGGAAAAGTGCCCCGAATGCGGCGGGATGGTCGTTCGCGCGGAGGGCGAAGCCGATCATCGCTGCATCAATGCGAAGTGTCCGGCCAAGCTGCGCGAGAGTCTTCTGCATTTCGCCTCGCGCGGCGTGATGAACATCGAAGGCATGGGCGAGTCGCTGGTCAACCAAATCGCCGATCGCGGGCTGGTGAAGGATGTCGCCGACATCTACTCGCTTACAACGGAGAAGCTTCTCTCGCTTGAGCGCATTGGTCCGAAGTCGGCTGCGAACCTGATTCGGGAAATTGAGAATTCCAAAAAGCTTCCCTTGGAACGGGTAATACTCGCACTGGGCATTCGCTTTGTCGGCGAGCGCACGGCGGAACTGTTGGCGGAGCACTTTGGCAGCATGGAAGCGATCATGTCGGCCAGCCTGGATGAACTGCAGCAAGTGACAGAAGTGGGACCCAGCGTCGGTCAAGCAATCGTCGAGTTCTTTGCCGAGCCTCGCAATCGCGAACTCGTCAAACGATTGGAGGGTGCGGGTCTCCAATTCACGGGCGAGCGCAAAGCGCGAGGAACCAAGCTCGCGGGCAAGACCTTCGTCCTGACCGGCACGCTGCCGAACCTCAGCCGCCATGAAGCCAAGAAGATGATCGAAGATGCAGGCGGCAAGGTCTCCGGCTCAGTCAGCAAAAAGACCGACTTTGTGATCGCGGGCAGCGATGCCGGATCGAAGTTGGACAAAGCCACAGAGCTTAAGGTGAAGATTACCGATGAAGACGGGTTGCGAGCCTTACTGCAATGACTGCCCGTATTCTGATATCGCTGGCATTGTTGGTTGCCTCGCTTTCTATCGGCGACCACATCACCGTGCCCCGCGGTCGCACGGTGATGATTGATGGAAAAATCTCCGGTGATGAGTGGGCTGACGCCGCTCATATCGACCTAAATGCAGGTGGACGTCTCTTCTTAAAGACTGACGGTCAGTACGTGTACTTCGCAGTTCGACTTCCCAGCAACAGATCGGGGTTTGTGGATCTGTATCTCGCACCCGGCGATGGCAAGTTCTACGATCTACATTCTTCGGCGAAGCTTGGCCAGCGGATCTTTTCCGGTGGCGCCTGGCCGGAATGGAGCACGTGGTGGAATAACCGTGGTTGGGTGGCAAATGTCTCGCGTGTGGAATCTTTCGATCGAAAGAAATTCCTCGATGAGAATGTTCGCGAGTTTCAGATCGATTCTAACTACTTTACTGGATACGAATGGAAGATCATGCTTGAGATTTCGTTAGCAAAGGGCCAGGACTACGCGGTCACAATATTCCCGTCGAAAGCCGATAAGATGCATTCCGAAACTTGGTTGAGCCTTGAAGTGAAGTGACCGCAAAAAACCGGCCCGGCGAGGTCGCTCGGCGCGCTGTTGGTAAAATTCTCTTCTAGCCTATCTCTTCGCTCCAGTTCTCCAAATAATTGCGCACCGCGACCATGAATTTGTCGGCATCGGCGCCATCGATGATGCGGTGGTCGTAGCCGAGGGTCAGGCGGATGATGGAGCGAATCGCGATCATGTCGCTGCCGTTCTCGTCGGTGATCACGACTGGCTCTTTGAAGAGCCCGCCCATGCCTAGAATTGCGACTTGCGGCTGCATGATTATCGGCGTTCCAAATTGGGGCCCAAAAATTCCCGGATTGGTAATTGTGAACGTGCCTCCCTGCACCTCATCCGGCTTCAGCTTTTTGCCACGAGCGCGCTCGGCCACGTCGGTAATCGCGCGTTGCAGTCCGAGGAAGCTGCGTTCCTCAGCTTGCTTTACTACCGGAACGATCAGTCCCCAATCGAGCGCAACGGCGATGCCGAGGTTCACGTTCTTGTGATAGCGGATGCTCTCGCCCTCGACCGACGAGTTCACCACCGGCATCTGCTTGATGCCGGCAATCACTGCGCGCGAGATGAACGGCATGTAGGTGAGCTTCACCCCGTTGCGGGCTTCGAACTTACCGCGCTCGCGCTCGCGGATCTTCACGATGCGAGTCATGTCCACTTTGAATACCGTGTGGACATGCGCGCTGGTGTGCTTCGATTCCACCATGCGTTGCGCGGTGATCGAGCGAATTTTGCTCATCGGCACCAATTCGCCGGGCATCGGCGCCGGCAAAGCCGGGGCAGGAGCAGCGGCCGTGTGCGCGGGCTGCTGAGGCGCTGAGGGCATTTGCGCAACCGCACCTGCCGCGGCAGGCCGCGTAGGAACTCCGGCAGGATGCTTAGCGATGAAATCAAGGATGTCGTCCTTGGTGATTCGCCCGCTCGTTCCAGAGCCGGGCACTTGCTGCAGATCGACGTTGTTGTCTCTGGCGATCTTGCGAACCAGCGGGCTGGAGCGCAAGCGTTCGCCTTCGCCACGGCTGATTTCGGTTACGTTGGAAGCTGAGGATGGCGCTGCGGGCGCGGTTTCGGTTTCAGTTTCGTCAGCTGCGGGAGGAGCGGGAGCGCTCGGCGGCGCAGCTTGTGCCCCTCGCGAGGGACCGTCAGTCGAAGCTGCGCTGGGCGCGGGAGGAGCTTTCGCTGGCTCGGGCGCTGCAGTCTGCGCAGGAGCTCCGGCAGCCGCGCCGGCTCCGTCCACGTCGATGACTCCAACCACCGTATTGACCTGCACGGTGGTGCCTTCCTTGATTTTGACTTCCTTCAGGACACCGCTGGCCGGGGCCGGAATTTCCGCGTCAACCTTGTCAGTAGAAATTTCAAAGAGCGGCTCGTCGCGCTGAACCTTTTCTCCCGGCTTCTTGAGCCACTTCGTCAGAGTGCCTTCGAAGATGGATTCCCCCATCTGCGGCATGATTACATCGGTCGACATGCGGTCCTTCCACTAATAACAATCGAGATGATGACGCAACCCAATATTATAAAGCTTCGTAGCTTCGCAGCTGTTAGCTCGTTACGCATAGATTCCGCGCTGTCGAATGGTGAACTGCACCCGATCAACCGCCAACATGTACGCCGCAATGCGATTGTTGACGTTGTGTGTTTCGGAGTAGCGCACCACTTCATCGAAGGACTCTCTCAGGATGTCTTCCAATTGCTCATTCACGACCGACTCCTTCCAGAAGAAACCTTGACGGTCCTGCACCCACTCGAAATACGATGCGGTTACCCCACCCGCATTGGCCAGGATGTCGGGGATTACGAAAATGTTTTTGTCGGCGAGGATGTCATCGGCGACAGCTGTAGTCGGACCGTTCGCGCCTTCGGCGATGATTCGGGCTTTGATCTTGCCGGCGTTGCGGCTGGTGATCACGTTTTCAGTGGCCGCGGGAATGAGGATTTCGCATTCCGTAACCAGCAATTCGTTCGGGTCGGCCGCTTCTGCGCCCTTGAAACCGGTAATCGTGCCGTTGCGCTGGCGGTGCGTGAGCAGCGCGTCAATATCGATTCCGTTCTTGTTGTAGAGACCGCCATCGAATTCTGCGATGCCAATAATCTTGTAGCCTTCGTCTGACATCAATTTGGCGGCATTGGATCCAACGTTGCCGAAACCTTGGATGATGACCCGCGTAGTTGCGGGCTGCATGCCCAGCTTGCGGATCGCTTCATTGCATACGATCATCAGTCCGCGCCCCGTCGCTTCGCGGCGCCCCCGCGATCCACCGATATTCAGCGGCTTTCCGGTGACCACTGCAGTGACCGTCTGACGCATATGCATAGAGTAGGTATCCATGATCCACGCCATCGTCTGCTCGTTGGTGTTCATGTCGGGCGCAGGCACATCTTTTTCCGGACCGATAAATTCAATCAGCTCGGCGGTGTAGCGGCGCGTGATCTTTTCAAGTTCCAGTTGCGAGAGCTTCTTCGGATCGCAGATCACGCCGCCCTTAGCTCCGCCGAAGGGAATGTTGACGACCGCGCATTTCCAAGTCATCCAACTGGCCAGCGCGCGCACTTCATCGAGCGTGACCTCGGGGCTGTAGCGGATACCGCCCTTCGCTGGACCACGCGCAATGGAATGCTGCACCCGAAATCCGGTAAAAACTTCTATGCTGCCATCGTCCATACTCACCGGAATATGGACGATGATCTCCCGGTTGGGATACCGCAGCACTTTCCAGATTCCGGGATCCAGTTTCAACTTCTCGGCAGCCAGGTCGAAGCGCGCAGCCTGCGCCTCCCAGGGATTGAACTCTTGTTCTGAAGACAATGTGCTGGCACGCTCTTTGGTTTCAGTCGTCATGGATGATCTCGCTCGGTTGGAATAATGAAGAATTAAGCAGGCGGTCGGAAGGCCTTGGAACCTACGCCTGGGCAAACTGCACAGTATAAATTTGCGGATTCACATCACGCAAATCGGCAATGAGAACGATCGCCTTGGTGCTGAGACCTCCGTCATTTCAATTGCAGCGTTTGCAGCATTCTGCGATAGGTAGGCTGCAACTGATTGAATGTGTTCTGCGGAGCCACGAACACCAGGTACAGCAAACCTCCTTGCGGGCGCGGTAAAGTAACCAGCCAATCGCGTTCCGGCAACGGCTCTCCGTTCTGCTGGATCGGTGAGGTCCCCGTGAGGTTTACCGAGCGACCTTGCACGCCGTTGACGCGAACGCTCTGCGCACTTCCAGAGGCTCGCAGATTATTTGCTTGCTGAAGGCTGTTAATCAGGTCCTGAGTGGCTTGGTCAAGATTCGCGGCATTGGGATCATCCATGCCGCCGATCACCACGCCATAAGCGACAGCGCCTTGCGCCACTGCCGCAGGCGGACCAATCGTCACACTTGAATTCGCATCGCCATAAGCCTGCCAGTTGGAAGGATACGAAATCGTGAACGCGCTGTGGTCTAGCGGCCTGAGGCTATCGCTAGGCCTTATCTGCTGCATTGACACATTGCCGATGTTCCCTGCGGGCTGGTTGCCTGCCTCGGAAGAAGCTGGAACATTCGCGGGAACGGCGCCGTTTCTCGAGTTCTCTCGCGCCCAGGTCCCCTGTTTCGCCGCATCCGCGATCTGCTGCGCCGTATAAAGCTTTATCCGGCTCGAATCCTGCTTCGCCTGCACGAATGCCTGGCTGTTGTTCTCATAATTACGCGGCGGCCACGCACTGGCCTCCTTGTCGATGGCTGCTGTGCGATTTCCCGGATTGGGATGGTCGCTCAAGAACTGTGGGCCGCCGGGTCCGCCCTCACCCTCAATTTTCTGGAAATACTGGGCCAGCGCGTGCGGGTCGTATCCGGCCTTGTACATAATGATCGCGCCCACGGCATCGGCTTGGGCTTCGTCGCCGCGCGAGTATTTGAGAGAAACGACTCCCGCTCCGATCTGCATGCCCAGCCGTGCCAGCGATCCAATCGCGCCACCGCCCACCACCGCACCAAGCACGCCGAGAATCCCCTGCGTGAATGCCTGCTTACCGGCTTGTTTGGCGGAGTGCTGCATGTAAACGTGCGACATTTCATGGGCCATCACTCCGGCCAACTGCGCTTCATCATCAGCGGCCAGAATCGCGCCCACATTCACGAACATTGGCCCTCCCGGCAGCGCAAAAGCATTAATTTCCTTTTGGGGAATCACGTGGAAATCGTAGGGCCACGAGTACTCGGGCGGAATCACCCCAACCAGCCTCCTGCCCACTCGCTTTACATATTGCGTAATTGGACTGGAATCCGGTAACACCGGCATTTGCTTATACACCTCCGCTGCCGCTTGCAGTCCAAGCTGCTCCTGCTGCTCTTTACTCATGGGAGCGGAGCCGGGATCCGGCAATTGCGGTGTACTCACAGCAGCGGACAGCCATGCCGGTTGAATGATGAGCAGCGCCAGAGTCGCCGCCAAAACTCGGTGCTTCAGTGATCGATTGTTCATTCAGTTCATCCTAACCAAGTTGGAGTTAAACCTCGGAATATGACTGCTTAATAGTTTCGATGCTGGCGAGCCGCTGCAGGAAGATAAGAGATTGAAGCAAAGCCGCCACAATCAGCCTCAACATGGCTGAACCGGCAAAGTGGCAATGTTGGCCAACCAAACAGGCTGAATGCGGATTTCTGCCACATTCTGACCAAAACTGTAAGAAGACTCCGGAATTTGCTAACATTGCTGATACTTCCTCCAGCAACTCACGTTTCAGTCCCAGCAATGGCGAAGAAAATTCTGTCTGTGTCGGATAACGATGCTTTGCGTATTACTCGCCACATGATGTTGGCGAACAAGGGTTATCACGTGGTTTCTGTGGCCAACCTGCGCGAGCTGCGGGTCACACTTAAATCCGGCGATTTCGATCTGGTCATTCTTGGCGTTTCGCTAGACGGGCCCGCCAAGCGGGAGATGGCCGGGAGCATTCGCCAATTATGCGCGGAGGCTCAGATCCTGGAGCTGTGCCGCATCAGTCCGGAAGTGCCCGACGCCGATCACCACTTGATCGGCGCTGAACCCGCGGAGGTCGACCATGCCGTCGGAGAAATCCTGCGTGGAGACAAAGCTGATCGCTAACCCCGGGTCTTGGCAATTTCGGGAAAGTCCCCATGGTCTTTCTCACGCTCCTCTTTCTCCGGTTCCTGCGCTCGCGCCTGCTGCGGCTGCAGATGATACTTCGTCAACCCGTCTTTGAGGATCTCAAAACCCTCTTCGGGCGAATCGACATAGCAGAAGAGATCTTTGTCCTCAGCGGAAATGGTTCCGGCATCGACTAAAGCATCCAGATTGAGGACGCGACTCCAATATTCCTTGCCGTAAATCAGCACCAGAATCTTTTTTGCCAGCTTTTCCGTCTGCGCCAGCGTCAGAATTTCGAATAGCTCGTCGAGCGTGCCAAAGCCCCCGGGGAAGATCACCAGCGCCTTGGCAAGATACGCGAACCAGTACTTGCGCATGAAGAAATAATGGAACTCAAAATTCAGTTCCGGAGTGATGTATCGATTCGGGAATTGCTCAAAGGGCAGCCGGATGTTGAGTCCGATGGTCTTACCGCCGGCCTCGCTGGCGCCAAGGTTTGCCGCTTCCATGATGCCAGGACCTCCCCCGGAGGTCACCACGAAGCGATGCCGTTTGGACTGCAGTTTCATCGACCACCTGGTGAGCAGGTATGCCAGCCGGCGCGCGTCTTCGTAGTAGCGCGCCATCTCCACTGCGGCGCGAGCTCGCTTTAGCTTGAGCGAGTTTTCGCGACCTTCCAGCGCTCCTCCCAAGGTGGCGGGCTGTTCGTGAGCCGGCGCGGGATTGGCCGCGCCAGGCTTTTCCAGCAATTGCAGTTGGCTCCGGGCCGATGACAAATTGGCAAAACGCGCCGAACCGAAGAAAACTACCGTGTCCTGAATGCGCTCCCGGCGAAAACGACTGAGCGGCTCCTGGTACTCAGACAGAATGCGCAACACGCGCCCCTCAGGACTGTTTAGAAACGACGGGTTCTCATAGGCCAGCGGCGCTTTAGCGAGAATGGGTTTGTTCATTGGATGAAAGGCGTTTCAATTTCGAGTTTCAAGTTTCGAAGACTTGAAACCCGAAACTCGAAATCCGAAACGCCTTTGAGAATACAGGAGCCTTTCCGCTGAGGATAGCCTTCACCGTTTGTCGCGGTAGCGCACGGCTTCAGAGACGCCGATCCACAGATCGACCAATCCCAGTCCCGTCACCAATCCGCGCACAAAGCCGGCGCCAACCACCTCGCGCAGGTGAGGCGATCCCAATACCAGGCTGTTGTCAGTCCAGACGGCAGTCCACGGCAGCACTGCGAGCACCAGGCCCACCCAGAGACAGATAATCACTGTGGTGACCAGAAAAAGACGCTGCATCCAGACTGGCGGCGGTGCAGAATTCGGCTGCTGCCGCACGGTGATGTCCTGCTCCGGAGATGCAATCTGGGTTGGCATGGAATGGGCTTCTGGATCGGGGGCCGCGCCTCCGTTCGTAGGAAACTTCAGGACCTTGGTTTCAGGATCCATTTATCCGATTGTAGAGCATCTGTTCAAGAAGATCGTTTCGAGAAAGGCGTTTCAGGAGAGGCGTTTCAAGAAGATCGATTTCAAAAAAGCCTTCAAGAAAGGCGTTTCAGAAAGTACTTTGAATTGTTCGCTCTTGAAACGCTGCTATTGAAACGCCTTTCTCTGAAACCCTTTTTTTCGGAACGCCCTCTTTCCAACATCTATTGACGCAGGCCGCGGATTCGTTCCGCGACATCTCGATAATCGATATTGGATCCATACACTTCCATAAAATTGTCGAGGGCGGCTTTGCGATTGCCTGCCGCCTCGAATGCATTGGCCATGTCGTAATGGACCGCCAAGCGGCTATCCTCGGCGATACCAGAGACCCGCAAGGCGCGCTCGTACCAGCGAATGGCGGCCTGAGGAGCGCCTTTATCCACCAGACACTGCGCCAGCCAGGTGTAAGCCTGCATGATTTGCGAGAACGGTTCGCCGGATTCAATCGCGTGGCACACCTTTTGCAACTCGCCAATGGCTTCGTCCAGCAATCCCATTTCGCGGAACGCCACTCCGAGGTTGTAATGGGTTTCCGGATCGCTGTCCTCGATCGGCTCTTCCCCGCCTTCTTTCAGTTCATCCAGTAAATCCGTCAACATCGAGTGGGCTTCGGCTGAGCCCGAGTCAGACACAGCGGACGCCGATGCCACTGCGAGCGGTGCGACTGTCGGACTCGCCGCCAGGGGCTCCGGACCAACCCTGGAAGCAGGCACTGCCACCGGCTGTTGCGGCTGCGGCTTCGCTGCCGCGGTGCTCGCGACGGCAGCCGCTGCTGCAGGTTTGGCGACTTCCACATCCTCCAACGCCAGCTCAATATCCGAAACCAGGTCGGCCAATGGATCTGCGGAAGCAGTCACTTGCGCAGGCATTGCTTTGGCCGGAGGAGTCACGGGAATAACTGGAGCCGCTAAAGGAGGAGCCGTGAACGAGGACGGTTCTCCTGCGCCGATTTCCGGAATCACGTCGACGGCCAGGTCGTCGAGAGGTTGCTCCTCAGACTCAGAATCAGCTTCGAGCACAACTTCCGGTTCGATGGATGCAGCCGGCTCTTCTACCTTGTCATTGGGGACTGCGACATCCGGCTCTGCTGGCTCACTCGGCTCAGCCGCGAGCATCTCGAACTCCTGCTCTGTAGCCGCCGGAACAGCCGCTCCAGCGACAGCCGGCTCTTCCATCGCAGATGCTTCGACGACGGCTGCCTCACTCGCAACCGAATCGGACGCGAGCGCTGCGCGAAATCCCGCGAGCGCCGCATGACCGGGAGCCAAACTCTCAAGACGCGCAACTGCCGAGCGCGCCTCTTGCGTCATCCCTTGCGCGATGTAGAACCGCGCCTCTTCGGCGATTTCGTCCGGGTTCTCCTTGCTGAGCGCTTCGGCCGCCGCCGGCTCCTGGTCCAGCGGCTTGCTGTCCGTTTCCGCTGCCGCAACCGGGGGAGCCTCGACGGTGAGCATGTCCTCCCAATCGGTTCCAGCTTCGACCTCAGGTGGGCTGACCGATTCCGGCGCATCCACCGGCTCCGCAGCAACGGCAGAGAGATCGAACTCAGCAGTGCTTGCCGTTGCGTCCGCAGCGACCGCGAGCGGTGGCTCAACTGCAAACTCAGCCGCCGGAGCCGTCTCAATCTCAACCGGCTGCTCCGCTGCAACCGTCAGTTCCGATTTTGCAAATTGCGCGACCTGCGGCTCCTCGGGAACAAGCTCGGGCTCAGGGACTTTGGGAGTGGCCGCGGCAGCCGCCTGGCCGTACTTGGCCGCCATCTCCCGATATTGCGTCGCCTGTTCTGCGAATCCGGCAACGGCGTGGACATCGGCGAGAACGGTACATGCGTTGGCTGCATCCGCGAAACGATCGGTGCGCGCGTACAGTGAAGCCAGCCGCTTTCGCAGGCGCACATCATTGGGCGCCTGCGGAATCATTTTTTCGAGCGGCGGAATCGCCTTCTCCGGCACATTGTAAGAAGAGAACAACTCGGAATCGGTAAGCGCCGCGTCGATGGCCTCCGCGAGTTCGCGCGGATACTCCTGTACCACCACAGGAGCAGTTTCCAGTTCGTCCACCATCAGCGCCTGTCCACCTTCCTCGGTGGAGAGTTCGCGCGTCGCTGAGTCCTTGCCCATGCGGGCGATGACCTGGCGATAGTTTTGCTGATGTAAGGGATTTTCCGGCTCGGCTTCGGAGAGCTCGCGATAGAGGTCCGCCGCCTTCTGCAATTCGCCGGATTGCACGTACGAGTGCGCCAGCAGCTCCTGCACCTCGCGTATCACATTGCCCGCTCCCGCCTTCTGGAAGAGCGTGAGCATCGCGTTCAGAGCCGGCGCACTGTCCCTGACCTTCGAAATTGAGGCGCTCAGGGAATCGATCAAACCCTGACTGTTGCCGGAGAGAAACTTTTCTGCGTGTTTCTCATAAACCCCCAGCGCCAATTCCAGCTTGCCCGCCTTCATCAGTGCGTCGGCATATGCGGACAAGCCGGCAAAATCACCGTGGACATTAAGCAGCTTGGCCGCCAGCGGGTCGGCTTCCGCAAAGTTTCCCGCTTTGAGATAGGCGTGCAGCAGCGGCTGCAGAGCGTCAGGCCGCGAGTCCAAATCGGGAAGCTTGGAAAGACACGCGATTGCACGCGCGCTGTTTCCTGATTCTGCCGCAATCTTTCCGCCCAGCAGCAGGGCGGGCGCATGGTTGGGGTCGAGCTTAAGCGCGCGGCCAAGAGCTTCTTCCGCAGCGGCCATGGAAGCGCGCCCGTACAAGGATTGCGCCGCGTTATAGAAGATGTCGAGCGCTTCTTTGTTTTTCCCCAGCTTTAGATAAAGGTCCGCGACTTTGGTCTGCATGCCGGCATTCTCAGGATCGAGTTCCAGCATCTTCTTGAGAATGCCCGTTGCTTTTTCGCGATCGTTCTCCTTGAGACACTGATCGGCAACTGCCATGTACTGCGCGCGCGCATCGTTGTAGAGACCCTGCTGGGTGTACAGCTCGGCGAGACGCACCACTGCATCGCTGGCCGCGGGATTCAGCTTGGTCAGCTTCTTGTACATGGCAATGGCCTTCACCACAAAGCCATTGCTCGCGTACGCCTCACCTACGCGCTTGAAATATTCCGATGCCTGATCGGCGCGCCCCAGGCGAGCGTAAAGGTCCCCGATGGTGTTGAGGACGGTGAGGTCCTTGGGGTCCTGCTTGCAGATCTTGTCGTATTCGGCGATAGCATTCTGCAGCTTGCCCTGCTGAACATACTTCTCAGCTGCACTCAGTATCTTCGCCTTATTAAACCCAAACCCAAGCGCCATAAAGTTGAGACGTTCCGCACGATGTCCTGCCTGGCAATCAGAACCCGCTGCGGTAGCGGCGGGAGCAGTGAGCAACAGAATGCCTTTGCCAGGACAGAAAGCTACGTAAAACCGTGGCTAACTTAGCATACGGTTCAACCCCCACGAAGTGAATTGCCTCTTAGAGCAACCGGGGAAATACCTCATTACGAAGGGTGCTGGACGAGAAGAACCGGGCAGGCTAAAAAACGGGTAGCGAGCATTTTACAAAGACGGCTGGAGCAGGCCTTCAGGGGGCGCATTTTGTGGTCTGGGTAGACCCGGCAACCTGTCTTGTAGATATAACGAGAACATTATTCAATTAAGAACGGCTGGATCCCTGCTGTTTGACCAGAGATCCAGCCATCCTTATTGTTTCCTCTACTTCACCGTCGCGTTGGAGACTGATTCGAATTTCTGTCCTGCGGTATTGATTATCAGAAATGCGAAGCGATGTGTCCCGGGAGGGAGGGTTAGTATGTCCGTGATCGTGGTGGAAGAGAATTCGGTGAGCCTCTTCGTGCCGTCCACCCACAGTTCCATGTCCTTCAGAACGCCGGTAATTTTTCCCGTGGCTTGCGCCGTGACCGGGGAACTCACCGTCGATCCGTTCACCGGGCTGCAGATGTGTACCCCGGGACTGCTGGGCGCCGAGCAAGAAGGCATCACTGACAGCGTGAACACTTTGCTTTCCGGCCAATTGTCCCAGCCGTTCGCGAATATGGTGATCTTGTGGGTTCCGGTGGCCAGCGGCACCGAGGTGTCCAGGAAGGAGTAGTGCGAGTAGGCATGCTTCTGCTGCTCGGCGATTTTGTGGCCGTCGGCCCAAACTTCGACTTTGCGCATGTCAACCGGCCCGGCGCTCCCAATCGAGAATTGCACCGGCGATTGCGACGAAGAACCCGGTAGGCAGACGCTGATTCCGGTCGCCGCATTGGGAGCAGAGCATTCTGAGAAGACTCCAAAGCTCTGGTTCACCAGGACAGTGAGCGCCGAGGGAGGTACAGTGTTCGGACTTGTCTGCGCACCCAGGGCCTCGGTCAGCGCAATGTCGGGTTTGGTATTTCGCGCTGCTCGGACGGCGATGCTGTCGAATCCAATCTGAAAAGCGGACGAGTAGATCGTCTGCTCGGGGCCGAAGTTCCCGGATCCTGTCCCGGGCTTCACCACGATATCGGTCGTGGCGCCCGACTGGTTGCAGTTGCCCTCACCGAATTGCACGTCATTGATGCCGTCCCCATCGAAATCGGCCACGGTGACTGCTCCAGCAGTGCAGTTTCCCGTGGGGATGGTTGCGTAAGTCAGAGTGCGGTTTGAATTCCCATAAAACACCGCAAGCTGCTTCAATCCCGTGCTGGTACCACTGATTCCAAAATTGAATTCTGTTCCGATTAGATCGGAGCGGCCGTCATTGTTCACATCCACCGCATCGGCTTGATCAAAATTAACTTCTTCTGGACCCGGCCGAAAAATTTGCGTGTGTGCCACCAGATGGCCGGCCCCATCGCCGTACCAAACCTGCACCTGGGTGGCGCCTTGCCGGCCAAAGGTGATTGCGATGTCGGCCTTACCGTCGCCGTCGAAGTCTCCGGCAATAAACGCCCCGCTAAGCTGTTGCACCGGTGAGGTCCGCTGTCCTGCTGTGAAAGTACCATCACCATTGTTAGTTAGTACCTGCAGGGAATTCGATTGCGCTCCAGAGAAATGTATAACCAAGTCGGTCTTGCCGTCGTGATTCATATCGGCTGGGGCAAGGCCGTCCAAGCCGCCGCTGGTCAGAGGGACAATCTTCGGTGATTGAAAGGTGCCATCACCGTTGCCAAGAAAGATCTCGATCTCAGAATTGGCGCTGTTCTGCACTGATGTAATGCCTGTGGCGAAGTCGAGTTTGCCATCGCGATTAAAATCTCCAATCGCACTGGGGGAACCCGGCACGGCAATGGGCGAGTTGTAACTCCCATCCCCATTCGAGAGGTAAATCTCAACTTCGCCGGACTTAAGGTCGGTACTACTCGCGCCAACGATGTAATCTTCCCGGCCATCATTATTAAAATCGCCATGTGCCAGAATTTTGAGCGCCTTGGTGCTGTCAAATCGGTTGGCTGTAAACGAAACCTGCGCGGAGCTGGCGCCCATCAGCGCGCCCCAGGCAAGAACCAGTGCAGAAAGTGTTGACACACGCAACGAGCGAAGCATAGGAATTGGCCCCTTAGAGGAAATTGAGGAGAACAGAATCTTGGGATGGAGTAGCTGCCGCGCGGGATGGCTTCCTGATCACTACCGCTGCTCGACTTCAGCAACTACTTTGGGATAAACGGGATCTAAGCGCTTGGGAAAGCGGCGGGTGAAAAGAAGAAGCCTCAGAGCCTGTCGGGGATAAGGTTTTTCAACGAAAATCAATAACTTACAAATCGCATCGCATCTGTCAAGCACTCGATTCCAGGTTCAGAATTTCCCACTCCGACAGGCTCTCAGGCTGTCGCTTTTTTGCCCGGCAATCTCGTCAGTTTCGCAGCAAGTCTGGCGCAGATGCATTCAGCAAGATATACTCCCGTTCCGTTCCGCTACTCTGGCCGAATTCCTTTGACATAACCGTTACCGGACGTTCCATCAGCAACACGTCGCTAAGGATTACTCCACGGCGAAAGGTCGTATACCCACTCCACTTTGCCTTCCCTGCGGAAACCTCCACCATATAGGTTTTCTTATCTTTAACCAGAGGAATCTTTTTGATCTCATTCGCGGCGTCTCCTTCGCCCTCTCCGCTCCTTTCAAGCGTGATGGTGTCGTTCAATGGATCTATGGAGATGACCTTTACGGTTTGTGGCCCAGGAGGGCCAAGTTCCCAGGGAAGAGCTATTCTGATTTCCCAACTCTGGCCGACATGAAGTCTATCTTTCGGCGTCCCCCACAAAAGAGGATTGATCGATACGCCGCTGGCGTCTGTGGCGGTTGAGCACTTATTTTTCCAGCAGAGCGTACGCCCACCGTCCTTGATGATGGTTTCACCCGTGCTGGCAGGATGACCGTCATACAGGAAAGTCGCGTCGGTCACAATCTGCTCTGGCGTGACCTGTTTTACTTTATAGATTCCCGTGCCGCTCACTCTGCTGACCAAAGGATCGAACCCATTGATTTGGAACGCTATCGTGCGCGAGAAGACGTTTCCGATTTCCTGCGATACCTGCATCCGCGTTTCGAGACATCGAGACGCATCGATCGTCTTCTCGGCGGCATCGCTGGCGGTTGTCAAGAGCGTTATCGTGCTGATCAAAGTGACCAGGGAAGTCCTGAAGAGCTTGAACATGTATTCTCCTTCGCCACTGTTCTGCTGCGTTGGACGGATGACAAGCATATTCTTTCGTGCTGCCGGCAACTTTGTTGTGATGAGTGGGAAAGTGTGATCTTGGGAATCCCCGCGGGACCATCAGAACCAACCGGAATCTCATCTGACGGCTGTTTCAGTGGATTCCCGGGCGTCGTCAGCGCCATCCGCCTCGCTGCCGCTCACGAAGATCAAGACCGGGGTTGGACTGGGCACTCCCATAGATGGCGCGATCGGCAGAACCGAGTATTTCCAATTAGGTCATTATCGTCTGGCGAATCCGATCGCTGCATGTTGCTCGGCCAATCCAGACGACCAGCAAAAAATCGGCGGGGAAACATTGCGCGGGTTCAAAGTCATCTTCGATTATCCTCATCAACGATTGATCCTTGAACCCAATCGCAATTTTGGCGAGCGATTCCCGAATGCTTAAATCATCGGACCATGCAATTTCTCTGCAGCTTCCTGTGCCTGGCGCCTGCTTTCTTCGCACGAAGAATGGTTCGATCGGCATTTCAACACCATACGATTGCAGCCGCAGGGACAGGGTTCTGAGTCAAGCTGCTGTTTCAATTGCGCGAGTTGCTCCTGGGACAAATGCGAGACGTCCACGCCGGGCACTTCGGAACCGAGTTCCGCGGCCGTGGGAAGCTCCACGGGTTGGGCGCCGGCAGAGGCGCGAAACGCATTGAGAGGAGCTGTGCCCTCGGCGGCAAGCAACTGAGCAACTTCACTCTCCAGCGCTTCTTGTGTGATTGCTCCTGTGTGTCGGCTGTAGATGCGCCCGTCGCGCCCAATCATGAATGTGACAGGGAACACTCCGGTCCCGAAGCGTTCTTCGATCTGCTGGCTACCGATCGCCAGTGTGTAGTTCAGGTGGCGGTGTGCAGCGAACGCGCGTACCGCCTCGGCATCGTCGTCGAGGGCAACGCCCAAGACGCGCAGTCCTGCGGGACGATAACGGTCCTGCAGGGCCGACAGCGTGGGAATCTCAGAAAGACAGACACCGCACGAGGTAGTCCAGAAATTCAGCAAGACCACAGAACTTCTGAACTGCTGCAGCGATAACGCCTCGCCGGAAAGACTGCTGAAAGAAACCTGCGGTGCGGGCGGGTGCGAATCTGCCGCGAACAGCGGCATGGCCAGAACGGAAATCGCAAGCCCTACTGCAATACGAACCCTTACTTTTGCTCTTGTGAACACGAAACCCTCCTGATGAAGACTTGAAGACATCAATGCTCGGCCAGCAGATTCCCGATCATCGAATGAATCTGCTTGAAGTCGCGTTCACACATGGCGTGTTGCGGCGAGCCGTTGGACTGGTGGAATTCGCCACCGGGATGGACGTAACGAATGATTCCGTTCTTGTCGAGTATGAATGAAACCGATGTGTATTCCCGATTTGCTCCGTCCAGCCACCATCGGCGGAGGGCGCTCCAGTCACCGTCGAGCGCAACCGGGAACGTGAACTGATACTTGGCTACGGCCCGCCGTACTCTTTCGAGGTTCCAGTCGCCCGCAGGTTTTGGGTGAAACACTCCGATTACCACCAGACCGTCGCCGCTGAACTCCTGCTGCAGTTGGCGCAGTGCCGGTGCGGTGGCTGCGCACAGCTCGCAGGTGTCCGTCCACCAGCGGATCAGCACTACCTTTCCCCTCAGGTTCTCTATATCAAGTGGCGCTGAGTTAACCCACTGGGTAAGTCCGAGGTTTGGCGCGGGAGTGCCGACCTTCTCTCCACCAGTATCGGCGGGGGCGGCCGTGACGCTGAGCTGCGAAAGCAGAAGCAGGGCTGTAACACAAATAATCCGCGAAAGCATACCCATTCTCCTTTGTGACCAGAGGCATTTCCATCTGCGCGAGGATGAGCGCCTCAACCAAGCTACGGGCGCAAGATAAAGCTTCCGCAAGACAAAAGTCCTCACCAAACTGCAATGGAATTGCAAAAAGATGTCTCTGGACTGGCAAGACCCTGCCCGCAAGTTTCTCGACAACACTGCGGGTGAAATTGGAGACAACTTTTTACATCTCTATTGCAGGGAAATGAACCTTACAATTGCCATCGAGGTATCCTGCGCACATGCGAGCAAGCGGTTATCGAACGTTTTCGGCCGCCGGACGGCTCGCGCTGCTGGCTGCAGCGGCCGTGCTGCTTCCCACAATGGTCCTGGTCACATTCCAATATCGCCAGTCGCGCGAACTGCAGACCAAGACGCAAACCGCAGCCAAGGAAGATCTGCGCGAAACCCTGCTGGGCATCAGCAAAACCACCGAAACTGATATGGTTCGGCTCTCCGAAGAGGCATTTCGGCCGCTGTCGAGCGCCACGCTCTCGCCCGCCGATGACTCCGGGGTGAAAGAACATTTCCGCGCGTTTGCCGATTCGCATCCTGAGGTCACGGCTCTCTTTGTGGTGGCTACGTGTTCTTCAGCCGGAAAGCTACCCGCGCATTTGTTTTCTCGAGGCCTATGGCGTGACGTTCCGCAAACCGATCAGGACGCCAAAGACGTTGTGGCATTCTTCAATCAGGCGCAGGCCTTAGCGGATCCTGCGCCTGACCACCACAAGCTGGCTTTCTGGCAGCAGTCCTGCAAGTGCGAAAAGCGTCCGCCGCTGTATGTGTTTCGTTCGACGCCGGACGGATTTCTCGGCCTTAAACTCGATTTCGATTACGTTCAGCAACGCCTGGACAAGCTCCTCGCGCAAACCGTCGAACGGAACGCGGGCCGCAGCAACGGCGCATTAGTGATATCCGCTCTGGGCGAAGACAGCAAGGAGATGTTTGCCACAGGCAAGCCTCCGGCGCAGTATGACGTCGCTGTGTCTTTTGCGCCGGTATTTCCGCGCTGGCAGTTGGCTGGTGGATACAGCGGCGTGACCATTGCGGAGCTGGCGCGGCGGAATTTCGAAACCAATCTGCTGCTCGACGGGGCCACGCTTGCGCTGCTCCTGGCTGGAATTGTGTTTACGCTGCGGGCCGCCGCTCGTGAGGTGCGCCTGGCGCAGGCAAAGTCATCGTTCGTCTCAAATGTTTCGCATGAGCTTAAGACTCCACTGGCATTGATCCGCTTGTTTGCCGAAATGCTTGAACTCGGCAGGGCGACATCGAGAGAGAAAGAGCACGAGTACCATCGCATAATTCATCGCGAGAGTCGCCGGCTCACTCAACTCATCAACAACATCCTTGACTTTTCCAAGATTGAAGCCGGGCGCAGGCAGTACCAGTTCACCTCATGCAGCCTCGCACCGGTTTTGGAGGAAGTGCTGAGCACCTACGAATATCAGATTACCAACTTGGGATTCGAGCTGAAGACCCGCATTGCTTCCGCGATTCCGTCGGCAAGAGTTGATGCGGACGCAATCGCGCAGGCAGTGCTGAATCTGCTGAACAATGCCATCAAGTATTCCGGAGACTCCAGAAGCATTGAAGTCAATGTTGAGGGCCGCGAAGGGCAGATTGCGATTGAAGTTGTCGATCACGGCATTGGCATTCCGCGAGCCGAGCAGGAGAAAATCTTTGAGAAGTTCTACCGGGTCAGCAACGATCTGGTGCACACGGTGCGCGGCACCGGCCTGGGACTCGCACTGGTGAAACACATCGTAGATGCCCATAACGGGAAGATCCTGGTGGACAGCGCTCCCGGCAAGGGCAGCAGGTTCACGATCTTGCTGCCCTGCCGCGCAGTGGCCGCAAGCAGCGCAGAGGAACCAGCCAGCAAAGGATACTTCATTGCCGAGAGTTCTAATAGTTGAAGACGAGCCGGACATGCAGCTTGGCCTGCGGGATACCTGCGAATATGAAGGTTATGAAGTGCTCATTGCCTCCGATGGGGAAGCTGGAATACAGCAGACTCTGCAGAATCGGCCTGACATTATTCTTCTCGATGTAATGCTTCCCAAGCTAAGCGGCCTTGATGTGTGCAGGCATCTTCGCAAGCAGGGCATCAAGACTCCCATCATCATGCTTACGGCGCGCGGCCAGGAGATGGACAAGGTCATCGGACTCGAAGTGGGAGCCGACGACTACGTTACCAAGCCTTTCGGCGTAAAAGAGCTTGTGGCCCGGGTTCGCGCACATCTGCGTCGCTCCGCAACTTCGGCAGCGCTGGATCAATACAGTTTTGACGATGTCGAACTGTGCTTCAGGAGCTACAAGGCGACGAAATCAGGCAAGGCGCTCGACCTTTCGCCGCGCGAATTCGAGACCCTGCGATATCTCATACTTCATGAAGGAGAGATTGTCACCCGCGATCAATTGCTGGAAGAAGTTTGGGGCTATAACAATTTTCCCCTCACCCGCACGGTCGACAACCACATCGCCAAGCTGAGACATAAATTGGAAGCTTCCCCCACGGACCCGCAACACATAATTACGATTCACCGAGTGGGATACAAATTCGTGAAGTAGCCGCCGGCCAGGTGCAACAATTGCTTTTGTCCGCTGCGGGTCGTTCCTCGCCAAAAAGGGGCTGTACTGAGGAACCCTTGCTCCCGATGTCCCACCAGACTATTTCTAGGCCGCCAAACCTCACGCTCAGGCCGTCCCCTTGTGGCCCCTCAGAAACTCCCGCAGTTCAGGCCGTCCCTTTTGCCCGCGCCCGAGCCTCCCCCGGTTCTCTCAATGGTCTGTCTCAGCGGGACTGTAAAAAACGATGTTCCAAAGGTCATACATTCCCAAGTCTTGGATTTGGTCGGCAGGCCATGGTTTTGCAATCCATGCAGCCGAGCCGTTCTCAGCTACGATCCAATTAAGAATTTCGTAAACGTGCTTATTCTTCAACGATATGGAGGGCAATACCTTGTCTGCTGCGTTCGGGTGCAAAACGCCAGCGAAGCCACCACGCTTCGGGTCTATTTGAAGCTCAATGGTCATCCACAACTTAGCGCTTAAGTGTTCGGCTGTATCTGAAGAAGCCTCAAAATCGGGAACAATGATGTTCAGGTAGGTGTTTGCTAATTTGGTATCTTTCTTCTCCAACATGATCACATTGTTAACGGCTGACCACTTATAGCTTGTAACAGATAACAAAACGGAATCTAGAGCCGAAGGCAATCCGACATCGACGCCGTTTAACGAGACTTGAGTGTTTGTGAGCAGACTATCGGAAGAAATAATTCCGAGTGGCACCTGAAAGGTTTGTCCAATGCAGAGTAAAGCCTCAACAGCACTGCCCCTAAATCGCAATTGCGGCATTTTCTTCGACAGCGGTCCCGATGGTGTCTGAGAGAGCAGCTCTGGCGTAAGCAAAAGTACGATCGCGAAGAGTTTTAGGTATCGCATAATGCACTCCTTAGCCTATGTCTTACTGTCCGTCCTCGGTAACAGAACTACATTTATACACCAATGCGTTCTGATGAGGCAGACCAATTCCACCGTAAGTTATAGTCTGAAGAGCATCAGTCTCACCTGAGCTTCCCGGACACACTTTAGAGCAGAAGAAGTATTCATCTTTATAAGTTCCGTTTTGCCCCGATCCGGAGTCGAAGCCGGTCGTCGTCGCTCCTGTGGTAGGTGGGTTCAGCACAAGGTCGTTCCGGCCGAGATTAACAATTTCTCCTAATGATACTCCGTTGGTAAGGAACGGCACGCCAAACTGATCGAAGACTTGTCCGATAATTAATCGATCCCATCCAGCCGAAGAAACACAGCCAGACATTGGAGCAGAAGAAACTGTCCGTATGACGGTTCCGCGAAAAGGTATCCGAACCTTACCCAACGGGGCGCCTTGATATGGGCTCGTTGGGCAGGGATGTCCGCTGCCCTCAGGACAATCTGCATTTTCGTCGATTAAATTGGCATTAGCGAGTGCATTGAAGGTCCCTCCGGCAACCCCGGTATAATTACCGAGACCTTGAGAGCTTGCGATGCCGCTATTGCTACTGCTCCAGGCCGCCGTGACCCGTTGCCATTGGCCATTTTGGCCAAGGCCCCAAGAGCTGAAGGATGCAGTTCCCCCGACGACGGTATCGGGCGAGTCGCTATCTACCTGAAAATCCGAATATCCGTAACATGTCGGACACATGGTTCCGCAGGTTGCCGTGGTCACGTTGAAGATTCCGATGCCCACAGCTACCTCGATCCAATCCGCATCGCTGTCTTTTCCCGAAACCACCGCGCTGCCGCTGGTGGCAGTCATTGGAAGCAAGTTGCCATCAACATCCGGGGTTCGCATCATGCTCAGGTCGCTGATGTTGAACATTTTCGAGGCGCCAGCGGCCAAGTGCACGGGCATCCGGTATTTGCCTTGAGAATGATACAGGGTCACGATGAGGTCTTCGTCTTGCTGACTGGTATTGAGCAGGCTAATCATCGTGTTATTGCCGTCGGCGAGGTTCCAGGCAGTCAGTCCCTTTGACTCGCTCTTGCCGACCCCATTCAGCTCGCTTTCAAAGACGTAGGTCTTGGTGTTATCGATGCTTCCATTGGCCAGGATAATTTCTCCACTCTTGCCCTGATACGAGAACACCAGGTTGGCCATTCCGCTGAAAGCGCCCAACCCGGAAGCTTGCAGGAACTGCTGCGGGCTCACGTATCTCGCCTCTCCCGGATCCAAATTGACAGGCCGCAGCGGAACTACCTTGTTGCTCGCTCCGGACATGTAGTAGAGCGTTGGCGTTACCGCGATTGGGCGATTGGAGGCATTGCGAAAGGCGCTGTATACGCCAAACTTTGTGCCCCGGGGAAATCCCATCATGGGATCTGGTTGTCCCATCATCAGTCCCACGCTCGAGACCGCCAGGTCGCTCACCTTTTCCTTGACCATCGATGTAAAAGGAATTTTGGCTGAGTAACCAACGCCTGCATCTTCTAGCGCTCCTGTGACAATAATGTCTCCGTCCATACCGTGATAGCTGACGCGAACTCCGCCGGCTTGCTGATCTTCGGGTAACGCAAGCTCGACACGCGTGGTGGAATTCTGAGCAACCAGCACTCGCTGTGAATCGCGCACGTCGTTCGACGACGACAGGACCTGCACGTGCACAGAGACCGCATGCATTGAGACGTTCACCAAGTTCACTGAGCCTTCAACACGCGGTTCCTCCTTCCACCACAGTCCTTCCTTGCGAACCGTAGCGGGCGGCATTTTCGCCATCTTCATCGCGGTGTGCACTGGGTAATTGAAGTTGAGGCTTCTAGTGGTATCAAGGTTCTGCACCATTGCCGACACGGCATTCTGCCAATGCCACTCATAGCGCAGACCCACGCTGCCAAATTCCGAGATATGGGGCTGAATTTTGGCGGGCGCAACCCGCAGCGCATCGGCGATGCTGACCTGTGTCACTCCGGCGGCGCTCACCGTAACTGGAGCGAGGTCGTATTCAGTGCCATCTGCCATGTACAACACCGGCCTCACCTGGAGCGAATTCGTTACCAGCAGATTCGTAATGTACAGGATCGGCGAGAAGGTGTGATCGGCGCGCCAGAAGCCGCCATTCATTTGCCGCAAGACTATGGGAGTGGGATAGCCCTTTGGCGGTACGCTAGCCGCAAAGCAGGTGATCGCCGAGAACATTACAAACAGGCCAAGAACATACGAGGCAGTCTTCTGGATGAGCGTCATGTTGTCCTTCCTAATAATTTGTGCTGGTGAAGGTCTGGTTGCTTTTTTCGCCGCGCTCGATGTCTTCCGAGCTCGGCGGCAGAATCTGGAGCGACTTCAACAACTCGATTACGCAGTCCTGCTCATAACTGCTGAGCGTTTTGAATTTGGCGGTTGAACTCGCGGCTTCGCCGGCGTGAGCGAGCACGGCTTCGCGCATCGTGGTGTACAGGCCGTGATGGCCGAAGGGATGCTGATTGGCAATGCCCCACAGCTTGCGGGTGAGAAACTTGCCGTTGCCTGCGAAGAACTCCGGGCTGCCTGCGGGAGCGTTCTGGTCGAGCGCTTCCCGATTTGGGTCATTCGGGCCGGCGGTAATGTCGTGCAGCTTGAAATCGGTGAAGGCCGGCACCCAGACCACGCCGTTGACGGGCTTGAGGCGGGGGCCGGGCAGTTCGTCGCTGCTGAGGTCGATCGCCAACTTCGGGGCGTCGCCGGGGCGCAGATTGCCGGCGGGATTGTATGGATTGGGTTCGGTGTAGATCCAGCCGCGGTTCGTCAGCGGCAGCGCGGGTATGTGGCACGAAGCACAGCCGATTTTTGCGAAGCGCTCCGCGCCGATCTTGACTGCTTCACGAAACTCGCGATCATCGGGCACGACTCGTCCGGGCGGCGGGAGCGTGGCTTGGAAGATTGTTGCGGCGGTGATGTCGGCGCGGGTGAGTTCGTTGTCAACGCCGTCGCCATCGGCATCTACCCCGATTCCGAAACGCTCTTCGGCTTGCATGCCGTGATGTTGATTGAAGGCGTTATTGGTGAACTGCCGCAGCGAAACCACATTCCCAGCCTGGGAGAACGGCTGAATAATCAGGCTTGGCGCTGTCGCTCCGCTGCTTTGAGTGCTGGCCGCTGGAAGTCCTTCGACCCTGGACACGTCCCACGTTCCGTCCGCGTTATGCCGCAGCGCGCCGAAGGAAATGCCCTTGGAGACCAACACGCGAGTTTGGCCGGCCGGAATGGCGTCGCGGATTGCCTGCAGGTCGGCCGTGATCTGACGCGAGAGCATCTCAATGTAACCGGAGCCGAACATGCCGATGGTCTTGCGCGAGTCGGCGACGGTTTGCAGCGAAACCGGCAGGCCGCGTTCGTCGAGTCCGCCGCGGGTGAGGATTGGATCCCCAGGGTTGAAGGTTAAGAAATCGAATCTCTGCCCCATGACGAAGACGTTGTTGGCGATGTCGCCTCCGCCTCCGACGTACGGCTTGTTATGGCAACCGGAGCAGGAGTTGGTGTCGGCCCGGAGATGCGATTGAAGTTGCGGGGAAAGACAAGCGGACTGGCAGGATCGGAGAGCGGCGCACCTGTGCCCTTAGTGAGTGGACGTCCGGCGCCTTCCTGGGTGCTCCACATCGCGGTAAAAAGTTTTCTGCCGTAGTCGATGAGCTCGCGCGTCGAGACGCGATATTCGTCGCCATCCTGCATGTGGACAGGAATGGCTACTTCCTGGCCGATGCGCCCTCGGGCCTTCGTCCTGGCCGTCTGGCTCCAGACAACGACCGAGAACAGTACGACAGCGGAGCAGGCAAGTTGCGCTTTGCGAAAACTCATGAGAGATTTCAGCAGGAGCTACAGCAAAAGCGTCCTGTACGGTACTCGTCCCAGAATGGGCTTTCAACCTACCGCTTTGTACACTTTCGGACAGTTTTGGACGATTTCTTAGGCCGCTGTGCCCTTTCGGGAAGACTTCTCGGCGGGTGGGCCTGCATCCGAGTTTCCTTTCGCGCTATGGCTGAGGGACTCTTCGCAAATGATCCTGCGGCCGCTGGGCAGTTCGCGCCAGTGGACCCATTGCTTATCGATCCAGTAATACATCGTAGAGCGACTCACCCCGGCGAATTTGAATGCGCGATGCAGTGGCACGAAGTGCCTTTCCTTCTTGCATTGCTCGCAGTAGAAGTAGCAGGTATTGAGCATTGCCATCCTCGAAACAAGCCCCAAACAGTGACGAGCGTCTGTGAAGAGTTGTTTTTTTGACTTGGCTCGGGAGGGGCCACCGCGCGAGGAGTCGCAACTGGCAGGGCTCTTGGGGCGGATGACAGCTTCGCGAGTCGTAACGATCCAGCACGGGACAAAGTGACCGAACGACGAGACGGAATTGTAGAAGTAACCGGTAACACATTACAAGTTACTTATTAGTTACCGGGACCGTGGCAAAAACGGTCCTCGGGTGTGAAATTCCCTGCTAAATTCCCTGCTCTCGCTGACAGCTACTCGCTGCTAGCTCCTAGCTGCCAGCAAGTCAAAGACTTAGGCCAAAAAATCACAAATTCCCTGCTAATTCCCTGCTCAAGAACAAAATTCTCGAATTCTGGGCAGAATTCGAGGATTTTCCGGCTGCGGCCGAAAAATTCCCTGCAAAATTCCCTGTTATTTCGCGGAACAGGGAATTTAGGGTTAGTCCTTCCCGGCGCCGACTAGCTGGGCGCCGCGCCTTGGGCGTTTGTTGGATTGCAGGATCTTCTTGCGCAGACGCAGAGACTTGGGCGTGACCTCGACAAACTCATCGTCGGCGATGAACTCGATGGCTTGCTCCAGGTTCAGGTTCTTGAACGGGACGAGGCGGATGGCTTCATCGGCGGTAGAAGCGCGCATGTTGGTCAATTTTTTCTCGCGGACGATGTTCACGTCCAAATCCACGTCACGTGCATTTTCTCCGATAATCATGCCTTCATACACATCAGTGCCGGGAGCGATGAACATCTCGCCACGCTCTTGCAGGTTGTAGAGGGAATACGCAGTGGCGGTTCCGGGGCGATCGGCGATGAGCGCGCCCGTCGGACGATGGGGAATTTCGCCCTGGTATTCGGTGTATCCGTCGAAGAGCGAGTTCATGATGATGGTGCCGCGAGTGTCGGTGAGCAGCTCGCTGCGCAGGCCAATGAGTCCGCGGCTGGGCACGCGAAATTCCAGACGCACGCGGCCATAGCCGTGGTTGTGCATGCGGGTCATCTCGCCCTTGCGGGGGCCGAGTTTCTCGATGACTACGCCGACGAACGACTCCGGAATATCGATTGTTAAATGCTCGACCGGTTCCATCAGCTTGCCGTCGATGCGACGAGTCACAATTTCCGGCTTGCCCACCATCAGCTCGTAACCCTCGCGGCGCATGGTCTCAATCAGAATGGAAAGCTGGAGTTCGCCGCGGCCCATGACCTTGAAGTTGTCGGTGTTCGCCGTCTCCTCGACTTTCAGGCTGACGTTGGTAAGCAGCTCCTTTTCCAGGCGCTCGCGCAGGTTGCGCGAAGTAACGTACTGGCCTTCGCGTCCGGCAAACGGTGAGGTATTGATGGTGAACTGCATGGCAATGGTGGGCTCGTCAATCACGATGGGCGGCAGCGGCGCGGGCGACTCAATTCCCGTAATGGTCTCGCCGATAGTGATGCCGGTAACGCCGGCGACGGCGACGATGTCTCCGAGCTCGGTTTGCTCGATGTCCACACGCTTGAGTCCGCTGAAGGAGAAAAGCTTGGTGATCTTTACCGGCTGGATGGAACCATCGCGCTTGGCGATCGCAACTTCTTCGCCATTCTTGAGCGTGCCATTGAAGACCCGCGCAATGGCAAGGCGTCCGAGATAGTCGCTGTAATCGAGATTGGCGACCTGGATCTGCAGCGCTCCGGTGTAGTCTCCCTTCGGGGAAGGAATGTGCTGGAGAATGGCCTCGAACAATGGCTGCAGATCGGCGCCGCTGGTGTGTGCCTGGGCCGACGCAGTGCCCGCCTTTGCGTTGGTGTAGAGCACTGGAAAACCGAGTTGGTCTTCTCTTGCGTCGAGATCGATGAACAGGTCATAGACCTCGTTCAGCACCTCTTGCGGACGCGCGTCCGGACGATCGATTTTGTTGATGACCAGGACGGGCGGCAGTCCGGCTTCGAGAGCTTTGCTGAGGACGTAGCGGGTCTGCGGCAGAGGCCCTTCGCTGGCATCTACCAGCAGCATCACGCCGTCGACCATCTTCAGCGCGCGCTCCACTTCACCGCCGAAATCGCTGTGGCCGGGCGTGTCCACGATGTTGATCTTGATGTCGTGATAAAAAATCGCGGTGTTCTTGGCCAAAATGGTGATGCCGCGTTCGCGCTCCAAGTCGTTGGAGTCCATGACGCGCTCGGCCACAACCTCGTTGGAACGGAACGCGCCGCTCTGGCGCAACATGGCATCGACGAGCGTGGTCTTGCCGTGGTCCACGTGGGCAATGATGGCGATATTACGAATGGAGGAATTCAAGCCGTCACTTCGATTTTAGATTTGATAGATGCGTACTTCCCGCATGGGGAAATCAGCGCGATTGAGGGTTACCAGCGTGTAATGGTTGTCGATCGCAGTGGCAGCGATCAGGCAATCGGGGGTACCCAGCGCGATCCCCCGGCGCGCGAAACGATTCCGAAATTCGCCGGCCAACCGCCCAATCTCCTGGGAACTTCGCAGGAACCGAAAAGAGGAAAGCAATTGCTCTACGATTGGAATCTGCGCTTCGTTGGCTCCTGAATAAAGCTCCGCAGCCACTACCGCGCAGTAAGCGAGATCGTCCCCGTTTCTCTGAAACGAGCGGATCAGATCAACCTCTTCGGGCCGTTTTCTTAGAGCGCCGATCAGAACGCTTGTGTCCAGCAGAAGGTCCATTCCACAATCGCTTCAGTTTTTCACTTTCAATTCTTGCATCTTTACTTCGCAACTCGTGTACCCACTTTGCAGGGTTGGTCCAGTGCGGAGATGCTTCATCGGTGAACACCCCTTCCGCGGCTTCCAGCGCGTTTTCGAACCTCCGGCGCCGAATCTCGCGATCGATGAGTTCGGCCACCAAGGCGCTCCGGCCGCGTTTTCCTACCATGCGGTCCAACTCAGCGGTGAGTTCTTCCGGAACGACGATGTGCACGCGGCGAGTCATAGTCCCACTCCAAGGTTAACATATCGGTGGGCCTACGCTGGAAGGGATCCGAAGGCAGGACTACTGCCGGCGATGCAGCGCCTGAGTCTCGGTCTCTGCTCCTCGATCATTCATCATTTCAAACAGCGCCATGATTTGATAGCTGGCATCGCTCGCGGCCCGCACTCGCTTTGCAATCTCTTGCTCAAGATCTTTGATCGCTCTGCTGTCGAGCGCCGGCATTTCGGCGATGCGGACCAGGGCAGGAAGCGCCATCCACCACAGCAGGCATTCGAACTTCTCTTTGTTGAAGTAGCGGACTCCCTCGTATTCATGAACGTCGATTAGCCAGGCCACGTCAGGATCGTGCAGCCAACTGAAAGGAGCCCGCGCCGATGGAGCTGCTCCCGGCAGCCATGCTTGATTGGCGAGAACAGCTCGCACCCGCGCTGCGGCCCGCCAGTGGGCCTCGTCTTTATCATTCATTCCCAACGCGACGAATGCTGCGGCCAGGGGCTGGCGCAGATGCAGCGCATCGAAGAGTTTTGCCGCACTCTGGTCGGGTTCTTTGTCATCGAGAAGCTGGCCTAAGGCGCGCACTGTTGCCCATGCAATTATGGTGAGCCAAACCTGTTGGAGATGCTGCGGTTTCGATCCAGGAGCCGGTAATACTTCGCAGGCCTGCTCGGGCCAGGGATGTTGAAATGCGCGGTAAAGCTCAGGAATGCGGCTGGCGGACTTGAGAGTGCGAATGCAGCTTTCTACTGCATCGCTCAGATTTCCGCGCCATTCTGCCTGTGGGGGGACGCCGAGTTCGTGCGCGGCTTCGCTTGTGGAAAATCGCTGGACTGCCTGCAGCAAAGCGCGAAGTTGCACTGCCATGCGCCCGGACGGGTCCTGGTCCCTGGCTTGGTCGCCGTCCCCGGAAATTTTGCGTGTCTTGGAAAACTTCGCGCCGCTTTGAACAACGGATTCAACTGAAGCCTTGTTCTTGCGAAGCTGTTCCACGCTTGCTTCAGGCGCGGCCGAGTCGAACAATTGCCCTACAAGACTCAAATCCAGTAGTGCAGCAAGAGCCTGATGCACCGGCTTGAGTTGCAGGTCGCGCATAGCATCGCTCAGGCTCGGCACTCCTGTCCCGTGCAATTGCCTCCATAACTCGCCCCAGGGATGGCTCACATCGTCATGAAGCGACATCCAGTCGAGAAACACATTGCACTGGTATCCTTCGAGCTGTACGCGCATCCCTTTTTGGGAAATCTCGCCGCCACTGAAAAGATACTCCAGGCCGGTGACGGCCTCACGCGCCGCCAGGAACATCGAGGGATCCGGACAAAGCGCCTCGCTTAGAGAGCTTTGCCGAAGCGACCGTCCGCCGTCATGAGATTTTTCCGAGTAAGCGCTGGAGACGCGAATCCATCCTTCCGCGCGCGCGTAGCGGTTGTTGAATAGAACCAGTGCGCGATCGTTGCCGGAACGGTTCGAATACGCAAAGACATCCTCGTTCACGAACCCCGATTCAGTGTAGAAGTCGTAGAGTCTGAAATCCTGGACCTCCGCGAATAACCCGCGGCGATGCAGAAGAGGTGAGATCTGCCTCTCATGGCGCGCCACCAGCCATGCGTCGGGCGACTCGTCGTGGTACGCTCGACGATATTCCATTCCATATCTTTCACTGAAACCTTCTACCTGACCATGGCCAAACATGGGCAGGCCGGGCAAGGTCGCCAGCAGAGTGCATACTCCGAAGTATTTATCTCCTTTGCCAAACTGATCGACCGCCGTGCGCTCGTCGGGATTGTTCATGAAATTTACGTAGCGCTTCAGTATCTCCGGATCGAACTCCAGGGTCTTCTTTATCACGCTACGGTAGTTGGCATTCTCCTCGTCACGCAGCATGTTCATGAACGCGCTGTTATAGACACGATGCATCCCCAGCGTCCGTACGAAATATCCTTCGAGCAGCCAGAACGCTTCCGCCAGCAGCAGAGTGCCGGGCGCTTCGACCGCGACGCGATCCACGACCTCGCGCCAGAACTCTACCGGCATTGCGACATCGAACTCCGGCTTGGTGAGTCCGTGTTCGGCTCTGGAGGGGATCGCGCCACCGGTGCCCGGCGCCGGATACCACAGGCGTTGATAGTGCTGTTTGGCCAAAGTCATGGCGGCATCGAAGCGGATGATCGGCGATAAACGCGCGACGTGCAGGATCTTCTGAATCACCGCTTCGCGCACTTCCCGGTTCAGGTAGTTGAGCTGCGCGGTGTCATTCCATGGGTAGCTGGTGCCATCGTTCCCGTGATACACATAACGCGTGTCGCCGGTCCCGCGATCACGACGGCGAAAGACGACGGCAGCGTCGGTTTTGTCGTAGTAGTGATCTTCTATTTTGATTTCTACACGGCCATCGGTAGACAGATCGGGTCCTTCGAAGCGATACACCGGAAATGGCGGATAGGAGATCGAGATAAACCAATCCGGGTGCTCAATCACCCAGCTCGAATCGATGCCCATGTGGTTGGGGACCATGTCGCTGCCCAAGCGGATGCCGCGATGGCCCGCGCGATCCCGCAAAGCGAGATATGCATCGTTGCCGCCGAGATCGTCGGCGATCTCGTAGTCGAACAGAGAGTACGCCGATGCGGCCGCCTCCGGGTTGCCGGTCAGTTGCTTGATTTGCTGTGACGCGCGGCTGCGCTGCCATAACCCGATTAACCAGAGCGCGTTGAAACCGCGACGGGCCAGCTTATCCAGCTCTTGGTCGGGTACCTGATCCAGGCGGCGAACGTCGCGCGCGTAGGCTTTCGACAGCTGATGCAGCCAGACAAACGCGCTCTTCGCGATCATGACGGTGCGCGGCATCCAGTCCACATCCGGACTGAAGCGCTCGTATTCCGGCTCTTTCAGGTTGTAGCGGGGAATAGCAGCGGCGCTGGAGTCTCCGCGGTCCTGCTGGTTCCCAAAATGGTCGGCATGTCCCTCCTGCGGATGGAATCGCATCCAGATGGCGATCTCTTCTTCCTTGAAGATGTCCAGCGCGACGAGTATGCGCCGAATGAGATCGCCGATGACTTCCGGCCACTTCTCCCGCATGAAGGCGAGCTGCCCTTCCAGCGAATCGGGAGCGGCCAATGCCGGAGCGCGGAGGAAATCGATGAGGTTCTGATGCTCCGGCCCGAATCGAGGGCGAGTCTGGAAATACGCCTTGAGATCGGAAGTGATCGCCTTATATGCGCTGCGCTGCCGCAGTAGCTCGTCGTCGAAGAGTTCGGCAAAGCGGCGGAACGCGGGATTCACGTTCGCCAGCCACAACATCATTAATTCTTCGAGGGCGATGGCGCGGTGGGGAGTGTCACCAGTAGAAGATTGGAGCCACTGCTGCGCAGTTCTCTGGCCGCGATAAACCTCAACCGGGGGGAACTGAGAGGTGAATTCCCGCAGAGTATTGTCCAGAGCTTCGCGTCCCAGTCGCTGCTCAAACCATCCCAGAGCATCGAGCATCACCCGAGGATCGTGTTGCCCTCGATACTGCGCGACCAGAGCGTGCAGCATCTCGTCGATCAGCGCCATCGCGTTCAGCGCTCCCGGATGCACCGTGCGCGCCGGATACTTGTCCACCCCAAGCTGCCGGTTCATCTGCTCGGCAAACCGACGACTGGCGGCCACGTTCGCGAACAGAACGTTTCCCGTCCAGGAGAACAGATCTTCCTGGAAGCGATAACGGTCTCGCGCGGCCCGGGAAACATGGAACCCGAACGTGGGAGTGCGACTCATTCTTCTATTAGAGCAAAGTTTTGTGAAATGAGATTGCAGGCTGCCAGAACCTCACGAAATAGGCGCTGCACCCGCCAATTCACGCATCTTAAGGAGGGCAAGGAGATGCGCATGCCCGATCAAGACCGGAATGAAAGATCAGAACATCTCGAGGAAAAGCGCTTAGCCAACCAGAGCGCCGATCCCTCGCAGCAAGCCCACGATCCCGAATTCGAGATCCCCGATCCTGAGCAGGTCGATCAGGACCGTAAACGAGCAGAAGAGACCTATGGAA
>JAICXB010000055.1 GCA_025980765.1 Terriglobales bacterium
GACCAGTTCGTCGGCAGTCTGCGCCGAGAGCAGGGCCGAGCCGCAAACAATGCCGAGCGCGAGAGCAAGGGTCTTACGCATGGGTTCGCTCCTTCAAAAATTGCATGTGGGAATCAAGATCAGCGTCTGGTTTGGGAAACTCGAAAGTGTACAACAGCAGTGGGAGCTGTCGTGCACAAAAGGATTTGGACGGTTCTTGCGGCGCAAGGTGAGCAGGTTCTTAGAATGTGCCGCCAGCGTATGATGGAGTCATTCTCACCTGCTTCGATGGAATCTACCTACCAAATGCCGCGTAGCCTCGACGCTTCGCTCATCCCGCTGAGCGAGCGGGCTCTCCAGCCGAATCGCGGCGTTCCGCTAAATCTGGATTGGATTGATGCCGTGCGCGTGAATACCAGTGCGCTGGAACGCCGCGCCGCTACGCTGGTAACGCGGCGAAGCGTCAAGAAAGATTGGCAGGCGGCCTGGCTGCTGCGCGCGATCTCGTGTATGGATTTGACGACGCTCTCCGGCGATGACACCGAGCAACGCGTGCTCCGGCTTTGCGCCAAGGGGCGACAGCCGGTACAACGGTCGATCCTGAAGCAGCTTGGATTGGAATCGTTTGAGCTCAAGGTTGCAGCCATCTGCGTGTATCACACGTTTGTGGAGGCGGCTCTTCGCGGAACGGAAGGAAGCGGCATCAAGGTCGCGGCGGTCTCCACTGGATTTCCGACTGGGCTCTCTCCGCTGGCCGAACGCGTGGGCGAGATTCGCCGATCGGTAGAAGCCGGAGCGCACGAGATCGACGTCGTGATCACGCGTGCGCACGTCTTCGCTGCCCGCTGGCAGGCGCTCTACGACGAGATTGCCACCTTCAAGGAGGCATGCGGACGCGCGCACATGAAGGTGATCCTCGGTACCGGCGATCTGGCCACACTGCGCAATGTCGCCCGCGCCAGCATGGTCGCCATGATGGCGGGAGCGGATTTCATCAAGACCTCAACCGGAAAAGAGGCGGTCAACGCCACGCTTCCCGTTGGTCTGGTTATGACCCGCGCGATTCGCGAGTATGCGCAGCAGACCGGCATGTCTGTCGGATTTAAACCTGCCGGCGGAATTCGTACTGCCAAACAATCGCTCGAATGGCTGTCGCTCATGAAAGAAGAGCTTGGAGACCTGTGGCTCAACGCGACTCTCTTTCGCTTTGGGGCCAGCGGAATGTTGGCCGACATCGAGCGTCAACTCGAGTACTATGCGACAGGACGTTACTCCGCCGACTATCGGCACCCAATCGCCTGAGATCATGAGCAAAATCGCCGAGAAATTTGTCTCCATGGAATATGGTCCCGCGATCGAGGACCCAAAAGAGGCGCTCGCCTGGCTTGATGGCCACCAACGGCGCTTTGGACATTTCATCAACGGCGCATGGCAGCCGCCTGTGGCCGGCGAGCATTTTCAGACCGCGGATCCATCTACCGGGCAGGAGCTGGCGACGGTCGCGCAGGGAAGCGCTGCGGACATCGAGCTCGCGGTGAAATCCGCCCGTGCCGCTTTTGCCGGCTGGAACTCGCTCTCCGGTCATCTGCGCGCGCGATATCTGTACGCGCTCGCACGGCAGGTGCAGAAGCACTCTCGGCGACTGGCGGTGCTGGAAACTCTCGACAATGGCAAGACCATCCGCGAAAGCCGCGATCTCGATATCCCGCTGGTTGCGCGGCATTTCTATCATCACGCGGGTTGGGCGCAATTACTCGAACAGGAGTTTCCGGGTTATGTAGCCTGCGGTGTCGTCGGACAGATCATCCCGTGGAATTTCCCGTTGTTGATGCTGGCGTGGAAGATTGCGCCTGCGCTGGCTGCCGGCAACACGCTGGTGTTGAAGCCTGCCGAGTTCACGCCTCTCACTGCACTGGCGTTCGCGGAAATTTGCCAGGAAATTGGATTGCCCGCCGGCGTGGTCAACATCGTGACCGGCGACGGCCGCGCCGGAGAGGCTCTGGTCAATCACCCGGATGTGGACAAGATTGCGTTTACCGGGTCCACCGAAGTAGGGCGTGCGATTCGCAAAGCCACCTCCCAAAGTCATAAGCGTCTCTCGCTGGAGTTGGGCGGGAAGTCTCCGTTCGTCATTTTTGATGACGCCGATCTCGACAGCGCGGTCGAAGGATTGGTCGACGGCATATGGCTGAACCAGGGCCAGGTCTGCTGCGCCGGGTCGCGATTGCTGATGCAGGAGAGCGTTGCCGACAAACTTGTGGCCAAGATTCGCACGCGCATGGAAACCCTGCGCGTCGGCGCTCCGCTGGACAAAGCGGTCGATGTGGGGGCGATTGTCGCGCCAGTGCAACTGCAGCGAATCCGCCGGTTGGTGGAGCAGGGCATTGCTGAGGGCGCGAACTGCTGTCAACCTGCTGCTGCTCTTCCCACAACGGGACTGTATTACCCGCCTACGCTGCTGACCAACGTTCATCCCAGTTCGGTGGTCGTGCAGGAGGAGATCTTCGGTCCGGTGCTGGCGGCGATGACCTTCCGCACCCTGCGCGAGGCGGTGGAACTCGCCAACAACACAACCTACGGACTGGCTGCGAGCGTATGGAGCGAGAACATCAACGTCGCTCTTCAGGTAGCGTCGCAGATCAAAGCAGGAGTGGTGTGGGTGAACAGCACCAATCTTTTCGACGCGGCCTGCGGCTTTGGCGGATATCGCGAAAGCGGTTACGGACGCGAAGGGGGAAGAGAAGGACTGCTCGAATATCTCGAGCCGAAATGGTTCAAGAACGCCCCGCCAGTCAAGAACGAAGAGTTGGTTGCAAACAGCGAGATGCGGCCCACAGAGCCAGCCGGGGCCGCCATCGACCGCACCGTAAAGCTTTACATCGCAGGCAAGCAGGCGCGTCCCGATTCGGGATACAGCTTTCCGGTCCACGCGCCTGGCGGACAGTTGCTGGGCGAGGCCCCGCTGGGAAATCGCAAGGATATTCGCAACGCGGTGGAAGCCGCGCGCAAAGCAGAAAGCTGGGGCAAAGCTACCGCCCACAATCGCGCTCAGGTGCTTTACTACCTCGGCGAGAATCTTGCCCGCCGCAGTGAGGAAATCGCTGCCCGCCTGGCCAGAGTCACCGGCGAGGAGCAGGCCAGGAAGGAATTGAGCGGGGCAGTTGAGCGCATTTTCTGTTATGCCGCTTGGGCCGATAAGTTTGACGGCGCCGTGCACAATCCGCCGTTCCGCAATGTCTCCCTGGCGATGAATGAAGCGATTGGCACGATTGGCATTCTTTGTCCCGGCGAAGCTCCTTTGCTGGGATTTTTGTCTTTGGTGCTGCCGGCGATTGCGCTGGGCAACACGGTAGTGGCGATTCCATCCGAACACTACCCGCTGATTACTGCCGACCTGTATCAACTGTTCGACACCAGTGATCTGCCTGCCGGTGTGGTGAACATCGTTACCGGTCGTAGCGCGGAGTTGATGAAAGTTTTAGCGGAACACGACGATCTCGATGCGATCTGGTGTCTATCGTCTGCTCAGAATGCGGCCCAGGTAAAGGCGCTCTCGGTGGGCAATTTGAAGCAGGTATTCACGAATGAGGGCCGCTCCATCGATTGGTTCGATCCACGACAGGGCGAAGGCCGCTGGTTTTTGCAGCATGCTGCACAAGTGAAAAATATCTGGGTTCCGTACGGCGAATAAGCCGAACGGCAGATTCCAAGCTGGCGCAAGTTGGCCTTCTTCCTGCTGACTGAAACAGCCATCCCATCAATGGCAGCGCGGTTGTGATCAGCTGCAGTGGAACAAGTTGAGCGGTTGAATCAAAATCGGCTGCGGTGCCGAGAAAGCTGATTCTCTCTCACACCTGCGGTCTTCAACTCTGAGCTTCTTCCTACCTCCGAAACGTCACCTCTGGCCGGCATGAACGCCGGCCACTTTTTTCGAAACGCTCTCGCGGCGGCTGCAATGGGTTTTGCGACCGCTTAGTCGCGCTTTCGCGCATTTTAGATTTGAAATTCGGCAAATCCACGGCAGAAGGCTTGATAAACCAATGTCAAAGATGTAGGTTGTCGATGAAAATGAAATTCAATTTCATTTTCAATTACAACTTTACGAATGATGGCTTTTCTCTCCAAATTCTGCCTTTCTGTGGCCCTTCTCCTCCTGATGATCGCGTTCGCATCACCGGCGGCAGCGCAGGAATCTTATTTCGTCACCTACTCTCACCAGATGGAGGAACCGGGAAACCTCGAAATTGCGACCAAATCGGTTGCCGCTTCGCCGAAATCGGCGGATTCGTTCCTCGGGAATGCGCTGGAGTTTGAGTACGGCGTGAAGGCCTGGTGGACAACGGAGTTTTACCTCGACGGCCAATCTACCGCCGACCAAAGCAGTATTTTTACCGGCTTCCGCTGGGAAAATCGCATTCGACCTCTGCTGCAGGAGCATTGGATCAACCCCGTTTTATATGTCGAGTTTGAGGACGTTTCCGCGGACAAGAGCCTGCTGGAAGTCGTAGGACACGATGGAGTTTCCGACTTTTCCGGCCGCAATGATCGCGGGGAAAAGAAGAGGGAAGCGGAGCTCAGGCTGATTCTGTCCAGCAACCTGAAAGGCTGGAATTTCTCGGAGAACGCGATTGCGGAAAAGAACCTGGCGGGCGATCCGTGGGAATTTGGCTATGCACTGGGCGTAAGCCGTCCGCTATCACTCAAAGCTCTGGCCGTGAGCTGCGTGTTGTGCCGCGAGAACTTTACCGGCGGGGCAGAACTGTACGGGGGACTTGGGGAACTACACAGCTTCGGCCTGCGGGACACCTCGCACTATCTAGCTCCGGTATTGCAGTGGCAATTGCCCGGCGGTCCGGCGATGAAAATCTCTCCGGGCTTCGGCCTGAATGACAACAGCCATCGTTTTCTGTTCCGATTTGGAATCTCCTACGAAATCGAGCAGATTGCTTCACGGCTGAGGGGACGATAAATGTCTGGCGTGTTCCGGTTGCTGGTCTTCTGCATGATGGCGCTGAGTTTGGCTTTGGCGACGAGCGTTGGTGATGGCCGCTGGCAGAGCAAAGTTCCGGAGAGCGATCGCGTGCGCCAAAATCCTATGGCTGCGGAAGCTGGCTCGATTGCTGCGGGAGCCAAGCTCTTTCGCCAGCATTGTGCCTCGTGTCACGGAAGCGATGCGCGCGGGCGTAATCGGCGGCCCGACCTGCACTCCGATCGCGTGCGCGATGCCACGCCCGGCCAACTCGAATGGCTGTTGCGCAACGGCAGCCTGAAAAACGGCATGCCTTCATGGAGTCGCTTGCCCGAGCCGCAACGCTGGCAGCTGGTCACATTCTTGAAATCGATACCATAAATTGCTACATCCTCACGACGCTTTATACTGTCTATATTCCGTCAGCTTGGGTCAGGAACATTCGCCTGTTCGGAACTTATCCGAGTGGCGGAACGTATCCACAATCGGTCCTGGAGCGGGGATTCTGATAACAATTCCCGGCCATAACAGTCTCACATCACTAAGAGTCTGGAGATTCGCGCATGCGTGTGTTGTCGTTTGCTGGAGGCAGAAAGAAAGTCAGGAGAGTTGTTTTGACCGCGGCGTTGGCGGCGGGATTCACCTGCGTGCGGTCGCTTCAGGCGCAGGAAGCTCCCAGCGCTCCGGCCCCGCAACAGCCAACCAGTACAGCTCCGAACGCGCGGGGTGAGACCTTCGGAGGCATCGACTACACCAAGGGCTCCTCGCTTCTGCACAATCCCATCGCCCAGTACAAGGCAAAGCATGTGCCTGAGCCGAATTTGTCGAACTCCCCGCGAGTTGACCAGTTGATGCGCGACGGGCGCATCATGCTCTCTATGTCAGACGCGATTGCACTGGCGCTCGAGAACAATCTGGACCTGGCGATTGCGCGTTACAACCTGCCCATCGCTGACACCGATATTCTCCGTGCCAAAGCGGGACAGGGGCTGCGTGGCGTGGCTACCGGACTTGTTCAAGGGACTCCCGGTGGGGGACAGGGCGGGATCGGCACCGCCAGCCAGGGCGCCGGCGCCGGTGGAACCACCAGCGCGGCCGGCGGAGCCGCGACCGGCGCTTCCGGAATCGTTCTTTCCACGGCTGGAGCCGGGCCTGCTGTCGAACAATTCGATCCCACTTTGACCGGCACTCTCTCGGAAGAACACGCCATCACTCCGGAATCGAACCAGGTATTTACCGGCGTTCCCAATCTTCTCTCCAACACTGGAGTTGGAAATTTCAGTTATAACCAGGGCTTCGCTACAGGCACGGCGCTGACTGTCGGCTTTCAGAACAATCGTCAGACGACCAACAGCATTTTCACCACGTTAAATCCGACCATCAATTCCAGTTTTCGGGCGACGCTCACCCAGCATCTGTTGCAGGGCTTCGGCATCGGACTGAACACACGCTTCATTCGCATCGCACGCAACGATCGCGAAATCGCCGATGTGGCGTTTCGCGATCAGGTAATTCAAACAGTTTCCCAGATTGCCGATATCTATTGGGACCTGGTGAATGCTTACGAGAATGTGAAGGCGAAGGAACGCGCTCTTGCGCTGGCACAGAAGACGCTGTCCGACAATCAGAAGCAGGTACAAATTGGGACATTGGCGCCGATTGAAGTAGTGCGGGCGCAGAGCACGGTCGCAGCAAATCAGGAGAATTTGATTGTCGCCCAGACCAATCTCCAACTGCAGCAGCTGCTGATGAAGAACGCGCTGTCGCGCAGCCTGAAGGACCCAATTCTTTCGGCAGCCCCGGTGATTCCCACCGACACCGTTGCAATTCCTGCGGAAGAGCCGGTGGTCCCGGTGCAGGACCTGATCAACGACGCGCTCTCTCACCGGCCCGATCTGTCCGAGTCGCGCATCGATTTGACCAATCGCGAGATCAACCGTAAGGCGGCCGCCAACGGCTTGCTGCCCAGCCTCGACGCGTTCGCATTTTATGGCGCTAGTGGCCTGGGCGGGGTACAGAACCCGCTCACCCCGACCAGCGGTGGATTTTTCAGCACACCGGCAGGATCGATCCCCACTCGCGGTTTTGGCGATACCTTTAGCGATCTGTTCAACAGCAGCGCGCCGGATAAAGGTGTAGGTTTGCAGTTGAATATCCCCATCAAGAACCGTTCGGCGCAGGCAGACCAGATGCGCTCGGAGCTGGAGCTCCGGCAGGCGGAGATGCGCCTGCAACAATTGCAAAATCAAGTCGCCATCCAGGTGCGGCAGGCGCAGTTCACGGTGCAACAGAACCGTGCTCAGGTCGAAGCGTCAGAGAAAGCTTACGAGCTGGCCCAACAGAGCCTCGAGGCCGAGCAGAAGAAGTACGCGCTGGGCGCGTCGACAAACTTCAACGTGCTGCAGACCGAGAGCGATCTGGCTACGGCCGATAGCAACCGCGTGCAGGCGCGCACCAATTACGAGAAGTCGCGCGTCGAGCTGGATCGCGTGACTGGATATACCCTGGTGCGAAACGGGATTGTCCTGGACGACGCCTTCAACGGGCGCATGACAAAACAGCCGGTGGTCCCATACGTAAGTCCGCGCACCGATACCACCCCAACAGCGCAACAGCAGGCGACGCACTAGAAATTTGGTGATTTTGCGATTTCGTGATTTTGCGATTTTCCACTCACGAAATCACGAAATCAAAAATCACAAAATTGGCCATGAGCGTGTCGGTTGCGATTATCACCTTCAACGAGGAATCAAATATTGGCCGCACGCTTGCGAGTGTCGCCTGGGCCGACGAGCGCATTGTCATTGATTCCGGCTCTACCGATCGTACCTGCGAGATCGCACGCCAGCATGGTGCGCGAGTTTTCCAGGAACCATGGAAGGGATTCGCGGCCCAGAAGAACTCAGCCATAGAGAAGACTTCATCGGAATGGGTGCTGTCGCTGGATGCCGACGAGGAAGTGGATTCGGCTTTGGCCAGCGAAATCCAAAAGGCCACAAATACCCCAGGCGCCGCTGAAGGCTATTTCGTTGCCCGCAAGAACTATTTCCTTGGGCGCTGGATCCGGCACGGCGGCTTCTATCCCGATCGCAAGTTGCGTCTGACTCGCCACGGCAAAGGGAGATTTGTTGAGCGGGCGGTACATGAAACCATGCGCGTCGAAGGCCGCACCGAAAATTTGCGAAGTCCTCTCATCCACCATGCGTATCCAACTCTCACCGGATACATCGAGACGATGAATCGATACTCTTCGCTGGCAGCCGATCTTGCTCGATCCAGGAATGAGCCTGGAACCTCGATCTTCTCGTTTTTTGTTCATGTGTTTGTCCGTCCCGCAGTGAATTTCGTTTGGAACTATTGCGCACGCGGAGGCTTTCTCGATGGCCGGGAAGGGCTTTTGCTGCACGCATATCACAATGTTTATGTGAGTTGGAAATACGCGAAGTCCTGGGAGCTTTCGCGCAAGTTGTAAGACTATCAAGGCGTGTGCGCGCCTAATCTCAAGGCATGAATTTCACGATCAGAAACGAAAAGGCCGCCCGGCAACTCGGGCGGCCTTTTCTCAAGGGAGAATAGTTCCAACGGAGGCAAAGCCATCAGAACTTTCTGGACGAAATCTTATGGTCGCCCGCCGGGGGTGTCAAGGATTTTCTCAGCTCTAAACCCCTTAATATTCAGTTACTTACAAAATTGGTGTTTATCGCGCTCGAAGCGGCATTTTTTCCACTGTTTTCCCCCAGGTTACTGAAAATCAATAGCTTAGCGCGTGGTTGGCAACAAAACAGTCGATTTCCAGGGCTGAGAAGGCTCAGAATTGACGCAAGTTCAGGGTAATGACGTCGGCATCTTCGGGGCGGTCGAAGAAACGGTCTGGATAGAGTTTTTTCAGGATGATGCGCACCCCGCCAAAGGCGATACCGATTATTAATGCGAAAGCGAGAATCACTCCGATCAAGGAGAAAATTCCCACGATCAGATTGCCGATATTGTCTCGCTTGGTCAGGAATGTCGGTTCGTTGTATGTGACTTCCGCTTCGTAGTTCACCGATGCCAACAGTGACTTCGCTTCTGACGAAGATGCATCTCCGGTCACCACGGCGACGAGGGGGCCGCTGCGCTTGAGTTGAAAGTCTCCGGCGCCTGCCGCTTTCAGACTCGCCCGACTCTGCTCCAGGCTGCGCAGTTGCGCCCCGGCAATCTGCGGAGTTGGATAGGAAATCAACATCAATTTGGCTGCACCTGCATCGCTCTTGTACTGAGCGGTCAGCACCTCAGCGCTCTTGGAGAAATCGATCAATGAAGCCGGGAAAGCGGCGCCAATGCTGCGATAGGATTCCGGACCAACCGCATATTTCACCGAATGCTCGATGAACGCGGGTTGTGGAAGCCATCGCGGCAAGTCAGGAAGATGCGCGACCGACGGATCAGGACGCGGCAAGTCGGCAGCCAGTTCGCGCATCTCCGCCGCCGACATCGCGCTTACATGATCGAATTTTGCTTCCACAACAATGTTGCCGCTGAGGAACAGCACGCGGTCTCCGGCCGACTCGCCAAATTCCCCGATGCTCTCAGTGCGCATCGCCGGATCGCTGTTCAGAGTGTAGGCGCCATAGGCTCCGGTCGCGTCGGCAAATCGGGCGGCCTTTACCGTCAGCTTGCGATCACCATCCTTGGCGTACTTCGCTGTCTGCACCCCAGTAAAACCGTATTCCTTGAGCGCGACGGGATTCACGGCATCGGCATCGGCAGGATTGCTGCTGGTTTTGGAGGTACCAGGCTGTTGCTGCCAACCGGCAAAGGTCGCAGGCAGGATGGGCGGAGTCGCAGCTTGCAGATTGGGAATGAGCAGCAATAGGCCGGCGACGAAGCTGAAAACAACTCTCATGGGAAGATGAAACGGATGACAAGCCCAGTCTATTAGACACCAGTGAGCTGCGCGAGGATTCGTTGGGATTATTGCCCTGTGGCAATAGTTTTGGCGCTGGCTACCTTAATCCCGCTGAGCCCCTGCGCGTAACGGGAGATGCCGCGATAGAGCGATTCGGCAATGCTCTGGCGGTATGCAGCTGTGCGCAGTTTGCGTTCGTCGGTGGGATTGCTGACGAATGAAATCTCCGCCAGGATGGAAGGCATGTTCGCCCCGATCAGGACAATGAAAGGTGCCTTCTTGACTCCGCGATTCTTCACTCCGGGACTTTTGGCGGACTCACCCGCATAGAGCGATTTCTCTACGCTGGCAGCGAACTCGCGAGATTCGTCGATCTTTTCCTTCAGCGCAATTTTCTTCACCAAATCCTGCAGATCGTGGACAGAAGTTTCTGAAACTGCGTTTTCTCTGGCCGCAACTTCCAGCGCCTCCGGAGAAGAAGTGAAGTTCAGATAGTAAGTTTCAACCCCGCGAGCCGACGCATCGGAGCTGGAGTTGGCATGGATGGAGATAAACAAATCTGCCTGATTCTGATTGGCAATGGCCGTTCTGGTCTCGAGCGGAATGAAGGTGTCGTCCTGCCGGGTATAAACCACGTCCGCCCCAAGCTTCGATTCCAGTAGCTTTCCTAAACGCAAAGCGACATCGAGCACCAGATCTTTTTCCATCAAGCCATTCGGGCCGATCGTGCCCGTATCGTGGCCGCCGTGTCCGGCGTCGACTACGATTCGCCCAATCTTTAAGCCGAGTGCGCGGATAAGAGAGAGATCTCCGGAGGCGGTTGGCAAAGCTTCGTGTCCTACGGGAACTGCCGAGGCTTTGCCGGCGCGCCTGTTGTTGCGGGTCGTAGCCACAGTCGACTGCTGAATGCCGGAATCGGCAGATTTTTGTGTCTTTGTTCTGGCCTCGCGGGGCGCGACATTTTCGACGACAGGAGCGCTGGTGGGTCGTCTTGTGGCCTTCACCTTTTGCGGATCTTCGCTCAACGCGGCAATTTCCGAGCTGCTCAGGTCGGCATCTTGCGCGGTATCTTGCGCCTTCGTGGGGGGCGGCTGCGTGGCCGCTGAGTCGCTTTCGTCCGCACCGGATTCGGTTTTTGCAGCGTTGATCGTGGTTGCAGGGCGGCTGTGGTTATCCGCAGTTTCCGTTTGCGACTTAGCGTGTTTAGAGTTTTCTGCAACGCCGGTAATGGAATTCGAGGCGTCGTCCGGCTGCTTATCCTTATTCGGAGACTTTGCCGTAAGCGCCTGCGCCGGAGCTTTGCGTCCATGCACATCAATGATGAGGCGGTAAGGATTCGGCAGCAGAAAAGCCGAATATTCCGCGAGGCTGTTTACCTCGAGCACAACGCGGGCCATGTTGGCTTTGTACTGGGCTACGCGGACTTTCTTCAGCAGTCCATCGTCAATGTCGTAGCTTTTGCCCGCCAGTTCCGACGCGAGCTTGGCATTGTGCAGATCGAAGAAAATGCGGTCAGGAGACGGGACCCGCCCAGCCTCGAACTTGACTTCGCCTTCCAGGTCGATCGCGATACGGGTGTAGTCGGGCGTGGACCAGTAGCGCACGCTGGTGATCAGCGGCAGCCGTTTGCGTTGAGTTTGGACGGCAACAGCCTCTGGCCGCGCGTCTTTGTCTTCGTCAGCATCGCGGTCGTGCGATTTACTTGCCGCAATCTCGTTCTTGTGCTTGCTTTTCGGTAACTGAGCTTCTTCGTCGAGATCGCTCAAAGCGGTTTTCGCATCTTCAGCCAGGCGATGTCGCGGATACTTCTTCAGAAAATCTTCGAACGTCGCTTTAGCGCTGGCGTCGTCGTTCAGGTCGTCGCGGTAAATTTGTCCCGTGCTGAACAAGGCTTCCACGCGATACTTGCTGCCGGGATACTCGCGCTCAAGAAACTCGTATTGTCCGATGGCTGACTTGAAGCCTTTTTCGTCCTGGGTCAATCGTGCCTGTTCAGTGAGAAGATCGCCTACTGCCAGTGCGCTGGCATCGGCCCGGGTTGAGGTTGGAGCGATGTGATAGACCTTGCGAAAGGCCTCGATCACGCGTTCATAATCTTCCGGAGTGCGCTCGTCTTTGGGACGTCCGTTGAGCGCTTCCCGCATCTGTAGTGCCTTGTGGTACTGCTCCAGGGCAATCTGCTTCTTGCGATGCACACTGGTGGCATGCGAGGCCGGAACTGAAAACAAGAACGCGGCGATGGTTGCCGCAGCTAAGATTCGGGACGTTCTTCTTTCATTCGACGCGCCGGCCATTCTCTCCCCTGTTCGATCGCCGGCACTCTGGACTTCGAAGCTAATCGATGTCGCTTGCCGACAGATGTCCTTCAGCATCCCTCTTGAAGATAATAGGATGATTGCTGCTGAACAACCTTGCCGTATTTGATCCGTAAAGTTCCGTGATCTTCTTTACGTAGTTTTGGGTTTCCGCGTACCGGGGAACGCCCCCGCTTCTTTGTACGGCAGAGGAGCCCGCATTGTATGCCGCGAGCGACAGTTCCAGATTGCCGCCATAGCTGTCCAGCAGCTTCTTAAAGTGACGAACACCGGCGTCGACGTTTTGTCGTGGATCAAACGGATTGCTCACGTTTAAGGAACGCGCGGTGTAGGGCATCAGCTGCATCAGGCCGATTGCGCCCTTGCGCGAAACTGCGTGGGGATTGAAGTTCGATTCAACTCTCACGATCGCGCGAACCAGGTTGGGATCCACCTCATGACGCAATGCCGCCTGCTCGACAATGGAATCGATCCACTCGCGTTCCGCAGTCGGCGGAGCGGCAGACTGCATTTCCGCTGCGTAACGACTCGATCGCGCGTGTGCGCGGGCTTTTACTCCCGCCTGTCTGCTGACCAGAGCATTCAAATTTGGCTTCGGTTCTGGAGTCGTGACGGGGTTCTGGAGCTGAGAAGAAGACAGCGTCAATTCGCCGTCTTTGCTCGAAAGCTTCGGGTCCTTACGGGCGGCCTGGCGAATAAGCCTGCGCACTTCCGCAGCCGCCGACTGAGCCGCGCGCATAGAGTTCGAATTCATCGCCGGCACAGGTTTCCAGGAGTGCTCGGTGTTGCTCCAGTACACCATGCCGCTATCCGGACGAGCTGCGTGCGTTTCGGATTTTGGCGGCGCATTCTCGTAGATAACGCGGCCGTCGCTATCGCGTGTGGCGACAATGCCCTGCGCATTCGCGGCGGGTTGGAGGGCAATCAGGTACAAAACGGGGAATAGGACTGAAATCAGGTGCTTTCGCATGTAGTTCCTATCTCCGGTGGCGGTAACTGCCATGCCCCACACGGTCCGACAAGGACTTACCTGGCCGCAGATACACCGCGACCGCCCTTCACCTAACCCAAATCCTGACGGAGAAACACTTCCAGAGTGACTGGATTATAGGACGGCTCGTCTTCCGCATCAATCGCCAGGAAAGCGGGAACCAAGGGGGTGAATATCGAGAAACCACGTAGAAAACCCGGAGAATTCACTGATTGCTGCGTCAACCGGCAGCCTGGGGCAACACCGAAGGACATTGTCCGATTGGTTTACTACTTTGATTCTTTACTTCCTGCGGAAAGCAAGGGCGCATGTTGGCCGTCAGTCGCGCCATCTCCCCTGATGGACTGCGCCTCTAAGTCTTACAAACCATGAAGGAGCCCGAATTCGATGCCCAACGAAATCACTGAACTCATCGACCGCACCCCCAAAGTCATCACTCCCACGACCCATGGAGTGATTGATTACCTGGTGGTCGCCGCCTTTTTCATCGCTGCCGGAGCGTGCTGGGAGGACAATAAACGCGCCAGTATCGCTGCCTTGGCTAACGGCGCCGCGGTTCTGGGAACGTCAATGTTTACGGATTACTGGGGAGACGGGCGCAAACCCATCAGCTTCAAGACGCATGGCAAGATCGATGTGGGGCAGATGATCGCCGCAGCCACGGCTCCGGCATTATTGGGATTTGCCGGCGAGGGTCCCGCAGCATTCTTTTTCTCCCAAGCCGCAAGCGAAGCCGGCGTCCTGGCCATGACGGATTTCAGCGCAGCCGATCGTCAAGCCCGAAGACTGGAAGCGGCATAGCCAAAACGGCGAGTAGAGACGAGGCCCTGAGTTTCCCGATTCACTTGGGAATCCCAAAAAAACCGCGGGATTCCCACTCTCCTACCCGGGCTGCTTCTAGTGTATGTTTGAGCGGCTCCCCAATAGTTAATACAGTTTGAGAGCGAGTCTTCGGCAAAATCCTATGAAGGAGGATGGAGCCGAATGAAGCGTAAGCGATTCTCGGTCGAACAGATCGTGGCGATCGTGAAGCAGGCGGAGCTGGGGA
>JAICXB010000054.1 GCA_025980765.1 Terriglobales bacterium
CGATCAGCGCACGGAATTTGGCGGCGATATACGCCGCGGTGTTGAACTCTGTTGCCATAAACGTGTCAAAGCCTCGTCTTGCAATGTAGGTAGAACGGTTGAGGTGGAACGGCCTGCCCGAATCGGGCTGCCGGCGGGAACATGGTCCAATTTGACGTTGGAGATGAGCGGATCAGTTTGATGATCGGCCCGCCATCTATCGGCGTTCGTTGTGGCGGCTGCGAGCTGCGAGGCAGTCAAGCGAGTTGCGAACGGCGCAAACATGCTGTCAAATTCTGCCGGGATAGCGGCACCGCTGTTTTTTCCTGCCAGGAACCATCCGTAAGCTGCGACGTCGTCCGGAGGCGCAGCGCATCCGTGCAGATGGCACAATGCCATATTCAGATAGCTGGGAACATTGCCCTGCTGAGCGGCGGCCATTAACAATGTGCGCGCCTGCGCCGGATTGCGCTGCACGTGAGTTCCGTTCAGGTACATGCGCCCCAAGTTGTTTTCTGCGGGCGCGAAGCCTTTAACGGCGGCCCGTCGGTATAGCTCGACCGCTTTTCCCAGATCCTGCCTCACGCCAGAGCCGTTTTCATATGCGAGTCCCAAATTGAAAACTGCCACGGGCATTTCGTGCTTGCTGGCCTCTTTGAAAAAGGCAACGGCCTTTTCCGGATTTCGCGGCAAGTACGTGCCCGCCATGTATTCCATGCCGAGATCGGCTTTGGCAATGTCGAGCCCCGCGTTTGCGGCTCGACTGAAGAGTTCCATAGCACGCTGCGGGTCACGAGCTACCCCGGCGCCATTCAGATACAGCACCGCGAGATTGTGTTGCGCGAGGGGAAAGTTGGAAGCCGTCGCGCGCTGAAACCAGCGAGCCGCTTCGGAAGCATCCTTCTGAACGCCGAGACCTTGCAGATAAAGAACGCCCAAAGAGGTCTGGGCACAGGGATCACCGGCATCGGCTGCCTTGCGGTACCACTGCGCGGCCGCTTGCATGTTGGGCGGACCGTCCACTCCCTGAGAGTAGGCATCGGCAACCCTGACCTGATCCATCACCGATCCGGCCTGCGCCTTGGCCAACAATTTGGCGAAAGTGGGCGCGTCGATTTTTTTCGGCGCTGCGACTGTGACCTGATTCAACATCAACGTCATCCCCACGAACAGGAACAACAACTGTGACATTCGCTTGCGGGCATTTGCCCTGCGATGGTTCATAAGCACCTCTACGACCCATCAAGCGAAGCAAAACAAGCACAGCAAAAAGAGGCTGCCGGATCCCGCCGGGCAGGATCGCGACAGCCTCCGATGTGTTCGGTCAGCTGAATTCGTTAGCTGAACTTAATCTTTCGTCTCGATACCTCGGCCAGGATTGGAAGTCCATCCTGGATTTTCAACTTCTCAATCTCTCCGTGGCCCAACTCTTCACAGTGACGCACGAATGCTGCCCATGCTGGATGCAGAGACACGTCTGCGCCACTTCGATTCTGTTCACCGCCATTGCGGCGGGAATCCGGCGCTTTCTCGCGCTCTCTCATCCAGACTCCGTCTGGTTCCGTTGTACCTTTGACGATTCAGCCGAAAACTGGTTAGCACTTTCGGCATCTTTGTTTCTTGTTCTCTATTCAGCAATCAATACGCCATCTGATTTTCTAAAGTTCCCCTGCGATTCACAATGAGAACGCTTTGCTTGGGACGAACGCCAGCCAAAGCGCGTGGCCGCTTTTGAACATTCCTGTGCGATTCCGGACAGATACTCGCTTCATCCCCGAATTTACAAGGTCATAACAACACCACTGAGTGAAGACTCAGATAATGAACTGGCGTTACAACAAAGTTTGCTCGCGGATTGCGGGTGCAGTGTGGACCGCTGTTGCATTTCTGGATTCCCGAACAGGGAACCGCGAGCTGATGATTCGGCAGGTCCAGGCGCTGGCAGGTACAGCGGGCGACGCGCTACGGGGTTTTAAAAACTCTTAGCATCGCCAGACAAAGCAAAAACAATCCATTCAGGATTGCGAGAGGCGCGTGGGTGTCGCGCGACCAGTTGTTGCCCATCATGCCCAGCCCCATGATGAGCATCAACATGCCGATGCCGAATGTGAATTTGCAGTCTCGCGATGAGAACTCGGTTTGTAATAGGTGGCTTCGTGGAATCATTGGAAACTCCTCGTCTTTACTATCGATGATTACGCAGCGATGCACGGCGCGGTTCCCCGTCAGTTCAGACCCATCCGCTACTGCGGATGGTACTGTTTCGTTCTCGGATGCCGCCGTTGAAGCAGAAGATTGGTACGCGCGGTCAGGCGCGAAGCGGCGCCTCGGTCTATGATTCGTTCGAGCTGAGGAACCGGACATATGAACAAAGCGGATGGTCAGGACGTGGCAGGCCGCCTCTCTGCAATCGTGGCGAACTCCCTGGACACCCAGGCGAAAACGCAGGATCTGGCGCGCCAGGCATATCAAAGCCGGACGCAATTCCACAGGTTGTTCCGAACCGTGGTAGAAGAAACTCCGGCAGCGATGCGACGACGGCTATTGTTGGAACGAGCAGCATACCAACTGGGGCATACTGAAATGTCGGTCACGGACGTCGCCCTGGACGCCAACTACGGTTCCTTGGAGGCGTTCACTCGCGCGTTTCGCAGGGCCTTTCGGACTTCTCCCAGCATCTACCGGCGCATGCGCGATCCGCATTTTCATTTGCCGGCGTCCAACAAAATTCACTTTTTTGTCCCTGGTTCCCTAGCAAAAGGAGGAACAGACATGGATTTATTCGATCGTTTTGCAGGCAACGACTCCTGGCACACCCGACGCTTGCTGGAATACGCGGCTACTTTGACGGAGGAACAATTGGATCAGCCGCTTCCCACCGTCATAGAACTGCTGCCCTGGCGGGAGTCGAATAAGACTCTAAGGCAGCTGCTCGAAAACATTGTCTTCACGAAGGAAGTCTGGACCGCCGCGCTGTCCGGGGCCGATATGGACATGAGTGGAACGCCAAGATCGCAGCGCTCTCCACAAGCGATGCTGCAAAGGCTCGAAAAGACCGATGCTGAACTGCATCGTATTTTGAGTGACGTCCGAAACCGCTCCGCCTGGGACGATACGTTCGTCGACGCTCTGTGCCAGCCGGCTGAGACCTTTACGTTCGGCGGCGTCTTCGCCCATATCATGACATTCAACGCGCATCGCCGATTGATGGCCCTGGAGGCGCTACGCCAACTCGGCGTCCAAACCGAAGGTTTCGGCGATCCCATGGAGTATGAGGAGAGTGTGGCGCCCTGGAACCAGCCAGTGGCCCTCAAAACGCGATGAAGACACAAAGTAGAGCGACGATGAGAACGGAATTTCTGCGACTCAACGGCGCCGTCGAGCGTGATCCTGCCATCGATGCCTGGATGAAAGAACATGCAGGTGAATTGAGAACCATCGCACATCAGTGGTTTGAGGTGATGCGAAAATGCGGGGACGAAGTCCAGGAGCTTTTGCATGATGGCTGTCCGGTTGCATGTTTTGGAGATGCGCCCTTCGGCTACGTGAATGCATTCACTTCGCACGTAAACGTGGGGTTCTTTCACGGTGCGACGCTCCCGGATCCGTCGCGATTGTTGCAGGGCACCGGCAAGTTCATGCGCCATGTGAAGTTGAGACCGGCAACGGCCACAAACGCCGCAGCGCTAAGCGGGCTCATCGTTGCCGCGTACTCGGATATAAAGGAGCGCGTCGAAAACGGCTAGCACACCGAAGCTTTCGGCGATTCCATGGAGTATGAGGAAAGTGTGGCGCCCTGGAGCCAACCGGCTCTCAAATGTCATGAGAGGCGGACCTCTTGTTGTAGCGCGCTGCTTATGACAGTTTGATCCGAAGAGATCACGGAGATAGGTGAGGGGCGCGCGGTGCAGGAACTTCTTGATGGTGTTTTTGTATCGGCTGATTGGATGATTGCGCTGTGCTGCTCAGAACTTCACCAGGATGGCTACTGTGCCGCGGTTTTCGAATTTGCGCAGATCGGGAGTGAAGCCTGACACTAGAGCTCCTGGGTTTCCGGTATTGCCGCCAGCGGGAGTGATGCCGCCGGGTCCACTGAAGTAGGGCACATTCGAGCCGCGATGGACGTATTCCCAGCGAAAGGTCACATATTGGTTGGGCATGTAGTCGAAGGTAGCGGAAGCGTCCCAGGCCTTGAACGGATCGCCCGGATTTTCCGTGAAATATGGACTTCCGGTGAATGCGGTTGCGCCGTTGATGGGCGGCAGAAGGACCAGGTAACGTCCGGGATTGTCGATGGCGCCGCCGCCGAGCGTCACGGCGAAGAGATCTCTGTGGAACCAGAAGCGGTTGTATTCCATGAATCCCAAGAAGCTCTGCTTCGGTCCACTGTGGCCGTTGCCGAAGCAACTGACTCCTCCACCGCTCTCGCAGCCGGCATCGATGGTGAAGGTGAAAGCGGCCTTGTCTAAGGGCTTCGAGAGATTGTCGTAATACTTCACTTGAATGCTGTCGTCCGTGTGATAGCGGATGCGATCTTTGATGCCGAGAGTATCCGCTCCCAATGCATACTGATTCGATACGATGGAAAGCCAGCCGGTCGGACGCCACAGAATTTCGCCCCCGATGCCCGGACGGCTGTTGAATTTGCCATACGATTGCCATCCGTTGATAAACCACGGCTCGATCTTCAACTTCTCCGACGGGAAGATCTGTACCCGAAGGCCGTTGAAGAACCATGGCGTGTTCGAAGAGACGTAAGATGGCTGATAGGTCCAGTTGTCGAAGTTGTAGAAGCTCCAAAGGCCGATGTACGACATAAAGATGCCGGCGTCGACATTGATGCCGTGCATCTTGTCAAAGTGATATCCGCCATACGCTTCCGCCAGATAGCGATAAGCGTTGTCGAGTCCCCACTGCCCGCGCGATGAACTGGCGTCGTTACGCGGCTGCGTCTGCGAATACATCCCGAATTGGGTCAGCAGGCGTCCGCGCACATTGTCAAAGTGAAAATCGCCGCCCAACCCCAATTGTGTGAGCTGGAATTCGTTGTGGCGGAAGATTTCGCTGGAGCCTCCGATGGTGTCGTCTTTGGGATGATTGAAGTCGTAGGTGTAGTTCACATCGAAGCGAACCTCCGGTGTGAAGAACTTCGTCGCGTAGGGCATATCTTTGGTGCGCGGATTGCCCGAGAGCCAGGAGAAATCGGCAAAAGAGAATGGCTCGGCTTTTTCCTGTTCCGCAACTGCGGCCGACTGCTCTTGGTTTTGTGTTGCGATGTCCGCCGATGCTGCCGCTGCTAATTCTGGTTTCCGGGGAGGCGCTGGAGCCTCGCCCGCGACGGAAGTGGATTGCGCCTGAAGCTGCCGCTCCAGTTCCTGAATGCGGGCGCGCATCTGCTCAAGCTCTCTGAGGATCTCGGCGTTGCTTTGGCTCACATGAACGTCATTGGAGTGGGGCAGGGTCGAGATAGCAGAGGTGTCGCTCCGCTGTTCGTCAGGCGGGACAGTTTGGCCGAGAGTGTCAAAGCCAGCGTGAACAAACAGAAATGACGCCAATAACCAGCGCAAGCGAGTTCGAATTAAGACTTCCTTTCGTCCTTATGAGGTTCTCTTGGAATTGCCCAAAGGACCGTCGCCCGCCCGGGGACGTCTTTTCCTGGGATCTGCCCGTAGAATGGACGCACTCCTGACGAATCTGCAAAAGACTGCTGGGAAAGCGCTCGGTCCTTCAATAGCTTCCGTCAATTTCCGTCTTCACTTTTCGATGTCAGTTTCCCAACAGGGCTGAGCATCAGCTGCGCCAATTGAATCTGTTCCTGATTGACAATCGCTTACCAATCTCCTCGCTTTGAGCCATTTCTTTCCACGAGGCACGCAGGCAACCGAGCAGCACTGCGTTCAGCATCAACACGAGTGCTACCGATGCGATCTTGTTGAAGTCCTGTGCAATGTGAAAATCGTCGTTGCGGCAATCGAGAAGGACCGCCCGAACAATTAGAGACGGCGGCGTGTAAGGAATTTCTAAGCTTCTCGTTAAATCGGAATAAGAGCTATAGACGCCCTCTTTTCGTCCCCTGAGGGCTCCGACTTTTCGCAAGCTCATGGTAATCAGAGAAGCGCAAGAAATCTGGAAGGGTCTATTCTCCAGGTGAAAAGCGATAGCCAATCCAGGGTTCGGTTTGGATGTAGCGTTTTTCCATGTTGGCCTCGATCTTTTTGCGTAGTTGTCCGATGAAGACGCGCAGGTACTCAGTCTGATTTGCGCTCTGCGGTCCCCAAATGGCGCTTAAGAGCATGGCGTGAGTGATGACTTTGTCTGGGTGGCGGGCGAAGTAAACCAGCAGATCAAATTCCTTTGGGGTAAGGCGAACTTCGAGGTTGCGAACGAACACGCGATGGCCGGCTAAATCGATTTGGAAGTCACCGATCTCGATCTGTACGGGTTCGGTTTCTACCGGTGGCAGCCGGCGCAGGTTCGCGCGAATTCGGGCAAGAAGTTCGTGAATGCTGAAGGGCTTGGTCACGTAGTCATCGGCGCCGGCGTCGAGCGCCTGAACCTTTGTGCGTTCTTCACCCCGGACCGAAAGCACGATAATCGGAATCTTCGACTTTTCGCGTACTTTCTGGGTGAGCTCGATGCCCGTCATGTTTGGCATCGAAAGGTCGGTGATGATCAGCTCCGGAGACCAATCGGAAACCACGTCCAGCGCGGCATCGCCATCATTGGCGACGCGGATCTCGTAACCGTGGCTCGACAAGCTGGTGCGCAGCACCCGCGTGATCTGCGGCTCATCATCGACAATCAAGATGCGGCGTCTTTGCTCCATATCAGTCCAGCTTCTGAGTAACTGTGCACATCGACTGGCGGTTACGCAGAAAGGGTTGGATGACTCTCCCTTAAAACAGACTCACGCCCTCCTTTACGGGGGAGGGTCGAAAAATACGGGTACATGGCCCAGAAACAGCGCGAACCGGCAGGCACTCTTTCAGCGACCGCCTGTTAAAGCCAGTCTTTGGGAGAGTTGGGCATCGGCAACATTCTGCGCGGAGCTACAATCGCGGCGTGAAGTCGCCGTATCGACAATTATTGCAAATCGGAGCAAGCGCGCTGATCGTCTGCGTAATCGTAGCGGTGTACACGCGCGTAGTACACGTAAACCCTACGACTGCCGCACTCACTCTGTTGCTCGCGGTGCTGGTCGTCTCCGCCAATTGGGGCTTGACCACGGCAGTGTGGATGTCGGTGGCTGCGGCGCTGGCATTCAACTTCTTCTTCCTGCCCCCGGTAGGTACGTTTACCATCGCAGAGACGCAAAACTGGGTTGCGCTCTTTGCCTTTCTCTGCACCGCCGTGATTGCCAGCAACCTCTCGGAGCGCGCCCGGCGCGAAGCTCGGGCTGCAGAGAATCGCCGCAAGGAGGTGGAGCGCCTCTATGCCTTTAGCCAGCAGCTACTCGTAACCGAGAATGTGCTCGAGCTGCTGAACTCGATCCCTAATCAGGTCGTGGAAACCTTCGGGGGCTCTGCGGCTGCGATCTATGTGATCGGCAGAGACCGCATTTATCGCACCTCCGGAGATCAAGCGGAAATCGGTGACGAAAAGCTCAGAACGGCTGCAGGTGAACAAATCGTCATCGAGCAACAACGCCAACTCAGTCTGGTGCCGATACGCTTGGGTGTGCGTTCGATAGGCGTACTGGGCTTTTCCGGCAAGCTCCTCTCGCATGAAAATCTCGAAGCAATTGGCGGCCTGATCGCGATTGCCATCGAACGCGCCGGCGCTGTCGAAAGACTCTCTCACACCGAAGCTGCACGCGAAGGCGAGCGATTGCGCTCGGCATTGCTCGATTCCGTAACCCACGAATTTCGCACTCCGCTGACCTCCATCAAGGCGTCGGTGAGCAGCTTGCTGGGTGACAACCGCCTTGCTCTTGAAGGACGAGAAGAGTTGCTCACCGTCATCGACGAAGAAAGCGATCGCCTGAATCGACTGGTAGGCGAGGCGGTTGAAATGGCGCAACTCGATGCCAATGATGTCAAGCTGGACCTTCGTCCGCACCGCATCGACGAGGTCATCCGAACGGCAGTCGAGGACTCGAAGCCGATCCTGCAGCAAAATCCTGTCGAGGTCCGCCTCCCCGAAAAGCTGCCACTGGCGGTGATGGATGAAGTCTGGATTGCAAAGGTGCTGCGTCATCTGCTGGAGAACGCGGCAAAGTACTCGGCGCCTGGATCGTCCATCCTGATTAGTTGCGAGGTTGAGAACGATCGATTGATTACCAACGTCGCCGACCGCGGCAGCGGCATCGACGACCTGGAGCGCTCCATGATCTTCGATAAGTTTTACCGGGGACAGAGCCAGCGTTACCGCGTGCAGGGTACCGGAATGGGACTGGCAATTGTGAAGGCAATCGTCGAAGCCCACGGGGGCAGAATCGGAGTGACCAGCCAGCTCGGGCAAGGCTCGGTTTTTTCTTTCGGCCTACCCATTGCGAAGGAAGAACCCAAATTGGCCCGCTGAATCGGCGCACTCCTCTGTCAACGGAAGTCGGCCTTGGCGATGCTCCACCGCTTTCAGAGAATCGGCGACTTCACGCCCGCGCTTGCTGCGTGCGATTCAGCGCGCGCTTCATGGTGAGATCCAGCGCGGCCTTGGCCTGCTGGTAGTCGGCTTCGGAAATCTTTCCCTGGAGATGATCGGTTTCGAGTTGGAACAGTTCTTCCTTCATTGCTTCCAACAGAAGATTGCGGTTGGCGGCCGCATTCACCGCTACGGGGGTGCGTCCGGAAGCTGAGTTGGGGGCAGGAACTGCCGCAAGCGGTGAGGCAGCGCGCGGCTTCTGATTGATCACTACCATAGCGCCTACTGCGAGCGCCGCGGCAAGTCCACCCAGAATCCACCACTTGTATGCATGCAGCGCGTCGGGAGATTCCTCTGGACGGCCAAGACCGCCTCCGGGACGGTTGTCTGGAGCGTTGGAAGCGGATTGCGAATTGGCGTTTTCGCCATCTGCCTGAGCTTCCCGCGGAATGTCTCCAATTCCGGCCACACTAAACGCCAACTGCTTACCCGCGGGTACATTGTGAGCAACGTAAATGTCTAATCCCTTTTCCTCTCCACCGGCCGTGAAGACGCTCTTGTCTCCATTGAATTGCATGGCCTTCGGCAGCATCACCACCACATCATCCATTTTTGTTAGGATCTGCGGTTTGAAATCGAAGTTACCGGAATAAGGAGCGTGATAGGAAATCTGAAACTTGGTCTCACCAGGACGAATGGGGAATACGTAAGCGTAATGGTTCTTTTCCCCAGTTGGGACGGGAGCGGAGTTTACCGGCATGCCGCCAGGGCCGGCGGCAAGCGAGGATTCCATCACCGCGCCTTCGGGCAAAGTGATTTCGAAGCTGCGCTCGCTCATCTGCGCCCGCGGCGGCTTGGAATCATTCTGCAGAACGAACAGTTCCGTCACTTCCATCTGCCCGGTGTGCGCCTGCACACGCATGATGTCGGCACGGCCATTGACTCCATCGACGTGCTTGCCGGCGTCGTAAACGTCGATATCCGCAGTCGTAGTCCCAGCCGGGGCAGGTTTGAAGTAGTTGACGCCCTGATGAGTGACCCGGACCAGATGCTGCGCGCCGTCGTCAGGCAGCTGGAGCGAGAACTTTCCATGCGCGTCGCTCTTGGTGCGCGCCGCTTCCTGCATTCCTTCAGCGAGTTTCAACAGGACGACGTCATCACCGGCCGAGGGCTTGTCGTTGGTCTTGTTAGTGACCGTGCCGGTAATATTCGCAGCCAGCGAGGATGCGGTAAAAGCGATGAGGGCGGCGCTGACGCGCAGCAGACGGGAAAACATGAGTCATGACTCCTAAAAAGATGTGGCGGCGGCCGGGTATGCGCTGTGTCCTAATGCGGAGAGTTCTGCGAGAATCTCGGCGGCTTCGGCCTCCAGCGAATTGCGCAGCGCATCGTAATCTTCCTGCGGATACTTGCCCGCCTTAAAATCGAAATTCAGGTCGCGCAGGTTCTCGTAAACCACCTGTTTGCGTTCCTCGAGAAAAGTGACTCGGGATTTGTCGGTGCTGCGCTCGGCAGTTACTCCTGGCGCAAACACGTATGCCAGTAGTCCAATAGCAAAGACGATGCAGGCAGCCGCAATCACAGCTCTGTCTCCTTGCGCGCCTGTTCCCGATATGGATCGAGGTCGGGAGAAGCCGGATGTGAATCCAACATGGCCGGGGAGCGCGCCTTCCAGTTGCGAATCACCGCGGCGGCGGTAAACGATCCCACAAAAAATACGGCAAATGGCATGATCCAGGCGACCCGATCGAAGCCCTGGTGGGTGGGAGCGGCAAGCACGGTATTGCCGTACTCCTGCACGAACGATTGCAGCACGCTGTCGTCGCTGGAGTCTTTTTGTACGCGGTCGGCAAGCTGGTTGATCATCTTGTCGGAATACTGGCAGCCCACATGATTGCACTCGAGCAAAATCTGTGTGCAGCCGCAAGGACAGATCAGCCGATGATGGCCCAAATCCTGAAAACGTGCCCGATCGCCGTCGGCGCCCAACAAAGCGATGGCAAGAACGACCGTAAATCCGGCCAGCAACAATTGACGAAGATGCATCAGTCGCCCGCCTCTATGGGTTCCGAGTGGACCGGAACGGGAATTGATACCGGCCGCACCCGCTGTAATTGCGGAACGGCGGCGGCGGTCATCGGCGGGATCAGCGCAACAATGGTTCCGAAGATGAGCACAAAAATGCCTATCCAGATCCAGGCAACCAGAGGGTTCACGAAGGCCTTGATGATTGGCTTATCGGTATCGAGGTTCTTGCCGGCATAGATGAGATAGAGATCCTCACGCAGCGTCGAATGGTTTGCGACGATCGTGCTCGCCTGCTGGCTGGCCTTAAAGAAGCGACGCTCGGGAAACATCTGGCCGAGCATTTTCCCATTTTTGTACACGTCGAGGATCGCGTACTCGCTGGAATAATTAGGATTGTCTTCCTGCGTATAGTTCTGGCAAACCAGCGTGTAGGCGCCGATCTTCATCTGATCGCGGAAGCCCATCTCCTGCTCTTTTTCCTGATTGAAGGCGGCGCCAGCGAGCCCAATCACGATGACGACAATTCCCATGTGAACGATGTATCCACCGTAGCGCCGAGTATTGCGCCGGGTAAGCGTCCCGATCGACGAGAGCAGGTTCTGTCCCGTGTGCCGCGAGATCACCCGTCCCCCGCGCACAAACTCCGAAATGACGGTCGCAATCACCAGCGCCGCCAGCGACATTGCCATCAGCGCATACAGGTGGGCGGCATCTTCCCAGGGGCGAACTCCCAGGGAGAGCAGCAGGAGGGCGGTAGCGATGGCGGCAATCGCAGGAATGGTGAAATTCCGCCTCAGGCTTGCCCAGGACGTGCTGCGCCATGCCAGCAGCGGTCCTACCGCGGTGAGGAGAAGCAGGAACATCGCGATCGGCACATTCACGCGGTTAAAGAACGGCGGGCCGACCGTGACTTTATGTCCCTGTATCCACTCGGAGAGCACCGGGAACAGCGTACCCCACAACACGGCGAAGCAGGACGCCAGAAGCACCAAGTTCTGAAACAGAAAGCTCGATTCACGCGAAATCAGCGATTCCAACCGATGCTCGCTACGCAGATGCTCACGATTGCGCACGTAGAAGAACAGGCAAACAACGAAGGTGATGCCCAAGAACCAGATGAACCACTCGCCGATGGAAGATTGCGCGAAGGCATGCACCGAACTCACCACTCCGCTGCGTGTGAGGAAAGTGCCGAGAATCGACAGCATGAAGGTTGCGAAGATAAGCCACACGTTCCAGGTCTTCAGCATGCCGCGTTTTTCCTGCATCATCACCGAGTGCAGAAACGCAGTGCCGGTAAGCCAGGGCAGCAGTGATGCGTTCTCGACCGGGTCCCACCCCCAGTATCCGCCCCAGCCCAGGACCGAGTATGCCCAGTGCGCTCCGAGGAAGATGCCGCAGGTCAGGAAGCACCATGTGACCATCGTCCAGCGACGGGTGATATGGATCCACTTCTCGCCCGGATATTTCATGATCAGCGCGCCCAACGCAAAGGCGAAGGGCACCGCGAATCCGACGTAGCCGAGGTAGAGCATCGGCGGGTGAATGACCATTTCGGGATACTGCAGCAGAGGATTCAGCCCGTTGCCATCGGCAGGAATCTGGCCCTGCACCAGCGAAAATGGAGTTGCTGCGAAATTCAACAGAAGCAGGAAAAAGAATTGGACGGCGGCCAGAATGGTGGAAGCGTATGCGACCAGCTTTACATCCACTTTGTGGCGAAGGCGGAGAACCAGTCCGTAAGTGGAGAGCAGAAGCGCCCAGAAGAGCAGCGAGCCTTCCTGTCCTGACCACAAAGCAGCGAACTTGTACGGGGTGGGAAGATCGCGATTGCTGTGGTGCAGGATGTAAGCGACTGAGAAATCGTTCGTAAATGCCGCCCACACCAGGACGAAAGCGGCGCCGGCCACTGCGACCCAGATAGCAATGCCGGCACGGCGAGCAGTCTCACCCAGACGGTCGCTCTCGATTCCAACCGCCTGACGCCGTAACGCCAGAGAGCCGGCGAACAGGGTGTAGGCACTCAAGACCAGTGCGAATAAAAGCGCAAAACTTCCAAACTGTGGCATACAAAACTGGAACTGTTCAAAATTCCGGGGAAGCACATTCTACTGCAACCGGGGGTTAACACGAAGGGCACAAAGGCAAATATCTAGTACACGAAGTCTCAAGAAAGGGGCGGGGCGTTGGATCCAACTCTCTTCAGCTCTTCTCTATGACCTTGTCTGTTTCCTTCGTGACCTCCGTGTTAACCCTGGACCGCAGCGCCGACCAGCGAGATCAACTCCGGTGGAGCACAAGGTTTTTGGCGAAAAGCCACATTCATGCCTTCATATTCCTTCTCCGCCTCCGGCAATCCGCTGATCACAATCACGGGCACGCTGGGATTCACTTCCCGCAGCAGGCGCACAAACTCCGATCCGGTGGCATTCGGCATCACGTGATCGGTCACGACCGCGCCAATCTTCTCTGACTGAGAAAGACTGCGAAGCAGGCTGAGCGCGCTCTCTGAGCTGGTGGCAACCTGCACCTCGAAGCCCGCCTGGTTCAAGACCATTTGGCGGGCCGAGAGCTGAATGGGATTGTCATCCACCAGGAGGACGGTCTTCTTCAATGGCTACACACTTTCTGTACGCTCGAGGGAACGACGCTGGATGCGACCTTAACTGGCTTTGCTGCGTCCACGCAGCTCGGCTTCCGCCCGGAACCAATCGGCATCGTGGCCGCCATCGCCTCCGCCGCGCTGGACGTAGAGTTCATAAGCGCGCCGCCGGACCTGCTCTTCGCTCACGCTGGGATTCACTTCGGTTGCCGTTGCGGGCGAGGGCCGCGGCGTTTCCGCATTGCGGATGTTGCTTACTTTTGCCGAACTGGCCTGCAGGGATGATGCCGGCACTGAAGCCGCCGTCGAGTTCGCGGCTGCTGCGCCATTGGTCCCGGTGGCATTGAGGTTGATTGCAGGAGCTTTGCTTTTGCTGGGACTTTTTGCTTTTGCCATGATGCTGTACTTCTCCAGAATTTCAGGGGGTTTGTTGCGGCGCTCGTCCTGAGGCGCCAAACCGAGTAGAAGGTTCGCGGATTGCTTCCGTAGAGCGCGACAACCTGTTTATTTTAGCAACTGAGAATGTGGAAATGGAGGCTCAGGAAAGAAAATCAATGAAAATCGTGCGACCGAGTCGCCGCTTCGGTGATCTCCAACTTGCTTACCTTCATAGCTTTGATTGAAATCACGTTTTCTACATTCTGCAGAATGCCTTCGATCAGAAGAAAACGTTCGTGGATTACCAGCAGCCGGTTCTGATCGTACAGGTCAGGCGTGATGATCGCGTTGGAGATGCCGGTCTCATCTTCCAGACTGAGAAAAATAAACCCATTCGCGGTTCCGGGCCGCTGGCGCGCAATTACGCATCCGGCAATGCGCGTGAATTGTCCATGCTTAAGCCGGCGCAGGTCGATGGCGCGGATCACGCGCATGCGGTCCATCTCCTCGCGCCGGTACGACATCGGATGCGGTCCCACGGTCAGACCAGTGCCGTGATAATCGGCGATCAAGCGCTCTTCAGCAGTCATCTGCGCCAGCGGCGATGCCGAATCGGGCTGCTCTAGCTCGCGCAAAAGCGGTCCTTCTTCCCATGCCGCCCGGCCGGCCTGCCAGAGCGCATCGCGGCGATGAAATTTCACAAGGTGGGAGCCCCCGACTTCAGTCGGGGGGAGGAGCGCTTCAGCGCTCCGGAAAGAAAAGTGATTTTCATCTTGCGCTTTAGCGCTGGTGCTTGAAGAAGCCTGGGCTAAAGCCCCTCCTAAAAATGAATGCTTTCCCGCTGGACTAAAGTCCAGCTCCCCCCTGCTGAAGCAGGGGGCTCCCACCAAGGGGATTCCCTGCAAAGGTGCATCGCAAAACTCGCCGCCAAGCTGGTTCAGCGCTCCAATCTGCGCCAGCATGGTCAGTTCGTTGCGGCGCAGTTCCGGAACTCGGCGCGCGAGATCGTCGATTGACTTAAACGGCACGCGTTCCCGTTCCTGCACCAGTGCCTGCGCGGCTTCCTCGCGCAGTCCGCGGACGTAGCGCAGGCCCATGCGCAGCGCCAGCCGACACTCTGCGCGATTGTGCGGCGCTGCTCCGCCGCACTCGCATTCCAGCGTGCAGGGCCACTGCGAGCGGGTTACATCAATGGCGCGCACTTTCAATCCGTGCCGCTGCGCATCCTTGACAATGGTTGCCGGGTGATAAAACCCCATAGGTTGATTGTTCAACAGCGCCGCCGTGAACGCGCCCAGGTAGTGGCACTTCAGATAAGCACTGGCATACGCCAGCAACGCAAAGCTGGCCGCGTGGGATTCAGGAAAGCCGTACAGCGCGAAGGAGACGATGGATTGCACAATTTTGTCCTGCGCTTCGCGACTGATTCCGTTTTCCGTCATGCCGCTGCGCAATCGTTCTTCAATCGCCGCCATCTTGGATTGCGAGCGCTTGCTGCCCATAGCGCGGCGCAGCTCTTCGGCTTCGCCTCCGCTGAAATTGGCTACCACCATGGCCATGCGCAGCAGTTGCTCCTGAAAAAGGGGTACGCCCAGGGTCCGCTCCAGCACCGGCTGCAGCGAAGGATGCGCGTAGCGCACCGGCTCCAGTCCCTGCCGCCGCTTGAGGAAGGGGTTCATCATCTTTCCCACAATGGGGCCCGGGCGGATGATCGCCACCTGAATCACGATGTCGTAGAAGCGGCGCGGAGAATTGCGCGGCAGCGCCGCCATTTGTGCGCGGCTCTCCACCTGAAACAGCCCTACGGTGTCGGCCCGCTGCAGGGCTTCGTATACCGGCGGGTCGTCCTGCGGGAGCTGCGCCAGATCGACCGGCTCTCCGTATTGGTGCGGAATCAGCTCCAGACAATCTTCAATCACGGCCATCATCCCCAGGCCGAGCAGATCGACTTTGATGAGTCCCAAATCGGCACAATCGTCCTTGTCCCACTGCACCACCACGCGTCCCGGCATGCTGGCCGGCTCCAGCGGCACCACCGAGCTGAGCTGCCCCTGGCAGACAATCATGCCGCCGGAGTGCTGGCCGAGATGGCGGGGCAAGTCCTGAATGCGCAGGGCCAGATCGAGGAACTTGGCGATACGGGGATGGCGCAGATCGAATCCTGCATTGCGAAACTGGTGCTCCATAGTGTCGGTGGGCCCGCGCCACTCCCACGAGCCGACCAGCGCGGACAAACGATCGAGCGTCTCCACGTCGAAGCCCAGCGCTTTGCCTACCTCGCGCGCCGCCGAGCGCCCGCGATAAGTGATCACGTTGGCGGTCATGGCGGCGCCGTGCGCTCCATAGCGGGCATAGACGTGCTGAATCACGCGCTCGCGCTGGTCGCCGCTGGGTAGATCGAGATCGATGTCGGGCCACTCGCCGCGCTGTTCAGAGAGAAAGCGCTCGAAAAGCAAATCCATGCCGACGGGATCGACCGCCGTGATGCCGAGCGCGTAGCAGACTGCGCTGTTGGCCGCCGATCCGCGCCCCTGCACCAGAATGCGCTGCTCGCGGCAGAAACGCACGATGTCCCAGACGATCAGGAAGTAGCCGGCAAGATCGAGCTTGCCGATCAGCGCCAGTTCGCGCTCGATCTGCTTGCGCGCGCGTTCGCGCAGCTCGGGAGATTTTTGTCCGTAGCGCTCGTGTTCGCCTTCACGCGTGCGCTCGCGCAAAAATGAGATCATGCTCTCGCCTGCCGGAACGGGGTAGCGCGGGAACTCGTATCCCAAATCTTCGAGCGTGAAGCTGAGGCGATGCGACAGTTCAACGGTATTCGCAATGGCGCTGGGCAGATCAGAGAATAGTTGCCGCATCTCCTCCGGCGCGCGTAAATAGCGCTCGGAATTCAGAGAGAGCAGGCGTCCTGCGTTTTCCAGTTCCCGATGATGGCGAATGCAGGTGAAGACATCGAGGATGTCACGCTCACTTGTGGTCGCATAGGAAACGCCATTGGTCGCC
>JAICXB010000020.1 GCA_025980765.1 Terriglobales bacterium
CTCGACTGCGAAACGTAAGTCGGGCATTCTGGTGAAGGTCCATTCCGCCTCCCGGATTGCTTTGGTTCGCACCTTCAGCTTCTCCGCTCAGGCTCGAATGGACTATTCACTTGTTGGGAACAACGTCCTGAAATCTCACACTTAGAGCCAGCGGCCGGGAACTGGTGGGCGGCAGTCGGGAGCCATTTGCAGCTACTTCAAGACCACTTTTGGCTGGAACAGCGTTCCTGCGATTCTTGTCGCTATGGCCAAGAGCTGCTCCTGGGTGGCGAAGATTTTTATTTGCTTTGCTGGAGAAAATTCCGGCAGATTTACGGCGCGTCCGTTGCTGATGAGCCCGGCGGTTTCGTGATTCACGGTTACTGATGGAAATTGCGGCAGGATTTTGCGTGGGTGAATTGCCACCTGCTGCACAAGCTCGGCTAGATTTTGTACATTGTTGTCGGATTGGGTGCGCAATTCCTGCAGCGCCTCCAGTGTAACGGCCTGCTCCAAGGTGAAGTCGCCGGAAGCGATTCGGCGCAATTGGGCTAGATGCGCGCCGGTTCCGAGCTTGATTCCGAGCTCGTGGGCTAACGCGCGGACGTAGGTTCCGGCGCTTACCTGCGCGGTAAATTGCACTTGATCGCCGTCGATCGCCTGGACATCGAACCGCTCGACGCGCACCTTTACCGGCTTCAACTCCACTTCTTTGTTCTTTCGCGCCAGTTTGTAAGCCGGGATTCCGGCCACTTTCTTCGCTGAAAAGCGCGGTGGAAGCTGTTCAATTTCGCCTAAAAAGCTGCTTGCGGCGCGCTTAATTGCGCTTAAATCCACGTTCACAGGCGCGGTTGGACCGGTAGGATCCCCTTCAGAATCATAGGTATCGGTGGCAAATCCGAGGCGAATTGTGCCTTCATAGCTCTTCTCGGCCGCGCTAAAGAATTGCGCCAGGCGGGTAAATCTTCCGATAAGCAGCGGTAAAACGCCGGTTGCGGATGGATCCAGTGTGCCTAAATGCCCGATAGAGCGCTCACTGAGGATGCGGCGGGCGCGCGCAACCGCGTCATGCGAGGTGATGCCGGCGGGTTTGTCGACGACTAACAGCGCGTCCATGGAGAGTGATATAGAGTTTGATATCAGATTGCCAGATTTCGTGATTTCGCGATTTGGCGATTTCATGATTTGAAATCACCCGATCACCCGATCACGAAATCACCCGATCCTTCCATGATTCCCATTCGCGACGACACTCCGCGCTACTCGACGCCCTATGTCAATTACTTCCTGATCGCACTGAATGTGCTGGTTTTCCTGTTTGAGATATCGCTGGCTCCGCCTACGCGGCAGGCTTTTATCTTCCAATTTGGCGTAACTCCGGTGCGGGTGCTGGGTGCGCTGGGGATGGCGAGCGTGAATGTGCCGCATGCGTCGGCGGTTCCGCTGCTTACGTCGATGTTTCTGCACGCGTCGTGGCTGCATTTGATCGGCAACATGTGGGTGCTTTGGATCTTCGGCGACAATATTGAAGATTATCTTGGCCACTTTCCTTATCTGATCTTTTATCTGGTCAGCGGATTTGCCGCGTCGGCGCTGCATATCCTGCTGAATTCGAGCTCGAATGTGCCCAGCGTTGGCGCCAGCGGAGCCATTGCCGGCATCATGGGCGCGTATTTTCTGCTGTTTCCTTCCGCGCGCGTGCTCACGCTGGTGCCGTTGATCATCTTCTTCACCTTCATTTGGCTGCCGGCGTGGATCGTTCTGGGCTACTGGTTCGTGCTGCAGTTCCTCAGCGGCGCAGCTACGGCGATCGCTTATTCGAACAGCACCAGCGGCGGCGGCATCGCGTTTTGGGCGCATGTAGGCGGATTTGTCGCGGGCCTGGTGATGATCAAACTCATGCCGCAGCGACTGAATCGGCGCGCAAGATACATGTACTAGAAGATCGGATGATTTCGTGATCGGGTGATCAGATGATTTCAAATCACAGAATCGCGAAATCGTAAAATAACGAAATCTCTGGTGTTCGGAATCGCACAATGGGTTTCGGTTCTGAGCAGGCTTGCGTAAGAAATTCCTCATTAACGACCCTTAACTCCCTGCAAACAAAGCTGCCTGAGCGTGTTTCGCACGGAAATTGGCTTGCACTCGCCATGTAGTTACTTCCGAGGATTCGTTCAACTTTCCGACAGCGCTATTCAAAGGGCAACAAGCCGGAGCGAATGGAACCTGAAACCCGAAACCTGAAACTCGAAACGGCATTTCTCAGGAGCGTGGAATGGACAAGCTGGTTCAGGATTTGCGGGTTGCCCTGCGGCAACTTGGGCGTACTCCCGCGTTTGCGGCGATCGTGGTGCTGACGCTGGCGCTGGGAATTGGCGCGAATACCGCGATTTTCAGCGTGATGAATACCGTGATGCTGCGCTCGCTGCCGGTTCACGATGCGGGTCGGCTGGTATATCTGCACTACAGCAACCAGCCCCGACTCTCCTCCCAGACCGGTTACGACGACACTTCGCTGCCGGAAAATGCGTTCGAAGCGCTGCGCAAGGAGCATCAGGTCTTCTCCGACCTGATGGCGTTTGTGCCCGCGGAGGGCGGACCCGGCAAAACTGGCATTCGCTATGGCAACGATCTGCAGCAAGCGGAAGCAGACATGGTCAGCGGAAACTTCTTTTCCGGGCTGGGCGTACCCGCGGTGCTGGGGCGCACATTCACTGCCGAGGATGAGAGTAAGCACACGCAAAATGCAGTCCTGAGCTACTCGTACTGGAAGTCCCGGTTCCATAATGATCCCGAGATTCTCGGCCAGACGCTCTACATAAAAGGTATTCCGTTCACAATCATTGGGGTTGCGGCGCCCGGTTTTAATGGTCTGGAACGCCGAATCACCACTTCTGTGTGGGTTCCGCTACAGGCTCGCGACGATTTCAAGCCGTGGGGCAACTCCATTCAAGATCCGGAAAGGCTTTACGCCAGTCCTACATGGTTCTGTCTGATGATGATTGGGCGTTTGCAGCCGGGCGTCACCCAGAAGCAGGCGATCTCCGAAATTGATCCAGTCTTCCAGAACACGGTGTATTCGGCCATCGGCGCGCCCGGCAAAGATGAACCAAAGACTGGGTTATATCTCACCCCCGCGCGCGGAATTGAAGGCTACAACAGCGATTACAAGCAGCCTTTGTACGTCTTAATGGCGATGGTGGCCCTCGTTCTCATAATTGCCTGCAGCAATGTGGCGATGCTTTTGGTCGCGCGCAACTCCAGCCGCGAGCGTGAATTCAGCGTGCGTATCGCTTTGGGCGGCAGCCGCGGGCGCATCTTCCGTCAACTGCTGACGGAAAGTCTGCTGTTGGTGACTGCGGGAGCGCTTCTGGGATGGCTCTTCGCCATCTGGTCGACGCGCGCGCTGGCCTCGTGGTCGCAGATGGAGGCGAGTCTCGCCCCGGATCGCATGGTTCTGTTCTTCACTTTGGGAATTTCGATCGTTTCAGGGATATTCTTCGGCCTTGCTCCTCTGCGCGCCGCGACGAATGTTCCCGTGGGAATGGTGAAGAGCGCCGCATTCAGCGCGCAGCAAGACCGCAGCAAGGCCCGCACCAGCAAGGGTGTTGTGTCGCTCCAGATATCGCTTTGTCTGGTTCTGCTGGTCACCGCCGGCCTGCTGATTCGCACTTTAGGCAATCTCAGTCGAGCCAATTTGGGATTCCGCGCCTCAGGATTACTGGTATTCGGCGTCAATTTGCCATCGAATATCACCACCACGCCTGCAGGCATTCATTTCTACGATTCCATTCTGCAACGGATGCGAGCTCTGCCCGATGTGGAGTCGGCGACGGTGATGGTCAATCGCATTGGCGCAGGTTGGAGCAACAACACCGCAGTGGCAGTGGACGGCAAGAACCCACTGGGCAGCGGCAAGTTTGCGCCGATCCGCTGGAACATCGTCGGCTCCGATTTTCTTCGTGTTCTCGGTGTGACTCCCGTTCTGGGACGCGACTTCACAGATAGCGATACGGCAACTGCGCCTAAGGTCGCGATCGTGAATCAGACCTTTGTAGACCGCTATTTGGCGCATCAGAATCCTATCGGGCACATCATTGCATTGGGGGAATATCAGGATAAGTACAGCGACCCGTTCACCATTGTCGGCGTTGTGTCCTCCGAGATGCGCTACACCTCGGTGCGCGAGAAGCCGCGGCCGCTGGCTTATGTACCCTACGCGCAGCTTCCAGAGATCGGAGACATGAACGTCGAGCTGCGCACGCGGGGAAATCCAATGGCGGCGGTCGACGAAGTCCGCCGCGTCATGCGCGATATCAATCCCGATCTGCCCCTGCTCGAGCCCACAACCCAGATGGAGCAACTGCAGGAATCGTACTCAGACGAGCGATTGTTCTCGCGCCTGGCCAGCTTTTTCGGAGCTCTGGCCGCGCTGCTCGTCGCTACCGGACTCTATGGAACGCTGGCATACCGCGTAAGCCGCCGCACCGCGGAGATTGGAGTACGAATGGCGCTGGGAGCGCAACGCAGCGGAGTGCTATGGATGATCCTGCGCGAGAGCCTGATCGTGGCAGCCATCGGCATCGCCGTGGGACTTCCTTTGGCATTCGCCAGCTCGCGGCTGATGAAATCGATGCTGTTTGGACTCAGCCCGGCAGATCCGCTGACGTTCTTGGCAGCGCTGGTGGGAGTCGCAGCCGTGGCACTGATCTCGGCCTTCCTGCCCGCGCGCCGGGCGTCGTCGGTGGAACCTATGGTGGCTCTGCGGTATGAATGAATGAGATCGCGTGATTTTAGTGACCTTCCGCGCTCGATCTGACGATTTGTCTTCTTGAAAAACCGACCGTGCACTACAATGTAGTGCATGAAGACCGAAGTTTATAGCTGGCGCATAGCCCCGGAGGTCAAGTCCGACTTGGAACGAGAGGCCCGCCTGCGCGGAGTCTCGGTTTCCGCGATCCTCGACAGGGCAGTTCGAGATTGGCTGAATAAGAGTGGCTCCCTTGATGGCGAAGAGGAGCAGGCGAGGATCCATGCCGCCGCCGCAAAGTGCTTTGGGGCCCTCGCGGGTAGTCCTTCCCGCTCTGAAAATGTGCGAAAGTTGGTGCGGGAGCGGCTGGCGAAACGATATGGCCGCTAGCGCGCTGATTGATACCGGCGCAATTCTCGCAATGCTGGAGCAAAAGGATCGTTGGCATGAGGCATGCGTCGAAACATTCCAGCAGCTTCGGGTTCCGTTGCTAACCTCTGAAGCTGTCCTAACCGAATTATTCCACTTGCTCGGCAATAACCGGCGCGGAATAGAAGCGGCTTGGGACTTCATTCACTCGGGTGCGGTTGCCTTGGGAACGATCGAGCACGCAGAACTCGGTCATGTGCATGCATTAATGTCCCGTTACTGGGATAGACCAATGGATTTTGCTGACGCTACTCTCGTTTATCTGGCGAAGCGAGAGTCTCTTTCAACGATTTTCACCGTGGATCAGGCTGATTTCGCGACTTACCGGATCGAAGGCAAGCTGGGCTTTCACGTAATCCCTTTGCATCCATAATAGTCAGAACTCTTCAGAGTTCTCGGTGCAATTTGCCCCCGCGCTAGAGAGTGCCTGTAGCCGGACCGATCCGAATCTCATCGACTGATGTGCCCCGAGGCATGCTCAACGCCAGCATGACTGCGCGTGCCACATCTTCTGCCGATATCATTTTTTCGCGCGGCGCTTCCGGCCAGAACTGGTTCCAGATCTCCGTGTCGACTGCGCCGGGAATCAATGCCAGCACGCGGATTCCCTTTTCGCGCAGTTCTTCACGCAGCGTATTCGTGAATGCCAGGGCTCCGGCCTTCGCCGCGCAATAGGCAGACATGCCGGCAAACACCTGCGTCGCGGCTACTGAGAGATTGTTGACGATCACCGCTCCGGCGCCCATCAGCGGAATCGCAGCGCGCGTGCAAAGAAAAGTTCCCGTCAGATTGGTGTCGACAACTCTGCGAAATTCCTCTGCCGAGAGCCGATCGACACTGGCCAGCGCGTGTGCCGTTCCGGCGTTATTGATCAGATAATCCAGCTTTCCAAACCGGTTCTTAATAGACGAGAAGAGGTTCTTGACTTCGCTCTCGCTGCCGACGTCGGATCGCTGTGCCTCGAGCGCAAATCCCTCGCTTCGGAATTGAGCGACCGCTCTCTCCAGCGTCTGCGGATCGCGTCCGGTGATGGTGACCGCGCATCCTACGGCAGCGAGTTGGCGGGCAATCGCCACACCGATGCCACGACTACCGCCGGTAACAACTGCAATTTTCCCTGCGAGTTGCTGCATTTTAGAAATCGGGCGATCGAACCGTCGGGTCTTCGGGCGATTTGATTTCACTTCACCCGATGACCCGATGGCCCGATCACCCGATCTGGTAACTCTCGTGAACCCTGGGATCAGTCTATTGCCCGCTCTTCATCCGCCGTCTTTGACAACTGGTCACCACCGCGGTTGGATCGAGGGCTTCGGAATCCTTCTGCATCTCGACGACTTTTCCATCCTTATCGATCAGGTAGGTAACCCGCCGAGCGGCTTTGTACTTGGGCTCGTAGACCCCGTACTCCTTCGTGACCGCGCCTCCCATGTCGCTCAACAGCGGGAAGGTCACGTTAATTTGTTGCGCCCAGGCTTTGTTGGCGAAAGGACTGTCCATGCTCACACCCAGAACCTGGGTGTCTGCGTCTTCCAGCGTTTTCAACTGCTGCTGGAAGGCCTGCATCTCCTTCGCTCAACCCCCAGTAAAGGCAAAAACGTAAAAGGCAAGCACGACATTCTTCTTGCCGCGAAAATCGGAAAGCTTCACCTGCTTCCCATTTTGGTCTGTGAGGGTGAAGTCGGGCGCGGTGGAGCCCACCTTGATAGTCGGCTCAGGAGCCGAACTCTGGTCCTTCGTGCCGGCAAACGCCGCCGATGTCAACAGGACTGCGCTCGCTAAAATCGAAGACAATAACGTTTTTCTCATCAGTTCCTCATTGGCGTAAAGAGAGTATGCGCGCCGGCCCGGTGCGTCAACCAATTCTTTGATCTTCGCCCTTGCAGGCTCGCGGTAAACTCAGTACGTTCAGGGTCTCACAGAATGCTTCCAACCAAGCCGCCGGCAAAGGTGAAAAGCCGCTTGTCCGCTGAAAACAGGGGACAGGAGGGTGCCATTCCAGCCACGAACGGGAACAACCGCTCTACGGACAAATACCAGCGCATTCTGGACGCCGCCATCGCCGTCATTGCCGAAAAGGGATTTCACAACAGCCGGGTTGCGGAAATCGCCGAGCGCGCCGACGTGGCCAGCGGGACCGTCTATCTTTATTTTAAGTCGAAAGAACAAATATTGATGGCTGCGCTGGACGGCGCGTTTCAATCGTTTTTCCGCCGCGCCCAAAACGAGATTGCAGGATCTCCTGACGCTGCCGAGCGCCTACGCATTCTTGCCCGCCTGCACCTGGAGGCCCTCGGCCGCAACCGCAGCATCGCCGTCGTGCTGCAGACCGAACTGCGACAAAGCGCGAAATTCCTCGCGCAATTCTCGCAGCAGGAGATGAAGGCGTACTTCAACCTCATTCGGGAGATCATTCGCGAAGGCCAGCGAACCGGCAGCATTCGTCAGGATGTCTCTGACAAAATTGCCGCCTCCTGTTTCTTCGGCGCGCTGGACGAGTTGGTCACCGCATGGGTATTAAGCGCGCGCGACTACGATCTGGCTGCAGCCGCCGATGAGGTCGTCAATCTGCTCCTGGCCGGAATGTCTTCGGCAAAGAAATCGGGAATGGAGGCGCGCTCCTGAGCTCCCTTTTCACCTTAAATGACCTCTTTCTCGCGGCCATTGAACGCGATTCGCCGCGCGTGCTCACCTACGAGCGCGGTGGGGTGTGGCACGATGTGAGCTCCCGCCAGCTTTATGGTTGTGTTCACCGCACCGCGCGACAGCTTGAGGATTGGGGCATTCGCAAAGGCGATCGGGTCGCACTGCTGGCCGAAAATCGCATGGAGTGGCCGGTCACAGATTTTGCCTGTCTGGCTATCGGCGCTGTTGACGTCCCTATTTATCCAACGCTCACCGCAGAGCAGGCGGCCTTCGCCCTCAAGAATTCCGGCGCGCGCGCGATCTTCCTCTCCACCAAGCAACAGCTAGAGAAGGTCCTTGCCATTAAAGCCGGCATGAACCTCGAGCGAATTGTGGTAATGGATGAGATCGAGGATCCCGCCGCAGTTCGCATGAGCACCATTCTGGGAAGCCAGGCTCCGATGGAGCGCGACAGCGCATTCGATACCCTTCTCGGCGCCGCCGTCCCGGACGATCTGGCAACCATTATTTATACGTCCGGTACAACCGGCATCTCCAAGGGCGTGATGCTGACACACGGCAATCTGGCCTCGAACCTGGCTGAGAGCGGGCGTTCCCTGGAGTGGCAGGTGGGAGACGTTTCGCTTTCGTTCCTCCCGCTCTCGCATGTCACTGCCCGGCATGTTGACTATCTTTGCTTCCTGCGCGGCGTGACCCTGGCCTACTGCCCCAGCTTCGATGAGCTTCCTAAAAAGCTGCAGGAAACCCGGCCGCAGCTCATCGTTGCCGTGCCGCGCGTGTATGAAAAGGTGCGGCAGGAAGTGGAACGGCGGGGCCGTAGCGGCTTTCGTCACATGATCCTGCAATGGGCGCTGAAGATCGGCCAGCGGCATCGCGAACAGATACTGCGTGGCGAGACGCCCGACTCGCAGGAGTGGAAGCTGGCGAACCGGCTGGTCTATCAATCGATCTTCAACTGGTTTGGCGGAAAGGTGAAGATGTTTCTTTCCGGCGGCGCGCCGCTCGGCATCGATCTCGCCCAGTGGTTTGCCGACGTCGGCATTCGCATCTTTGAAGGTTACGGCTTGACTGAGACTTCACCTGTGATTGCAGTCAATAATCCTGAGGCGTATGAACTGGGCAGCGTCGGCAAACCGCTCACAAATGTCGAATGCCGGATTGCCGCAGACGGCGAGTTGCTGGTACGTGGACCATCCATATTTAAGGGCTATTGGCAGAATCCGCAGGAGACGGCGAACACTTTCGAAGGTGATTGGTTCAAAACCGGAGACATCGGAGAGATTGACTCGCAAGGATTTCTCCGAATCACCGACCGCAAGAAGGACCTGATCAAGACCAGCGGCGGAAAGTTCGTGGCCCCGCAGCCGATCGAAAATAAACTGAAGACCTTTGCCGTTGTCGGATATTCGGTCGTTATCGGCAACTTGCGCAAGTTCGTCAGCGTGGTGATATGTCCCAATTTTCCCGCGCTGCAGCAGTGGGCCAGGGAACAGGCAATCACGTTCTCATCTCGCGAGGAGTTGGTCGCGCATTCGAAGGTTGCCGGGCTCTATCAAGACATAGTTAATCAAGTGAATCGCGATCTGGCGCATTTTGAAACCTTAAAGAAGATCTTGATAGTTCCCGATGAATTCACTGTGGAAGCTGGAGAAGTCACGCCGACCCTCAAGCTTCGTCGCCGCGTGATCGAGCAGAAGTATAGGAAGCAAATCGACGCGATGTATGCCGAAGGCAAGGCTTCGCATCCTGCGACTGTATAGAACAACATCAACGACAACACCAACAGCTTTACCACGGATGCCCACGGATCACACCGATAATTCTCAGGGAATCCGTGGCATCCGTGCTCATCCGTGAATCCGTGGTTAGCTGTTGACTTTGTTTCGCAGCGTCGCAGGCGATTAGAATCTTTCCATGGATGAACTGGTCATTGCCGGGCGGGCATTCACCTCCCGCCTGATTGTCGGAACCGGCAAGTACAAAAACGGAGAGCAGACGCGGCTAGCCATCGAAGCCTCGGGCTCCGAGATCGTCACGGTCGCCGTTCGCCGGGTAAACCTCGATCGCAGCAAGGAATCGTTGCTCGACTTCATCGACCCACAGCGCTATTTCCTGTTACCGAATACGGCCGGCTGCTACAGCGCCGATGAGGCCGTGCGCGCGGCGTTGTTAGGGCGCGAAGTGGGGCTGTCCGATTGGGTGAAAGTGGAAGTGATTGGCGACCAGAAGACGCTCTTTCCCGACGTGCAAGCAACCATTGAAGCAACACGCATTCTGGTGAAGGAAGGCTTCACTGTTCTTCCGTACACATCTGATGATGTGGTAGTTGCAAAAAGACTGCTCGATGCCGGCGCGAGCGCAATTATGCCATTGGGAGCACCCATCGGCAGCGGCCTGGGCATTCAGAATTCGGCCTCAATTCGCATTTTGCGGGAGATGATCACCGATGTTCCCCTGATCGTGGATGCCGGCGTGGGTACCGCCTCGGATGCAACGGTCGCTATGGAACTCGGCGCCGATGCCGTCCTGATGAATACCGCAATCGCCAACGCTGAAGATCCCGTATTGATGGCCGAGGCCATGCATCATGCGGTCATCGCCGGACGCAGCGCCTATCTCGCCGGACGCATGCCGAAAAAGTTGTATGCTACTGCCAGTTCGCCGCTCGAAGGCGTGGTGCGCTAGGCGCGCCGGAGACTAAATGCCACAACAGCATTTCTCCAGCTACGACGAGTTCTTCGCATTTTATCTACAGCAACACAGCGAGCCCGGCAACCGCCTGCTTCATTGCTGCGGAACCATTTTGGGATTTGCCGTATTTCTGTGGGCGCTCCTGTTCTCACAACACCGTTGGCTCGCGTGGCTCTGGCTTCCGATCGGATACGGTTTCGCCTGGACTGGCCATTTCCTGATCGAGGGAAATAAACCGGCAACCTTCGGGCATCCCTGGTGGTCGTTCATCAGCGACTTCCGCATGTTAGGACTGATGCTGACCGGGCGATTGAATCGCAGGCTTGGCCAAATGGCTGCCGGAAAAAGTTCAAGTTCAACGTGAGACATCGAGCTCATAATCAACGCGGCAGCAGGTTACTTTCGCAGGCCTTCCCCCAAACGTAATCTAGCCAAATCACATGAATAATGATGATGTGAGCGGAGACCAACGTTCATGGAGGTGTCCGCATGGCGCGTAAAATCCTGCAACTATTTTTTTGGCTTTCGCTGGTTGTAACCCTCGTACTTTTACTCAAGAAGCCGCAACCGCTGGCCATGCCGCCGCAATCGCCGGCCGCGCTATCGGATAATGCCAGCGCTTTTCAGACGAAGCTGGGCGATATTCAAGCCGCGCACGAGCGCGGCGAATCCGGCGCTGCGGCGCGCATTACCTCCGATGAGGTAAGCGCCGCGCTGGTGCTTGCGAACTCTCCAGCGCAAGCGACGCCGGAGCCTCAGATTCCGCCGAGCACCTCAGCATCTCTCAACAGTCCAACCACCCTTTCGCCCGACCAGGTGGCGACAAGCAACCAGCAGGTGATGTTTGAGGGCGATCAGGTAAAAGGGCAGTTCACCACCCGTATCGCCGGTCAGGACGTGGTGGTCAGCTTGAGTGGACACCTGGGCAGCAAAGACGGTTATGTGGAGTTTGTGCCGACCGGTTTTCAGGTCGGCAGCTTGCCAGTGCCGCTCTCCCTCGTACAGGAAACCTTGCAGAAGAAGTTCAGCGACCCCGCAACGCGCGAAAAACTCAAATTGCCTGACTACATCGCTGACTTGAGAATTGAGAATGGCGAGTTGGTGGTCATAGGGAAATGAAGGACCCGAGGGCTAACACGAAGGGCCTTCGTGTTACCCCGGTCGGCTACAGCAATCGAGAGCGCCCGCACAGTAGGGTGGTAGCAGGCCACTTGCACAGATCGAAATTAGACTATGTGCGCGAGTCGCACACAGCACTCCAGAAATCGGTTCAACCTCAGGTTTGCCCCCTCTAAGACTTCTCTTATAGAATCGTGAGTTTTCTTCACCTGCGGGAACTGCCTCGGTAGCTCCTGCTTCCTGACTTACGTCTCAATGAAAATCCACGAATATCAGGCCAAGGAAATCCTCGCACGCTACGGAGTCGCCGTGCCCCGCGGCGAGATGGCCAACAGCAAAGACGAGGCGCTGGAGATCGCGAAGCGGTTGCTCGCCTCCGGGGCAAAAGGCATCGTCGTCAAAGCCCAGATCCACGCCGGCGGTCGCGGCAAAGGCGGCGGGGTAAAGCTGGCCAAAACTGCCGACCAAGCCGCCGAACTGGCCGGCAAGATTTTGGGAATGCAGCTCATCACCCATCAGACCGGACCTCAAGGACAGAAGGTCCAGCGGCTTCTTATCGAAGAGACATTGCCGATCGAGCGCGAGCTCTACCTGGGCATCGTGCTGGATCGCGCCGCGGCGCGCCTGGTCTTCATGGCATCGGCGGCCGGCGGAATGGAGATCGAGGAAGTGGCCGCCCGCGATCCCAAGGCCATTCTCAAGGAGACCATCGATCCGGCAATCGGACTTCAGCCATATCAGGCACGCAAGCTGGCTTTCGCACTTGGGCTGAAGCCGGAGCAGGTGAACCCGGCAGTGCAGCTCATGAGCGCGCTTTATCGTGCGACCTCAGAGACCGACGCTTCGCTGTGCGAAATCAATCCGTTTATCACCACCACCGACGGCCGGGTATTTGCCCTCGACGCGAAGATGAACTTCGACGACAACGCGCTCTTCCGCCACAAAGACATTAAGGAGTTGCGTGACACGGCGGAGGAAGATCCGCTTGAGGTGGAGGCTTCGAAGTACAGCCTGAATTACATTCGCCTCGACGGCAATATCGCTTGCATGGTGAACGGCGCCGGACTGGCGATGGCGACGATGGACATCATCCAGTACGCCGGCGGCATGCCCGCAAACTTCCTCGACGTAGGCGGAGGCGCCAACGCCGAGCAGGTAGAACGCGCATTCGAGATTCTGCTCAGCGACAAAAATGTGAAGGCAGTCCTGATCAACATCTTCGGCGGGATTTTGCGCGTCGATACGCTGGCGAAAGGGGTAGTCGAAGCCGCCAAGAAGACAAAGATCGGCATTCCGGTAGTGCTGCGTCTCGAAGGTACAAATGTCGAGCAGGGCCGCGAAATTCTGAAGCAGTCCGGATTGAATTTCATCGTTGCAGAAACAATGAAAGATGCGGCAGAAAAAGTTGTTGCAGCGGCGAAATAAGTTGCGCCGCGGAGCGGCGGTAGATGATTCGACGGAACAGAACAAGGCAGCTTCACAAGGCAGCTTCGGGCGAGACAAGCGTTAGGGCACGACGTCGCCTACTTCATCCCGCAACGAGTACCTTGCAAAGGTGAATTGCGCGCTGTCATCCTGAAGGACATCTTTTGGCCGAAGGATCTCCTGCTACGCTTCGGAATTGAATGCACTTGCGAGGCTCCTCGGCCACGATTGATCGAGATTGCAGGTGGAAGAGCCGCGCACATCGAAGTTAGGTACGAAATATCGCAGCAGATCCTTCGCGCAAAAGAAGCGCTTCAGGATGACAGGTTTGACAAAGTAGCGGCATCACCGGAGGTCGTGTCGTCACGGCGCACACGGGCGGATCCGAGTGAACGCGAGAACACGATGAATTTTAGGAGGCTGCGAATATGGCAGGAAGCGCACTACTTGACTCTCGAAATTTATCGGCTGGCGCAGTCGTTTCCACCGCATGAGGTGGAGGGACTCTCGCTGGAAATGCGCAATTCGGCCCTTTGCATTGCTTCCCAAGTCGCTCGTGCTTCCGGGGTGCTGGACGCTCGCGACAGGGTCCGGAGTTGCAAGCAGCGCTGCGTTCGGCCAAGGAATTGAAAGTGAGAATCGAGATTGCGAAGGGCTTCAATTTCATCGATGTCTCCCCGGCTCAGGAGCTCAGTAATCAGGCAGACCGGATCGAGCTCATGTTGAAAAAATCATTGCTGAAGGTACGCACCGCGGCACAGCACAAAAAATGAGCATTCTCATAGACAATTCCACCCGCCTCCTCGTCCAGGGCATCACCGGACGCGAAGGCACATTTCACGCCAAGGGCTGCGCCGAGTACGGTACCAACGTCGTCGGCGGAGTCACTCCCGGCAAGGGCGGTACCACGCACGAAGGCTGGCCGGTGTTCAACACCGTGGAAGAGGCGGTACGCGCGACCGGCGCAAATGCGACCATGATCTTCGTTCCGCCCCCGTTCGCGGCCGACGCCATCATGGAAGCCGCCGATGCGGGGCTGCCGCTCATCGTGTGCATCACCGAGGGCATTCCCACCATGGACATGGTGCGCGCCTGGGAGTTCCTGCAGGGGAAGCGCTCGCGACTGATCGGGCCGAATTGTCCCGGCATCATCTCGCCGGGAAAGTGCAAGATCGGCATCATGCCAGGCCGCATTCACAAGCAGGGAAAGATTGGCATTGTTTCCCGTTCCGGGACGCTGACCTACGAAGCCGTCTATCAGCTTTCGCAGCGCGGCATCGGACAATCCACCGCGATCGGCATCGGCGGCGATCCCATTATCGGCACAAGTTTTGTCGATGCGCTCAAGCTCTTCAACGAAGATCCCGATACCGAGGCCATCATCATGATCGGCGAAATTGGCGGCAATGCCGAAGAGACCGCCGCCGAGTTCGTAAAGCAGCACGTGCGCAAGCCAGTGGTCTCGTTCATTGCCGGACAAACAGCCCCGCCGGGACGCCGCATGGGACACGCCGGAGCCATCATCTCCGGCGGCCACGGCACGGCCAGCGAAAAAATCAAAGCCCTGGAAGCCGCAGGCATTCGCGTGGCAAAGTCGCCGGCAGTGATCGGCGAAACGCTGGCGCAAGCTACTAGCTACTAGCTGCTGGCTGCCAGGGCGCGGTTGGCAGAGACACGGCATGCCGCGTCTCGTTTTGCGAATACGCAATTCTAAGAATTGTCATTCCGAGGCGCTGGGTTTGGCGCGAGGAATCTGCTGTTCGCAGCAGACTAGGAAAGCAGATCCCTCGCTTCGCTCGGGATGACAATTTCTTGACAATTTCATGACCGGGATCGGAACTGAGCAATTATGAAAACCCTGCAACGCACCTTCAGCATCATCAAACCGGACGCCGTAAAGAAAGGCGCAACCGGAGACATTCTCCACATGCTTGAACATGCCGGCTTTCACATTATCGGCATGAAGATGCTGGAGATCACCAAAGAGCAAGCCGAGGGCTTCTACGCCGTGCATGTGAATCGTCCATTCTTCGCATCGCTCACCAGCTTCATGTCATCGGGACCAATCGTGGCGCTGGCGCTGGAGAAGGAGAATGCGATTGCCGATCTGCGCAAACTGATGGGCGCCACCGATCCGGCCAAAGCCGAAGCGGGAACGGTCCGCAAGAAACACGCCGCCAGCATCGAAGCCAATGCCATCCACGGCTCCGACGCGGAAGACACCGCGCGCTTTGAATTGAGCTACTTTTTTGCGGGATACGAGCTGGCGAAATAACTGCAATTTCGAAATTTCGTAATCGGGTAATTTCGTAATTGAACTCCTTTTCAATTACCCGATTTCGAAATTACCCAATTTCGAAATCTGTCCTGTTTTCAAAGGATGTCGAGATGCCAGTTGTCCAAATCACTCTCCTGAAGGGCCGCAGCATCGAGCAGAAGCGCAAGGTTGCGGCGCGCGTGACCGATGCGCTCGTCGAAGATGCGGGAGCCAAGCGCGAGGCTATCACCGTAACATTTGTGGAAGTCACAAAAGAGGACTACGCGAGCGGCGGGACATTGCTGGCGGATCGCTAGCTTTGATCCGTGGACGCCGGCGGCGTTGTAGAGGAGCTACCACAGAGGACACGGAGGTCAGAGAGGAACACCGATTTCAATTTCGTTTTTCCTCTGTGTTCCTCAATGTCCTCCGTGGTGGAAGAAGTTTTTTGCAAAGCGCGAGGATGCCTGCACCTACGTCATTATCGCGCCCCGACTGGCATCACAGCGTGCACCTGCTCCACGATTGCCTGGGCATCGATCTTGTACTTCGCCAGCAGTTCTTCCGGCTTTCCGCTGTGCGGCACTTCGCGCACTGCCAGCCGAAACACCCGCACTCCTTCGGGAGTCACCGCTTCGGAAACTGCGTCGCCGATACCGCCGGAAGCGTAGTGGTCTTCGACGGTGATGATGGTGTTGTTGGTCTCAGAAGCGGCGCGCAATAATCCCTCCGCATCCACCGGCCGCACACTGAAGATGTCGATCACGCGAATTGACGTGCCCTGCCGCCGCAATTGTTCATAGGCTTTGATCGCCTCATTAATCGTCACGCCGCCGGCAACGACGGTCACGGCGTCCTCAGGGCTTCTGCGCAGGATCTTTGCCTTCCCGATTTCGAACTTCTCATCATTTGAGTAGAGCACCGGCTGCTTCGGCCTTCCGGCGCGAATGTAGCAAAGTCCCTTGCGCGCAGAAACCAGATCGACCGCGTACCAGGCGCTCACCGCGTCGCTGGGATAGAGCACGACGGATTCGGGAAGAGCGCGGAAGAGGCTCATGTCTTCGAGTCCCATCTGCGAAGAGCCGTCTTCTCCGATGGAAACGCCAACATGGGTTCCCAGGAACTTGACGTTCGAGTGCGCCAGGCCGGCGAGGCGAATGAAGTCGGCGGCGCGCGTCAGAAAGCAGGCGAACGTGGAGGCGAAGGCGATTTTGCCGGTTGCAGCCAGTCCCATCGACATTCCCACCATGTTCTGCTCGGCGATGTAGCCTTCGAAGAAGCGGTTGGGCGCGGCTTTCTGGAAGAATTCCGTGTGGGTAGAGTTCTCGACGTCGCCGTCGGTGCAGACCACGTTCTCGTTCAGTTTTCCCACTTCCGCTAAGGCATGGGCCGCAGCCTCCCGGGTCGCGACTTCCTTGCCTATTTCGTATTGCGGCGCCGCGATGTGTTTGTACGCACCATATTGTTTGGGAGCGCCGTTGGGTTTGCCTGGCGTCGGCTGAGCGGCGCTGGTCTTGACGAACTGTCTGTCCAGTTCGGCGATGGCTTTCTCGGCTTCATCTTTCTTCAGCGCCTTGCCGTGCCAGCCTTCTTTGTCTTCTACGAAGGAGACGCCTTTGCCTTTGAGCGTGCGCGCCAGAATCACTGTCGGCTTGCCTTTGGTTTGCTTGGCGTTGTCAAAGGCTTGCAGAAGTTGCTGCACGTCGTGACCATCGACGACCAGCGCGTTCCATCCGAATGCCGACCAGCGCGCCTGGTAGGTTTCCATGTGATGCTGCAGCATGGTGGGCTGGCTTTGCCCGAGGCGGTTCACGTCAACGATCGCGCAGAGATTATCGACGTCGTGATGGCACGCAACTTCGGCCGCTTCCCAAACCGAACCTTCTGCATTTTCGCCATCGCCAAGCAGCGCGTAAGCCCGGTAATTGCTGCCGTCGACACGCGCGTCCAGCGCCATGCCCAGGGCCACGCAAATGCCTTGTCCCAGAGAGCCGGTGGGGACGGAGACAAATTTCAGAATCGGCGTCGGATGGCCTTCCAAGTCAGAATCGATGCGGCGCAAGGTGAGCAGGTGCTCGCGTTTGATGTATCCCAATTCTGCCCAAGTCGCATAAAGCACCGGAGCAGCGTGACCTTTCGAGAGAACGAATTTGTCATTGGCCGGGTTCTCAGGGTGCTCGGGATCGAAATTCATGACCGAGAAGAACAATGTCGCCATGATTTCGGCGGCCGACATTGAGCTGGTGGGATGTCCGCTACCCGCGGCCGTGGTGGCGCGAATCGAGTCGATTCTGAGCTGGGTGGCGATGTTGTGCAGGGAATCCAGAAGGTCTTTCGAGTAAGGCACAGGGCGAACTCCGCTTACCTAGATTTGGATGCGGAAACCGACAAGTGTAACGGTGCCTTTCCGGAGGGTCAATTGAGGGTAGTTGAAGGGCGGGGCAGATCGTTTCCAAGACCGTATTCTCCGCGACAACGAGGTGAATTACAATTCCTGCGCTTTCAACTTTCTCATCCCAGGAGAAATAGTCTTGCGCAGAATTTCGTTGTTTGTCTTCGTTATTTTCTCGGCCGCTTGCGTTGCCCAGGCTGGGCCGGCTTTCAAGCTGGAAGAAGTAATGGTCCCGGTGCGGGACGGGGTTCATCTGCAGACGGTGATTATGCGGCCGGTGACTCAATGGGCGCCGTTGCCGATTCTGCTGCTGCGCACGCCTTACGGAGTTCTCTCAAAAGTTCCGGATCCTTTGCCGCCCAATCTGCGCGAATTCGCGAAAGATGGATACATTTTTGTTTTCCAGAACCTGCGCGGACGCTTCAAGTCAGAGGGAACGTTCAATCTTTCCTTTCAGGTCGATCTTGCGAATCCGCAGGCCACAAACGAAACCACTGACGCGTATGACACCATCGACTGGCTGGTAAAGAACGTACCAAATAACAACGGCAAGGTTGGAATCTGGGGCGTGTCGTACAGCGGCCTCACCTCAGCGATAACGCTGCTGCATCCGCATCCGGCGTTGAAGGCGGTCAGCGAGCAGGCTTCCCCGGCAGACCAGTGGATGAATGACGATATGCATCGCTACGGCGCGCTGCGCGAGAGCTACGCCGTCGAGTACTCGATCATGGAGCAGGCCGACAAGAACTCCAATACCCACTTCAACTTCGATAAGTACGACACCTATACCTGGTACCTCGACCTGGGGCCGCTCGGGAACGTGAACTTAAAATACATTCACGGCTCAATCCCATATTGGAACGAGATGATGGAACATCCCGATTACGATTCGTTTTGGCTGAAGGAGGCGTGGGTAAACCAGCTTCACAGCTCGCCGGTGCCGAACCTGAATGTCTCCGGCTTCTGGGACCAGGAAGACCCGTGGGGGCCATGGAAGATCTGGCGCAACTCGGAGGAGCATGATCCCGACAACATCAATTTCATGGTTGTAGGACCTTGGAACCACGGCGGCTGGCAAGGGCCGGAGGGCAGTCATCTGGGGCAGATTCCCTTCGGCGGGCACAAGACCTCACTGGAATTCCGCGAGAACATCGAAGCGCCTTTCTTCCGCTACTACCTGCATGGCGAGGGAAGCAAGCCCGACTTCAAGGTGACGACTTTCGAAACTGGATCGAACACCTGGCACAAATACGCAGCATGGCCTCCCAAGGAAGCCAAGGCAACGAACCTCTATTTGCACTCCGATGGAACTCTGTCGTTCGACGCTCCCGGGGCGGAATCGGACGAGGAGTACAAGCAGTACGTCTCCGATCCATCAGATCCAGTTCCATATCGGCACCGGCCGATTTCGCCTACTTATCCGGGGGGAGACTGGCCGGCTTGGGAGGTGCAGGATCAGCGCTTTGTCAGCGATCGCCCCGATGTCGCGACTTTCATCAGCACGCCGCTTGATCATGATGTGCAGATTACCGGCGAACTGGCTGCTGATCTGTTCGCCTCGACCAGCGGCACCGATAGCGATTTTGTGGTGAAGCTGATCGACGTGTATCCGCAGCACGCGCAAAAAGATGACTGGAAACCGGAATCCGGCCCGGAGCCGGGTGAGTATCGCGAGTCACTCAATGGCTACGAGCTGCCCATCGCCATGGAGGTGCGTCGCGGGCGCTACAACCACAGCTACACCACGCCTGCTCCGCTCACGCCGAACCAGCCAACGGAATATTCCATTCCGCTGCGCGACCACGATCATGTTTTCCTCAAAGGACACCGCATCATGGTGCAGGTGCAGTCCACCTGGTTCCCGCTGATCGATCGCAATCCGCAGAAATTCGTGCCCAGCATCTATCAGGCGAAAGCGTCAGATTACGTGCCGGCCACGCAACGAATCTACTGCAGCGCGCAAACGCCATCGCACATCGTGCTGCCGGTGATGCCATAAAGGCCGAGTTTCACCACGGAAATGTCAGTACCATCCGCGGCAGCGGATGGGTGATGCCGACGCGACCCATCCCTAATGACTCAGTACACTAGGGGCGATGTCGGAAACGAGCGTTCATGCCACAGAAGTGGTTCTACTGCTTCTTCTGCTGCTGGTGGTAATTTTTGCCGCGCTGGCGCAGAGGCTCAAAACTCCATATCCGATTGTGTTGGTAGTGGCCGGATTGCTGCTGGGGTTTGTTCCCGGCATTCCTAGAATTACGCTGAATCCCGAACTGGTATTCCTGGTCGTGCTACCGCCGTTGTTGTACGGCGCGGCCTGGACTATTTCCTGGCGGGGATTCGCAGACAACCTCGTGACCATATGCCTGCTGGGTGTGGGACTGGTTGCGTTCACTGTGTTCGGAGTTGCCGCGGGCGCGCCGCTGTTATTTTCCGGCGTCGACTGGCGCAGCGGCTTCGTTCTGGGTGCGGTGGTGTCCACGACTGACGCCATCGCGGCGACTTCGATCGCGAGGCGAATCGGGCTGCCCCGCCACGTTACCAATGTGCTCGAGGGCGAGAGCCTGGTGAACGATGCCAGCGGGCTTCTTGCCCTGGAGTTTGCTACGGCAATGGTGGTATATGGGCAGGTACCCACGGTTTCTGCCGGTATCCTGCGCTTTGCTTATCTTGCGATTGGCGGGTTGGCCGTGGGTCTGGTAGTGGCACGAATAGTGGAATGGTTCGAGCATCGGATCGACGATGGCCCCATCGAGATCGCGATCAGCATCTTTGTTCCATATACCACTTATCTGGCGGCCGAAGCGATCCACGCTTCCGGAGTGCTGGCGGTAGTCGGCAGCGGACTCTATCTCAGTCGCCGCAACCCACAATTCTTCTCTCCGAGCGTGCGCCTGCAGGCCAATGCAGTTTGGAACTCGCTGACATTCATATTGAATGGAGTGGTATTCGTACTGATCGGCCTGCAGTTGCCGTACGTGATGGCGGGAATCAAAGAGTCATCCTTAACTCGCCTCTTCAGCTATGGCGCGCTGTTTAGCGTCTTCATCATTGTGTTGCGCCTGCTCTGGACTTTTCCCAGCGCTTATCTGGCCTACCTGCTGCGAACGCGTATGTTTCACCAGAAGCTGGAGCGGCCGCGCGCTCGCCAGCTCTTTGTAATCGGTTGGACGGGAATGCGAGGAGTCATCGCACTGGCTGCGGCTATATCGCTGCCAGTAACGCTTGAGAATGGCGCGGCGTTTCCGCATCGCAACCTGATTCTCTTTCTTACGTTCTTCGTGATTCTCGTGACCCTCGTATTGCAGGGGCTCACGCTTCCATCAGTGATTCGTTTACTCGGCTTGGCGGGAGGGTCTGCGCCTCATGGCGAGGAGAGCGAAGCGCGCCGTCTGGTACTGCAAGCGGCACTGGAGTATCTGGAACAACGACGCCTGAGTGACACCACGGCGTGGGCGGGATTATACGAGGACATGGAGAGGCACTATCGCCATCGCATAGCGAATGCAGAAGCAGAAGCCGGTGAGGAGAACCGCGTGATTCGCGAGCACTACGGGCGCTATCTTGATCTCTCTCACGAACTCCTGAACATTGAACGTCGCACCACTTTGAGTCTGGTGGATGAAGGCCGCATCGATGATGAAATAGCTCGCGAACTCGAACAGGAGCAGGATTTAAGCGAGATTCGCCTGAACGCGGCCATCGACCATCAGCAAAAACGATAACAGCATGTAAAATTTGCAATTCTGGATGCCCGGCGTATATGTCAAGGAAGCAAAAGTGAATCGCAGGGTGAAACCCCGCAATCTGAGTTTCAGATTCCTGAGGATTGGAGCAATATGAAACACGATCTGCAGCAGACGATAGCGCTTCTCGCTCGCACTCCAGCGGCCCTCGATGCCCTGGTGCGCGACCTGCCGGAGGAGTGGACTTCGAGAAATGAGGGCGAAAAAACCTGGAGCGTGTTCGACGTGATCGGCCATCTCATTCATGGGGAACGCACGGACTGGATTCCGCGTGCCAAGATGGTGCTGCAATTTGGTGAAAGTCGGCCATTTGAGCGGTTTGACCGCTGGGCACAGGAGCGAGAAAGTCGCGGCAAGTCGCTGGGCCAATTGCTGGATGAATTTGCTCGTCTGCGCGCAGAAAATCTCGACCAACTCCGGGGAATGAACCTGCGCCAGGAGGACCTGGAGAAGCGCGGAAATCATCCAGCGTTGGGAGTGGTTACCCTCTCGCAGTTGATAGCCACATGGGCAGCTCACGATTTGACGCATCTGCATCAGATCTCACGGATAATGGCGCATCAGTATCGAGAGGCCGTAGGTCCGTGGACCAAGTATCTTGGGGTGATGCAGTGCGCCGGCCACAGCTCTTGACAGCATGCCGTTAACGGTTGGGAATACCAAATCACGCCGGCTAAAAGCGTGGAAGCCGGTCAGCAGCTATTTCGGAGTTCATATGCCATTTCGATTCAAAAGCCGATATCTTCCCGTACTTCTATTGGGCGCATTCGCGCTGGCTCAAGGGCAAAGCCGTTTCGACAGCGGCAATGCTACTGGCTTGCCGGTTTACCCCCGCGCAAAAGTACGCGAGGGCGGTGAACGGGGCACCGTATCGCTGGCGGCCAAGGGTACCGCCCGCCGCCTCGCGGCGACGAAATATGTGTCGCAGGACGCGCCGGAGAAGGTGCTTCAGTTCTACCGCGCGCGGCTCAAAGCTCTCGGCTCGCCAGTTGAATGTGCCGGGGGCAAAAACACCCAGGTTGATGTGCAGCTTACAGACGCTTCTCTGGACAAGGCCGCAGAGTGCAACGCCGACGATTTTGCCGTTGGAGGAATGGAACTGAAGGTGGTAACCGACGGTGAGCAGCGCATCGTAGTGCTGACCCCGGTCGCACACGGCACCGAGATCGCGCTGGTCAGCGTCAGACCATAGCCTGCGCACGAAATTTCCAGCGCTGTGCTCGACAAGTTCCATCAAAGCTGAAACACTTTGCCACACCCCAACTCGTCCCTGGAGTTACAGCAATACATCTAGTACTTTAGCCCTTCATTTACAAAAGCTTACAAAACTAAGATAAAGTGCGAGTTTGGACTGGTATGTGCAGCTATGGCCAGCAACTTCGGAGTATAGTGATCAACTAACAAAATTTGTTCCTTTCAGGAGAATCAAATCGCATGAGGAAATTCGCTCCCTGGTTCATGCTGCTGGCGCTGTGCAGCTTTAGCTTTGCGGCTTTTGCGCAGGACAGTGATGCGCTTTCACGTAACGCTCTGTCTGGCAAGCACCCGATACACGCCAACAACTCGGCTAACGCGCACAAAAACGGCAACATCCCCACACCCCACGGATTCCCGCTGGGCGTGGACACAATCACCAACTTCACTGGGCACTTTGAAAATCAAGGCATCCTCTTTGACGGCACCGCACACCATGTTTGGGAATACAGCATGGTCGGAAACCCGCCGGAGCGCGGTGGAACCACAGTTTTCAATGCTCCAATCGTTCCAGTTTCGCTGGATTTGCGGAACGCCGATGGCACTCGGCGTTACGTTAAGGTGGTCAATGGCGTTATTGTTACCTGCGCTGATGATCCAACTGACGATACAATTACCCCTCCTGGCTGCCAACGCCTGTTCTCAGATGTCACTCCGTTTATTCAGCCTTTCATAAACGGTCCGGTCTTTAACGGTCTGTCCACTTACAGCAGCAGCCCGGTTCCAACCCAGATCACTGATGCCGTGCAGCGTGCTGAGTTCGGCAACCATGCTCGCGCGGATTGGCACACTTTGCTGTCGGCAAACCTCAAGGCTCCAGAGGTAATGACGCTGCTCAGAGGCACCTATCAGTTCGCTCTCAATGCTGACGGAAGCTGCTGTTTCTTCGTGTTAATTGCGGAAAACGTCTTCAACAACAAGCTATTTCCGCAAAGCCCGGCAGGACCGGATAACAATTCCGTCATCGGCCAGGCCGAGGTAGCCGGCAATGTCACCACCAAGGACATTTCTACCTTCCTGTTCCCGAACGCCTACCTGTTCGATCCCAACACCGGAGGCTGCTGCGTGCTGGGCTTCCATACGTTCGATTTCGAGCCCGGTAATGCGACAAACCTTCCCGCAAATGGCAATCAGCCACGGTTCTTCGTGCTGAACTACTCGAGCTGGATCAGCCCAGGTATCTTCGGTGGCGGATTCCAGGACGTGACCGCCAACAGCCACGAAATTGCCGAGACCTTCAACGATCCGTTTGTCGGCTTTGACGGCATCCACAACATCGTCCCGTTCTGGAAGAATCCGGCAGGACAGTGCCAGGACCTGATGGAAGACGGCGATGTGATTGAAGACTTGGATCAGTTCGGCAGCGTCACGTTCCCGGTCACAGTCAATAACTTCACCTATCACCCGCAGAACGAAGCGCTGTTGCCGTGGTTCGAATTCGAGCAGAATTCGAGCGCCATCGACAACGCGTACAGCTATCCCAATGAAGCCATACTGCCGCACCTGTCGGCTCCGCAGCCTCTCAACTGCGGCCAGTAGACAGTCACTCTGTTACAACAGAATGAAAAGGGCTCCGGTTTGCCGGGGCCTTTTTCCTTTTCTGAGGTCTGGCGGCGGTCCCCCCGATTTTTAACCGTGGCCCATCGTAAGTGTCACAGGGAGAAATCCCTGCTCCGGCAAATAACAGGGAATTTTGCAGGGAATTTTTTCGCCGCAGCCGGCTTTGCCCAAAATCGCGTCTTTGAGCTGATTTGTTAGGCAGGTTGTTGAATTTTTGGGCAACTTGGCTGCCTAACGTTAATGCTCGACAACATCACCCAAATGTGCTGTCAATGTACCTACAACCCATTTATTTTCATTGACTTATAGGGTTGATTGTAGTACAGTATTTGTAGTCTCTGGATACTCGTCACTTTGCCGCCCCGCAGAAGTGCGACCCGTCGTCGTGCCACATGGAGTTGTCCGCAAACTTAACAGTCTCCGTCCATACATGAAGCTGAACTCGCATGTCAGGTGTTCGCTGCTGGAACTTCGCAGTCTTTTCTTCTCCTGGTTTCACTTTGCGGTCGTCTAGTAAATCATGATGGAAAGTTGTAATACCTAGAAGGCCATTACTCGGGGTAACTTCATCTCCAACGGCGTCGGTGAATTTGTCTATGAATTTGACCGCAGTGATCTCTTTGTCGCTTGCATTTTGGTATTTCACTTTGACCCCGTAGTCGCTCCAAAACTCCGATTTCACGATCTTCACAGGGCAGGTTTCAGCGACCTTCTCTGTGCTGTTTACTGCATTGGGTTGCTGGGCGAATGCGACTGCACTGAAGAGCAGTGCAATAATTAGCGACTTCATTTTGTTCCCCTCATAACTAGAAAGTGGTCAGCGGGAAAGGGCTGTCGTTGGCAGCCCATCTCCGCATCGCCTCAGTATAAAGGGGAACTATGTTGTCCCCTAGGAAGGTTTTGGTATTCACAAGCAGATTCTGACAGTGTTTGTGCTCGTGCTTGTTTCGGACGACTCAATCACTCTCATCGTGCTCATATAAGCACGACCTCGGTTAACAGAGCAGCGATTCCGTTCGTAGCGGGGTCGCTGACTCGCTGCATAGCAGCACACGCATTCAACCCCGTTTTGTCTTTTTGCCAGACTTGCGGGGAGTGTTCCAGTACGGCGATTTGCACTTCGGGCACACCTTCGGCTCCTCGTCACTATCCTGACGCGGCACCCAAGTGTGGCCGCATCGCTCACACTGAAACCCTTGCAACGTAACCCTTGCCATACCACAGAGAATATACCACAGGTGTATTCTGTCAAGTATTTTACTTGATTTAATATATACCTAATAGTAATATACCAGTCATAGAGAGGCTGGCTATGGACGCAAGGCAACAACGGGGCATGGAACTGGCGGCAACAAGACCAATCACTAAAAGCAAGAGGAACAATGGCGTTTGGCTCGTACCCTCCCAAAGCGGCCCCGGCAAATATACCGTCAACATTGCCAGTAAACAACCAACCTGCACCTGCCCTGATTTTGAAATTCGCAATCAGAAGTGCAAACACATCTTCGCGGTCAGTTACGCAATGATACGGGAAGAACATTCGGATGGAAGCACCACGGTCACGGAAACCCTCACCATGACCGCCGTGCGGAAAACCTATCCGCAGAACTGGCCAGCCTATAACGCTGCCCAACCACTGAGCAGGACAGATTTCAGGAACTCTTGCACAACCTGTGCGCTGGGGTTCCGCAGCCTATTTACCAGCGTCGCGGTAGACCTAGTTTGCCGCTGTCGGATGCTATCTTCTCGGCTGCGTTCAAGGTCTATTCCACTGTGTCTGGCCGTCGCTTTATGAGCGATCTTCGTCAGTCTCACGCGAGAGGCTTTATCTCCCGCGTTCCGCATTACAATTCCATCTTCAATTACCTTGAGGATGACGGCCTTACTCCAATCCTGCGCGATCTCATCACGCAGAGCAGTCTGCCGTTGAAGTCCGTTGAAGTGGATTTCGCGGTGGACTCGTCTGGATTCACCACGTCCCGTTTTGTTCGCTGGTTTGACGTTAAATACGGCAGAGAGCGAGCAGAGCATCACTGGGTCAAATGTCACCTGATGTGCGGCGTGAAAACCAACATTGTGACTGCAATTGAAATTGGTGACAAACACGCTCACGACGTTCCATTTTTTGCGCCGATGGTTAGCACTACGGCGCAGAATTTTCGCATCGAAGAAGTATCGGCGGATAAGGGTTACGGGAGCCTTGGAAACGCCAAAGCTGTTACTGATGCGGGCGGAACTCCGTTCATCGCATTCAAGTCCAACGCAACTGGTGAAGTCGGCGGGGCATGGAAGCAAATGTTTCACTACTTCATGTTCAGACGCGATGAGTTCGTGCAGCACTACCACAAGCGTTCCAACGTTGAATCGACCTTCTCCATGATGAAGCGGAAGTTTGGAGACTCGCTTCGGAGCAAGACCGATACCGCTATGGTCAATGAAACGCTTTGTAAAGTGCTCTGTCATAATCTCGTCGTCTTGATTCACGAACTGCACGAACTTGGAATTGAACCTGTGTTCTGGAAATCCACTCACGTCTGCTGATTTAAGGCGTTTTACCTGCCTGCTCTGAGGCAATCACTGCGACAACCGAAGCAGATGCCGCATTACGATTGACCTCAGATGTATGCTCATGTGATTTACCTTGCATGGCGTGTATTCAGCACGATTCTTACAACCGCTGTAACGGTTACAAAGATTGAGGCTCTATACCACCGATTTAGACGCGGGGTAGGTCTTAACAACAGAACACAAAGACTATCCAGCATTATGGTGATGGTCGTCGTAAGAGACTATCAGCGCCTCTGGCACTGACGGTTTATGTGAATGGGCTGCTCTTGGCAACAGGAGCAGCCCTTTCTTTTTTCTTAGCCGCTGCTGATTTATTGGGCAACAGCAACATTTTTAGGGCAAGGTTCCGTTCTTAGGCAAAGCCGCCGCAGCCCAGAAATCCTCAAATTCTGCCCAAAATCCGCGAATTCCTCCGATGAGCAGGGAATTAGCAGGGAATTTTGCTATTTTCGCCTAAGTCTTTGCTTTGCTATCAGCTAGCAGCCAGAAGCCAGCAGCTTCTTCTGAGAACAGGGAATTTAGCAGGGAATTTTTTCGGCCAACTTTTCCACAGCCACTTTTCGCTTGACCTCGGCACAAAAACCGGGGTAGCACGAAAACTGGGTAGTGAAATCGACTCAGTCGCCGACGCGGGCGCCCCGCCCGGGATTTGGACTGCAGTTTAACGTGGCATTGAGAATCGAAGCAACGGGCGAGGGCCCACGTCCATGCTGCAGTCCGCAGCCGGCGAGAGCGCCGAAGGAGCAAATCGAGTGCCTGATCGTGCAATTGGATACGGCAAGCCTCCGAAGCACGCGCAATTCAAGCGCGGCGCCTCGGGCAATCCCAGGGGACGCCGCAAAGGTTCGCTCAATCTGGCGACCGTCCTGCAAAACGCCTTAAACGACACCGTGGTTGTGGTGGAGAACGGAAAAGAAAAGACCATCAGCAAGATGGAAGTGGCAGTCAAGCGGCTGGTGGACAAAGCCATGGCCGGCGACCTGAGCGCCTTCCGCGTGCTGTCTGACCTGACCCGCGTTCTCGAGGATTCTCCCGGCGTAGCCAGCAGCGAGGAGCTGGAGGCCGCCGACCAGAAGCTGCTGGAGAGCCTGCTCAGCCGATTTACGGCTCCCCAGACTATCGGGTGATTTCGCGATCGGCTGATCGGGTGATTTGACAATCACAAATCACGAAATCGCGAAATCACGAAATCGGACGGGCGACTTCGCTGTCCCTACTGTGAGCCGCTCATTAACGGCGCCAGCAGTGCCTGTACTTTGTCATAGTTCTGCTCGAGGAAGGCGGCGTTCTCTGGCGAGATCGTGTCTGGATACTGCTTGATCGCGCCTTGCTTCTTCATCTGCACCGCCATAACGTCGCCGACGAGGGCTCCGGTCATGACCATAAAATCGTGTGGCTTGAGGCCGGCGCCGCGAATGTCGGCGGCCGCGTGGCCACAGTTGGCGATGATTTTGTCGCCTTCAGCGAGGGTCTTGGCGTTTCCTGGGGGATTGTCCTTGAGGCAAGTGGCAGTGGGATCGTTGCTCAGCGCCTTAAAGGCAGCGACGTACTTCTGAATGTTGTCCATGCTCAGGCGATAGTCGCGCATTTCTTTCAGATCCGGATCGTTCTCGGCTGTTTGCGCGTGCCGGCTTGCCTGCTGTGCTGCGGTAAAGGAAGCGCCGGCAAAGGCCAGCGCCAGTGCTAAACCAGCAATCTTCTTCATGGGAGTTCTCCGTGTACGGCCTGGGCTAATGAGTCGCCAACCCATCCGCTATCGCGGATGGAACTGACGCCGGCAACAGGACTAATGGAGCGGCACTCTACACCGTATCCGCGATGCTATGCAAGCGGATCATCTCGCTTCGAGGAGCTTTTTCACCTCGTCTTCAACCGTTTTTGTGTATTCGAAGCCAATGACCTTCTTGCGCAGTATTCCGCGCCGATCATAGAGCAGCGTCGTTGGCAAGCCTTCAATGCCGCCAAACTTCTTGATCAGCCCGTCGGTTGCCACGACCAGCGGATAATGAACGCCGATCTTCCTCGCAAAGCTGCGCGGGTCCTCGGTGTCTGCCATGGTGTTGAGCTTCAGACCGACCACAGCGAAGCCGCGCCTTCCATATTGCTCTGCCAGCCTCTGATAACCAGGCATTTCCTGCTTACAGGGCTGACACCAGGTGGCCCAGAAGTCGATGAGGACTACTTTTCCCCGGAGATTGGCTGAGGAAATTCGAGCGCCGTCAAGATCCTCGGCGGAAAACGACGGCAGCCGCGAGCCGATCTCTCCCGCAGCGACCCTCGTCTTTTTTTCAGGAGAACTTAATCGGGACTGGCAGGCTCCTGCCAGCGCGACAGTGATGCACAACAGCAGAACAAATCGGCTGAACATTTATTCCTTTTTCTGCACTTCCTTGTTTTCCACCTGTAAGACCAGCAGTTGAAAAGTATTCGGAGGCTTCGGTTTCTTTTGCCCCGGTGGTTTTTTGTATAGCTGTCCTCGCACGGTAACTTCAGTGGGCGTTCCGGCAAGAGATTCCAGTCCTTTGGACAAGTCGTTGGGCGCGAACGCAAACGACTGGCTCGGAGTCACCTGCAACGCCAAAGCGCCGGTCTGATCCTTTACGATCTTGCCGCGGGCGGTGATGTCCATCTCCGCCGCGGTGACACCGCTGTCATAGGTGGCCTTCAGAAGCTGGGCCGGATCGATCTGCCCATCTTCCTTCGGTGTAATGTCTACTTTGCCGTCGATCAAGCTGACTTCTACATTTTGAACGCCAGACTGGCGCCCGAGGTGCTGCTTCACCCCGTAGGCTCAAAAGTTTCAGGTCATGCCTTCGACGCGCATTTCGATGTGCTTGATCTGCGCGGTCGCGACCGGCACCACCACCGACGAGCCGAGCAGGACCAGCATTGCGAGTGCTTTGAATTTCATTGCTTCTCCTTTGCTAACGATGAAGACGAAACTGTTGTGTAATTCCAAAACTGACGTGCCGGCGCACCGGCATGAAAGTTGCGCCGGTCGTATGCGCCACATCCCAATCCACGCCCAGCCAAACGTGCATGCCGGGCCGCACGCCGACATAACTGGCGATTCCCGCCAGCAACGCGTCACCACCACTTCCGGGCTGAGTGACTCCTGTAATGCGATCATCCTGAGAGTATCGCCATGTGAGCACAGGACCGATAAACCACTCTCGCACTGCATCCTTCGATTCATACGGACGGTAGGACAGCCAAAAGCGCGATTCCACATCATCGCCGAGGCGCATCGCGCGTGTGCCCTGCGAGCGCAAGAACGAATGCAAATCTTCGTCGGCTACCAGGCGCCTGAGGTTGAACAGGCCGGTGTACGTAAAGTTGCCGGATAAATACAAATCGGTTGATCCGGAGCCTGGCTGCAAACCTGCGGGCAAACGATTTCCTCTGTTATCGCTGAAGTGAGTCTGACCGGTCGGAAGTTTCGGGCCTACTGTAACCGATGCCTGAGTAGTGCCTCGCGGTGAGTCATGCCGAAGAAATCGGTACTTCATGAGCACCATTGCGTCGCCCAGGCCGGTTCCGCCGATCGTCGTTCCTGCCGAGTCGAAGTGATTCGTGACGATCGGAACCAGGACAGTTAAATCGAAGTCCGGATGAAAGCCCCAGGTGAAATTGAAATAGCCCTCATGCGACAGCGACGGGCGAGCTGTAGGCGCGATATTGCCCGACGTTGTTCCATTCATCTCCCCACGAGTGTTGATTACCGAGTTGTAGGAAATGAATGCGCCGCCCGGAAACAGCGGTGGAGCAGTTTCCGGAGCAGCGCCTTGTGCTTTGGCCGCGCTTATGAAACCAAACAGCAGCACGAACGTAAGCGACGCAATGGTGAAGCAGAAACTTCGCATGAATCCGTTCCTTTCCCGGAAAACACAAATACGCATTGCCGTGAGGCGGGCGAGAAAGGGAAAGAATCAGATTCTTAGGACAGTGGTGGAAGCACTCGGTGGCACAGGTGGAGAAGCCGCGATGACGGTATTGTTTGTGAACTGCAGTTGCCTTCCGAGGTCGGCAGCGGTGAAAGCAAGCGCTTCAGTAGCAACAAAGTTTTGTTCGCTCACGCTGGCGGTAAGCACCGCAGGTTGTGTACCAGACTGGATCTTCTCGCAGCAGGAGTGATTGCTCATATTGCTGCAAGCGCCGGCCATGGCTTTGCAACAGGCTTGCTCTGCCGCGGTTAGAGATTGGCTGAAACAACGCAAGGCAGGAGCAGCCGTCCACAGGAGCAACATCAGGACCACGAGTGTGGAGCGCGCCTTCACTTCCGCCATAGTATCAAAATCGATGAAAGAGCGATGGGTTCGGCCCAACCGCTGTTCCGCGCCACTACTTCCGCGTAGCAACCATCTGGCATCTCCACGACTTATGCGAGCGTCTTGCCAAATAGACGAATTTTTTGCACAAGTTTGAAGGAGAAACAGATGGCCCTGCCACAACGACGCGATGAGTTTGAGAACAATGAAGCACAGCTTCGAGAACTGAATCGGGAACGGCTGATTGAGGCGCGCCGCAGTGCTGGCTTCGGCTGGATGTGGCTGTGGTGGCTGTTCTTTATCGTGATCATCTTTGGATGGTTCGGCGGTTGGGGCTACGGCGGATATGGCGGCTGGTGGGGTTGGGGTGGACAACGCGCCGTCCCGGTACAATCTGCGAACACAAATTCAAACGCTATTCTCGGAGCTACTAACCGGCAGGCCTTCTTAGGAAAGAACATTGAACTTACCAACTCCCAGGTTCTACATGGAGTGAGTGACAACGTGCTCTGGGTGGGGCCGCGCGACGAGCAATCGCTTCTGGTGGTACTCAGTGGGGCCGCCAATACGACAAAGAACGCCGGAGTGGGAAATGGCGACCAGGTCAATGTGACTGGAACGGTAGAGAAGGCGCCCTCGGCCGAGCAGGCAAAGCAGCAATGGCATCTTAATGACGATGGAGCGAAAAGGCTGGAGCAGCAGGGCGTTTACCTATCGGCTTCGCAAGTGGAGAAGGTGAACCGCTGAGTCTTTAGTTGCCGGCAAATTGTACTGCTCCAATTACGAGCAATCTATTGGAGGCAAAAAGTGTGAGGGCACGACCTCGGTCGTGCCCTCACACTTGTCTCGGCTCAAATGTAGATCTTCTAAGCTCCTGGAAACCTTCTTCGCGAGCATCTTCAAGTCCGCCGAAAGACGCCCGAGGGCGGACAACGGTCCTTAAAGTCGCGATCAAGCCTGCTGAGCACTGTCTTTGATTTGCTCGGCGCCATCTAATCAGGAAATCGATCGCGAGGCAGAATGCACTGGCTCTATCACACCATTCGATACACGCTTGCTCACTGGGGATATTGGGCCGTTTTGGGCGGACTGCTTGGCGAAAATGCCGGGCTGCCAGTTCCCGGTGAAACCATTCTCATGTTTGCCAGCTTTCTCGCCCACAAAGCAACTCACCTTCGCCTGGCTTGGGTAATTGCCATCGGCATTGGCGCTGCGGTAATGGGAGACAACCTGGGTTTCCTGTTGGGACGCAAGCTGGGCAAACGCCTGATCCGGTGGATCCAGCATGTGTTTCGTCTGGATGACGATGACATCGGCGCGGCCAGGGACCAGTTTAAGCGTCACGGCGCAGCCACTGTTTTCTGGGCCCGCTATATCTTTGGTCTGCGTACGGTCGCCGGACCTCTTGCGGGAGTAATGGGCATGGAATGGAAGGAATTTGCGATCTATAACGCGCTCGGCGGCGCTACCTGGGTCACTTCGATGGCATTGATTGGCTATGCTTTTGCCAATCAGTTCGAGACCCTGCTGGGCTACTTCGAGAAGGCCTCGTGGGCCCTGGCGGCCGGGCTCTTCACCTTCGGATATTTCCTGTGGCGGCGCCAGAAGAAACATTTCAAGCAGCACAAGCGGAGCGAAGCTCACCAACCGGCCGCATGAGCTCGCTATTCATTATGACCTGAACGGTTATTCTGCACCATTCATGAAGTATGGAGACCTTGTGCAAACCGTATGCTCTGTCATCCTGAAGCGCTTCTTTTGCGCGAAGGATCTCGTGATGTGTTTCCGACGGAACTGGGGTGTGTGACTCTTCGGCCCATGCTGCTTGATCATTGCCGAGGAGCCACGCAGCAGCAACTAAGTCCGACATATCGCGGGAGATCCTTCGCGCAAAAGCAGCGCTTCAGGATGACAGTTTTTGCAAAGCTCAGCTAACCGTGATTGGTGCGCCAGAGATCAGCAGCACTCATTCGTAGTCAACCCGCTCACCGTGCCCGCTATCTACTCAATAGTGAGACATCATCCATTTCTTTACCGAACAACCAAATCCTCCATTCACCTGTGTTGAGCCCGGTGCGCGGAGCGCCCGGCTCAAGGAGAGCTCATGACGATCTCAGATGCGGTAGTACACACGTTAATCGATTGGGGCGTAGAAGTCGTTTTCGGCCTGCCTGGCGACGGAATCAACGGATTCATGGAAGCGTTGCGCAAGGCGCAAGGAAAAATTCGCTACGTCCACATGCGGCATGAAGAGGCTGCGGCGATGGCGGCATCGGGATATGCGAAGTTCACAGGCAAACTGGGAGTGTGCTTCTCAACCGCTGCACCCGGCGCGATCCACATGTTGAACGGCCTTTATGACGCGAAGATCGATCAGGCGCCGGTGCTGGCCATCACCGGCATGACCTATCACGACCTGATCGGTACGCACTATCTCCAGGACATGAACCAGGACTACCTGTTTCAGGACGTGGCTATCTACAACCAGCGCATCATGGGTCCGGCGCATGTGGAGAATGTGGTGAACCTTGCCTGCCGCGCATCCCTTAGTCATCGTGCGGTTTCCCATATCTGCATTCCCATCGACTATCAAATTGCGGAGATGTCGGAGCAGAAGCGCTCGCATCGCAATCTGTCCGGACATGAATCGGAAGCCTTTACTGTGCCCAAGCGCATTCCGGAGCGCGCGCAATTGGAAAAGGCAGCGGCGATGTTTCGCGGCAAAAGAAAGATTGCCATCCTGGCGGGCGCCGGCGCGCGCGGCGCGCGCGAAGAACTGGAGCAGACGGCAGAGCGTCTCGGGGCGCCGGTGGTCAAGGCGCTGCTGGGGAAAGACTGCCTCCCCGATGACAGTCCGTACTGTGTCGGCGGCACCGGCGTAGTGGGCACACGGCCCTCCTGGAACGCATTCAAGGAATGCGACGCGCTGCTGATCGTCGGCAGCTCGTTTCCCTATATCGAATTTCTTCCCAAACCGGGACAAGCTGCAGGGGTGCAGATTGACGATAAGCCGGAGCGGATTGGACTGCGCTATCCCGTCGATGTCGGCCTGGTTGGCGACGCGAAGTCTACCCTGCGCGAGTTGCTGGCTTTCCTGCCGCGCAACAAAGATCGCGGATTCCTGAAGAAAGCGCAGAAGGAGGCGCGAGAGTGGTGGTCGCTGATGGAAGAGCGCGGCACGCGCCGCGACCAGCCGATGAAGCCGCAGGTGATTACCTGGAATTTGTCGAAGCTGCTCAAAGATGATGCCATCGTCTGCGGAGACTCGGGCACCGTGACTACCTGGATCGCGCGCATGATGCTGCGCAAGAACCAGAAGTTCTCCTTCAGTGGAACACTGTGCAGCATGGCTGCTGGGTTGCCTTACGCCATCGGAGCGCAGATCGCCTACCCGCGGCGGCAAGTGGTCGCCTTCACTGGAGATGGTTCGCTGAGCATGATGATGGGCGATCTTGCCACGCTCGCTCAGCACAAGCTGCCGGTAAAGCTAATCGTGGTGAAGAACAACACGCTGGGGCTAATCAAGTGGGAGCAGATGGTCTTCCTTGGCAATCCCGAATACGGCGTTGAACTCGCGCCCATCGATTTCGTCAAAGTCGCGGAGGCCTGCGGAGTGAAGGCTTTCCATATCGAAGAAGCCAAACATTGTCACGATCAGCTTAGAGAGGCCCTCAACATGGATGGTCCGGCGGTGATCGAGTGCGTGGTCGATCCGCATGAGCCGCCACTGCCGCCGGTGATTACCAGCCGCCAGGCAAAGCATCTGGGTGAGGCGCTGGCGCGCGGCGATCGCAATCGCGTACCGATTGGGCTCACCATCGGCCGCGACATGCTGGATGAATCCACCTTCGAGGCAAGTCCATACGGCGCCGGCGCGCGCGTGCTTGGTATCCACCACGAGAAAGAAGGAGAGAAGGAGCTGGAACACGCAAGAAAGGGCGGACGCAATGGCGACACTCGTCACAATAAATCCTAGCCCTCGCGTGAGCACCGATGACTGGTCGAAGGAAGCGCATGCCCTCGAGTCTGAGCTGAAGAAGAAAATCGCGGGCGAAGTGCGCTTCGATATCGGCAGTCGCGCCCTGTATGCGTCCGATCTTTCGATCTACCGCCAGGTGCCCATCGGCGTGGTGGTCCCTCGTGAGATGGAAGACGTGTTTGCGACGGTGGAGGCCTGCCGCAGATGCGATGTTCCCATTTTGGGCCGAGGATGCGGAACCAGTCTTGCCGGGCAGACGTGCAATGTTGCGGTAGTGATCGATTTCTCCAAATACCTCAATCGGCTGCTCGAACTAGATCCATATCGCCGCTACGCGCGCGTACAGCCCGGCATCATCTGTGACCAGCTTCGCGATGCCGCCGAGCGGTTCCATCTCACCTTCGGACCCGATCCGGCGACACACAAGTACTGCACGCTGGGGGGAATGCTGGGCAACAACTCCTGTGGCGCGCACTCGGTGATGGCGGGAAAGACGGTCGAGAACGTCGAAGAGATGGAGATACTCACCTACGAAGGCCTGCACATGACTGTGGGCAAGACTCCAGAGTTCGAGCTTGCGCGCCACATACGAGGAGGAGGAAAAGTTGGAGACATCTACAAAAAGCTCAAGAAGCTGAGCGACCATTATGGGAATGAAGTTCGCGAGCGTTATCCGCGCATTCCACGTCGGGTCTCTGGATACAACCTGGATGAGCTGCTGCCGGAAAACGGCTTTCACGTGGCCCGCGCGCTCGTCGGCTCAGAGAGCACATGCGCACTGGTTCTCTCGGCAAAACTGAAGCTGGTGCCCAGCCCGGTGAAACGCGCGCTGCTGGTGATTGCCTATCCCGACATGTTTACCGCGGCCGATCATGCAGCGGATTTGCGCGAGCTGAATCCCATCGCGCTCGAAGCCTTCCAGAAACACGTAATCGAAAATATGCGGAGAAAAGGGAAGATCGTCGGCCGAATCGATCTGCTTCCCAAAGCCGACACATGGGTTCTGATCGAGTTCGGAGGCGAGACCCAGGCTGAGGCCGCCGCCGAAGCCGAGCACGCCAAGCGCAAAGTCGAACGCAGTTTGCATGGACATCTCGAGATGAAGGTCTTTTCCGACGAGGAGCAGCAGGAGGCTATTTGGAAGACGCGCGAGGACGGTGTCGGCGCCAGCCGGGTTCCGGGCGAAGAGGACGCCTGGCCCTCCTGGGAAGACACTGCTGTAGCGCCGCAAAAGCTCGGCGACTATCTTCGCGACTTCTACAAACTTGTGGAGAAGCACGGCTACAAGATGACAATCTTCGGCCACTTCGGTGATGGATGCATGCACACGCGGCTCACCTTCAATCTGAAAACGGCGGCAGGAGTGCAGAATTTTCGCAACTTCATGCAGGAAGCTGCGGACCTGGTCGTCAATTATGGGGGATCGCTCTCCGGTGAGCATGGCGATGGTCAGGCTAAAGGCGAACTGCTTCCCAGCATGTTTGGGCCGGAGCTGATGCAGGCATTTCGCGAGTTCAAGTCAATTTGGGATCCGCACTGGCGGATGAATCCGGGCAAGCTCATCGATGCCGATCCGCTCGATTCCAATCTGCGCGCTGGCCCCGACTATCGTCCGCAACCGGTGTTCACCCATTTCAAATTTCCCGAGGACCATGGCAGCTTTGCCGAAGCCACCGAGCGCTGCTTCGGAGTAGGAAAGTGCCGCTCGCTCGACAGTGGAACTATGTGCCCGAGTTTTCGCGTAACGCGCGATGAGATGCATACCACGCGCGGTCGTACGCGCCTGCTCTTCGAGATGCTGCGCGGCGACTCCATCCAGCAGGGCTGGCAAGACGAGCACGTGAAAGAAGCGCTGGACCTGTGCCTCTCGTGCAAGGGATGCAAAGGTGATTGTCCCGTTTCGGTAGATGTGGCTACGTACAAGGCCGAGTTTCTCTCACACTACTACGAGCATAGGTCCCGGCCGCGGTCAGCTTATGCACTGGGGCTGATTAACGAATGGGCGGGCCTGGCGTCGCTCATGCCGGGCGCTTTCAACATCATCACGCAGACGCCTGCGCTGGCAGAGATTGCAAAGCAGGCAGCCGGCATCTCTCCACATCGCACGCTGCCGCCGATCGCGCCGGTTACCTTTCGCTCCTGGTTTCAGAAACGCAAGAAGAAGATCGGCGACGGCGAGGCAAAGGTCATCCTTTGGGCTGACACCTTCAATAACTACTTTCATCCTGACATTGCCCAAGCCGCGGTAGAGGTGCTCGAAGCGGCTGGATTCCAGGTCAGTGTTCCGGAAAAGCCGCTCTGTTGTGGCCGCCCGTTGTTCGATTTCGGAATGCTGGATCGCGCGAAACAATATCTCGCCAACATTCTTTCGGCTATGCGCGACGAGCTGAGCGCCGGCGTTCCCATTGTGGTACTCGAGCCCAGTTGCGCGGCAGTCTTCCGCGATGAGTTGTGCGGACTTCTGCCGGCCGACGAGGATGCCGCCCGCCTGCGCAGCCAGACCTTTCTGCTCAGCGAATTTCTGCAAAAGAAAGCCACCGACTTCACCATTCCGAAACTCCAACGGCGGGCGACGGTGCACGGGCACTGTCATCACAAGGCCATCATGCAGATGGACGATGAGGTCGCTTTATTGAAGCGGTTGGGTCTCGACTTCGAGCTTCTCGATGACGGATGCCGCGGCATGGCTGGCTCGTTCGGCTTCGAAGAAGAAAAATACGAGGTGTCAGTCGGCTGCGCTCGACATGGTTTGCTGCCGGCCATCGAGAAGACCGAAGCGGACGCCTTCATCATTGCCAACGGATTCAGTTGTCAGGAGCAGATCCGGCAGCTAACCAATCGCGAAGCATTGCACATTGCGCAGGTAATCCAATTCGCGCTGCGGAGTGGTGAGGGCTTGAACGGTGGACGTCCCGAGCAGAGCATGATCGAGCGACGGCAAAAGGAAGTCAGAGCCTCGATGCTGAAGACCAGCGGCGCGCTGGTGAGCGCGGCCATCGCGGCGGGCACCCTCTGGTATGCGGCTAAAAGAAAAGAAGCGGTACCATCCGCAGTGGCGGATGGGTCAGGCGATCTAACCACTCCCTATCGCGGGCGGTACTGAGTTCAACGCCGTACTGGAGGAGCACTTGAAATCCAAACTTCTGTTTGAGGAGAACCAGCTCAAGACCTTCGCCCTGGTGTTCGACAAAAATGACGACGTGGTGCCGCTGCTTTTGCAATTTGCCGAAGACAATCATCTCGGCGGCGCGCGCCTGAGCGGCATTGGCGGCTTCCATCGCGCGCGGGTTGGGTATTTTGATCGCGACACGCGGCAATATCTGCCCATCGATATCAATGAGCAAGTCGAGCTGCTGTCCCTGGTCGGCAATTTTGCTCGTAAGGATGGCAAGCCGGCGCTGCACGCCCATGTTGTACTGGGCAAACGCGATGGCAGCGCTCACGGCGGACATCTGCTGGAAGGTCGGGTCTGGCCGACAATGGAAATCATGGTGGTCGAAACTCCCGCTCAACTGCAGCGCACCATCGATCAAGTCACCGGACTGCCTCTGCTGGATCTCGCGGCCTGACTTGCTCTTATGCGAATCCGTTGCGCCACACTCAATCTTCAAGGACTGGAACACGAATGGTTCGAAAAACGCTTTCAGGTAGTGGTCGAGGGCTTGCGCAAGCTGCGTCCGGAGATAGTGTGCCTGCAGGAATGCACGGTGCGCTACGCCGGAGCCGTGTACAACCAGGCAGCAGAAATCGGACGCGGTATTGGTTTGAAGGCGGTGGCGTTCAGCCCATACGGAAATCCCATCGAGGTGATGAGTCCGAATCAAGGCGGAATTGCGGTGATTTCCCGCTGGCCCATTATGGGAGTACGCCACCGCCCGCTACCCATCGGGCACGATCGTCCGCCGGACGCTCGCGTTGCGCTGCTGGTCACGCTGCAATCGCCTGACCGCGCAATCGACGTTGTGACCACGCACCTGTCATGGATGCCGCCCGAATCTCCGCTACGCATTGCGCAACTGGGAATGGTGCTCGATGAATTTTCCGCCGCAGATTGGGTGAATCCGAGATCGCGGGCCTTGCTGATGGGGGACTTCAACGCAAGCGATGATGAACCTGCAATCGAACTTGCCTGTGAACGTCTGCAGGATGCGTATCGGGCGCTTCACCCCACCGAGCCTGGATATACCTGGCTCAGAACGAATCCAATGAACAGAAGCTGGAAAGACATGCCCAACCGGCGCCTCGACTACATCTTCTGTCCCAAAGGCGTAAAGGTACGCCGAGTAGAGGTAATCCTGGACAAGCCGGCGCCAGTCTTTGCGTCGGACCATTTCGGTCTCTTTGCCGAATTGGAATGGCCACAAAAAAGGAGATCACGAAAAAATGAGTCTTAAGTCTGAAGGCGAAGCCGCGCCTGTTGGAGTAATGAGAAAGGCACGACTTTTACAGCTTGGCAGGTTTGATCCAAACAACCTTGCAGAGGTGCACAATTAGGAACGCAACGGCGAAGGCCAATAAAATCCACATGCCTTCTGTGATGGTCCTAGCCACTGCCAAGGAAACTAACCAGATTATGAACAATATTATTGCAATTCTCAGGAGCCACATAACGCACCAGATGCAAAGGAAAAATAACCGCCACACTCTTCCCGCGTTCTGATTGGTTTTGATGCCGCTTCCTGCTGGCCCGTTTACCCTGGACGACAGCACTCTCGGCTCGATTCTCTTTGTGGCTACGTTGGCACGCAAAAATTGCGTGATTTACCCCATGATCCGGTCCGGTTCTTTCGTCCAGATCGACCCAGACAGACGAGCATCTCTGGCGATTGGCAAAACGATTTTGAACGTCCGATGTATTTTGTAGAACTCCGTGGCGGCTATGTGTGCAGCTGGTGCGAATTGCACGGCAAGAACTTGATTAATATCCCAACGCCTCAATCGATGGACAAGCAAGGCCTCATGATCCACATTTCCGCAAACTGCTGTTCATTTTAGGTAAATCTCGCTATGGAAAACTCACCCAAGCAGTGGTAGAGTTCCTCCGCTTCAGAGACTCAGGATCGAAGCTCCGCCCGGCTCCGTACCGTTTTACCGGCGCGCAGCACCGACCTGCGATCTTGCGAGAAGCCTTATTCGAACCCCAGGAGCCTAGAGCCATGTCTTTGCCTGTCGTGAAAACTTTCGGGAAACCTTGTTCCGGCTGGTTTTCAATCCTGCGCTGTTTTTGCCTCATCACCATCACCATGATGCTTTGCCTGAGCGGATTCTCGCAGTCCACTACCGGTGGCGCAATCGGAGGCGTTGTCTATGACGTGAACAGCGCGGTGGTGCCGGGCGCCACCATCGTTGTCCATAACAACGGGACCAATGCGGAACAGAAGATTCAAAGCGATGGGACCGGCAATTATCGTTTGACCGGTCTGCAGCCGGCCACCTATACAGTCATAATCAGCTCACCGGGCTTCGCGCCGTATAGGGCCACGAACGTGATCGTGAATGTCGGCAGCCTCACCGAGCTTTCACCCAAGTTGAACGTTGGCAGCGCGGGCGAGACCGTCAATGTGAGCGCGGAAGAGCCGCAGGTGAACACCACTAGTCAGGATTTCGCTCCCACGATCGATCAAGTGCAGATCGACCAGCTGCCAATCAATGGCGGACGCTGGTCTGATTTTGCCCTGCTCACGCCGGGCGTCGTGAACGACGGGAACGGATTCGGCCTGATCAGCTTTCGCGGCACCAGCGTTCTCCTGAACAACAACACCGTCGATGGCGCCGACAACAACCAGGCGTACTTTTCCGAGGAGCGCGGACGTACCCGCGCCGGCTACTCAACCCCGCGAGTTGCCATTGACGAGTTCCAGGTCAACACCTCGAACTATTCTTCTGAATACGGTCGTTCCGCCGGCGGCGTGATCAATACCGTCACCAAGAGCGGCACCAACAAGCTTCACGGCGAAGCCTACTTTCTCGATCGCGACAATGATTGGGGCGCGAAGAACCCCTTCGTGACGCTCACGCAGCAGACTTCCCCCGGAGTGTTCACCTCCAGCGTGATTAAGCCGAAAGACTGGCGCAAGATTTGGGGGATGGGCGTAGGCGGTCCGGTAATCAAAGACAAGCTTTTCTTCTACTTTTCTTTTGATCGCTACCTGCGGAACTTCCCCGGCGTTGCCATCGCGCGATCTCCAGCCGCCTTCTTTGCATCTCCGCTGGGCGCTTTGGGGACATCGTTCGATAATTCCTCGTTTCCCGGCGCTTCATGTTCCAAGTTGCCGAGCACTAAGGGCCAGCCGGCCGGCACAGCGAACCTCATCAACGCTACCAGCAACGTCTGCGAATTGCAGACCAATCTGAAACTGCCCACGTATGGCGCGGCGCTGGCCGACTACAACAGCCAGCTTGCCGGCCTGCTGGGAGAACTTGGGACCGTCCCGCGTCAGGGAGAGCAGCTTATTCTTCTGCCGAAAGTCGACTGGATCGTCAACTCCAAGAACCATGTCTCACTGGAACTGAATCGCATGCGCTGGTCATCGCCGGCTGGCATTCAGACGCAGGCCAGCGTCACCGACGGTATCGCCAGCTTCGGTAATGATTTCGTGAAGGACACCTGGGGCGTGGGCAAACTCGATACTACGATCAGCAACACGGCCACTAACGAAGTTCGCTACCAATATGGTCGCGATTTTGAATTCGAGCATCCGCAGCAGGCGACAGCCTACGAAAGCAGCACCCTGCTGCACACCCCATTCGGCTATAACAACCCGCTGGGTTTCCCGCCGGATGTTTTTGTGACCAATGGCTTCGATTTCGGCGCACCGACATTTCTCGATCGCGCCGCTCTTCCTGACGAACGTCGGCAGCAGTTTGCCGATACCGTCTCGCTCATCCGCGGCAAGCACAACTTTAAATTCGGCGGCGACTACAGCCATGTCAATGACCTGATCCAAAACCTCTTCCAGGAATTCGGAACATATAGTTACAACGATCTGGGCGCGTATTTTTCCGATGTGATGCAGCAGAACAGCTGTACCGCCAAGGTTTCAGGGAAGACCGTCAATGTTCCCTGCTATTCGAGCTTCGCCCAGGGACTTGGTCCGGCAGGACTAGCTTTCAGCACCAACGACTTTGCCTTTTTCGGACAGGACGACTGGAAGCTCTTCCCCCGCCTAACCGTGAACCTCGGCCTGCGTTGGGAATATGAGCGCTTGCCCAATGTCGTTCCCGGGTTGGTCAATCCCGCAATTCCACAGAGCGGTAGAATGCCTAGCGACAGCAACAACTACGGTCCGCGAGTTGGCTTTGCATGGGACATTTTCGGTGATGGCAAGACCGCGCTGCGCGGCGGCTATGGGATTTACTACGGTCGCATCATCAACTCGACGATCTTCAACACGCTCATTGATACCGGGTCTCCCAACGGTCAGTTGGGCTTCTCGCTTACGCAGGCAACCGGGCCGGTATTCCCGCAGGTCCTGACTGGCCCTCCCGCTGGCGCTGCCAGCGGTAAGCCGAATGTCCAGTTCTTCGATCCGCACTTCCAGGCGCCGCAGATTCACGAAACCGATCTGAGCCTGGAGCGCGATCTGGGATGGAACACGGTGGTTTCGGCTAGCTATCTTGGCAGCTACGGTCGCGAGCTTCCAGGCTTCGCTGACACCAATGTCGCGCCCGCGGGAACGCCGGTAAATGGCGTCACGCCACCGGCAACCATCACCTACAACATCGTGGGTGGCGGCCCGCTGACCGGCAGTACCTATACCACTCCGTTTTTCGCCGCCCGTCTGAATCCCAGCTTCGGCTTTATGACTGACGTCTTCAGCGGAATCAACTCCAGCTACAACGCCCTGGCCTTGCAGGTGAACCATCGCATGAGCCATTCGGTTCAGTTCAGCGCTAATTACACTTGGGCGCATGCGATTGACTTCGGCCAGAACCAGCAGACAGGCACCAACAACAGCGCCCTGCTGATACCGGGCAACGTAGCTGCCGAGAAAGGGAATTCCATCTACAACATTCCCAATCGCTTCGTATTAAACATGGTTGCCGATTCACCGTGGCACCTACATGGATGGCTCGGATACCTGGTCAATGACTTCGAAATCTCTCCCATCTTCCAGGCGCAGAATGGTCTGCCATTTTCGCTCACCACATCGGGCACTGCTTCCGAAGTTGTGAACGGGACCACGGTACGTGGGCTGTCTGGAGGCGTCAACGGCTCTGGCGGACGCAGCGGAATCGATGCTATCGGTCGCAACACCTTCACCCAATCTGGCACGGAAGTCGTGGATCTCCGCCTGTCCAAGAGCTTCACCTTCCGGGAGAATTACCGCTTGGAGTTCCTGGGAGAAGGGTTCAACCTCTTCAACCATCAAAACGTAACTTCGGTAGGCACCAGCGGATACTCTGTGAGCCTGCCGACCGGAGGGGTCCCAACGCTCACATTCAATCCCACATTCAGCACGGTGCAAAATGTGAACAGCAACTTCGCTTACACTCCGCGCCAGGTCGAACTGGGAATTCGGCTCCACTTCTAGACGAAAATGCACTGCAAAAAGGCAGCCTGAGAGATGGCTGCCTTTTCTGTTTGCACACGCCGTGCTAAGAACTCGGGTACAGCTTGCTAGCGCAGTGCCAAATGGCTAGTCTCGCTTTCCTTATTGGCTTTTTTGCTGCATCCGCCGAGTCCAGCGTTATATATTGATTTCCTTTAGCATTTATCGAGGTAGAACATGTCTCGCAGTGTTCGTTGCGGCCTTATTCAGGCCCACAATTCTTTAGGCCCGGACCATGGCCTAACTCAGATCAAGAAAGCCATGATCGACAAGCACTTGAAGCTGATTGAGCAGGCGGCCAAGCAGCAGGTGGAGGTGCTTTGCCTTCAGGAACTCTTTTACGGCCCGTATTTCTGTGCCGAGCAAGACCAGAAGTGGTACGAGATGACGGAGCGCGTTCCCGATGGCCCGACGACCAAGCTCATGCAGAAGGTCGCCGCCAAACACAAGATGGTGATCGTCGTACCGGTGTATGAAGAGGAGATGACCGGGCTCTATTTCAACACCGCGGCCGTAATCGATGCCGACGGCCAATATCTGGGCAAGTATCGCAAGCATCACATCCCGCAGGTTGCGCCTGGGTTCTGGGAAAAGTTCTACTTCACTCCCGGAGATACCGGCTACCCCGTTTTTCAGACCCGCTACGCGAAGGTCGGAGTGTACATCTGCTATGACCGTCATTTTCCGGAAGGGGCGCGCATTCTGGGATTGAATGGAGCGGAAGTGGTTTTTAATCCCTCGGCGACTGTCGCAGGTTTGTCCGAGTATCTGTGGGAGCTCGAGCAGCCGGCGCACGCCGTCGCCAATGGATATTTTGTTGGGGCGATCAATCGTGTCGGCGTGGAGAAGCCGTGGGCCATCGGCGAGTTCTATGGCAAGAGCTACTTCTGCAATCCGCGCGGTAAGATTATCGCGCAGGCCAGCCGCGACAAAGATGAAGTCGTGGTCGCGGACCTCAATTTCGATATGATCGCCGAAGTGCGCAAGACCTGGCAGTTCTTTCGTGACCGTCGTCCGGATTCCTACGAACCACTGGTCGCCCAAGCGGGAAAGACCACCGGAGCTGGGAAGTAAGAATTAACCACGGAGACACTGAGGACACGGAGAAAAGACATATGGCGTTGCGAGATTCGGGTTTCAAGTTTCGGCAAAGCCAGTCGAAACCAGAGTTGGCCGGAAGTTGAAACCTGAAACTCGAAACTTGAAACGCTTTTCCTCTGTGCTCTCTGTGTCTCCGTGGTGAAATGATTTGTTGCAGGCGAGACCATGACCAAAGACGAAATCATCCGCAAACATAAGCAATACCTCTTTCCTTCAGTCGGCACCTACTATGCCGAACCGCTGGTCACCGATCATGCCTCGATGCAGTACGTGTGGGACATCGAGGGCAAGAAGTATCTCGATTTCTTCGGTGGCATCGTGACGATCTCAGTCGGGCACGCGAACCCGCGCGTCACTTCGAAAATCAAGGCGCAGATCGACAAGCTTCAGCACGCATCGACGTTGTTTCCAAACGAAGCCGTCGTCGCGCTCGCCGAGAAGATCGCGCAGATCACGCCTAGTGACATCTCTCAGAGCTTCTTCACCAACAGTGGCACCGAGGCCAACGAGACGGCCGTCCAACTTGCGCGCGTACACACGGGCAGCTACGAGATCGTCGCGCTCCGCCACGGATACAGCGGGCGCTCGCAACTGGCGCAATCGCTCACTGGCCACAGTCCCTGGCGCAAGTCGCTGCCCGGAGCGCACGGCGTGGTCCATGCGATGAATCCATATTGCTATCGCTGTCCATTCGGCAGCACGCCTTCGACATGCGGGATTGAGTGCGCGAAGGATGTCGAGTCCGTGATCCAGACCACGACCTCTGGACAGATCGCAGCCTACATCGCCGAGCCGATTCAAGGCGTAGGCGGCTTCATCACGCCGCCGAAGGAGTACTTCAAGATCGTCTTCAATATCGTCAAGCAGTACGGCGGCCTTTTCATTTCCGACGAGGTCCAAACCGGCTGGGGGCGCACCGGCAAAAAATGGTTTGGCATCGAGCACTGGGAAGTCGTTCCCGACATGATGACCGCGGCCAAAGGCATGGCCAACGGCATGCCTGTGGGCGCGACTATGACCACGCCCGAGATCGCCGCCAGCTTCAAGGGTCTGCAAATTTCGACCTTTGGCGGCAATCCGGTGGTGAGTGTCGCCGCCAAGGCCACCATCGACTTAATCGAAGAAGATCGGCTGATGGACAATGCCGATGTTGTGGGCGGCTATTTCCGCCAAGGTTTGGAATCGCTGAAAGAGAAACACCATCTCATCGGCGACGTCCGCGGCATGGGTCTGATGCAGGCGATGGAACTGGTGAAAGACCGCAAAACTAAAGAACCGGCCCCACAGGAGACAGTGCAGTTCATGGAGGAATGCCGCCGCGTTGGCTTGCTGGTCGGCAAAGGTGGACTCTTCAACAATGTGATTCGCATGTCGCCGCCCATGAATATCGCCAAAGCAGATGTTGATGAAGCCATCCGCAGGATGGACGAAGCCTTCACGGCCGTTCGCCGGCCGGCCGCGGCAATGGCGCGATAGCCCATGGCGATAGCCGCGACTGAGATCAAAGGCGGGTCCCAGCGCATCGAATCCAGCCCGCTCTACAACCACGACCTGGCTCCTGCCGGGCCGCAGCGGCGCACTTGGGGGACATACAACTTCGCGGCGCTGTGGGTATCGATGTCGGTGAACATCCTCACCTACATGCTGGCCGCGAGCCTGATCCAGGGAGGCATGGACTGGAAGCAGGCGGTGCTCACCGTCTTCCTCGGCAACACCATCGTGCTCGCCCCCATGCTGCTGAACTCCCATCCGGGCGCGCGTTATGGCATTCCATTTCCCGTTTTGGCACGCGCGTCCTTCGGACTGCTTGGAGCGAACATCGCCGCCGTACTGCGCGCGCTCGTCGCGTGCGGTTGGTTCGGGATCCAGAGCTGGATCGGCGGAGAAGCGATCAACACGCTATTGGCAACGCTGTGGCCGGCATGGGCCAAGAACCCGCATGGAGTTGCGATCTGCTTCGCCATCTTCTGGGCCATTAATCTGGTTGTGGTCCTCAAAGGCATTGAGTACATCCGCTTTCTTCAAGGAATAAGCGCGCCGATCTTGCTTGGCGTAGGCCTGCTGTTGCTGGGATGGGCGTACACCAATGCTGGCGGATTCGGTCCTATGCTTTCGGCACCGTCGAAATTTCACAGCACCTCGGAGTTCCTGAAATTCTTGATTCCCGCTCTCAACGGGACGGTTGGATTCTGGTCCACGGTGTCGCTCAACATTCCCGATTTCACCCGCTTTGCCCGCAACCAGCGCGAGCAGGCCATCGGACAAGCAATTGCCCTTCCCACCACCATGACGCTCTACTCCTTCATCGGCGTGGCCGTCACCTCGGCGACGGTCGTGATTTACGGCGCTGCCATCTGGGACCCGGTGCAACTGCTCAGCCGCTTCCACTCGCCGGTTGCAGTCGTGATCTCGCTGCTCGCGATCTTACTGGCCACGCTTAATGTGAACATCGGCGCGAATGTGGTTTCGCCGGCGAATGATTTTTCCAATCTCTGGCCGAAAAGAATTTCGTTCAAGATCGGCGGCGTAATTACCTGCTTTATGGGCGTCGCCATGATGCCATGGAAGCTGCTCGCCAATCATCGCACCTTCATCTTCGGATGGCTGGGCGGATACGCCGCCGTCCTCGGCCCAGTCGCCGGCATCATGATTTGCGACTACTTCATCGTGCGCAGGAAGGTTCTGCTGGTGGACGATCTGTATTTGCGCGGATCGGCTTACGAATATTCTGGCGGGTTCAATTGGAAGGGCGTAGCCGCGCTGGTGATCGGAACCGCAGTCGCGCTGGTTGGGCTCGTGTTTCCCTCCGTGCGCGTCTTGTATGACTATTCTTGGTTTGTGGGTTTCGCGGTCGCGTTTGTGGTGTATTGGGCGTTAATGTTTGGCCGAGTCAGCCGATCATAAAGCGACTGTACTGTTCTATTCACCAACAGCCGTGCGTCTCCCCAGCAACTCTTCCGCGCTGCATTGAGGGCTCCTGCCACGCATTTCCTGCAACTGCCGCCAGCTTATCGCCGGGCGTTGACTGTCGATTCGTTCCATGCTGATGCACCCGGGCACTGGGCACACCAACGCGCATAGATTGCAACCCACGCACTCGTCTTCCATAATTTGGGGAACATGTTTCGGAATGGCTCCGGCGCGAAGGTCGCCACTGGGCCGGGGGGCGGCTGTAATGCACTGGTGCGCGCCATCTTCGCACGCGATGTAGCACAGGTTGCAGCCGATGCACTTCTCCTTATCGATTCTGGCTACGATTTTGTAATTCAGATCGAGATCGCCCCAGTCTCGGATTCGGCCGACCGACTTACCCACCAGGTCCATTGCCGAAGCGAAGCCTTTCTCGTCGAGATACTGGTTCAGCCCGTCGATCATGTCTTCCACAATGCGAAAGCCATAGTGCATGGCCGCGGTGCAGACCTGAATAGAGGTTGCGCCCAGCAGCATGAACTCAACCGCATCCTGCCAGTTGGCAATGCCTCCAATGCCCGAAATGGGAATACCAACTTCCGGATGCCGTGCCACCGACGACACCATGTGCAGCGCGATGGGTTTTACCGCGGGCCCGCAGTATCCGCCATGGCTTGCATATCCGCCGACGCTGGGACGCGGAGCGAAGCTGTCAAGGTCGACGCCGACCAGGCTGTTGAAGGTGTTGACCAACGAGACCGCATTCGCGCCGCCCTGCCGCGCCGCCCAGGCCATCTGCGCGATATCGGTCACGTTGGGCGTAAGCTTCACGATCACAGGAATGCGCGCGACCTCTGCCACCCAGCTTGTGATCAATGTGGTGTACTCCGGCACTTGACCAACCGCGGCCCCCATACCTCGTTCCGACATTCCGTGCGGACATCCGAAGTTGAGCTCAAACAGATCGGCGCCGGTATCTTGCGTGCGCTTCACAATGTCGTGCCAGGTCTCGCGCTTTGATTCCATCATCAGCGACGCGATCACGGTGTTCCGCGGATACCGCTTCTTCACCTCCGCGATCTCACGCAGATTGGTCTCGACGGACCTATCGCTGATCAGCTCGATGTTATTCAACCCGATCATGCGCTCGTGCTTGTAGTCGATTGAACCATAGCGCGATGCGGTGTTAACGATGGGCTCGCCGATGGTCTTCCATACCGCTCCACCCCAGCCCGCATCGAATGCCCGCATCACCTGATACGCAGTATTGCTCGGTGGCCCGGACGCGAGCCAAAACGGATTTGGAGAACGAACTCCGCAGAAATCAATGCTCAGATCAGGCATGCGCCACCCCTTTCTGCCGCGAAGAAATCGTTGCGTGGATTCCTCGCGCCGCTCGTTTTCCGTGCGCCACCGCGTCCACCACTTCACCGCCGCCGTTCACGCAATCTCCACCAGCGAAGTACTTTGGATTCGCTGTCTGCATCGTCGCCGAGTTCACCGTGATCCTGCCGTTCTCAAGTCGCAATCCGGGAACAGAGCGCAAAAACTCATGCTTTTTCTTCTGTCCGAGCGCCTTCACTACCATGTCTACGTTCAGGCGAAACTCGGTGCCGGGAATTGTCTGGGAAGAGGGGCGACCCGAGGAATCCGGCGCGCCCGGTTGCGTGCGCACGCATTCGAGCGCCTGAACTTTGCCATCAGTTCCCGCGATCACTCGCAATGGCGCTGCTCGCCACACAAAGCGGACGGCGTCGCCCACAGCCAACTCGTATTCGTAATCGAATGCCGACATTTCTTCGCGGCTACGGCGATATACCATGTACACCTCTTCCGCTCCTAGCCGCCGTGCGGCGGTAGCCGCGTCGATCGCAGTGTTGCCACCACCAATTACCGCCACCCGAGCGCCGACGCACAGCTCGGCGAAGTCGTGATTTTTGGTGTCCTCAATGAATGAAAGTGCATCGCCGCAGCCCTCGACCTCTTCGCCGGCGATGTCGAGATCTTCAGTTTCGCCCAAGCCAATGCCGATGAAGATTGCCTCAAACTCACGCTCGAGCTGCGCGAGAGAAATGTCGCGGCCCACTTCGACATCGTTACGAATCTCGACCCCAAGGCCACGGATCATCTCCACCTCGCGCACCGCGTCGGCAGCGCGCATTTTGTAGGCGGCGATTCCGTAGGTATTCAGGCCTCCGGGCTCGCGCCTGGCGTCGAAGATCACTGTCTCATATCCGAACTGGCGCAACTCAGCCGCGCACGACAGGCTCGCTGGACCCGCTCCGATCAGGGCCACTCGCCGGCCATTTGCCTCACCCGCCTTCAAAACCTGAATGCCGCGATCGAGTACGTGATCTACGGCATATCGTTGCAGCCTCCCAATCTCCACCGGCTTTTTGCCTTCGGAGTTCAAAACGCACGCGCCTTCGCACAGCACTGAGGTTGGGCAGACGCGGCCGCAGCTATGGCCGAGAACGTTGGCGGAAAGGATGGTGCGAGCAGATCCAGTGAGATTGTTCGTTAAGATTTGCCGGATAAACTGGGGAACATCGATACGGGTGGGACACGCCTTGATGCACGGCGCGTCATAGCAGAAAAGACAGCGCGAGCCTGCTTCCAGCGCCATCGAGGACGTCAGCGGCGGATTGATTTCGGCAAAATTTTCTTCGAGCTGCTCAGGCGTGAGCTTTGGGCCCGTATGCATGAATCACCGATGTGGCTCCCTGCCGCCAGCTTCCGGCTTGTCTGGGCCGGCACCAGATGGGTGGAATTTTTGGAGCATAGCATAGAATCTGCTACCTGCTTCCATCTGCTGGCTTCCAAGCTTAAGAATAGAATCGTAGCCGCTCTTGCCGGAAGCCGATAGCCACTCTGGAGATCCAATGTCATTTGACGTCATCATCAAGAACGGAACCGTTGTCACTGCCACCGACACTTACCCTGCTGATGTGGCAGTGGTTGATGGCAAGATCCACTCTATCGCCAAAACGCTGCCGCAGGAGAATGCGAAGCGAGTCTTCGACGCCACCGGGAAGTACGTATTGCCCGGCGGCATCGACGTACATACGCATCTCGATATGCCCTTTGGAGGCACCACCTCTGCCGACGACTTCGAGACCGGCACGCGCGCCGCGGCCTTCGGCGGCACCACTACCATTATCGATTTCGCCATCCAGTACAAGGGCCAGACCCTGCGCACAGCCTTTGACGCCTGGATGCAAAAAGCCGAATCGCGGGCCGTCGGCGATTACGGCTTTCATTGCATCATCACCGACCTGCCCGACGCGCGTATCGAGGAGATGCCGGCACTCATTCGCGATGGCGTGACCAGCTTCAAGCTATTTATGGCTTATCCCGGCGTCTTCATGCTTGACGATGCCAGCATTTTCCGCGCACTTCGCGCCACTACCAGGAATGGCGCCATAGTTTGCATGCACGCGGAAAATGGCGGCGCCATCGATGTGATCGTGAAGCAGGCGCTGGCCGAAGGCAAGACCGCGCCGAAATATCACGCGCTCACGCGCCCCACCACTGCCGAGGCTGAGGCCACCGGACGCGCCATCGCGCTGGCCGAGATGGCCGGCGCTCCCGTGTACATCGTCCACCTCAGTTGCAATGACGCGCTGGAAAAAGTGCGCGAGGCCCGCGATCGCGGACTGCCGGTCTATGCGGAAACTTGTCCGCAATATCTTTATCTCTCACTGGAACAGATGGATGCGCCAGGCTTTGAAGGCGCCAAGTACGTTTTCACCCCACCACTCCGCGAGAAGTGGCACCAGGAAAAGTTGTGGAATGGACTCAAGCACGATCATCTGCAATGCGTCTCCACCGACCACTGTCCGTTCTGCTTCAAGGAGCAGAAAGAGATGGGCAAGAATGACTTCACGAAAATTCCCAACGGCGGTCCCGGCATCGAGCACCGCATGAGCCTGGTGTACTCAGGTGGCGTAGGTAAAGGACGATTCAGCGTGAACCGCTTTGTAGAACTGGTCTCGACTACCCCGGCGAAAATCTTTGGCATTTATCCACGCAAGGGCACAATATCGGTCGGCAGCGATGCCGATCTGGTGATCTTTGACCCAAATCGGGAACACACCATCAGCGCGAAGACCCATCACATGCGCGTCGACTACTCCATGTTCGAAGGGGTGAAAGTGAAAGGCATGCCCGATATGGTGATGTCGCGCGGACGCGTGTTGGTGCACGACGAGAAATTTCTGGGGAAAGCAGGCGGCGGTAATTTCCTGAAACGGGCAACGTACGCTGGCGTGTAGCAAGCATACCCACAAGAGAATCGGCCGCCGCTACGACTACTGGAAGTTGTCGAGCGAAGGCGCCCGACTCTCCACGGTCAAAAAGCGCAGAACCGCTTCTCGACATCAAATCCTCTGTACTACTATTTCGCCAATTCTTGTTGTACTGAGCAAATTTCAACAACAATTTTCACCACGGAGGCACGGAGTCCACGGAGTAAGAAAACTTCAGAAAGGTCCTTTTGATTTCTCCGTGTTCTCTGTGCCTCCGTGGTGAGAAAGGCTTTTTGTTGCGGCTCTGCCGCGCTGTGTGACCTCTATGCCCCTGTGTGAAGCTTTATACCCAGCGGCACGTCATCACCTTGGTTTCCGTATAGAACTTCACGCCATCTTTCCCCAAGGCATGCAGATCGCCGAAAAACGATCCCTTCCATCCGGCAAACGGGAAGATTGCCACTGGCGCAGGCACGCCGACATTCACGCCGACCATTCCAGTTTGCGCCTTCGCGCTCCACTCCTGCGCAACCTTTCCTGAGCGCGTGAAGATCGATGATGCATTGCCGTACTCCGAGCCATTCACCACCTCGAGGGCCTCATCAAGGTTCTTGACTCGGACGACCGAGAGCACCGGGCCGAAAATTTCTTCGCGAGCGATTCGCATGGAGGGCTGCACGTTGTCGAAGATCGTCGGACCAACATAATAGCCGGCATTCTTGCAGACTGGGTCCTTGCGGCCGTCGCGCGCCAGCTGCGCGCCTTCTTTCTGGCCGATGTCGATGTAGTCGAGAATGCGCTTTCGGGCTTCGCTGTTGATGATAGGTCCCATAATGGTATCGGGGGAGCAACCGTCGCCGACCTTCATCTCATCGGCAGCCTGCTTTAGCGCATGCAGCAGTGGCTCGGCGGCATCTCCAACGGCGACTACCACGCTGGTTGCCACACAACGCTCTCCGGCACACCCGAACGAAGACGCCATGATGGTGCTTGCCGAGTGCTTCATGTCCGCGTCGGCCATCACGACCGAATGATTCTTCGCTCCGCCCAATGCTTGCACGCGTTTTCCATTCGCCGCAGCGGTGCTGTAAATGTACTTTGCCACCGCGCTCGAGCCGACGAATGACACAGCTTTTACGCGCGCATCACTCAAGAGTTGATCGACGACGGCCTTAGTTCCATGCACCAGGTTAAGCACTCCGGCGGGAAGTCCCGCTTCGTGAAAGAGTTCCACAATGCGCACCGACGATCGCGGCACCCGCTCCGATGGCTTGAGGATGAACGTATTACCGCAAGCAATCGCCACCGGAAACATCCACAATGGGACCATCAGCGGAAAATTAAATGGAGTGATGCCTACGCATACGCCCAACGGATGGCGAGTGGACCATCCGTCCACGCCGATCCCGACATGCTCGACGGTCTCGCCCATCATCATGCTGGAGACGCCCGCAGCGAACTCCACGCACTCGAGCCCACGCTGGAACGAGCCTCGCGCCTCTTCGCGCGTTTTCCCGTTCTCTTCCGTGATCAGCGCTCTCAGCTCGTCGGCATGTTTCTCCATCAACTGGTGAACGTGGAAGAGCACGCGGCAGCGATTGAGAACCGGCGTAGCCGCCCAGGCGGGAAACGCGGCCTGTGCCGCAGCAATCGCGGCGGAGACTTCCTCACGGGTAGAAAGCGGAATCTCGGCTACGGGTTCTCCGGTTGCCGGATTGTATTGCGTCAGGATCTCCCCGCGTGAGATCTGAGGTTTGCCGTTGATGATCAGCGGGCAAGACTTGAGTTGATTGGCGGCTGCGACAGTGGACATGGAGACTCCTTGTTAGGGAATGGTAGGGCGAAGCGCACATCAGAATCAAATCTCGATGCACGCAGAACACCTGGGCCACGGCGATCTGCTGCTTTGCTTTCGCTGCAGCGGTGACTGGCTCGATAATGCAGATCCAGGCCGTAAAACTTCTTCAGCTCACGGATGCGTTGCAGGTCCGCTGGACAAACGGCAGCTTGCCATCGTACGCGTGCAGGACAGTGCCCTCCAGCAAATCGCCGAGATTGAGATCGTGATGGTCAACCAAGGCGCGCAGCATCCTCAACAATTGTTTTTCCATGCGGACCCGGTCTGCCCCCGTTCAACTGCATACTTCCGTTGTGAAGTTGTCATGGTGGTACCAAGGCACCAAAGTACACGGTTCCCACGCAACTGCAGATTCCGGCTCCGCACAGCTTTCGAGGGACTTCCAACATGCCCTAGTAAAATTGTGTCCGAATATGCCCGCCCGCAAGCTCGCCTCAACGCCGATGTCTGAATCGCTGCTTAAGGCGCAGTTATTTTCAGGACTGACGCGGAGTGAAGGCGAGTCGCTGCAAGAACGAGCTGTGCACAAACGCTACTCTGACGGAGAGCGGTTGTTCACCGAAGGCGATGCCTGCGAGGGTTTGTTCATCGTCTCCTCGGGGGCGGTGCGCATCTTCAAATCGGCTCCGAGTGGGCGCGAGCAAGTGCTGGCTGTGGAAGGACCGGGCAGCTCCATCGCCGAACTTCCCGTGTTCGACGGTGGAACTTATCCAGCTTCCGCCAATGCTATGGGCCCTACCGAAGTGGTCTTCATCTCCCGCGTGGCCTTTCAGGCGTTCTGTCTGGAGCATCCGCAGGTTGCGCTCAAGGTGCTGGCGGTTGTGGGATCGCGTCTTCGACGATTGGTGGGAATCGTCGAAGAGTTGTCGTTCACGACAGTCCGCCAACGGGTTATTGCTCTGCTGGTACGAGCGGCGGAGGCATCGGGCAGACGAACTGCTCGTGGCGTGCAGTTCTCCTTGCCCTCAGGGCACCAGGAGATTGCATTCGAAATCGGCACCGTACGGGAACTCGTCTCCCGCAATCTCGCTCGTCTTCAGGCGGAAGGCCTTATTGAGATCGATGGCCGCGAGGTCCTGATTAAAGATCTTGCCGCTTTGAACGTGCAGCAGAAGCTCTCGTCCTGAGGTGCTGACAACTAACAAAACCTAATTTCTAGGCTGTGACACAAGTCACTGACGGGTTCCTTGCCTGCTACTACATTGGTGGCATCAGGAGCCATCATATGACTTTCACATCGTCCAGTACCGTCCGCGAGATCGCGCTGCAGCTACCTTCCTCGATCCGCATTTTTGAAGCTTTCGGAATTGACTACTGCTGCGGGGGAAACAAATCGCTGATGCAGGCCTCCCAACAAGCCGGCGTTTCTCCCGAGCGATTGTTAGAGAAATTGAGTGAGTTGGACGTGCAGTCCGCCGATCCCGACTTCTCTCCCTGGCAGCAAGCCTCGCTCAGCAGTCTGACGCAGCACATCGCGGAGAGACATCACGAGTTCGTACGCAATGAGGTTCCCCGGCTGAATTCGCTGTTCGAGAAGGTGCGATCCCGGCACGGAAGCGCTCATCCGGAGCTCACGCCTATGTCGCTGCTCTTCGGCTTTCTTGGCGAGGACATGTTGAACCACATGCAAAAGGAAGAACAGGTGCTCTTTCCATATATCCAACGCCTGGAGCAAGACAGCGAACAGGGAACGCTGCCGCCGGCAACTCCGTTCGGCAGCGTCGATCGTCCCGTCGAGTGCATGATGCGCGATCATGAGAAAACAGGAAGGGAAATACAGCAAATCAGAGAATGGAGCAACGGCTTCACCCTCCCAGAAGGAGCTTGCCTCACTTATCGTGCTTTATATGACGGTCTGAGAGAGTTCGAGCAAGACCTGCATCGACATGTGCACCTGGAGAACAACATTCTGTTTCCCCGGGCAATTGGACTGGAAGCGAAAGCGTGTGCCCTGGCATGAGCCCGGTTCTGATGCACGCTGAAGAAATCTCGCAAGCCTCGCGAGCACAAAGCGCGATTGAACGCGAACGGGGCGCGCAAAGGCTGGTGACCACATTCGTGCTTACTGGCCTGGCTTTCATGCTGCTTCCCGGCACGTTTCTGGGCGTCTGGAACCTGATCTCGATCAGCGAATCACGGTCCGTAACGACGTTATCACCGGCCTGGATTCAGGCGCACGGGCACGCGCAAATCTTCGGCTGGATCGGCACCTTCATTCTCGGCATTAGTCTGTACTCACTGCAGAAGATGCAGCGCAGTGCTCCGTTTCCCCTGAGCCGCGGCTGGATTTGCTGGGTGCTATGGAGCACCGGCGTGCTGCTCCGATGGATAGCCAACATTTATGCGTGGCACTGGCGTGTGCTGTTACCCGTCTCAGCGATATTGGAGATTGTCGCTTTCCTGCTGTTTCAGCGTTCCGTGAGAAGGCACCGCAAGCCGGCGCAGGACGGAAAGCGAGAAGCCTGGATGGTAATGGTCAGCGCATCGACAATCGGATTCCTGGGCGCGTTGTTGGCGAACGCGGCGCTGGCGTTTGCTGCGGCCGTGCGCGATACCGGACCAGCATTTCCGCATCAACTAGATCAGCGTCTGCTGGTGCTCTCTACCTGGGGTTTCATCGTTCTGGCGATCTGGGGCTTCAACGCCAAGTGGCTGCCTGTTTTCGTTGGCCTACGCTCTCCATCGCAGAGAGGACTGATCCTCGGATTTGCGGTGAACGCATTAGGCGTTTTGGCGGCAATGGTAGACGCAATGAGAGTTTCGGCATTGCTGCTTCTCATCTCGGCAGTTGTGATTGGATTGTCACTGCACATATTCGAACGTGCGCAGCAACGCGCAAAAATTCTGAACGTGCATGCGTCGTTTCCCATATTTGTCCGCCTAGCTTACGTTTGGCTGGGAATCGCCGCGCTGCTCACGGTCTGGGCAACGGGAGCGGATCGCTTTGGAGGAATCTGGGGCGCATCCCGCCACGCGCTTACTGTGGGGTTCATCGCCGCCATGGTATTTGCGATTGGACAAAGAGTGTTGCCGGCGTTCTGTGGAATGAAGATTCTTTTCAGTCCGGGGCTGATGCTTTGGTCGCTGCTGCTGCTGAACGCCGGCTGTCTGCTGCGCGTCGCTTCGGAAATTCCCGCATATGAAGGCTACTGGCCACAGGCGTGGCGCGTATTGCCTATCTCCGCGGTGACGGAGCTGGTGGCGGTGACGCTTTTTGCAATCAATATCGGAGCATCAATTCTGGCTAGAGGAGATCAGTCGGCGTGAATGCAGCGCAATCTCGAGGTCTTCATCTGCTGGAATGATGCGAACATCACATTTGCCGGTCGAGAGTGCCACATTGGCTGCATTCCCCTCATTGGCCGCATCGTTCAGCAAGACTCCCAGGTGTTGCAGGCCGGCGCAGATTTCGACGCGAACGGTGGATGAATGTTCGCCAATGCCGCCGGTGAACACTAGCATGGCCATGCCGCCAAGCACGGCCGCCATAGCTCCGATGGCTTTGCGAACCTGGTAGCAAAACATCTCGATTGCCAGACGAGCGCTGGCACTCTGCTCCCGCAATTCAAGCAATCTGCGCATATCGCTGCCGGCCCCCGACACTCCGGATAGTCCGGAGTTGTGATTCACGAGAGAATCTATCTGTTCCTGGTCATATCCCCGTCGCAGAAGATTCAACAGCACTCCCGGGTCAAGATTGCCACTGCGGGTCCCCATCATCACACCGCCAGTGGGAGTCATTCCCATTGTGGTCTCTATCGATTTCCCATTCTCGATTGCGGTGATGCTACAGCCGTTGCCGAGATGAGCAATTACCGTTTGCGGCGGCAGCGCTGCGGCGAGCGCGCGGACCACCGATTCGCAGGAGAGACCGTGAAAGCCGTAGCGTTGCAGGCCAGCCTGGAAGAATTCAGGGCCAAATGGGAGGCGCGCCGCATACTGTGGCATGGTGCGATGGAACGCGGTGTCGAAGCAGGCAATATGAGGCACATTGGGGAAAGTAGCCATCGCACGCCGCACCACTTCGAGCGCCGGCGGTAAATGTACGGGAGCGAACGCGGTAGCGTCTGTGAGCTGCGCCAGCACTTGAGGAGTGATCAGTTGGTGCTCACGCAACGCTGGGCCGCCATGAACGATTCGATGGCCAACGGCGCGCGGAGCGGGTAATGAACTGCTTCGCACTCTGCCGATCAGATAGTGCGCTGCTTCTGCGTCATCGGCGAAGGGGTGGGTTCCGTTGCAAGCGATCTCGGCGTTTTTCCCGCGCAGCCAAAATTTAGCGTTCTTGCTTCCAATTTCTTCAGCCTCGCCCCATACCAGCTTTTCGACCTTGTCATTCTGGAACGAGTAAAGAGCCAGCTTAAGAGAGGACGACCCACTGTTGAGGGCCAGAATTACCGTTTCCTCATGGCTGCCTGTCATGGACTCTCAGAACGGCCATCTCCAGTTCTTTACTTCCGGCAGGTCCTCGCCATTTTCCGAGACATAGATTTTGTGGCGTTGCATCGATTCATAAAATCTTTCGATGGCCTTGTCGCTGATGTTCTTCAAGCGTGAAATGCGCCGGATGGCATCCAAGGAGAGCTGGAACCGGTCCATGTTGTTGAGTACCACCATGTCAAAGGGGGTAGTGGTAGTGCCTTCCTCTTTATAGCCGCGAACGTGGATGTTGTTGTGGTTTCGTCTGCGATACGTCAGCCGGTGTATCAATGTCGGATAGCCATGGAAGGCAAATATCACCGGCCGATCTGCGGTGAAGATGCCGTCGAAGTCCTCATCCGCCAAACCATGGGGGTGCTCGCTTGCAGGCTGCAGCGTCATTAGATCCACGACATTTACGACGCGAATGCGAATGTCGGGAACATGTTCTCGCAGGAGTGACACGGCCGCGAGTGTTTCCAACGTGGGCACGTCGCCGGCACAGGCCATCACGACGTCGGGATCGCCGTTGTCGTTGCTGGCCCAATCCCAAATGCCCAATCCCGCGGTGCAATGCCGCACCGCGGCTTCCATATTGAGCCACTGCAATGCCGGCTGCTTTCCCGCAATGATGAGGTTGACGTAGTGCCGGCTGCGCAGGCAGTGGTCTGTAACGGACAGCAACGTGTTTGCATCCGGCGGAAGATAAATTCGCACAACGTCAGCCTTTTTGTTGGCCACGTGGTCTATGAATCCCGGATCCTGGTGTGAAAACCCGTTATGGTCCTGCCTCCAGACATGCGAACTCAACAGGTAATTCAGCGACGCGATCGGCTAACGCCAGGGCAGTTGGCGAGTAGTCTTCAGCCATTTTGCGTGCTGATTGAACATCGAATCCACGATATGAATGAATGCTTCGTAGCAGTTGAAAAAACCGTGACGTCCGGTAAGCAAGTAACCTTCCAGCCAACCCTGGCAGAGGTGCTCACTGAGCACTTCCATCACTCGGCCGTCGGTGCTGAGGTTTATGTCTACATCGGCGATCCGCGCCATCCATTCCTTGCTGGTGGCCTCGTAAACCGCGTCAAGCCGATTGGAAGCCGTTTCATCCGGGCCCATCAGACGGAAGTTTCTATTTTCCGCGTTCAGCTTGATCACATCGCGCAAAAAGCCCCCGAGAATCCGGGTAGCTTCTATTTCGCTTGTGCCTGGCTTGTCTACCTTCACGGCATAGTCGCGAAAATGAGGAATCACCAGCGGTTCCAACAGCAGTCCACCATTTGCATGTGGGTTCATGCCCATGCGGCGGCGTCCACGCGGCGCGATCGCCGCCAGTTCTTTTTTGAAACTGCCGTGCTGATCGAACAACTCCTCTGGCTTATAACTGTGCATCCATTGTTCAAGAATCCGCAGATGATCGGGATTGTTCCGTACATCGTCGACTGGAACCTGATGCGCTCTCCACGTCCCCTCCACCGGTTTGCCGTCAACTTCCTTCGGCCCAGTCCAGCCTTTTGGCGTGCGCAGAATCAACAGGGGCCAGCGCGGGCGCTCGACCGCGGCCTCTCTGCCCGCGCGTTCCTGGATCGTGCGGATCTCGACGAGAATCTTGTCCAGTGTCGCTGCCATGAGCTGATGCATCTGATCGGGGTCACTTCCCCCGATCACGATTGGGCTGTAGCCATAGCCGCGGAAGAGGTCAATCAGTTCGTCGTCTTCAATGCGGGCCAGCAGCGTAGGATTCGCGATCTTGTAGCCATTCAGGTGCAGGATGGGCAGCACCGCGCCGTCCTTGGAGGGATTGAGAAACTTGTTGGAATGCCAACTTGCCGCGCAGGCGCCGGTCTCAGCTTCTCCATCACCGACGATGCAGGCTACGATCAGGTCGGGATTGTCGAAGGCCGCTCCGTATGCATGGAGAAGGGAATATCCCAATTCACCGCCCTCATGAATGGATCCAGGAGTCTCGGGAGCCACATGGCTGGGAATGCCATAGGGCCAGGAAAACTGGCGGAAGAGCTGGCGCAGCCCATTCTTGTTCTGCTCAATGTGCGGATAAATCTCCGTGTAAGAGCCCTCTAGATATGTGTGCGCCACCAGTCCCGGGCCGCCATGACCAGGGCCGATGATGTAGATCATATTCAGGTCGTGTTCTACGATCAGGCGATTCAAATGGGTGTAGATGAAATTCAATCCCGAAGTCGTGCCCCAATGGCCAAGCAGACGTGGCTTGACGTCATCTCGGGTGAGGGGACGCTCGAGCAGTGGGTTGTCTTTCAAATAGATTTGCCCTACCGTGAGGTAGTTTGCGGCGCGCCAGTAGGAATGCATTTTCCGGAGTTGCTCGGCTGATAGAGGATTCGCTTGCGCGTTTGAGACTTCCTCAATGGCTTGCAGGTTCGTCATCGCGACAATACCCCCAGTGAATCAGGATACTGCGTTTCAGAGAGGCACAAGAGGTTTGCGCTAAATTCCCGCGCAATGTTTTGTAGAGTCCTGATGTCTTTCCGTTCGCTCAGCCCACCTTCATGCGTTTTTCAATCATTCCTTCCCACGTGTTCCAGGGAATGAGTGCGCGCAAAAAGTGTCCCATTTTGGCGTCGCGGCCGGCGAGATAACGCAGCCGCGGCTTGGGGTCCTGTGCGATACGGGTAATCAGGCGCGCGACTTCGAGGGGATCGGCGTGGCGGCTGCTCTGCTCTTTCACTCCCTGGACAAAGCGGCGATTCCGTTCCGAATTGGGAGACTCTCCACTGGTTGCCACCCGACTGATTACGACGTTGCGCGTCCAGATATCGGTCGCATAGGCGCCGGGTTCCACCAGCACGACTTTGACTCCCAGCGAGCGCATCTCGATGCGCAAGGATTCCGCCCAGCCTTCCAACGCGTGTTTGGAAGCGCAGTAGCTGCTCACTACCGGCTGGCTCATCAGTCCCAAAATGGAAGAAACGATGATGACGTGTCCGGAGCGTTGCGCTCGCATGGTAGGCAGCACGGCTTTGGTGACAGGGACCTGTCCAAAGAAATTGGTGTCCATTTGCAATCGGAGTTCGTCCAACTGAACGTCTTCGGCGAAGCCACCGACAGCGAATCCAGCATTGTTTACCAGAACGTCGATGCGTCCATGGTCTCGAACAATGTCGGCGACGATCCCGGGAATGCTGTCAAACGCAGTAACGTCAAGCTGCCGCACTTCAACCCGAGAGGAAAGCTCTGGGTTGGCGGCAGCCAAAGCTTGATCCAGCCGTGTCCGGCGCTCCGGCTGCCTCATGGTGGCAACGACAAAAAAGCCGGCTTTAGCCAATTCGACCACTGTAAGCAGGCCGAAGCCGCTGGAGCTGCCGGTAACCACCGCAACTTTGTTGGACATGGTTGGGCATTGTATTAGAAGTTGCGCTTCGGATTTACCACGGAGACACCGAAGAGCGGAGAGGGGGCATTTGGCAATTGTGCAGTTTCGTAATCGGGTAATTGAGACCGCCAATGAAACCAAATTACGAAATTACCCGATTACCCAATTACCCGATTTTTCCGTGTTCTCCGTGCCTCCGTGGTGAATGCGGTTTGCAAATACCTTCTCGATACGAGAACATAGTCGTTTTGCGCAATGGCTCAGAAAATCATCAGGGGTGATCACTCGCGGATGGCGAAAAAACTGAAGAATACTGCTGGCAATGGGATTGGGGCGGCAAAGGGCAAGTTGGGCATCATGATCCCCGGAATGGGAGCGGTCGCGACCACGTTCGTGGCCGGAGTGGAAGCAGTGCGAAAAGGGCATGCCAAACCGATCGGCTCAATGACGCAGATGGGGACGGTGAGGCTGGGGAAGCGCACCGAAGGACGCGCGCCCAAGGTGAAGGAATTCGTGCCGCTGGCAGGATTAAACGATCTGGTCTTCACCGGTTGGGACATCTTCGAAGATGACATGTACACTGCGGCCAGCAAGGCCGGGGTACTCGACAAAGAACTGCTGGACAAAGTGAAACCGTTCTTGAAATCGGTGAAGCCGCGTAAGGCAGTGTTCGATCGCCACTATGTAAAGAAGCTGGATGGGCATCACGTCAAATCCGGCAAGTCCAAGATGGATTTGGCCGAGCAGGTGCGAGCGGACATTCGCGACTTCCACAAAACTTCGGGCGCCGATCGCCTGGTGATGATCTGGTGCGGTTCGACTGAAATCTTCATGCAGCAAACGGCTGCGCACGCATCCCTCGACAGCTTTGAGAAAGCGTTGCAGAAGAGCAGCCCGGAGATCGCGCCGTCGATGATTTACGCTTACGCGGCACTGATGGAAGGCGTGCCCTTCGCCAACGGCGCGCCGAATCTCACCGTCGATATTCCGGTGATGCACGAGCTCTCGCGGCGAAACGAAGCTCCCATCTGCGGGAAGGATTTCAAAACGGGACAAACACTGCTCAAGACGGTGCTCGCGCCAACATTCAAAGCCCGCATGCTGGGAGTGAGCGGATGGTATTCCACCAACATTCTCGGCAATCGCGACGGTGAAGTGCTCGACGATCCTGAATCGTTCAAGACTAAAGAAGAGTCGAAGCTCAGCGTGTTGGAGCATATCCTGCAGCCGGAGCTTTATCCGGAACTTTACGGCAACATCTTCCATAAGGTGCGAATCAACTACTATCCGCCGCGCGGCGACAATAAAGAAGGCTGGGACAACATCGATATCTTCGGATGGCTGAACTATCCCATGCAGATCAAGGTGGATTTCCTGTGCCGCGATTCAATCCTGGCAGCACCGATTGTCCTGGATTTGGTTCTGTTCCTCGATCTCGCACACCGCAGCGCGGAATTGAGGGACATCGGGATCCAGGAATGGCTGAGCTTCTATTTCAAATCGCCGATGACCGCGCCCGGACTTTATCCCGAGCATGACCTGTTCATTCAATCGATGAAGTTGAAGAACACGCTTCGCCATCTACGCGGCGAGGAGATGATCACGCACCTTGGCTTAGAGTATTACGACTAAAAAGAAAACCTGACGCGGATTCCGCGGATGCGACGCGGATTTCTAGAAAGAATTTCGGCTGATTTCCAACCTCGAAGGTTGCGGACAATTTGCATCACCACCTGAGAAAATCAATCCTTGCGTGATCCGCGTCCCATCCGCGGAATCCGCGTCAGGTTTTCAGCTTTTAATTGCCCTCTCCACCAGGCCCAACCAGCATCTCAATCAGAGATGCGCGCGCGTGTTGTCTCTTCCATCGGATTGCTGGTTATCGGGCTGACGTGCCTTCCTGGCTTTGCTACCAAGGGTATTTTCCAAGGGCGTGTGGTGGAAGGAACCGAGCACGAAGCGGGAAAATATATCTACGTTGAAGCCCAGCGCGGATACCTTCGGCGGGTGAACATCGAAAAATGCCGTGTAGTTTTTGATCATGGCGTAGCTGCTTCTCAGCGAGTGCGAAACGCTGCAAAAGCCCTTCGCGACGGGGCTGAGGTCCGCGTGATTGCCGAGCAGCGTGAGCAGGGGGACTGGGTGGCAAGCGAAATTGTGATCCTCAAGCTGGCGGCGATCGATCAAGTACAGTTGCGGACCTGATTTTGCCTGCTTTCGGCTTCCATATGGGCGTACACTGGGGCAAGGTGACGTCTCCCACCCGGCCCAAATTTCGTGAAAACTCGGCGAAACTTCGCTGCTGAAAACTACGTCTAATCCGTTAAGGGCCTCAGTGTGTCGGAACGCCACGCGTGGATTGGAGTAAAAGCGCTATGAAACACCTACCAAAGTGGATGCTGGCCTTAGTTCTTGCCGGTTCCATGACTCTCCCCGTCGTCGCTCAACCCAAAGGCAATTCCAAAGATGAACCGAAAGATGAGCCCATTCCAACCTATGACAAGGTGAAGAAGGGGAGCATCGACGATGTGAACGCCATCGGCAACCGCGATCTGGGCGGCAAAGGACTGGGAAACTGGTACTCCATCGAGAAGGAAGTTTCCATGGGCAAGCAATACGCCCAACAGGTGGAGCAGAGCGCCAAGCTGGTGACCGATCCAGTGGTGACCGAATACGTGAATCGCATCGGACAGAACCTGGTTCGGCACTCGGACGCGAAAGTCCCGTTCACGATCAAGGTCATCGATGACGACCAGATCAACGCCTTCGCGCTTCCCGGTGGTTTCTTTTATGTGAATACCGGCGCAATACTGGCGGCCGACGATGAGTCGGAGCTGGCCGGAGTGATGGCGCATGAGATCGCCCACGTCGCTGCCCGCCATGCCATGCGACAGATGACGCGTGCAAACTGGGCGAACTTGGCGACGATCCCTCTGATCTTCGTGGGTGGAGGCATCGGCTATGCCGCATACGAGGCGGCCGGCATAGGCATCCCCCTAACCTTCATGAAGTTCTCGCGTGGATTTGAAGCTCAGGCTGATTATCTGGGCACGCAATATCTGTACGCGAGCGGCTACGATCCGCAGGGATTGGTGGACTTCTTCGAAAAGATAGAGGCTACGGAGAAAAAGAAACCAGGGGCTTTGGCTAAGGCTTTTGCCAGCCATCCACAAACCCCGGATCGACTGGAAAAGACGCAGGAGGAAATCGCGAAGATTCTTCCGCCGAAGCCGGAATACGTGGTCACTACATCAGAGTTCGATCAGGTAAAAGCGCGGTTGGCGGCAATCGAGAACCGGCGCAAAGTGATTGATCAGAAGGAAGATGGAAAGCCTTCTTTGCGCAGGGCTTCCACCGATAAAACCGATAATCCCAACGGCAAATCCAGCGACGACGATCGTCCCACGTTGCATCGCCGGGATAACTAAAAACTTTCGCTTTCTGGACGGAAGGGCGGCCAGCTTGGCCGCCCTTTTTCTATGCCTTCGAATTCGCCTCAATTCTCTCTCTATCCTGAGAACAGGGGAAAAGGCAGGGGAATTTTGACGGCGATCTCGCAAATCAACGAATTCTGCCCAAAATGCGTGAATTCGCCTCAAAGCTGAGGAAACGAACAGGAAAGAACAGGGAATTCGCAAAAATCGGGTCAAATAGATAAAAATAAATGGCTTTATTGGAGATTTGAAAAAGTCTCAGGAAATTAACAGGAAACGAACAGGAAAGCTTTTGTCTTCCACAGGTGATAGAGCGGGATCGGCTTTCTGTCTACTTTTCCAATGCCAGCGGTGAAAAGATTTGCACAGCACAAACCCAGAAATTGCCCCTAAATGTGGTGTGTCAACACGTTGTTCCCATCGAGGCCGGAGCGACTGATGGGTGGAGCGTTGGCCAGACTAGCATGCGGACGGTGCCAGTTGTACTGATGGAGCCAGGGGTCGAGCTCGGAACGACGAAGGTCGGAGTTGTGA
>JAICXB010000007.1 GCA_025980765.1 Terriglobales bacterium
ACTCAGAGTCGCCGGAATATCCAGGTAGCCCGCGCCGATAGTAAAGACGTCGTACTGGGCCATATAGTCGTTGCCCTTAATGTCATGGGCGTGACTATTGCCATGAGCGGGATAGCCCTTCCAGGCATCCTTCATCATGCGCGCCTTGATCGTGTCCGGCGTTACCGTCGAATCCCGTTGAATCATCAGCGCGGCGGCGCCGGCGACTACCGGTGTTGCCATGCTGGTGCCACTCAACTGGAGATACTTCGTACCGACGGCCGTAGTGCCGCACGTGCTGACCCCGAGAATGACGTCACAGATAGTGGTCGGCACAGAGGTGACCAAAGCTGAAGTCGGTGCAATGGATGCGAGCGCGGATCCGGGTGAGAGCAGCGAGGTGATCTTATTGCCCGGAGCCATGATGTCTGGCTTAACGATGTGATCGAGAAGCGTTGGCCCTTTCGAACTGTAGCTGGCAACTTGATCGTCGGTACGCGTCCAAGTGCCCAATGGGCTCATAGCGCCCACCGTGATCACGTTGGGATCGTTACCTGGAGACTCGATGGTCGCGTAACCCTGTTCTCCCCAGCTATTGTCGCGACCGAGATTGCCGGCCGCAACTACCACGACCATTCCGGACTTCCATGCCGCTTCGACCGCCTGGCACAAAGGATCGAGTGTGTATGACTCATACACATTTCGCCCCAGTGAAAGGTTGATTACGCGGATGTTGTACTGGTCCTTAAGCTGGATGGCGCGATTAATGCCGGCAATCACCTGACTGTCATTGCCGCCGCCATTGTTGTCCAGAACGCGGAGATTGATGATGTTGGCATTCGGCGCGATTCCCACATACTGCTCAGCGTAGCCGCTGCCCGCCCCCGAATCATGACCGTTGCCGGCCAGGATTCCGGCGACGTGCGTGCCGTGACCGTAGGGATCACCTGTGCTGGGATCGCCCGCCACGAAGCTCTCGCTATAAACGATGCGCGAGCCGCTCATGTCGGCTTTCTGCAGGTCGTCGTGCTGATAGACGCCGCTATCGATTACGGCGATGCCGATGCCGGTGCCATCTACTCCGTAGCTCTGTCGGGCCAGTTGAGCGTTGACTGGCGGCGGAGCATCATCCCACATCGGCTTGTTGGGACGGTCCGGGCTCACATAAACAACTTCCGGGTGCCGCAGAATCTGATCCAGCAGCTTTACCGGAATATCCACGGCCTCGGCGTTGATGAGGTTCAGATGACGGTGCAAACGCTTGGACAATGCCATTACCTGTCCATGGTTCGCGTTCGGGGCGAACTGGATGATCACACTTACTGTGCCATCCGGGTTCACCGGGAAGTTATCGATGTCGGCAGCCGCCTTCGGACCATGCTGGCTCTTGCTGGGCGCGGCAAATGCTACTGTGCAAACCAGCAGCATCAGCGTTCCCAGTAAGTGCGCGCGCCATCCGGCTCGGCTTACGGCACCTTGATATTTGTGATTGAGTGTCATTTGTGTGTCTTTCTTAGCTCCCTGCGAATTCGTGGCTTCCCTCAGGAAGACTCACTTCTCGTTCACCGTGCTCGCGCACGGGCTGGAGTGAAGCTGCTTAGGAGCCCCAAACTGCAGAGGCGATTGTGCTCAGCACATGCTTCACTTGCGGGGAGGAAAGGTTGATCCCAGCTATGACGGCAAGCGCCAGGCTGAGAGCGGCGACGATTTTGCTGTTTTTCGACATATTGGACATGGTGGTGACATTACCTCGCCCATTCCTATTGCAAGCCGGAAACCAGAGTTGAAGGAAAACCTAAGACTTTTCTAATCAAGCACTTAGAATGTTATTGAGGGTGGGATGGATTGAGACACTTCGTCTGTGGCGGGCAGCGAACCAAAGTAGTAAAGCGCGACTAAATTATTGAGGCGTATAGGTTTAAATCGCTGTGGCCAGGGCAGAGACATTTTGTCGCAAAGGGCGCCATGCGGAGCGCCGACTGACCCAACCCCGCTTACTTCAAAGTGCTGCAAAATGCATTCAGTGGCGGATCGGCACCGGGAAAAACAGCCTCGGTGGTAAGATGGTATTACCATGCAGACCAAAGTTTCCACTAAAGGTCAGGTCGTGCTTCCGCAGCGGATCCGTCGACGTCTGGACCTGCAAGTTGGAGACATACTCGACGCGAATGTGACAGGCGAAAGCATCGTGCTCACGCCGCGGAGGCTGCGAAAGGGCAAGGCACGCATCGTCATCGACAAAATCACCGGATTTCCAGTGCTCGAGGCCGCAGAGGGTGCTCCAACTCTAACGAGCAAAGACGTGGCAGAAATGCTCTCAGATTTCCCGTGAGATACCTGCTGGATGTTAATGCCCTCGTCGCCCTGGGCTTGCGCAAGCACGAGTTCTATAGCCGCGTCTCTATCTGGGCGCACGAAGTGCGGAAGTCTGCTGGGGATCTGATGACTTGTTCCATTACGGAACTTGGCTTCCTGCGCACGCTGGCGCAGGCTCAGCTGTATGGGGTTAGCCTGTCGGATGCCCATGAATTGCTGCTTGGAATGAAAACAAGCCCGGCCATGAAGCTCATGTTTCTGGTCGACACCGTTGATGCTTCGCAGCTTCTTTCATGGGTGAAGACGGCAAGACAAACCACAGACGGTCATCTCCTGCAGCTTGCCCAAGCCAATGGTCTCCTGTTCGCGACTCTGGATGCCGGTATTCCCGGGGCTTTTCTGATTCCGGAGACCAGATTCGGCTAGCAGTTCGCCTGATGGTCGGAATCCCTGTCCATTTCCGAACATCGCCTCTCGACCGCGAACACACCTTCTTAATATGGGCCGTTGCCTGCTGTAACCAATCCCATTGAAATCAAGTAATTACGCTGTTTCGGTCTTTGGCAGGCGAAGCGCACTTAGGACGGCGTAATGGATATTCAGAGACCATCAAATAAAGCCGCTAAGCGCCGGCGGCAGATCATTCTTTCGGCTGTGGCGGTGATTTTGATCGCCGGGGTGACTCTTGGCCTCTCCCGCTTGAAGCCGGCCGCTCCCACCGTGGAGCGCTCCGCCGTTTGGACTGACCAAGTCAAGCGTGGCTCGATGCTGCGTCAGGTGCGTGGACTGGGAACGCTGGTTCCGGTCGATATTCACTGGATTCCCGCCCTCACCGATGCCACCGTCGAGCGGCTGCGCGTACTTCCCGGCACCACGCCCATCAAGGCCGATACCATCATCATGGACCTGAGCAATCCGCAAACTGAGCAGGAGGCGCAGGATGCCGAACTTCAGCTCAAGGCCGCCGAAGCCGATTACAAGAACCTTGAAGTCAAAGTCCAGAGTGATCTGTTGACACAGCGCGCCAACGCCGCTACCGTCAACGCCGATTACGCCGACGCCAAAACCAAGGCGGAAACCGACCAGCAACTGGAGAAGTTAGGCGTTATTTCCGGTCAGGCCTACAAGAGTTCCAAGGGCCATGCGGAAGAACTTTCCACAAGAAATCAAATCGAGCAAGAAAGAGTTGCTATCAATACCAAGTCTGTGACGTCTCAATTGGCAGTGCAGCAGGCGAAGATTGACGAATTGAAGGCGCTTTACTTGTTAAAGAAGCAGCAACTCGATGCATTGCACGTGCGTGCCGGCATCGATGGCGTGCTCACAGAAGTTCCGGTTCAGGTGGGACAGCGTGTGACCTCGGGCACGAACCTGGCCAAGATGGTCGCGCCGAACCACTTGAAAGCGGAGCTGAAGATCGCGGAAACCCAGGCCAAAGACATCACCTGGGGCCAGCCGGCGTCAATCGATACTCACAATGGAGTGATTGACGGGACGGTGGAACGCATTGATCCAGCAGTCATCAACGGCACGGTGACGGTGGACGTGAAGCTCACCGGGCAACTGCCGCCCGGTGCGCGTCCAGATCTGAGCGTGGATGGCACCATCGATCTCGACCGCCTAAACAATGTCGAGTACGTCGGCCGCCCCGCTTTCGGGCAGGAAAACAGCACGGTAAGCATGTTCAAGCTTGATCCGGACGGCAAGGGCGCGACCCGCGTAACGGTGAAGCTGGGGAAGAGCTCGGTGAATGCGGTGGAGATTCTCTCCGGTTTGAAGCCGGGCGATGAAGTGATCCTGTCCGACATGTCGCGCTGGGACAACGTAGACCGGATCAGGCTCGAGTAAAGCAATCGGGTAATTTCGTAATTTCGTAATCGGGTAATTTGGTTGTGGGCGATCGATGCAGAAGATTGTTGCCACCGATTTCGGGATTTCGAAATCGACATCTCGAGATTGGAACGAAACATCAGGGGATTTCGTAGCGCATTCTGACAGGGTTGTTTTCAATTACGAAATTACAAAATCTGATTATCTGGAGAAACCATGGAGCGATCGAACGGACGGCCGCTGATTCAGCTGGAGAATGTGACCAAGGTGTTTTACACCGATGAAGTGGAGACCCACGCGTTATCGGGCATCCACATGGAAATTCGCGAGGGCGAGTACGTTTCGATGGCTGGGCCCTCCGGCTGCGGCAAGTCCACGCTGCTGTCGATCATTGGGCTGCTGGACACGCCTACCGACGGCACCTACATGCTGAACAACAAACCGGTGCAGAGCCTCGACTTTGCCGACCGTGCCCGTATTCGCAACCAGGAGATTGGATTCATCTTCCAGAGCTTCAACCTGATCGGCGACCTTACGGTCTATGAGAACGTTGAGTTGCCGCTGACCTATCGCAAGATGTCAGGTCCGGAGCGCAAGGAGCGCGTGCATGGGGCGTTGGAAAAAGTCGGCATGTCGCATCGCATGCGCCATTACCCGTCGCAGCTCTCCGGTGGTCAGCAGCAGCGCGTGGCTGTGGCGCGCGCATTGGCGGGTAAACCTTCTATCCTGCTGGCCGACGAGCCGACCGGAAACCTCGATTCCCGAAATGGTGAGGCCGTAATGGAATTGCTGCAGCAGCTTCACCGCGAAGGCGCCACCATCTGCATGGTGACCCACGACGAGCGCTTCGCCCGCCACGCCGAGCGCACCATCCACCTCTTCGACGGCAAAGTGGTCGAGGAGAGCGTGGGAGTCGCATAGCAATTTGGTAATCGGGTAATTGAGTAATTTCGAAATTTGGACGGCTCGCGAGTTGGCACCGCACCGATGCGCTGTGCTCATGCGTTGAGATTTTCAATTTCGAAATTACCCGATTACGAAATTACGAAATCGGGGAAGTATGGAAGCTCTCCTCCAGGACATTCGCTACGGGGCCCGGATGCTGCTCAAGAATCCGGGCTTTGCTGTTGTTGCCATCCTCACGCTGGCCCTAGGCATTGGCGCGAACACGGCAATCTTTACCGTAGTCAACACGGTGCTCCTGCATCCGATCAATGTCCATGACCCCGATCGCATCATGGGGATCTTCACCGGGGACGAGCGCAATCGCGAGCCGCTGAACCGGTTTCTTCCCGTCTCCCGCCTGAACGCGCAGGACATTGCCGAGCGCGCCAAATCGTTTTCCGGCGTTGCGATGTATGAAGGCACCGGCGTGAGCATGGTGGTGAACGGCACGCCGCAGCGGTTCAACGCCGATCTGGTTTCGGCCAACTTTTTCGATGTGGTGGGTGTTTCGGCTGCGATGGGACGCGCGTTGCGCAGGGAAGACGACAATCCCGGCGCGCCGCCGGTTGTCGTGCTCAGCTACGGCGTCTGGCAGCGCAGCTTTGGTTCCAATCGGGGAATCGTTGGACAATCGGTGTTGCTGAACGGACAGGGATTCACCGTGGTAGGCGTCGCGCCCCGCGGCTTTCAGGGAGTAGTCGCGCTCGGCGGACCGGACATGTGGGTGCCGTTGTCCACGCACGACTTGGTGCTGGCGGGGATCATCAAGCAAATGTACAGCGAGCGCCGCTTCCTCGGCTTCTTTGCTATCGGCCGGCTCAAACCCGGCGTGACCCCGGAGCAGGCGGGCGCAGAGCTGAAGACCATCGGCGCGCAGCTCACCAGCGAGTATCCCATTCCCAATCAGGGACGCAGCCTGACTGTGGTGCCGCTGCTGGAATCGACCATCAATCCCAACGTGCAGGGGATGTTCGTCCGCGCTGGCGCGCTGATCATGGCCATCGTTGGACTGGTGCTGCTGATCGCCTGCGCCAACATCTCCAACCTGCTGCTCTCGCGGGCGGCGGCGCGCAAGCGGGAAATCTCGATTCGTCTGGCCTTGGGAGCGTCGCGTTCGCGCATTGTTGTGCAGTTGCTGACGGAATCGATCTTGCTCGCGGCCGCCGGCGGCGTGATTGGCCTGGGAGTCGCCTCCATCGCGCGCGACGCCCTGTGGCACTTCCGCCCGCCATTCTTGATGGACTCGAACATGCAGTTGACTCTCGACGGGCGCGTACTCCTGTTCGCGCTCGTAGTCTCGCTGGCCACCGGCATCGTCTTTGGTCTGGCCCCCGCGCTGCAGGCGTCACATCCCGATTTGGTAACGGAGCTCAAAGATCGCACCCGAACGGAGCTGTTTTCCGGGCGCAGATTCAACCTGCGCAGCGCTTTCGTCATTGCGCAATTTGCGCTGTCATTGGTGGCTCTGATCGGCGCTGGACTGTTTCTCGTCAGCCTGCGGCACGCGCAACGGATCGATCCGGGATTCGACACAAACAATTTGGGAATGCTGTCGTTCGATCTGGGCTCGCTGAACTACGACGATGCCCGCAGCAAGAAGTTCGAGGACCGCGTCCTCGAGCAGGTCCGCGCGCTGCCCGGAATTCGTTCGGCGACACTGGCCACGAATGTGCCGCTGTTTGGTGGCACCGCGATTGCGCGCACCGTTTTTCCTGAGGGGGTGGACAACAGCTCGCGCCGCAATGGCGTGCTGGTGCAGACCGATATTGTCTCTGCCGGATATCTGCAGGCGATGAGCATTCCGCTGCTCAGGGGCCGCAGCTTCGACAGCTCCGACCGTGAAGACAGCCCGCGCGTTGCCATTCTGAACGAAGCCGCGGTGCGGCGCTTCTGGCCCAATGAAGATCCAGTCGGCAAGCGCTTCAAGTTTTTTGGCGAGAACTACATTGTGCAGGTGGTCGGCGTTGCTCGCGATGCCAAGTACAACACACTGGGCGAAGATCCTCTGCCATATCTGTACATGCCGGTCATTCAGAATCCGAGTCTGGCAATGACGTTGTTCTTCCGTTCCGCCGGCGACTCGCGCGCGGCGCTCAGTTCAGTGCGCAGCCAGGTGCAGGCGCTCGATCGCAATCTCCCACTCACCAATGTGTGGCCGATCGGCGAAGTGATTTCACAAGGATTGTGGGCAGCAAAGTTCTCTGCCGTGCTGCTCGGGATATTTGCCGCGATGGCCGTGCTGCTGGCGGCAATCGGCGTCTACGGCGTGGTGGCGTACTCGGTGGGACAGCGCGTGCGCGAGATCGGCATCCGCATGGCGCTAGGCGCGCAGCGCAACGAGATACTCTCCATGATCCTGGGCCAAAGCGCGAAGACGCTCGGCATAGGCCTGGCTCTCGGAGTCATTACCGCGCTCATCGCCGCGCGGTTGATTACGAACCTGCTGTATGGCGTGAGCGCGGCAGCGCCACTTCCATTCATCCTGCTGCCGCTCCTGCTGACCGTGATCGGGTTGCTGGCCACGTACATTCCCGCGCGCCGGGCCATGAGGGTGGATCCGATGCGGGCGCTGAGGGAAGAATGAAGGCATCGGGTGATCGGGCCATCGGGTCATCGGGTGAAGTTCGATTTCGTAATTTGTGATTTTGAGATTTTGAGAAGCCAGCGACGGCGTACCTGCGGCTGCTGAGGTTTGCGGAACGTTGGCGGGTGAGTTCTCGTAGACCTGATGAAAGCCATTTGCGGCCTTCAGATCACCCGATCACCCGATGGCCCGATCTGGCTCAATTGAGGTTCCATGGAAACTCTCCTCCAGGATTTTCGTTATGCGTTCCGCGCGCTGCTGAAGAACCGCGCGATCACCCTGATCAGCGTAGTTACGCTAGCTATTGGCATTGGGGCGAACACGATCGTATTCAGCGCGATCAATGCTTTCTTCCTGCGTCCGCTGCCGGTGCGCGACGGCGACCGGTTGGTCACGATTTCGGAGCGCCCCCCGGGCAACCAGGACGCCATTAATTTCTCCTGGCCGGACTTTGTGGATCTCAAACAGCAGGTCCAGGGAATCTCCGACGTACTCGGTTACCGCATCGATATGGTCGGCGTCTCCCAAAAGGGGACAACGCCGGAGCGCGTCTTTGGCGCGATGGTGACTGGCAACTACTTTCCCGCTCTGGGAATCAAGCCCGCCGCCGGACAGTTCTTCAGTGGCGACAGCATGGACCGGCCTGGCTCCGAGCCGGTGATCGTGCTCGGCTATAGCTACTGGCAGAAGCGCTTCCATGGCAATCCGAACATCGTCGGCCAGCAGCTCGATGTGGACGGCCATCCCATGACCGTGGTTGGCATCGCTCCCGAAGGTTTCACCGGGTTGTACAGCGTTGTTGAAACCCCGGTATACCTGCCGCTCGGCTTCAGCGCCGTCACTGACCCCAAAACAGACCTTTGGACAAATCGTGGCAACCGTCAACTCAACGCGTTCGGATTCCTGAATCCCGGCACAACACTGCCTCAGGTGCAAGCCTCCTTGCGCGTGATCGCGAACCGGCTTTCTCAGCAGTACCCAGATCGGGACAAAGGCCTTTCGCTCGAAGTGTACTGGGAGACAATGTCGCGACCGCAGCCGGGGGTTGGAGAGCGCGCACTCGTGGCCGTTGGATCGTTCCTCATCCTGTCGTTGCTCGTCCTGCTGCTGGCATGCGCAAACATCGCGAACCTGCTGCTGGTGCGGGCTACCGTCCGGCGGCGGGAAATGGCGGTTCGGGCTGCCTTGGGCGCTGGACGGTTCCGCATCATCCGTCAGGTCCTCACCGAAAGCGTGTTGCTGGCCGCAATGGGCGGGGTTGCCGGCATCCTGGTCGCCGATCTTGCCGGGCTGCTGGCGGGTAAGTGGGCGCTGGGCAGCATCGAAATTCCAGTGCATCTAGACCTCGGCATGGACTGGCGAGTGCTCGGCTTCGGCTGCGCCATCGCGCTGCTCACCGGCATCTTTGTCGGACTCACTCCGGCATTGCGCATTTCGCGCACCAACGTTGCCGAGGTGCTGCACGATGGCGGGCGCGGCTCTTCCACTGGAGCGGGCGGCAATCGCGTGCGCAACAGTCTGGTCGTAGCGCAGATCGCGGGATCCTTTGTGCTGCTGGTGATTGCCGGGCTCTTTATTCGAAGTCTGGAGAGCGCCCAGCGCGTTTACCTGGGCTTCGATTCCGAGCACGTCGCCGACGTCTCCATGGACCCGCACCTGGTTGGATACGACGAGGCGCGCGGCCGCGAGTTCTATCGCGAATTGGAAACGCGCGTGCGCGCCCTTCCCGGAGTGCAGGCGGCGACCCTCGCCGCTTCGGTTCCGCTCGGCTATTACAACAACGACATCACCGTCTTCAACGAAGGACAGCCGGTCGACGACAAGCATCCGCCGCTGCAGATCGGCGTGAATGCTGTGGACAGTTCCTATTTTGAAACGCTGAGCGTTCCCGTGCTCCGCGGCCGCGTCTTCACCGATGCCGACACTGAGAAATCGACCGCCGTGGCGGTCATCAACAAAACCATGGCCGATCGCCTGTGGCCAAATCAGGACGCAATCGGAAAACGCTTCAGCACCAAAGGCGCCAGCGGGCCTTTCATTCAAGTGGTGGGAATTGTCGCCGATGGCAAGTACTTCAGTATCGGCGAGGACCCTCGGCCATTTCTTTACCTGCCGCTGACGCAAAACTACAGCTCACTGGCCACCCTGCTGGTGCGCACCTCCGGCGACCCGGCGGCAATCCTTCCCATATTGCAACGCAGCATCCATGAGTTCGCTCCCGGTCTGCCGGTTTTCGACGCGGAAACGATGAACCAGTCGATTGGCGGCGCCAATGGCTTCATGCTCTTCCGCCTGGGCGCCAATTGTAGCCTCGCGCTTGGCCTGCTGGGACTGACACTTGCGCTGGTAGGCGTCTACGGCGTGCTGTCCTATGTGACCACGCAGCGCACGCAGGAAATAGGCATTCGCATGGCGCTGGGGGCCAGCCGCGGCGAGATTTTGAAGTTTGTCTTCCGCCAGGCGTCGATCGTGGTGGGAGTAGGAGCGCTGATCGGAATTGTTCTCAGCCTGGCCGCCGCCCGCGCAGTTTCAGGAATGCTGGTCGGAGTGGGCGCCAGCGACCCGATCACGCTGGTATCCGTAACCGCGTTCCTGGTTGCCATTGCGTTGCTCGCCAGCTATGTGCCCGCGCGGCGAGCGACGAAGGTCGATCCGCTGGTGGCGCTGAGGTATGAGTGAAGCGAATCGGGTGATCGGGCCATCGGATCATCGGATTAAGTAATTTCGGATTTGCGATTCGTGGTTTAGATCACCCGATGACCCGATCACCCGATCTGCTGGAATCGAGGTTTCATTGGAAGCCGTCTATCAAGATCTTCGCTATGCACTTCGCGGCCTAGCCAAGACTCCCGGCTTTGCCGCTGTCGCGCTGCTCACGCTGGCGCTGGGAATTGGCGCGAACACTGCGATCTTCAGTGTGGTCGATGCGGTTCTGCTGCGAGCCCTTCCCTACGCCCAGCCTGATCGTCTGGTTGTCATCCTGCACGATGGGTACAATCCCGTCGCTCCCGGCAATTTTCTCGATTGGCAGCGGCAGAACCATGTCTTTGAACGCATGGGCGCCGCTGAGGCCTGGTCGGGAAACCTGACCAGCGCCGATAGACCCGAAGAAATCCCGGGCATGCGCCTGACGGCCGATATGCTTCCACTGCTCGGGGTGCGGCCTATTTTGGGACGCGGTTTTCTGCCGGAAGAAAATCAGGATGGGAAAGATCACGAGGTGGTGCTGAGCTATGGCTTCTGGCAGCAGCGCTTCGGCGGCAGCCGTAACGTGATCGACCGTATCGTCTCCTTCGATGGAGAGGACTACACCGTCATAGGGGTCATGCCGCGAAGCTTTCGCTTCGCTCCATTTTGGGACACAAAAGCCGCGGTTTGGATTCCGCTTCCGCTGGGCAGCCGCGCCACCAGCCGCACTGGCAGCACGTTGCGCGTCTTTGCCCGACTTAAACCCGGGACCACATTCACTGCAGCCCGCGCAGAAATGGCGACGATCGCCGCCCGGCTGGAACAGCAATTCCCAGGAACCAACCGCAATGTAACCGTGCTTCCACTCAAGGAGAAAGTCGTGGGCGACGTGCGGCCGGCGCTGCTCGTCCTGCTTGGCGCAGTCGGCTTCGTGCTGCTGATCGCCTGCGTGAACGTGGCGCACATGCTGCTGGCGCGTGCAGCCGCGCGCCAACGTGAGATCGCGATTCGCACCGCGCTGGGCGCGAGCCGCGGACGTCTGGTGCGGCAACTGCTCACGGAAAGCACCTTGCTCGCACTCGCCGGCGGCGCGTTGGGGCTGCTGCTCGCCTATTGGAGCACGCGCGCGCTGGTCGCTTTGTCGCCTGAGGACCTTTCTCGATTCGCCCGGCCTGAAGTCAATGGCGCTGTTTTAGTGTTTGCGCTAGGAATTTCTCTACTTACCGGAATCGCCTTTGGATTGGCGCCGGCGATGCAGTCCTCGGTGGCGAGTCTGGCAGACGCGCTCAAAGAGAGTGGCCGCGGGCTGGGCGATAGCGCACATCGCTCCCGCCTGCGCGCGCTGCTGGTCATCTCCCAATTCGGCTTTGCCGTCGTGCTGCTGGCCGGGGCCGGGCTGATGATTCGGACCTTCATCGCTCTCGAACGCATCGATCCCGGCTTCAATCCTGAGCATGTGGTCAGTATGGTGGTTTCCCTCGCTGGCTCGCACACTGCGCCGGGGCAAAATAGGACCTCTTTCTTTGAGACTGCGCTGGAACAGATCCGTTCCATTCCGGGAGTGCAGGCGGCAGGAGCGATCAATCATCTGCCGCTGGCCGGCGATACCTGGGGGGAGTCGTTCGCCATTGAAGGCCGCCCGCTGCCGGCGCCGGGAGATTTCCCGCATGCCGTCTATCGCGTCGTCCTTCCCGGCTACTTCCACACCATGAACATCCCGCTGCTCGCAGGACGCGACATCATGCTGCCGGACAACGAGCACGCGCCGTCCGTGGTTGTGGTGAATGAGTATTTTGCCCGCCATTACTGGCCGGACGAGAGCGCGATTGGCAAGCGCATCACCTTCGATGATCCCAGCCAGGGCCACGCCTCGTGGATGACTGTCATGGGCGTCATCAAGAACGTCGTGCGCAGTGACTGGGCCGCCCCGCCCGAGCCGGAGGTCTACCTTTCGTATCTGCAGAGCCCCAACTACGTCGACAGTCCCTCCCCGCACTTCGCCTATATGACGATTGTGGCGCGCACACACTGCGAGGTAAACGCGCAGATTGCGGGTATCGAGGACGCCATCCGGCGCGTGGATAAGAGCGTAACCATTTCCGAAATCGAGAGTATGGAGGATGTGGTATCCGACGCCAACGCGCAGCCGCGCTTCTACCTGGTGCTGCTGGCCGGCTTTGCCGCGATCGCGCTGGCACTCGCCGCTGTGGGGATTTACGGCGTGATGAGCCATTCGGTCTCGCGGCGCACGCACGAAATGGCGGTGCGCATCGCGCTCGGAGCGCGACAGTCGGACGTGCTGCGGCTGGTAATCGGCGAAAGCATGGCATTGGCGCTAATCGGCGGAGCTGTAGGCGTGGCCGGCGCGCTCGCACTGACTCCGCTGATGTCTCGCCTGCTGTATGGAGTTCGCGCCGCCGATCCGCTGACGTTCGCGCTGGCCGCCGGGCTGTTGTGCGCGGTCGCGCTGCTCGCTAGCTATTTGCCCGCCCGACGCGCGACAAAGGTGGAACCGGTGGTGGCGCTGAGATATGAGTAACTCCCATTCCAAAGCGCAGCGAGGAATCGCGATGGACGGATCGCCTCGTTGGAATAGGGATTTCTCGCTGCGCTCGGAATCGATTTGAATATGGAAACTCTCTACCAGGACTTTCGCTACGCAATCCGTCTGCTGCGCAAGAACCCCGGCTTCACGCTGATCGCAACGCTCACGCTCGCTCTTGGCATTGGGGCGAACACGGCGATCTTTAGTGTTGTGAACGCGGTATTGCTGCGCTCGCTGCCCTATCCGCACGCCGCAGAGTTGGTGTCGATTGACGGCGGCCAATCGCGACCTGACCTGCAGGATTTCGCGCAGCAGAGTCATATGCTCGCGCAGCTTGGCGGTTTTGCGGAATGGCACTTCGATCTCATCGTCCAGGGTGAGCCGCAGCAGGTGAAAGCCGACCTGATTTCCCTCGATCTGTTTTCCGTCCTCGGCGTGAATGCCGAATTGGGAAGAACGCTATCTGCCGGCGACGACCAGCTCGGCGGAGCGCCGGTGGTGGTCGTGAGCCACAACTTCTGGCAGCAGCGGCTGGGCGGGGACCCGCATGCGCTCGGGCGAGTACTGAACTTGACTGGCAAGAACTACACCATCGTGGGAGTGATGCCGGCCAGCTTCAAACTGCCTCGGGGCCAGGCGGAACTCTTCGTCCCATTTCGGGTCGGATATCCCGAGGCCGCGAACGAGCGTGGCGTGCATTTCCAGTACGCAATCGCGCGCCTCGCACCGGGTGCGACGCTGGCGCAGGCACAATCCGAGATCAATACGATCGCTGCGCGACTCGGAGGGCTCTATCCCGAAGAAGATCGCGACCGGCACTTTGCTTTGGTTCCATTACAGGAACGAGTAGTCCGCAACGTGCGGCAGACGCTGCTGGTGCTGCTGGGCGCCGTCGGCCTGGTGCTGCTGATTGCCAGCGCCAATTTCGCCAACCTGCTGCTGGCGCGGTCCTCCGGACGCCATGCCGAAACTCAGGTTCGCCTCGCACTGGGCGCGCTACCCGGCCGCCTCATCCGCCAACTGTTGACCGAGAGCGTGCTGCTGGCAACGCTCGGTGGAGCTTTAGGGGTAGCGCTTGCGTACGGCGGCTTGGGCGCGTTGCTGGCGATTCGGCCCGACGATCTTCCCAGCCTCTCCGTCGTTAGCATCGACTCCCACGTTCTTCTCTTCGCGATTGCGGTGTCGCTGCTGACCGGCTGCATCTTTGGGCTGATGCCGGCAATCGAGGCGGCGTCGACCGCTCTGCGCAGCAATGTTGCGGCAGGCGCAAAGAGAGAATCGCCGGCCTCTTCGCATTTTCGCCAGGCGTTGATCGTGGGCGAGGTGGCGTTGTCGATCGTGCTTTTGTGTGGATCGGGACTGCTGATTCGCAGTCTGCTGCGGCTACAGGATGTGAATCCCGGCTTTAATCCTTCCGGATTGCTGACCGCGCAGGTCTGGCTCCCCGAACCCAAGTATCACGAGATTGCTCCGCAGGATCGCTTGCTACAGAACGTGCTTGAGGGCTTGCAACACACCGCCGGGGTACAGTCGGCGGCCTTGGTGACAGAGCTGCCGCTGAGCGGACAATATCTCTCGCACAACTTCATCATCGATGGACGGCCACCGATTCCGGTCGGCAGCGAACCCGATGCCGGCACCAGCCTGGTGAGTCCCGATTACTTCCACACGCTGGAAATTCCGTTGCTGAAAGGTCGCGCCTTTCTGCCCAGCGATCGTGAGGATGCGCCGCTGGTCGCAATCATCAATAAGACGATGGCGAAGCAGTACTGGCCGGGAGCGGACCCCATCGGCAGTCGCATCCGCTTCGCGCGGCAGACGCCACCGCAATGGCTGACGATTGTCGGAGTGGCCGGCGACGTGAAATCCGAAGGCCTTGATCAGGATGAGGGGCCGACGGTGTACACGCCGATTTTTCAGAAGCAGGAGCCCTGGCGACGCTGGGCAACGATTGTCGTCCGCAGCACCGGAGTGCCGCCGCTCGAATTGGCAAGCATTCTGAAAAAGCAGGTTTGGGCATTCGATTCGCAATTGCCGCTGGTGCAGGTCCATCCCATGGAATGGCTGCTCGATGACTCGCTTTCCGAGCGGAGGTTCAACACGCTGCTGCTCGGCATTCTCGCCGCCGCTGCCTTGCTGCTGGCGATGGTTGGAGTCTACGGCGTGATCTCGTATGCGGTGTCGCAGCGCACGCGCGAGTTCGGCATTCGCATGGCGGTGGGCGCAAGCCGTATGAATCTCTTGCAGCTGGTGATTGGACAGGGCATTCGCGTGGTGCTGCTGGGGATTGGATTGGGACTGATCGCCGCCGCGGCAGTTACACGCGTTTTATCCGGAATGTTATTTGGAGTAAGTGCGGCGGACGCATTGACGTTCGTGATCGCGACAATCGTGCTGACGGCAGTGGCACTGCTCGCTTGTTATGTGCCCGCGCGTCGAGCGACGAGAGTGGATCCGGTGGTGGCGTTGAGGTGGGAATGAGGAAATCGGGTGATTGCGTGATCGGGTGATCGGGTGATTTGAAAACCAATCGCGAAATCACGAAATCGCGAAATCATCCGATCCAGAACGGTTCGAGGGAACATGGAAACTCTTTATCAGGACTTTCGCTACGGGCTGCGCACGCTGCGCGCCAATCCCGGCTTCACGCTGGTCGCGGTGCTTGCCCTCACGCTGGGCATCGGCGCCAATGCGGCCATGTTCACCATTGTGAATGCCGTGTTGCTGCGGCCGCTTCCTTATCCGCAGTCGGATCGGCTGGTGTATTTGCGGGAAGCCTTCAAGAAGGAGCCCGGGATGTCATTCTCTTATCCCGAGTTCCAGGATTATCACAACCTCAACCATGTATTTCAGGGCATGGCGGCAGTGCAGGGGAATGCGTTCAACCTCACCGGCGTGACAACGCCGGAGCAGTTGGACGGGCGCAGCATCACGCAGGAGTTCCTGGGAACCCTGCGGGTGCGTCCCATCTTGGGACGCGACTTCGCTCCGCAGGACGACCGGCCAGGGGCCTCGCCTACCGCTATCCTCAGCTATGGACTGTGGCAGCGTCGGTTCGGAGGCGATGCGCAGATTCTCGGCAAATCCCTCACCCTCGACGGGCAGGACTACACCGTGATTGGGGTATTGCCTAAAGACTTCAGCTATCGCGATGCTCAACCCGACATCTTTGTCCCTCTCGGCCTCCGTGCCGGCGAGGAGTGGGCGCATATTCGCACCGAACACAATGGCATCTATTGCGTCGCCCGCCTGAAGCCCGGGGTAACGCTACAGCAGGCGCAAGCCGACCTCGACGCGATCGCCGCTTCATTGGCGCGGCAATATCCCGTGACCAACACGAATGTTTCATTGAACGCTCTTCTGTTGCGCGAGCGAACTGTCGCAGGCACGCGGCCGACATTGCTCTTGCTGTTGGGCGCGGTGGTGTGCGTGCTGCTGATTGCCTGTGCCAACGTCGCCAACCTGTTGCTGACGCGGGCCACGGTGCGCGAGCGCGAGCTGGCGATCCGCTCGGCGCTGGGCGCAGGCAGAGTCCGGCTGATCCGACAACTGCTTACGGAAAGCATGGTGCTGGCGCTCCTGGGAGGAGGGTTGGGAATCCTGTTGGCGACTTGGGCGATCCACATTCTGGTCGCCGCGGCTCCCGATGCGCTGCCGCGCGTGCACGAAATACATCTCGACGGCACCGTGCTGGCGTTCACTGCCGGAATCTCGATCTTCACCGGCATTGTTTTCGGCATCATGCCCGCCCTGCACGGCAGCGCGTATAGCGCGATCGAATCTCTCAAGCAAGGCATCACCAGCTCGGCGGCAGGACAGCGCAAGAAGCTGCGCGGGTCACTGGTAATTGCCGAAGTAGCGCTCTCTCTGGTGCTGCTGGTTGGCGCCGGACTGCTCATTCACAGTTTTGCCCGGGTATTGGAGGTCGATCCCGGATTCAACTCGCGCAGCGTGCTCACCGCCGTGGTCGCATTTCCCGAAAAGGGAAAGCCCGATCCGGTGAAGGTAGAGGCATTTTTCAATGAGGTGTACCGGAATTTGCAATCGCAGCCCGGGGTGGAGCACGCCGGCGCGGCCACGCCGCTGCCGCTGAGCGGCAATGAATGGGACACCGGCTACCGCATCGAAGGCCGTCCAGCGCCGCTGCCGGGCGAGGGCGTCAATACGCGGATTTACCACGTAAGCGCCGATTACCTCGCTACCATGCGAATCCCCATTCTGAAAGGACGAGGCTTCCTCGAATCTGACATCGACGGCAGCCTTCCCGTGGCGATCGTCAGCCGTGAATTCGTGAAACGCAACTTTCCTGATGAGGACCCGATTGGACACAAAGTGCGGCTGGGTGCGCCGCAGGACCTCTCCAGTCCAGATGAAACGAAGTACCCGTGGCTGACCATTGTGGGAGTCGTCGGAGACGTCAAGCACGACAGCCTCGACAGCCAGACGCCAATCGAACTCTACCAGCCGTACACCCAGCACTACGGTGGAAATACCCAGAGCTACCGCTACCTTGTAGTTCGCGGATCCAGCGACAACCCGCTGGCGCTGGCGCCAGCGATGCGCAATGCGGTGCGACAAGCCAGTCCTGATGTACCGATTGCCTCGATCGAGAGCATGGACCAGTTGGTCTCAGACTCTCTCGGTTCGCGCAAGATGTCGATGTCGCTGCTGATGACCTTCGCCGCCCTGGCATTGACGCTGGCGCTGATCGGTATCTACGGCGTGATCTCGTATTCCGTAACGCAACGCACGCGGGAGATCGGCATCCGCATGGCCCTCGGCGCACGGCAGCGTGAGGTGCTCGCGTTGATTCTCCGTCAGGCCTTCAGGTTGGTCGCGATTGGACTGGGAATTGGCATTGTGTTGGCGTTGGGACTGAGCTTCACCATGTCGCGCTTTCTAGACGCTCAGCTGTTTGGCATCAAGGCCACCGATCCGCTGACATTCATTTCCATCGCGGTGTTGTTGTCAATTGCGGCCTTGGCGGCCAGCGGAATTCCCGCGCGCCGCGCCAGCAAGGTGAACCCGGTGGTGGCGTTGAGACACGAATAAAGCAATCGGGTGATCGGGCCATCGGGTCATCGGGCGAAGTAGCCTTCGGCTCTAGAAGATCATCCGATGACCCGATCACCCGATGGCCCGATTCGGAATGGACAATGGAAACTCTTCTTCAAGACCTACGCTACACAATTCGCATGATGGTCAAGGCTCCGGGCTTCACTGCTGTTGCCGTGCTGACGCTGGCTTTGGGCATTGGAGCGAACACAGCGATCTTCAGCGTGGTCCACGCACTGTTGTTGCAGCCCTTGCCCTACGGTGATGCCGATCGCCTGGTGCGAATCTATGACGCAAATCAGGAGCGCGGTGTGCAGCGCGGAGTTTTCTCACCGCAGGATTTGGATGATCTCAGGAGCTCGCAGAGCGCCTATCAAGACATCGCGGAGTTTTCGTATTTTCCCGGAAATTCCGGCGGGACGCTGATCGGAGTAGGCCAGCCGCAGTACCTATCCGCGGCAAACGTTTCCGGCAACTTCTTTTCCACGCTCCAAGCCAGTGCCGCTTTGGGCCGAGCGCTGCTTCCGCGCGACGACGTCAAGGGCCAGGGCCTCGAGATCGTCTTGTCTTACGGATTTTGGCAACGGCAGTTTGGCGGCGATCGGAATGTGATTGGCCGCACAGTGACCATCGATAGCCTCACATCCGGCCGCACCGGCTTCACCATTGTGGGCGTCATGCCGTCTTCCTTCCAATATCCCTCAGCGGAAGTCGAAGCGTGGGCGCCGCTCTCGATTGTGACGGACGACATGGTTCCTCACCAGCGGGGCATCCGCTGGATGAGCGCGATCGGCCGGCTGAAGCCGGGTATCTCCATCGAGCAGGCCCAGACAGATACTTCGCTGCACATAAAACAACTGGAGAATGCCTACCCCACGACTAACGCGGGCTGGGGATCGGCAACCGTGATTTCTTTGCGTGACTCCATTGTCGGCAACGTGCGTCCGGCGCTGCTGGTTCTTTTCGGCGTGGTGGCACTGGTGATGCTGATTGCCTGCGCGAATATCGCCAACCTGCTGCTCGCGCGTGGCACCTCTCGCACCCGGGAAATTGCCGTTCGCAGCGCCTTCGGGGCCGAGCGCCGGCGCCTGATCCGGCAGTTGCTCACGGAGAGCCTGCTGATGGCGTTGCTGGGCAGCGCGGTTGGGCTGCTGCTGGCCTTTGCAATGTTGCGCGGACTTTTGGCATTGAGCGCCGGTACGATTCCCAATTCGGAAGCGATCGGCATCGAGCCGCTCGCGGTCCTCTTCTGCCTCGGCGCAGCATTGGTGGTGTGGCCGCTGTTTGCGCTGTTGCCTGCGTGGAAGTCTTCGTCCACAAACATCGTGGATGCGCTGAAGGAAGGAGCCCGCGGCGCGAGTTCCGGACCACAACGCACAGGCATGCGCGAGATGCTGGTGATTGGCGAGATTGCAATGGCAGCAATGTTGCTGGTCGGCTCCGGCCTGCTGCTGAACAGTTTGTGGCGACTCGTCCACGTCGATCCCGGATTCAACGCCGCCCGCGTGCTCAGCCTGCATCTCACCGTGCCGGCGGAGATGTTTAATAAGGAAGGGCAGGATGAGCAGTATCGCAATGAAATCATCGACAGCGTCGCCAGGGTCCCGGGCGTGCTTGCCGTTGGCGGCAGCAAGACGGTGCCCCTCAACGGAAGCGGCGAACCCTACGAGTTTGGGCTGACGCCGTTCTCAGAACGCGGGCCGATCCGTCCGAGCGCGGGCGTTTACATCGTTACGCCCGGATATTTTCAAGCGCTGCAGATTCCGCTGAAGTCGGGCAGGACCTTCACGCGAGCAGATGATCAGGGGGACCGGCGCCTGCTCGTTGTAAGTCAAAGCATGGCGCGGAAGATCTGGGGACACGAGGATGCTGTCGGCAAAACACTTTATGTAGGGACGAAGGCTGCTGAAGTGATTGGAGTCGTCGGCGACGTCCACAATGAGGCGCTGAGCGCTGAAGCCCGCGATACGATTTATATGCCCACGCGCCTTGCTCCTCGCTCGCTTCAATCTTTTCATCCGCACCAATGGCGATCCCTTGCGTTCGGTAAACGCGATTCGCGAAGCCATTTGGTCGGTGGACAAAGACCAGGCCGTTTCCGATATTGCGACCATGCAGCAGGTCGTCTCAGAACATGTTGCGCAACCCCGTTTCTTCACGATCCTGCTGAGCGTGTTTGGAGCGCTGGCAATCACGCTCGCGGCGATCGGCGCTTACGGGGTGATCTCGTATTCGGTCCGGGAGCGCACGCAGGAATTCGGCATTCGCATGGCGCTCGGCGCAGATCGCGGCCAGGTGTTAGGCCTGGTGCTCAAACGCGCGATGGGATTGGTCGCGATCGGTTTGGGCTTCGGACTGATCGGCGCGTGGATCACTACACGATTCCTCAGCACACTGCTGTTCGGAGTGAAGCCGATGGATCTGGCGACGTTCGCAGCTGCTTCGATTTTGCTTTTGATAATCGCGCTACTGGCAAGTTACGTTCCCGCGCGCTGGGCAACCAAGGTGGAGCCTGCGGTGGCGCTGAGAAATGAATGAAGACATCGGGTGATCGGGCCATCGGGTCATCTGGCGAAGTGATTGTGGACTTCGCTTTTACATCACCCGATGACCCGATCACCCGATGGCCCGATCCGGATGTATGGAGGAATGTATGGAGACTCTCCTTCAAGATCTTCGCTACGCCATTCGCATGCTGACAAAAGCCCGAGGCTTCACCAGCGTAGCCGTCCTGACACTGGCGCTGGGCATTGGCGCCAATACGGCGATCTTTACGCTGGTGAATGCCCTTCTTTTGAAGTCGCTGCCGATCCAGCATCCGGAGCAACTGGTTGCGTTGGGCGATCCGGCCGCGGTCCACGATGCCTGGTCGGGCACTCCGGTCACCGATGAGTTCTCCAATCCTCTGTACCGCGAGCTGCGGGACAACACCAGCGTCTTCTCCGGCATGGCGGCGGTTGGGTACGGAGACGCAACGGTGGGGAATGCTGAACGGTTGGCCGGATCCGATTCCTCAGGGGAAAAACCAGTGCGACTGGTGAGCGGCAACTACTTTCCTCTTTTGGGAGTACGGCCGGCTGCGGGGCGGCTCCTTGACGCTCAAGAGGATACGGCACAGCATGCCAATCCGGTGGCGGTCATCAGCTACGACTACTGGAAGAACACATATGCGCTTTCACCCTCGATCATCGGTAAGGAGCTGCGGCTCAACGGATCTCCATTCACCATTATCGGCGTGACGCCGCCGGGATTTTTCGGTGACATCGTCGGAGAGCAGATCGATTTTTATGTGCCGCTCACCATGCAGATGGAGATTATTCGCGGTCGCGATCGCTACAACGATAAGCACGCCTCGTGGCTGCTGCTGCTCGCACGGCTCAAGCCTGGTGTGAGCCTCGATCAGGCGCGCGCGAACGTGAACCTCGCCTTCAAACAGATCATCAGCGGCGATTTCAGTGCGGGTCTGGAATCGACGGACATCGCCGATCTGCAAAAAGCCAGCATCAACGTGACCTCGGCCGCCGGTGGACTATCTGCTCTGCGCAGCGACTATCGCCGCCCGTTGCTGGTGGTAATGGGAATTGTCGGACTGGTGTTGCTCATTGCCTGCGTGAATGTTGCCAACCTTCTCCTGGCACGTGCCTCCGGGCGCAGAAAAGAAATGGCGGTGAGGCTGGCGATCGGCGCTGCCCGCAACCGCATCGTTCGACAATTGCTGACCGAAAGCATCCTGCTTGCCGTCATTGGCGGCGCCGCCGGCGTGGCTCTGTCGTTCTGGGGCGTGAGCCTGCTGCAGAAGCTCTTTGCATCGCAACTGGTCACCACTCCTGACGCGCGCGTGGTGAGCTTCACCGCCGTGATTACACTGCTCACCGGAATTCTCTTTGGACTGGTGCCGGCATTGCAATCCACTCAGATCGGAGTGGCGGGTACGCTGAAGGATTCCTCCACTGCAGTTGGCCAGACGCGCTCGCGCTGGGGATGGGGCAAAGGCCTGGTAACGGCGCAGATCGCGCTCTCTCTGCTGGTGCTGTTTGCGGCGGGACTGCTCACGCGCACGCTGCGCAATTTGAAAACCGTGGATACCGGATACGAGCGCGAGCATCTGCTCACCGCGCACCTCTATCCTCCAGCCATCGGCTACACCACTCCGCAGATCGCCGAGTTGGGACAGCGATTGCTCGATCGTATTCAGACCTTGCCGGGAGTTCGCGCCGTTTCATTCTCCGGAAACGGGCTGTTCAGCGGAGGCGAATCCAATCACGACATCGACGTGCCCGGTTTCCAAACAAATGAGCAAGACGGGAAAAACATCGCCAGCGATCTCGTGTCGCCGGGATACTTCAGCACCGTGGGAATTCCCATTCTGCGGGGCCGCGGAATCGGCGCGCAGGATACGCCAACCTCGACTCGCGTCGTGGTGATCAACGAGGCGGCCGCCAAATACTTTTTCCCAAATCAGGACCCGGTTGGCCGCAGGTTCACACTGACCAATCCAAAGTATCGAAACCAGCCGTTCGAGATTGTCGGAATTGCGGCCAACGCCAAACAGACCGACCTATCAAAACCTCCGGCACGGCGCATGTACGAAGCTTTCTTTCAGCGCACCGATCAGAGGTCCGGAATTGTGCTTGAGGTCCGCAGCCTCGGGAAACCCTCGACGCTGATCGCAAACGTGCGGCAAGCGATCCGCGCGGAGGATCCCAATGTGCCCATTGATTCGATCAATACGGTTGACGCTCTGATCGATGCCTCCATCGGCGAACAAATCTCTATTTCGAAGCTGTCGGGATTCTTCGCTATTCTTGGGCTCGCGTTGGCGTCGATTGGGCTGTACGGGTTGATGTCCTACACGGTCGCCGGTCGCACGCGCGAGCTGGGAGTGCGTATGGCGTTGGGCGCGCAGCGGGACGATGTGCTGCAACTGGTAATGCGGGAAGCTCTGCTGCTGGTCTGCGCCGGCATTCTGTGCGGAATTCCTGCGGCATTGGCGGGAAGCACCTTGTTGGCCGGCATGCTTTACGGATTGAAATCCACAGATCCGCTGTCGCTCGGAATTGTTGCGGTGGTGCTCGCAGGAGTGGCCGCGCTGGCCAGCTACATTCCCGCGCGGCGCGCAACCAAGGTCGATCCTATGGTGGCGCTGAGGTACGAGTAAATCGATCGGGTGATCGGGCCATCGGGCCATCGGATCAAGTAAGTTCAGAATCGCGATTCTTGGTTCAGATCACCCGATGGCCCGATCTGGAGATAAATATGGAAGCTATTTTCCAAGACTTACGCTACGCCCTCCGCATGCTGGTGAAATCGCCGGCATTCACAGCCGTCGCCGTGCTTACGCTGGCGCTGGGCATCGGCGCGAATACTGCAATTTTCAGCGTTGTCGACGCTTTGTTGCTGAAGATGCTGCCTGTCAAAGACCCGCAGCAGCTGGTGATTCTTGGCAAGCCGACGACGGCAAACAGCCGCGCCAACGGCACTCCTGAGGTGGATTACTTTTCGCATCCGCTATATCAGGAGCTGCGCGATCGGAATTCGGTATTTACGGGCATTTCTGCGGGAGGGACCGAGCATCAGATTCAGGTCGACGCCAGCCAGTCTGGCGGGACATCGGACGAAAAAGTTGTGGGACGCATGGTCAGCGGAAACTACTTTTCCGTTTTGGGACTCCATGCCGCCGCCGGCCGCCTCTTTTCCGAGTCGGACGACACGGCCGAAGACGCCAATCCTGTCGTCGTACTCGGATATGGATACTGGCGGCGTCGCTTTGCGCTCTCGCCTTCGCTCATCGGCAAGGACATCCGCCTCAATGGATATCCATTCACCGTCGTCGGTATTGCTCCACCGGGATTCGATGGAGATGTGGTCGGCGAAGAGATGTCAGTGTATGTTCCCCTGAGCATGCAGCCGGAGATCGTTCGCGGGCGCCACTGGCGCAACAACGGCAACTTCTCCTGGTTGTTTCTAATTGGCCGGCTCAAGCCGGGGGTCACTGCAGCGCAAGCACAGGCCGATGCGAACGTGATTTTGCAGCAGGCGCTGCACGGAAGCTATGGAGCGCATCTGAGCGCCGATGATCGCAACTTCCTGAGCACGGCAAAAATCGAAGTTGCGCCGGGTGGCGCGGGCTTCTCCGAGCTGCGCGGCGATTACCGCGTTCCGCTGCTTCTGCTCCTGGGCATCGTCGGGCTGGTACTTCTTATCGCATGCGTGAATGTCGCCAACCTGATGCTGGCCCGGGCTTCGGCGCGAAACAAGGAGATCGCAGTGCGCCTGGCAATTGGCGCGGGACGGACTCGCCTGCTGCGGCAACTGCTAACGGAGAGCATTCTGCTTGCATTTCTTGGCGGCATCGCGGGATCTCTGCTCTCGATCTGGGGCGTCCGAATGCTGGTAAGGATGTTCGACACGACTGCGTCTCTTCCCCTCCAGCCGGACTTGCGCGTGCTTGGATTCACAATGGGAATCTGCCTGCTCACCGGCATCCTGTTCGGCCTGGCGCCGGCGCTTCGCGCTTTGCGCGTTCGGGTAACTTCCACGCTCAAGAGCTCGGTTTCTTCCACGACCGGCGGCGGCCATTTCGCATGGGGCAAGGTTCTGGTCACGGCCCAGGTTGCGCTCTCGTTACTAGTGCTTTTTGCTGCCGGCCTGCTGGTCCGCAGCCTGCAGAAGCTGATGGCGCAGGACTTTGGCTACGATCGCGACCGCCTGGTGATTGCCCGAACCGATCCCACAGCGGCTGGCTATGACCGGCAAAAAGTGAAGCTGCTGGCCGAACAGTTGACCGCGCACATCGCCAGCGCTCCCGGAGTGCGCAGCGTTACCTACTCGAAGAATGGATTGTTTGCAGGCAGCGAATCCGGCGACGCCATCATTGTGCCCGGATTCAGCGCGAGCAAGGACGAGGACCACGTGGCGCGCGAAGACTACGTCGGTCCTGGATATTTTGCTGCAGTTGGAATCCCCATTCTGGCCGGCCGCGGCATTGAGCCTCAGGACACCGCCACCTCCACGCGCGTCGCCGTGGTAAACGAAAGCATGGTGAAGCACTTCTTTCACGATCAAAATCCCATTGGACGGCAATTCACTCTTGACGATCCCGATTGGAAGAACAAGCCGTTCACGGTGGTCGGCATTTCGCGCAACGCCAAAGATCATGGCAGGGGCTTGCGAGAGGAAGTTCCTCCGCGCTTTTACCAGGCGTTTCAACAAAACACTGATGTTCCCGGAGACCTCGCGATTGTGGTCGCCGTGAATGGCTCTGCCTCCGCAGCGATTACGAACATTCTCAGCGAGATCAAGGCGACCGACCCTCGCCTGCAAGTGAAATTTATCAAGACCCTCGACGCCCTGGTAATCGGGGCCGCCGGCGATCAGATCGCGATGGCGAAGCTGTCTGCCTTCTTTGCCGGACTGGCGCTGCTGCTGGCGTGTGTTGGCCTGTACGGGCTCATGTCCTACACCGTCGCCGGGCGCACGCGCGAGATCGGCGTGCGCATGGCGCTAGGGGCACAACGCAGCAGCGTACTCACACTGGTGCTGCGCGAAGGGCTGGTGCTGGTCGCCGTTGGACTCGCCGCCGGCGTTCCCATCGCGCTGGTTAGCGGCCGTCTGCTCAAAAGCATGTTGTATGGCCTCAGCGGCACGGACCCGGTTTCGCTCGGCATGGTCATCGTGGTCCTGGCGTTGGTCGCAACCTTCGCCGGCTTCATCCCGGCGCGGCGGGCAACCAAAGTGGACCCGATGGTGGCGCTGCGATATGAATGAAACGAATCGGGTGATCGGGCCATCGGGTCATCGGGTGAAGTTTGATTTTGCGATTTTGCGATCTGGTGATTTCGTGATTTTCGATGTCAAATCACCCGATCGCGAAATCACGAAATCGTCAAATCCTCGAAAACGGGTGGATTCGGCGGAATTTTTACGAATAGTCACAGAAAATGCGCGGAAAACGCGCTTTTCCTCTTGACATCGAGCCTGCCGCATCGCATGGTATTCGAGCGAGAGATGCAAAAACCCGCATGGATACTGGCGCAAACGCTTTTCTTCCCGGGCCGACTGCGATAAGATAACGCACGACTCGCAATCCAAATTCCGTATCAATCCCGCTAAGGAGGATTCATGGCAACAGGCATGACTAAGACCGCCCTCGTCCGCCACATGGCCGAGAAATTGGAAACCAATAACAAGACCGCGGCTGCGTTCCTTCAGCACCTGGCTGAGACCGCAGTGAAAGAGACCAAGAAGAACGGCGTATTCGTGATCCCCGGACTGGGACGCCTGGTGAAAGCCGAGCGCAAAGCCCGCATGGGTCGCAATCCACAGACTGGCGAGCCGATCAAGATCAAGGCCAAGACTGTGGTGAAGTTCCGCGTCGCCAAAGCTGCGAAGGACTCCATCGCCCCCAAGAAAGGCTAACTCCCAACCAGAAGAATTTTTGCAGAGGCCCGCTGCGGCGGGCCTTTTGCTTTGACTCAAGCCTCGATTTCCAGTTTGCCCGGCGGCTTTCCTGAGAACAGGGAAAAATAACAGGGAAATTTGTCCCTGGTATGCTGGATCTTCAAATTCTGCCCAAAATTCGCGGTTTTCGTGTGTTGCTGAGGAAACGAACAGGATAGGAGCAGGAAAGCTTTGGAAATAGCCGCAAGCCACTCCGCATCTCAGCTTTACAGGGAATCTGCGGGAAAATTCCAGAAAATAACAGGAAACGATCAGGAAAGCCGCGAGATTTGCACAGCTCCAGTAATTGCGGGCGAGCCGCCGCTTCATCCGCTCGTTTGGACAGCCCTTGCGGCATGCCCCACTCTACCCGAACAGTTCCCTAGTTATCTACGTTGAAATCTGCGGTACGCATCTTCGTGGTATTGCCTGCAGAGTCCAATGCGCGCATTTCCACCCGATACTGGCCGGGATCCAGTTGGCTGACGGGTATCTGAACGCCTACCGGGATCATCGGATTTCCCGGCTTGATAAGAGCCGAGGTGTCTTTCACCGCGAAGTGCGCTTTCTGCTCGCCGGTTTTTGAATTCAGCAGCAACACCTCCAGCATGACCTTGGGCGGATTCGCGTTGGCGAGCAGCGGTTCATAGACTTCCACATAGACGCCAGTGTGCTCGGTTTTCTTGAAGTGGTTGCTGCCGGAAGGCACCACCTGAATTCCCTGCGTTACCAGAGGGGTGCGATCGGCGAGCAGCTCCGCATCCAGTCCTTCCGTAATGTCGGAGACGCGATGCATTTCTTTGCTCAGTGCGAGCGCGCTGACGGCGAGTTGCTTGCTGTCATAGGGATCGATCACCAGCGGCTGTTCCAGTTTGCCGAAGCTCTCGCCGCCCGAAGAAAAGGCGACTTTCAGAGTGTAGGCCCCAGCCGCGATGCTGAATTGAGTTTCATATTGGAACGCCTGCTTCTCGAATTGCTTGAGTTCGTCCTTATTTTCGAGTTCGAGGTTTGCGGTGTCGCTGAACCGCGCGGCCACCGTCCCGTCGGGCTTGTAGGCAATCCCCAAAACGTTAACCGCAGACTTCAGCTTGCCTTTTTCTTTTTCGAATTTGATGGCAGACGAAGGCATGTCGATGGCCAGATCTACGCGCGCGGTGTTGGCCGAGGTATAGAAGTAAGGCGTCATCATGGAAGCGGCGACGCCGGCCTGTGCGCCATTGGCACGGCTTTCGAGTTCTTTCTCGATAGGTTTGCCCGCCAGCAGATCCACCGGCTTGCTATTGCAGTATCCGCTGCGATAGCGCACCCGAGTTCCTCCGCGCTCGACCTTCACCTTCAGCGTGTGGCAACTGCCATCGTCAGATTCCGGCGGCTCGTATCCCAGGATGTAATACTCCGCCTGCTCCTTGCTGATCTTTTCCAGCCCGCCCACCAGGTCGTTGGTGTTGAGGATGACGAATCCGCCGGTGCCGTCGGCGAGTTCGTAGAGCACTTGTTGGTTGGTGGTTGCGCTGGGCGGGAACTGAGGAACGATCTGCCGCGGCTGGCCAAACGTGCCGTTATTGGGAAAGCCATTCCCGAATCCGGAAACGCCACGATTGCCGCCGGCTGTACCACCGGTCCGTGTGCCTCCGGTAGCGCCAGTGCTGCCGGTTCCGCCGCCGGTGCGCCCGCCACCGGCTCCGACTCCACCAGTACCGCCGCCGCGGGGTCCACCGCCGAAGCCACCACCGCCGCGTGGTCCGCCGCCGGCCCCCACGCCACCACCACCGCCGCCGCGCGGACCGCCTCCAGTTCCCCCGCGCTGTCCAACATAGACCAGACGCGCACCGTGATAGCTGCGTTCATCGTTGGAATCGTAGCGAAGATCTGCTGCGACAATAGCGGGTTTTGCCTCAATGCGCGGCGCATTCAGCCGCGAGCTGATTTTGACTCCGCCGGCGACCAATCCACGCACATCCACGGGATAGACCGCAACATTGGCTCGATTGCAGGCGCTAATTGCCGCAGTGATGTCCGGTTCGATATCCAGAGTCAGAGGAAACCCGGCGGTCAGGAAGATCAGCGTCTTGCGTCCCTGCACGGGCGCGAGGTTCTTAGCCAGGCTGCGCAATGCCAGCACCACACTGCGCGCGCCAAAATCGGTTTCTGCACTGCCGAGTGAAGGAAGACCCGCCGGCGTGTCGATGGAGGCCAACTCGGGATTCGATGTGGTCGCCGACGACTTGATGCCTTTCACCACCTGGCGTAAACGGTCGGCATTCGCCGTGAAGTTCTGCGCGATCTTCAGCGTGCCCGAGTAATCGACGATGGCCATGTACTGATTCGGACCAACATTTGCATCCACGAACTTTGCCGCTGCCTGTCGCGCCTGCGCCTGCTCCCCGAAGTCCATGCTGGAGTTATCGAAGAAAAGCACGAGGTAGTGCTTCTGATTCAGGCTGGGCGAAGCCGGATCACTGGCGAAAGTGAAGTTCTTGATCCTCTGCTCCTTGCCGTCTTCCCACACCCGGAAGTCCTTTTGCTCGAGATCGTGGAGGTAATTTCCTTTTTTGTCGGTCACGATTGTGTCCACGAGCACCAAACGGGTTTCGGTGCGGATAATCGGCGTGGAAGGGCTGGAGGCGGGAGTTTGCGCGGTGTTCTGTTGCGGCGCCTGGGCGCGGAGCGGGAGAGTAAACCAGCCGGCAATGAGAATCAGCAAAAATGTGAGCAGCGTGCGAAGTTTCATAGTGGTACTCCTTCATCCATCCAGTAGCGGCCCAAACATGCTTGCACAAAGCTCGTTTCGGAGACAAACAAAGCCATTACAAGCAATCAATACTGCGGTCGAAGAGCCGCACAACCGCCATCTTCGTCCGAAACATCCCAGGAGGTCCTTCGCCCGCTCGCGCGGACTCAGGATGACACCTCAATTTCCTCCAACCTCTTCTACGGTATTTCCACCGCCCCGTTCTCCGTCGACAGTTGTCCGGCGGCGTCGCGGACCACCAGGCGCACCATGTAGCTGCCTGGCTTCACGTCGAAACTTGATTTCAGTGTGATGCCCGAGGAGCCCAGGTTGCCCTTCAGGGTCTCATCCTTCAGTCGCATCTCGATTTTCTTCTGCTGGCCGATCACGTAGTTGCCGTTGCGATCGAAGAGTGCGGAGACAATGGTGAGTGCGTTGTTGTTTCTGCCCTGCGCTTTGACGTAGCGAATTTTGCGCAAATCCACCCACACCAGCACGGCCAGCTTGGCATCCTCATCGCTGGATTTGAAAAATTGCGTATGCAGCGCGACTGGAAGCTCGTGCTGTTCGTCTTGTGAGAAGACCGCGTCCTCGAGTTCCTGCTTGGCCATCTCCTCCGGATTCGCCTGATGTTTCGGAGCGAAGTATCCGCGGCGAGCTTGAATGCTGAGGTGCGGCGGAACTTTTACGCTGACTTTTAGCGCGTGGTAATGCCCGTCGGGTTTGAGCGTCGAAGGAGAGAATCCCAGGACGTACGAATACTCGGGCGCAGCGATGCCGACGCGGCGGAAGCCAGTGTCGAAATCGTTGTTGTTGTGGAAGAAAGAGCCGCCGGTGCCGTCGGCGATCTCTGCCAGGATATTTTCGTCCTCTCTCGCGCTGTCGAGCCGGTATTGCTGTTCGACGATCGCCGCCGAAGGAGAAGTCGGTCCCGACTGTGAGATGTCTCCCAGGGGATCGACTGTGTACAAGCCTCGCGCGTCGAGAGTATTGACGACGACGTTCTCGCGCACCGCGCGATCGATAACATCGCTTTCGTCCTGAAGGTTCTCCGGATTGAAGAAGCCGGGTGAGACCAGCACAATCATGCGCTGCCCGGGCATGCTTCCGGTCTTACGCACCATATCTTTGAGGGTGCGCAGGGCGACCAGCGTCTCCTGATTGCCCACGCTCAACTGCTGCATGGCAGTCGACTTTGCGTCGGCTCCGGCCTGAGCAAGGAACTTCGGATCATTCTGGTATCTACACGCCAGGGCATCCTGAGTGGCGGCCTGAATTGCCTGACTGTCGCTCTTGTTCTCCATCAAATCGGCCATGTAGTAGGAGATGTCAGGACAAGGATTCGACTGTTGTACGCCAATCGGATGCGGCATCAGCTTCAGCAGCGCCTGCTGCAGCTTGATGCCATCGTCGGTGAAATCCACCATTCCCTGCCCAGAAGTGGTGTAGATAGCCAGCCGATCGGTTGGCTTCATGTCCGCCAGAGTACGATTGGCGGCTTCACGCACGCGCTGCAGGTCCGGCCACTGCAGGTGCATGTCGTCAAACAAGTAGGCGACAAAGCGCTGTGGCGCGATAAACGCCGGCGCAGGAGTCGTCTCGCCGGGTTCGGGAGCAGGTTTCGCCACGGCGACTTCGCTCTCAGGCGACTCGATCGCAAACTTGCTGATGACCTGTGGTTTGCGATTGTCGAATAGCTGAAAATCTTCTTTCTTGAGATTGCCAACGATTTTCCCAGCAGCATCGCGCACCACCACCCGCACCAGCACAAGGTTCACATTGACTTTGAAGGTTGTGGGCTGCTCCTGCGAGCTGATTTCTGCGGAATTGCTCTGGGCCGCGGGAGTGGTTGCCGCCGGCTGAGGCGTAGTTTGGGGTTGGGAATTGGAGACAGGCGCCTGTCCCTGCGCGGCCAAACACAACGCAGCACAAGCGAAACTGACGAAAGAGAACGTACGCAGAGCGCGTAGACGCACAGGAACTCCAATGGGCGTTGGAAATTATACAGAGTTCCGGGGCCGAAGAAGCGGGTGCGGGACGAACGGGGTTAACACGAAGGCCACAAAGGCCAAAGCTGAGGGCACGGAGAATTCAAGCTTCAGGCAATAGAATCACCTTGAGATAACAAAGCTCCGTGACCTTAGGAGTCCTTAGTGTCCTCCGTGTTAACCTCCGGCCCGGCTTGCGGCATTCGTTGGCTCTTTAGTTCGCAGCCCGGCGCGCCTGATCGCCTGATTCCACGCTGGATCTTTCTTCGCCTGCTGGGGGTCATCTACTTCTCCGCCTTCTATTCCCTTATCTTCCAAATCCGCGGGCTCATTGGACCTGAAGGAATTCTCCCCGCAAGCGGCTATCTCCAGGCGGTCGCGCGCGGCTTTCCCCACGGCCGTTTCTGGTATGCCCCAACGCTGCTATGGATATCCACCAGTTCGCAAATGCTGTTAGCAATCATGTGGGTTGGCATGATTGCGTCGCTGCTGCTCATTCTGAACCTCTGGCCGCGCGCGATGCTGGTGATCTGTTTCGTCAGCTTCTTATCTTTCATCAGTGCAGCAGGCGATTTCTCCAGCTATCAGTCCGACGGCATGTTGCTCGAAGCCGGCTTCATTTGCCTCTTCTTTGCTCCGCCGGGACTGCTTCCCGGATTGGGACGCATGAGTCCGCCGTCGCGCGCCAGCCTTTTTCTGTTGCAGTGGGAGTGGTTTCGCATTTATTTCGAATCGGGCATTGCCAAGCTGGCCAGCGGCGATCCGCAGTGGCGGCACTTCACCGCCATGGACGAGTACTACCAGAACGGCCCGCTACCCACCTGGATCGGCTGGTACCTGCAGCATCTGCCGCACTGGTTTCACGCAGCGACAGTGGTGGCAACACTGGCCATGGAGCTCGGGTTCGTCTTCATGCTGTTTTTCCCGCGGAGAGTTCGCATCGTCTGTTTTTTCATCGTTACCTGCTGGGAAATAGGAGTGATTTCTTCGGCGAATTATGCCTTCCTGAATTATCTGGTGCTGTCGCTGGGATTTCTATTGCTGGATGATCGCTTCATTCTTCGCGTGATGCCGCGCGCGTGGCGGGAACGGATTTTCAAGGCTTCGATGGAACAGAAGGCGGAAGTAGACACGGCATCGCAGCCTACTCCGCGTTCGCGCCGGATTTTCCGGCTGCAATTCGGAGCGATGAAGTTGGCGTTGGCCGCAGTGATGCTGACCTGGATTTTCTACGACACCAGCGCTGAGCTGATCTGGATGCTTGTCCGGCGCGCGCCGCTTCCCGTATCGCCAGTGGTGGCGCTGGAGCCGTTCCGTATTGCCAATCAGTACGGCCTGTTCGCAGTAATGACGCGTGGGCGGTATGAAATCGAATTCCAAGGCTCCAACGATGGGCAAACCTGGACGGCGTATCCGTTTCGCTACAAGCCGCAAGACATAGATAAACCGCCTGGGATCTACGCGCCCTATCAGCCACGATTCGATTGGAACCTGTGGTTTGCGTCACTGAGCACATGGCGCGAAAGCCCAACCGTGCCCAACACCGAAGTTCGCCTGCTCTCCAACGATCGCGATGTGCTGGCGCTCTTCGCCGGCAATCCCTTTCCGCAGCAACCGCCGAAGCTGGTGCGGGCTGTGCTGTGGCAATACTGGTTCACCAGCATGAAGGAAAAGCGCGCAACGGGAGCTTGGTGGCGGCGGCAGTTGCTCGGTTTGTATGCTCCGGTGCTTGACCGAGAGCCGGACGGCAAAATCGGAGTGGTGCAGGCGCCGGAGATGGAGAGACCGCACGAGTGAGTTTTTTCACCACGAAGACACGGAGAACACGGAGGAAGCGTTTCGAAATCTTGAGTCTTGAGTTTTGCATGTCGGCGGCGCTGGCTGGATGGTTCTCGATCAAAAATCAACATTCCCGATTCAAGATTTCTCCGTGTTCTCTGTGCCTCCGTGGTGAAATTCAGTCGTGGTTAAGCCTTCGCCAGAAGCGCGAAACTGAGCACGGCGCTGGCGCCCACGAGCACGAAGGCGGTTGTGACCACCAGCGGGCGAAATCTTCCGGCGAAGAAACCAGGCTCCAGCAGGTCGGCGTAGATGCCGCCGACGAATACAAAGGCGAACGGCAGCGCCCAAATGGCGGAAGCGCCGGGAAGAAATCGTCCTGGCCACCAGGGCAGCAGCAACGCGATCAGCAGCGGCGCGAAGTTGCCGAAATAACGCGTTCTCGTCCAAACCAGGAACACGACCAGTGCGCAGATGAAGGCTATGATCTCCAGCAGCCCTCCGGGCACAGCCAGCAGCTCAGCGACTCGATGCCAGGTCAGGCCAAGGTATTCCAAATTAGGACTGAGCCCCGCAGCCGATAGATCGTGGCTGTCGAAGCCGAAGAAAGAGAAAAATATCAATGTCGCAATTGCACTGCTTACCAGGAGAATCCCCAGGGATGCGAATCGCCGGCCGGGCGCAAGATACAACATGAAGACAATGGCGAAGACCAGTCCGGCAATGGCGGCGGCCAGGTTGGCTCCCGCGGTCACGCCAATGGCAACGCCGAGCAGAACAATTCGCGGACGCCATCTCCTTGGCGGCGCATAGAGCGTATGCGCGACCCCAATCGCAGTGAAGATAAGCCCGAAAAGTCCCCAGGCCGCCAGAATTGCTGGAGCCACAGTCGCGCTGGCCAGCAGCATGGGCGGGCTGAAGCAATAGAGCCCCAAGGCGACATATCCACCTTCATCGCCGTAGAGACGGCGTGAAACCCACCAAAGCGCTCCACCCAGCCATAGGCCAAAGCAGGCAAATGGCAGCCGCACCAGCCAGCGACTGGGCGCGGCATAGATGCTGAACTCCAAATTTTGCGCCTGCCAATACTTGGCGATTACGGCAAGAACTCCGGCGCTGCGTAGGGTGAGTACGGAGTCACCGGCAATCAGCGGCGAACTCGCGCCCAGCAGTTGCCGGTTCGACCAGAGCGCCCGTCCGGCAAGCGTGGCGCGGGTCTCGGCCATGTCGAGAGGAAGATGCGCGAGCAGCCAGAGGGACTGAAGCAGGAAAATGAGCAGCAGGACTGCGGCAATCTTTTGCGGCCGATGGATTTGGAACCGCCGCGCGTGGGTGCTCATGCGGAAGCTTCAATCTAACACGCGGAAGCCGGGGGTTAACACGAAGGTCACGAAGGGAAAAGATAAGGTCAATTCTCCGTGACCTTGTGACTTTCCTTCGTGACCTTCGTGTTAACCCAGGCGCATCGACGCTTCTGCCGAGAAATGCTCTTCCGCGAAAGTGCCGGCGAGGAAGTTTGGATACGCCGCAGCTGCGATCATGGCTGCATTGTCAGTGGAGAGTCCGCGGGAGGGAAAGAAGACGCGCAAACCTTGGCGTTCGGCCCGTTCCACAAACTGCGATCGCAGGCGCGAGTTTGCAGCGACTCCCCCGGTCACGATCAAGGCTTCTACCTCGAACTTCTGAGCGGCATTGAGAGTCTTTGCGACCAGGTCCTGCACGACTGCTTCTTGAAACGATGCGATCAGATCCAGTGTGAGACGATCGCAATGTGCCAGGTAGTCCTCGACTGTGGGATTTTCGACGGCACTCAAACTGTGCTGACGCTCCGCGATCGCAGGCTTCATCGCATGGCTCTCTACAAAGCGCAGGACTGAAGTCTTGATTCCGCTGAAGGAAAAATCGTAGCTCTCGCTCGCTGCTTCGAACTCCTCGCCACGCGCATGTTTCTTCTGGCGCGCCTTGATCTGCGATCGCGGCATCGCAATCGCCTGCGGATTACCCTGAAGGGCGAGCTGCTCAATGATCGGCCCGCCGGGATAGCCGAGTCCCAGCAGCTTGGCGACTTTGTCAAAGGCTTCCCCGGCGGCATCATCAAGCGTTCGCCCGACATTGCGGTATTTCCAACCCTGCACGGTGCGATCGACACGGTACAAGTGCGTGTGTCCGCCGGAAACGACCAGCGCCAGGGAAGGCATCGGAAGCTCTTCAGAATGCGTTTGCCGATGTTCGAGAAGCACCGCGTGAATGTGACCTTCGAGATGATTGACGGAGATCAGAGGCTTCGACAATGCGAATGAGAGCGCCTTTGCATACGTGATTCCCACCAGCAGCGCTCCCGCGAGACCCGGTCCCTGGGTTACGGCCAGCGCGTCGATCGCTTTCATTTCGACATTCGCGCGCTGCAGTGCTTCTCGTACTACGGGAACAATGGCGCGGAGGTGCTCCCGCGAGGCAAGCTCCGGCACCACGCCGCCGTATGGCGCGTGCGTGGCGATCTGGGAAGAGACGACGTTCGACAACACCTGCGCGCCGTCGCGGACAACCGCGGCAGAGGTTTCATCGCACGAACTCTCGATGCCAAGAATCAGCGCCATCTGTGCTTATGATAGTGAACAAAGGCTTTTCCGGTACCGGCGTGTCAAGAAAGACCTTTCAGAAAGGGCGTTTCATAGAACAGTCCCGAATGACGCCAGGAATCGCAGGAATCGAATGAGCAGCGACATTGCAAGATCGCCCGCAGGCCTTGCCGAAGAGGCAGCGACTTCTGTGCTCTTGCGGCTGCGCGAGCTGGGGCATTCAGCCTACTTCGCTGGGGGGTGTGTACGCGACCTGCTGCTCAACATTCCGCCACAGGATTTCGATATCGCAACCAGCGCGGTTCCCGAACAGGTGATGGGAAGCTTCCCGGAAACTTTGGCCGTCGGAGCGCAGTTTGGCGTTGTGCTGGTTGTGGTCCGAACACCCCAGAGCCAGCCCATACACATTGAGGTCGCCACCTACCGCAGCGATGTCGGCTACAGCGATGGACGACATCCGGATTCGGTGCGCTTCTCCAATTCTCCCGAAGAGGACGTGCAGCGCCGCGATTTCACCGTCAATGGGCTGCTCTATGATCCGGTGCGCAGCCAGGTGCTGGACTTTGTTGGCGGGCGGGCCGATCTCCAGCGCAGACTCATTCGCGCTATTGGCGAGCCGCGTCTGCGCTTTCGCGAAGACAAGCTGCGCATGATGCGCGCAGTCCGCTTCGCCGCGCGGCTGGGATACGAGATTGAGACGAACACGCTGCTGGCCATTCGCGAGCTGGCCGCGGACATTCATCAGGTGAGCCGCGAGCGCATTCGCGACGAGCTGGACAAAATGCTCACGGAAGGACGTGCGCGCCGCTGCTTCGAACTGCTGGACAGCACCGGTTTGCTGCCGCAGGTATTGCCCGAAGTCGCGGCGATGAAGGGCGTGGCTCAACCGCCGCAATTTCATCCCGAGGGGGACGTTTGGGTCCACACTCTGCTGCTGCTCGAAGGGCTGGAAAAAGGCACGTCGAAGTCGCTGGCTTGGGGAGTGCTGCTGCACGATGTTGGCAAGCCGCCGACGTTTCGCGTGGCGCCAGACCGCATCCGTTTCGATCAACATGCCGAGGTGGGAACAAAAATGGCGGAAGCGATTTGCCGCCGGCTGCGTTTCTCGAACGATGTGACTGAGCAGGTCTCGGGTTTGGTCGCTAATCACATGCGCTTTGGCGATGTGAAGAAAATGAAAGAGTCAACGTTGAAGCGGTTCATGCGTCTGCCGCGGTTTGATGAGCACTTGGAATTGCACCGCCTGGATGTCTCGGCCAGCCATCGCGATCTGTCGCTGCATGAATTCGTGAAAGAGAAGCTGGAAAACACGCCGGAAGAAGAGATTCGTCCGACGCCGTTGATCACCGGCAATGACCTGATCGAGCACGGCTGGAAACCCGGCCCACAGTTCAAGACCATCCTCCAGGCGGTGGAAGACGCGCAGCTGGAAGGCTCGCTGCACACCCGTGAGGAGGCGATTTCGTTTGTGGAAACAAACTTTGTGAAACAGTAAATCAGAACCTGACGCGGATTACGCGGATGTGACGCGGATCAAAGCAAAACATTTTGGGCGGTTTGCCTTCCATTGCGCTCAACACTCCCAAGAAAACCGATCTTTGCAGGCGAAACCTTGAATTATTCTCAGCCTTGTCTTTAATCCGCGTCACATCCGCGTAATCCGCGTCAGGTTCTCTCCGCTTGGCTACTTCAGTCGCGCATTGATGGCGTCCCAATTCACCACATTCCACCATGCGGCCAGGTATTCGGGGCGGCGGTTCTGGTATTTCAGATAGTAGGCGTGCTCCCAGACGTCGTTTCCCATAATGGCATGATGACCGTCGATGATGGGATTGTCCTGGTTGGCGCTGGAGATCACTTCGAGCTTGCCGGCTTTGCTGCGGACCAGCCACACCCAGCCGCTGCCGAAGCGCTTGGCGCCCGCGTCGTTAAATTGCTTTTGGAAATCCGCGAAGCTGCCGAAGGCGCTGTTGATCTCGCCGGCGATGCGCCCCGTTGGCGGCCCTCCGCCTTGCTTTTTCATGATTTGCCAGAACATGGTGTGGTTCATGTGTCCACCGCCGTTGTTGCGCACGGTGGTGCGGATATCTTCTGGCACGCTGTTCAGGTCGCGCAGCAGGTCTTCGACGCTCTTGCTGGCGAGCTGCGGATGCTTCTCCAGCGCGGCGTTGAGATTGTTCACATAGGCAGCATGATGTTTGTCATGATGCAGCGTCATGGTTTGAGCGTCGATATGAGGTTCGAGTACGGAATAGTCGTAGGGCAGAGGGGGTAATTGATGCGCCACGTCGTTCTCCTTGTGTAGCGATTTCAGCCCGCAAAGGCCAACCTCCCATCATAAATCACGGTCCTCCGCGGGGGTTAACACGAAGGGCACGAAGTCTTGAATCAAGGTCACGGAGCAGAAACATTTCGTGACCTTTTCTGCTGCCTTCGTGGCCTTCGTGTTAACCCAGGGTCACTGCGCCAATTTCGGCGAGCGATGCAAGAATCTGCTGTGCGTGTGCCTCGGGGATCGAGGCAGCCGATGCGATTTCCACTACATCTCCCTCGCCATTTGCAGCATTTATCACTTGCATGGCTGTGGCATCGAGTTCGACGACGTAGATTTTGCCGTGCTGCGTGCGGGAAAAAAGCAGCACCGTGCGTCCGCGTAGATCCTCAGCCGGAAGTTGTCCGGACTTCAACGACGCGAGCAGCGCCGGCATCTTCCACGAGAACTCACGCACGATTGTGGACTTCGCGATTGCAGGGAAGCCTTTTTTGAACTGAGTATCTATTTCCGAAGTCGCCAACTGCACAAAGAACGAAAACTCATAGTGCAGCAGCTCGGGCCACCACGGGCCCGGCGCTTTCACCTGCAACAATCGCGCAATCGCCATCTCGCCCACCTCACGCGCAGACAGGAGCGAGCCCAGCATGCAACGCGAGAGGAAACTGTCGAATTCTGCGGAATCAACCAGGTCTTCGACTCGAGCGGGAAGCTCGTTGCTGACGTTTCGCGAGTAGCGGAATGCCCGGTGCAGGCGGTCGCGATAGTAGCGCCGGGCGAGAAAGCGGGAGAAGCGCTGCGCCTTTTCGGCTTCGCTCGGATTGAGAACCGCCGCCGGTTGCGAACCGGCATCCGTGAGATAGCGAATGATCTCGTCCTGCAGTTCGCGGTCGGTAGAAGCCTTTGGCATCTTCATAATGCCCGTGGATGCGGGCGCCGTCGTCAGCGATTTTGGAAGCTTTACCACGGAGGACACGGAGGGCACAGAGGAAAAACCTGATTTAATTTGGATTTCCTCTGTGGTCCTCAGTGATCTCTGTGGTGAAAGATCTCGAAAAAGCGCGGGCACCCGCATCCACATCGATCCTTGTATGGAAAGCCTCTCTCGTTTTGCGCATCGCGGCTTCCAGCTCCGCGGCAGTGAGCGACGGCGAGAAGATGTCCAGCGTTACCGCCCGCAATTCTGGCGCGCGCTCGGCGACCCAGCGGGCGAGCGCGAGAATTTCGTCGCTCGGCGGCGCAGGGGCGATCCACGGGCCGCGCAGGTCGCGGTCGTATTCCACTCCGGCAACATGAATCTCGACTACGCGGTCGAGAGGGAAGCCGGCGAGATATTCGCGGGCGTCCATTCCCTTGTAGTGCGCTGCCAGCCAGATGTGCGGCACGTCGATCAAAAACCCGCAGCCGGTGCGCTCGAAAAACCGCTGCAGGAATTCGGCTTCGCTCATCTGCGCGCGCTCGATGGAAAAGAAGCCGGGGATGTTCTCCATTATCAGCGGAGCATTCACGGCGCGCAGCAATATTTCTGCATTTTGGCAAAAGCGGTCGAGAAATTCTTCGGTATACAGCGGTGGAAATACGTAGTCGAGCGAGTGGCTGCGGTCCTGCGTGTGCAGGCACTGAAAGTGTTCAGCCACCCAAGGTCCACGATATCGCTCCTGCAAAGCTTGGGCACGAGACAGAGCAAACTCGCTCAGCGGATCCGAGAGTTGTCCCAGATAGTCGTGCAGGAGCAGCGGAAAACTTTGCTGGATCGCGAGAAAGAAGGAATCGTCGGCCGCGGGCGGATCGGCCATGGCGAGATGATCGATCAGGTCAGCATGTTCCAGAATGAACTCGGCTAAATGAGGATTGTAGAAGGCGCCGACGGCGAGGCGGTCTTGAGGAAGCTCAGGCATGTGGCTGCATGTTGGGTGTATGGGCGATACATGCAGAGACGGGGCACGCCCCGTCTCTACCATGCAGTGTGCTGTTTCTCAGTGACAGGTGGGAGCAGTCTCTGCGCTCTCCACCGGCTTCACATTGCTGTGGCAGGTTGGGGCCACTTCAGCAGTCTCAACCAGTTTCACATTGGTATGGCAAGTCGGAGTAACTTCAGCGATATCGATAATCTTCATTCGGCTTTCTCCTTTTGCGGGTCTTACAACTACCTGTACCTAGATGCGAGCGATCCGCAAAGCGATTGGGAAATTCTCTCAGATGGCCGAAGTTTTGGGCAAATCCGGCAGGCGGATTTCGTAATTGTGTAATTTCGTAATCGGGTAATTTGAACCCCAAATTATGAAATTTCGAAATTACCCGATTTCGAAATCTTCTCTGCCGCGAATCTACAATGTCATTCTGAATGACCAGCTTAGCCCACCCCAACTCTCCCCTTCAGATCATCTCGCTTCTGCGCGAACAAGACATCATGGCGCAGCTTCGGCAGGCATTTGCCGAGCGGTATCTTCCCGAGTACCTGTTTTACTGGCTGCCGGTTTCGGTGGCGGCATGGGTCGAGCTGTGTCGGTCGAGCGAGTATCGCAATGCTAACCGCGCATTGCAGGCGTTGCGGGTTGCGGCGCCACAGTTGGCGAACGATTTACACGAGATCAAATCATTGTGCGGGCTCGGATGCGGTGAGGGCAGCAAAGATGCCGTGCTGCTGCGCGCATTCGCCGCGGCTGGCTCGAAGCTGACCTTCGTGGCTGCAGACTTCAGCCAGGCGCTGCTCGAACTGGCTTTGGATGAAGTTGACGAATTTACTGAATTCGCCACCGGAACAAAGTTCGACGTGACCGACGATGCCCAACTCGCCGCCGTCTGCAACGGACCTCACGAGCTGGGTCCTCCGACGCTGTTTACCGTTTTGGGAAACACGCTAGGCGCCTTCGGTCCGCATCGCTTCCCGCAGCGACTGCGCAGCCAGATGCGCCCAGGAGACCGCTTCCTCTTTGACGGCGAGATTTTCAGCTCGGATACCCTGGCTGGCTACGACAATCCCGTAAATCGCCATTTTGCCTGGGGACCGCTCACCGGGGTGGGAATCACCGATGCTGACGGCCAACTGCACTTCGCGACCGAAGCTCTCGAAGACGGTCTCCACGCGGTGACCAAACACTTTGTCGCCGCCCGGGATTTGCGCGTGAATCTCGGTGGAGAAGCGATCGAGATTCATGCCGGAGAGAAGCTGAAGATGAGCAGCTCGATCAAGTATGGAAGTGAGGAGGTGCTGCTCGACTGCGTTAAGCGAGCCGGCTTTCAGGTGGCCTCCACATGGAAAAGCGAGGACCGGCGTTTTGTCCTGGGCCTGGCAGAGTAAGCCGGGGACAACCAAGATGCAGCCGTATTTGACACACCAAAGCCACCTCACCACCATCGATCGAAACGCTACTATATCCTGTGCCACTCACAGCAACCCTCGGCAAAGAATCACGTTCGAGCACAGCCAAAGCGGAAAAGAAATCGCAGCTTCAGATCCTCCGCGCTGCCAATTTCGAGAATCTCTCCAGCCTGGTGCACGGCTTCAGTACGCGATCGGGTGGATTCTCCGCTGCATATGGCGGGCGCCAGCTCAATCTGGGATTCACGGCATCAGACGCGCACTCCGCGGTTGAGCGCAATCGGCTGGCATTCTTGCGATCCGCGACCGGTCGCTCGCGAGCGATTCCGGCGTTAGTGACGCTACGGCAAATCCATTCCGGTATCGTGCACATTCTGGATAGAACTCGCGGCATCCCAGAGCGTCCCTTGCGCGGAGACGGCGTGATCACCAATCGGCGGGGCAACCTGCTGGGCATTCAAGTCGCCGATTGCGTTCCCGTCCTGGTTGCCGACCGCCAGGGCCGGGCAGTCGGAGCATTCCACGCCGGATGGCGTGGAACCGCAAAGCGCATTGTCGAGCGTGGCGTCGGCGCTATGCGGGCCGTCTTTGGATGTAAGCCGGAGGAGCTGTATGCGGCGATTGGTCCATGCATTCATGCATGTTGCTACGCGGTGGGAGATGAAGTGATTGACGAATTCCAATCGCAGTTCGCCTATGCCGACGATTTGTTCAGCGAGGTTTATGATCGCGATCCGATCAAGGAAAAGTACCCTCTTCTATTTCTTACCGCTCGCGCTCCCGGACACAGCAATATCGGCCCGCAAATCCATCTCGATCTGGTGAAGGCGAACTTCAACCAACTTCTAGAAGCAGGAGTTCCGGAAAGTAACATCTGGGCAGCGGTGGAATGTACCTCGTGCCGCACCGATCTGCTGTTCTCCCACCGGGCCGAATCCGGGTACACAGGAAGAATGATGGCGCTGGTCGGACTTCTGGACAAACTCACCTAGGCCGAGGGGCGGCCCGGACCGCACGACGGTCCGTTCGGCTTCCTTGCGTCTCAGTGGTGAAAAACGATTTACTTCGCCAGCGCGGCTTCGCGCTCTCTGGCGATCTGCGCTACGCCGGGTGACTTGTCCGAGGCAAGCTGCTCGTACATCTTCTTTGCCTGCGCAGGATCGGTGGATTCGTACAGCGTCGCCAGGGCAAACTGGGCCCGCTCTCGCGATACCGACTCTGTCGGATGAGACATCAGGTCGCTGTAGATCTTGATTGCATCAGCATTCCGGTTTGTCGCCTCATACGTTGATGCCAAGCCTAACTTCGCCAGCGAAGCCAAATCCTGGTGTCTTGCCTCGCTCAGAGCCTTGAACTTCGATTCGGCGCTGGGGTAATCGCCGGCTTCCAATGCAGAAACCGCCGCCATATAAGCGGCGTTCTTGCCGGCCTGCGTGTTGCCATACTTGTCGGCCACAGACTGGAACTGCTTCTCCGCCTCTTTGGAACGCTGCTCGGCCGAGGTGAAGGTGAGTTGGCCGGGAGTTGCCGGGGCGTCAGGAGCGCGCAGCGGAGCGTTATAGACGTTCATGGCCTCGCCCATGGCTACACTGGCCACGTCCTGCTGGTGGGTGTGCCAATAATAGGTCGCGCCGGCGGCGACCACGATGACCAGCACGATCACTGAGATTAGCGTGATCTGCTTCCTATGGGCTTGAGCTGCCTCCAATGCATGGAGGCTGGCTTCTTTGAATTTGTCTTCCTTAAGTTGATGACGGGTATAGCTCTGCACGAACTGTCCTTCGTTGCGGGATTGCCTGCCAGGAGGGAAAACCTTGGACGGCCAAAGACTCTAGTTTAGCAGAACCCGCCAGGGTTAACACGAAGGTCACAAAGGACTCAGAAGGTCACGGAGAAGCGGAAATTCCAAAACGACCAGAGTTTCTCCGTGAACTCGTGGGTTTCCTTCGTGACCTTCGTGTTAACCCCGGGCTTCTCCCGTACAATATTCTCTCCTGGAGACAGAATGATCTGCCTGACGGTCCACCTCACCGTAAAAGCCGGACGCGAGCAAGAGACTGCGGACATGTTCCGCTCTTACGTAAAACTGGTGCAGACCGAACCCGGGTGCATGCGCTTTGACGTGCAGCAGTCGCGCAAAGATCCGCGCCGGTTCCTGCTGTACGAGCTCTATCGCGATGACGGCGCCCTCGACGCGCATCGCCGCACTCCGCATTTTCTCGACTACACGCCCAAGCTCGAAGACCTGGTCGAACAGCGCGAGTCGGAGATCTTCAACAACGTCGCATGAGCTTTCCCCCGGTTGAAGAGCAGCTCGCATATCTCAAAAAGGGCGCGGCGGAGATCATTCGCGAAAGCGAGCTGCGCGAACGGCTGGAGCAGTCGGCAAAAACTGGACGCCCATTGCGGGTGAAGGCCGGTTTCGATCCCACGGCTCCCGACTTGCATCTCGGCCACACTGTGCTCATCCGCAAGCTGAAGCACTTCCAGGACCTGGGGCACACGGTCATATTCCTGATCGGCGACTTCACCGGCATGATCGGCGATCCTACCGGACGCTCGATAACCCGCAAGCCCCTTACCCGCGAGGAAATTGATGCCAACGCCGAAACCTACAAGCAGCAGGTATTCAAAATTCTGGATCCGGCGAAGACCGTCATCGACTTCAACCGGCGCTGGTTTGCGAAGTTTACCGCCGACGATTTCGTGCGGCTAGCCGCCAAGTACACGGTTTCGCAAATGCTCGAGCGCGAGGATTTCCATTCGCGCTTCCAGCACGAAAAGCCGATCGCGATTCACGAACTGCTGTATCCCCTGGCGCAGGGCTATGACTCGGTCGCGCTGGAAGCCGACGTCGAGCTTGGCGGCACCGACCAGAAGTTCAATCTGCTGGTGGGGCGGGAGCTGCAGCGGCAATACGGGCAACCATCCCAAATCGTGCTGACTACGCCACTCATCGAAGGTCTCGATGGCGTGCAGAAGATGTCAAAGTCACTAGGCAATGCCATCGGCATCGAGGACCCGCCGCTGGAGATGTACGGCAAACTGATGTCGATCTCCGACGAGCTGATGTGGCGCTACTGGACGCTGCTCACCGATCTTCATTCGGACCAAATTGAAGCTCTAAAAGCGCGAGTCGCTTCAGGCGACTGCCATCCCATGCAGGTGAAAAAAGATCTTGCGCGCCGGATTGTGGAAGACTTTCATTCGCAGCAGGCGGCGCGAGAAGCCGAAGAAAACTGGACAAAACAGTTTCAGAAAAATGAAACACCGGAGACCGTGGAGCTGGTGACGCTGGCAAAAAAGGACGTCTCTGCAAGCAAAGCTGACTCGCTGAGACTCGATCGCATTCTGTTCTTGAGTGGTTTGGCGGAATCCGCCACTGATGCGCAGCGCAAAATCAAGCAACGGGCTGTAAAGATCGACGGAAATGTCTGTGAACAGATGAATTTACCGCTGAAGCCTCCAGCCGAGCTGACGATTCGAGTGGGCCGGCAAATTCGACGAGTGAAGATTGAGCAGTAGATTGCATCCTTCGTGGACACCATGTCGCAAACAAATCCTCAATTACCACTCACCCCACAAACTTGTATCCCAACCCTTGCACGGTCAGGATCAGCGCCGGCTGTTTTGCGTCTTCTTCGAGTTTTTGCCGCAGGCTGGCGATATGGACATCGACAGTGCGGGTGTAGGTTTCGGCGTTGTAACCCCACACTTCTTTGAGCAGGACGCCGCGGGAAATAGTAGCGCCACGGTGTTCGACCAGATATCGCACTAATTGAAATTCGCGGGCGGAGAGCGCAATCGCGCGGCCGTCGCGTGAGACCTCGGTGCCGCGAAAGTCAATGCGAAGCGATCCGATGTCGATGATCCCATTTTGGTACGCGTTTCGCTGCGGAGCCCGCCGAAGCAACGCCTCGACTCGCGCCAGTAACTCTGCCATCTCGAATGGCTTGGTGAGATAGTCGTCGGCGCCGAGCTTGAGGCCGGCAACTTTGTCCGCAGTTTGTCCGCGGGCGGTGAGCATGAGGATGGGTGTGATCAATCCGGCTTTGCGGATCTCGCGACACACCTCGAAGCCACTGCGGCGTGGCAGCATCACATCGAGCAAAATCAAATCGAAGGGAAGAGTGCCGGCTTTGGCCAGGGCATCATCGCCGTCACCGGCCCAGCTTACGATGTAGTCCTCGCTGCGCAGACGGTCGATCAGCGTCATGCGAAGTGCGGCTTCGTCCTCCACGAGGAGGATGTTCTGATTCACTGGCTACCTGCGGTCTTCATTGTGTCGGCAGGTAGAGACGCAGCATGCTCCGCATCTACACGGGTGAGGACTGCAATGGGCAGGTGCAAAGTGAAGGCGCTGCCTTTCCCGATTTGGCTGCTCACCGTAATCCGCCCGCCCATCGCCTCGGCGACGCCTCGGGCCAGCGGCAGTCCGAGGCCGGTGCCGTGAATTTGCGCCGCAATGACTGATGGGCTGCGGTAGAACGGGTCGAAGATCTTCGCGACCTCGCCCGGGGCGATGCCCAGCCCTTTGTCTTCGATCGTGATTTCGATTTCCTTCCCAAATTGGACATGCGCTCGCACGCCAACCCAGCGGCCCTCACCGCCGTATTTCACCGCGTTGCCGATGAGATTCTGCAGGCAATGCAGCAGCGCATCGAAATCGCCCATGACCGCCGGCAGGTCGGGTTGAATGTCTTTGTGGATCGCACAGCCGGCTGAGCGCGCAAGCTCCGCCGTGCTTTCGATGGCAGCATCGATGAGCTCCCCGATTTGCAGTCGCCGCATCTTGAATTGCTGTTTCTTCTCGCGTGCGCTGGCGAAGAGCAGTATCTGCTCGATCAAATGCGTCAGTTGCCGCGTCTGGTTCTTAATGACGGCGGCATATCGCTCTAATTGTGCCCGCTCCTCAACTACTCCATCAAAGATGTTGTCAGCGGCCGAGGCAATCACGGCCAGGGGCGTGCGCAGTTCATGCGAGACGCCGGCGACGAATTGCATTTGCAGATCGGCCAGTTGCTGCGCGCGACGGCCGGCGAGGACCACGATGCCCATGGTGAGAAACAATACCAGTAACACTCCGGTGCTCATAGCCAAATGCCTATAGCGGAATACCGCCACCGCAGCTTCGAGAGAACCCTGTTTGTTTTTGACCAGCAGCCGCCAGTCGCCGCCTGCATTGACGAAGCGCACAGGTTCGAACGGCTCCCCGACCGCAGCGCCTCCCATTTCGGGAGAGCCGACATAAAGCCGGGGTCGTTCTCCGGTGGTTAGGGCAAACCCCGTGACGCGCTGCGGAGGTCCAGGTGGGCCGAACAGATGAATGGAAGCATCTTCAGAGCCGTTGTTGGTCGCTAGAGTTCCGCCGGAGGAATAAAGCTGTTGTGGCTTGCGGCCTTCGGCAATGACGGTGACGTCGTAATCAAGCCCATTCGCACCGGAAAAATGTCGTGCAGCGAGTTGCGGGAAGACATGTTGCCGAAGAAAATCGCGATCCAGTTCGATTACGATCCACTGTGAGGCATTCTTTGTCTCGCCGCGATCTGCCGGTAATTCATCATTGATCGGGCGAAGCAGCGCGGTACTGTTCGCATCGATGATCCACACTGGGCCGATGCGCCGACGAGGGCCTCCCATCGGCTCGCGGTGCATCATCATCATTCCTTCTTGATGCCGAAACTGTATCGGACCCGGTCCACGGAAATGCAGGTGAAAGAAGGACTCATTTTCCAGAAGGGGAAACTGAGGCGGGGTTTCAACGGGGTCGAAGCGGCCAGTATTCACATTCAATTGCGAAACCTTAGGCTTCCCGTTGCTCCCATCCCAAAGATAAACACTCCTGACGAGTCCCGAATTGGCAGCGCTCATATGCCACTGCTGAACTGTTTCGGCATAACGGCCCAATTCTCCCGAGCGCAGGAGATCGTCTGAATGAGTCTCAGTGATGAGGTCCTCGAGCTCGCGGTAGAAGTCCTGGCGGAAGCCCAGCATCGAATTCGCCAAGCCCGCGCGCATGCGGGCAGTGGCGGCATCGCTGATCGCGCGGCTCCAGTGGTACTGCATTACAGCGAGCGCCAGCAACACCAAGGTGAGAACAACGATCGTTGCCGGCCAGAAGAAACGGCTTTTGAACGGGAATTTCACTGAACAAATTTCTTGCAATGAACAAAGGGCAGGCGGAGAACGACGCGCCTGCCCTCGATCATTGTAGCCGTTTATTGCGGACCGGGATGGCGCATCATCACGCCGGGCCCGTCGCGAAAGAAGAAGAAGTGATCATGTCCCAACTCCTTCAGCTTATTGCGCTGATCGGGAGTAAGGATCTGATACAGAGCGGCATGCGCCTTGGCCTGATTGGCGATGTCCTGCGCCATCATGCTGCCGATCAGGTTTGCCGCCTGGCTGATGCCGTTACTGTCATTGTTGGTGATTGCCGTTTCCAGAGCTTGATGAGCACTCTTCATGCTCTGGTGCTCGCTCTCCGGGTTTGGCTGATTCTTGAAAATGGCGAGCGCCTGCTGCTGTTGGTCTGGCGTGAGGTTTAGAAGCGTAGTCAGATGCTGGACATGGCGCTGCGCCATGGTTGCCGCATCCGGCGGGCCCTGCTCGTTTTGACTGAACATCGCCTGAGCTGCGAAGGCAACGCTGAGCAATGCAAGGGTGAGTGAAATTCGTTTCATGGCTAAGTTCTCCTAACTTGGCAGGAACAGTGTCAATCAGGAACCGAGTTCGTGGCTGTAAAGTCTCGGTAAAAACTGGTAGCGGCTCTTCTTCTAAAGAAAGTGCTTGGCTTTTTACATGGAGTTTACACATGGAATGGCGTGGATGCGGGTTCGTACAGTTGACGCGCATCTCGGTTGTTCGAAGCGCACGATTCCAATCGGAGGTTTCATCCCCATGAGCTCAAGCCCATTTCGGAACCCGGATGCAAGGACAACCGGAATACCTCAAATATTCGGTCGTCGTCGCTTCCTGCAAGTGCTCACCAGCGTACTCACATTGCTGGGAACGATCGCTGCAATCTGGTTTTCGGTTTCTGCAGGGTGCTTTGAGCTGTTTGGATATTGGCCGTCGTGATTTCTAAGTATTGGGGCCAAAGAAGATTGTTCAATTCTGCGAATGTCATCCTGAAGGCCATCTTTTGGCCGAAGGATCTCCCGCAATGCCTCTGGGTGAAATCCAGGTGCGAGGCTCTTCGGCCACGAGGACGGAGTCGTGCAAGAGCCTCGGACCAGCAGTTAAGTCTGACGCACGACAGGGGATCTCTTCGGCAAGCTCAGGGCAGGCTCTTCGCCCGCCGCGGCGGGCGAAGGATGACAGATTTAAGGAGTATTTGACAGTACGACAGTTTTCTACTGATTCACCGGAATCTTGATGATCTTCTTCTGGATCGCATAGGTCACTAGCTGGGCTTTGTTGTGAATGTCGAGTTTGCGCATGAGGTTGAATTTGTGCGCCTCCACCGTCTTTACGCTCAATCCTAGAATCACGGCGATTTCCTTGACGGAATTTCCCTCGGCCAGCAGTTTGAGGATTTCTCGTTCCCGCGGAGTCAAAGTTGAGATCCGTGGACGCATCCTGGTATCGCGCACGCGTGAACGGAAGTCTTCGACCAGTTTGCCCAGCACCTGCGAGCTCAGATATTTCCCGCCCTTATAGACATCGCGGACCGCGGTGAGCAGTTGCGGAGCCGGGGTGTCTTTCAGCACATACCCGGCAGCGCCCACTTCGAGACATTGAATGAGGTAATCCTCGTCTTCGTACATGGTGAGAAAGAGGATCTTGGTCTCAGGACGGTTCTTGCGGATTTGTCGCGCGGCCTCGAAAGACGAGAGTCCGGGCATGCCGATGTCCATTAGCACGATGTCGGGCCGAAGCTCGCGCGATTTTTCTATCGACTCGCCGGCGTCGGCGGCCTCGCCGACCACTTCAAAATCGGATTCGGTTTCCAGCAGGCGTCTCACGCCTTGACGAAACAGCGTGTGGTCATCGGTCAACAAGCATCTGATCTTTGGCATTGAAATCCTTATAGCTGCTAGCTTCTAGCTGCTGGCTGCTGGCTAAAATCAACGGCAACACCAAAAAGGCTTTTGCTGATTTCCTGGCGTTGTGGTTGCCGTTAACTAGCAGCCAGTAGCTAGCAGCTAGTAGCTCTTCACGCTGTCTGCGACATGGCTCCTTCGTACAACCCGGCTGGCACCATGATTTCCAGCCGCGTTCCCTTGCCTTTTTCGGAGTGCACCCGAACTTCTCCATCCAGAGAAGCTACTCTTTCTCTGATTCCGGCCAGGCCGAAAGAGTGGCCACGTGGGGTGCTTATCTTACTCGGCATGCCCACGCCGTCGTCTTCCACGCTAACAAAGACCGTGCCTTCATGCCGGCTGATCTGGACCGAAGCTGAGTGCGCCTGGGCGTGCTTGGCTATATTATGCAGCGATTCCTGCACTACACGATAGATGGCCGCTTCAATATCCGGAGCCAATCGCCCGACGTCTTCGTTGATAACCACCCGAACCTTGATGCCGGTCGCTTTGGCCAGGTCCTTTGCCTCTTTGCGAATCGCCGCCACCAGACCCAGCTCCTGAAGCACCAGCGGGGAGAGCCGGGCAATGATGCGGCGAATCCCCTCAATGGTGCGATCGACGACGGAGACGGTCTCACGAATCTTCGATTTCGCGGTCCGTCCGGTAAGTTGGGCCTCCAGCATTCCCAGATACAGACGAATGACCATTAGCGCCTGCCCGGTCTCGTCGTGCAACTCGCGGCTGATGCGCTTGCGCTCGTCTTCCTGCACCGCCAGCAGGTGGGCAGAAAGCTCGGCAATCCGCGCTTCGCGAGCGCGAAGCTCGTCAGTCAACTGCGCGCGTTCAATGGCCATCACGGTGCGGTCAGCGATGGCGCGCATGAGGTCGCGCTCATTCGGCAGCCATTCATACGGCCGGGCAAATCCCAACATCAGAACGCCGACGACGCTCTTGGCAGATTTGAGCGGCACCCCCCAGAGCGAGGTGGCGCGTTCCTTGATGGCGGGATGCACAATGCGAGCATCGTTGGCGACATCGAGAATCATCTCCGGCTCGCCGCTTTCCACCAGGCTGCCGCAGAAGCCTTTGCCGAATTCAATTTCGGAATGCTCGGCGATTAGGCCTTCGATGCCCAATGAGCTCTGGAGCTGGAAGCCATCGCCTTCGGGCTGGCGGAGCAGGATAGCGGCCATCGAAGCGCCAAAGTTGGCGCTGGTGATCTCCAGCACCTTTAAAAACATGGTGTCGATCTCGGCCGCAGCCAGTTCGGCGTCCAGCACCCGCAACAGGGTCGCGAATTCGCGCGTTTTGGCGTCAAAGTAGGCCCCGGCAACGGTCACAAAACTGGCCGAGCGCAGCACGTCAAGAGTGGCGGTAACTTCCTTCAGACGCTGGCCAAACAGCCCACTCAGGTACGGCTCGCATAGCTCCTGGTAGGCCTCCATGGAACGAGCGACGGTACGGGTGTCGACCTGGAGCTTGGCCAGGCGCATGCCAAAGTAGTCAACATTCTCGAAGAACCCGCTGATGTCGCCATGGGAGAAAAAGGAATGCGCGGTGGCAAGGTTCAGGCGCTCAAGAGCGCCCAGTTCCCGGCGTCCAAAACCGAATTCAGCCGAGGCCTGCTCCCGCCACTTCTCCGTAACATCAGCATAATAAGGATTCAGAGCGTTGAGGATTTCGACCAGTAACTCGCGCGAACTGTCCTTGAGTGACAGCACTGAAGACAAAAGTCCACTCCCTGGGGCTTGTGGTGGGGGCAAAAACAGCAGCCGGATCAAGCCCCCAAGTAGAAGTTATTCTATCCCGCCGTCTAAGGTTTTGTCATTAGATACTTTGCTTCACGTTAACTCTTTCATAATATGACGAATAGCTGAGGCAGGTCTTTTTGTGGCCACTTTTCAACATGGGGTTGAGCGGCTGCTCTTAGCAGGGCAACATCGGAACGGCCTGCGGTAGCGGGCCGCGCTTTTGAAGTCCAGAGCCACAAGCACGGCCCGCTACCACAGGCCGTTCCGATGTTGCCCTTGGCACACAAATTTACAAACTTCTGACGTGCATCGTCCGTATTCTTGGTTAGAGTTCAGGTACTTAGATGATGCGATTATGGAAACTCGTGGTTCTTGCCGTTTTCCTGTCCGGCATCCTGCTGCAAGGTCAGCAGCCGACGGCAGGCGCGCGCGAGGAGCAATCCCACGGGGATCAGTCCCGCCCGGAATCAGGTCGCCGGTTTCGCGGCGTCTTCGGAACCATTACGGAAATCTCCGGCTCGAGTCTGAAACTGAAGACGCCTGCCGGAGCCATCGCCATCGTGCAGATCGGCGGTGAAACGCAATTCCGCAAAGAACGCCAACCTGCCAAGCTCTCCGATTTCAAGGTGGGCGACAGCATCGCCGTCCGCGGAGATTCCACCGGCAACAATGTCTGGACCGCGCGCATGATCTCATCGGCGCCGAATCCTGCCGAGGCCCAGGCCCGTTTTCGCGAGGGATTGGGTAAGCAATTTATCGTCGGCGACGTCAAATCGACCGATCCGCCAAAGATCACACTCCAGCGCGTGGACGGAGTGGAGCAGACTATCGAAGCCGACGAGAACACATCCTTCAAACGCCAGAATGAAAGCATCACCCTGCCCGATCTCAAGGCTGGGGATACCGTGTTTGCGCGCGGCGAACTGAAAGATGGGATTTTTGTTCCATCCGAGATTCGCGTGGTCGATCCGCAGATGGCACAGCGCATGAAGCAGAGAGGCGGTGGAATGTTTATTTCCAAGCCCGCCAACGACAATTCCACAAAATCGAGCACCCCGCCTCAAGAAGCTCCTAAGCCGGACGCGCCACAGCAGTAATCCATGATCGACAGCAACACCTTCTTTCGTTTCGGCGCCTGGGCGCGAGTGGCACTGCTGGCCTGCACTCTTGTTCCCCTCGGGTTTTGCCAACAGAAATCTGGTTCGCCGGCGGTCGCTCAGCCGTCCCCTTCGACAGAGGCGGCCCCGGAATCAGCGCAGGCTAAAGCCGTCGTCATAGTTCGCGGATTGGTGAAGGCCGGAAGCACGCCGTTGCCGGGCGCCACGGTCACCGCTTCAAACACCTTAACTGGGAAGACGACCAGCGCGGCCACCAATATTGACGGTTCATATTCGCTAACGCTTCCAGGGCGAGGGCGTTACGTGATCAAGGCAGAACTGGCGGCATTTGCACCCAGCACGAAAGAAGTCGTGATCACTCCGGCGGCGCCTCAGGCCACCGTCGATGCCGACCTGATGCTGGCCTCGCGGGCCCAGATTCTGGCTGCGCAACAGCAACAGCAATCCGCCGGCGCAACTCAGCAGATTGCGGCGGCACTCGCCAACCGTGGCATGCAGAGCCTCTCGCTCAGCGGTGAAACAACGAATGCTGGAGAGAGCGGCGACACTGCCGGAGCCCAGAACCTGGGCGGACTGCCATTAAACGGCGCTGGGGCGGAAGGTCCCACCGAGTCCGTCGCGATTACCGGCGCGATGGGACAAGCGCAGAATTTCGGCATGAATCCCGACGAGATGGAAGACCGCATTCAGGAATTCCGCGAACGTGCGCAAAGAGAGGCAGGTGCAGGTGGCGGGAGTGTTGGAATAGTCGGCCGCGGTGAAGGTGGCGGATTCGGCGGCCCGGGAGTATTCGTGCTGGGAGGACGCGCAGGCAAGTTCAACATAAACCAACCGCATGGCTCTCTCTTCTACACCGCGGGCAATTCCATCTTTGATGCCAAGCCTTTTTCATTCACCGGAGATTTCACGCCGAAACCTTCCTATGACCAAAACCGCTTCGGCGCGGTGATTGGAAGTCCACTGGTCATCCCGCACGTCATCAAGAGCGACAAAACTTTTGTCTTCGGCGGCTGGACGGGAAACCGCAACACCACACCTTACGATCAGTTCTCCACCGTTCCCACTCTGGAGGAGCGCGCGGGAAATTTCAGTGGCGTGACGCTGCCGAATGGCGCGCCGGTGCAGCTTCTTGATCCAGTCACCGGCCAGCCCTTCGCGAATAACACCCTCACCAGCATCAGCCCAGCAGCGCAGGAGCTGATGAAGTTCATCCCGCTCCCGAATCTTCCGGGCACTCGGCAGAATTTTCACTTCGTCAGCTCGCTCGATCAAAATCAGGACCAGATCTTCGCCCGAGTGATTCACAACTTCGGCGAGGGCTCAACCGCATTCATGCCTTTCGGTGGCGGAGGCCGCGGCGGGGGAAGACGAACCCGCAACAATATCAATTTCAATTTGAATTACAGCGACTCTCATGCCCAAACTTCCAATCCATTTCCTGCGCTGCTCGGCGCCAGCCAGGTGTCGGGCATCACGACTGGCATAGGTTGGGTGGTAAGCAAGGGCAAGCTCACCAACAATCTGCGCTTCAACTACAACCGCAGCCATACAGAACTGGACAACCAGTATCAGGACAAGCAGAACGTAGCCGCGGAAGCGGGTGTCGGCGGCGTCTCCCAAAATCCCTTCGACTTCGGCGTGCCGGCGCTTTCCTTCAACGATTTTCAAAGCGTGCGCGATGCCCCCGCGCAGTTGAGCACGAATCAGACATTTTCGTTTTCTGAAAGCGTGATCTGGCGGCTGAAAAAGCACAATCTCCGCTTCGGCGGCGATTTTCGCCGGCTCTACAACGATCTGCGCTCCGACCAGAACGCGCGCGGCAGCTTCACCTTCACTGGATTTGCCACAGGCTTCGATTTCGCCGACTTCCTGTTAGGGCTGCCGCAACTTGCTTCCGTCCAGGCGGGCAGCACCACCTACAACTTTCGCGCGAACTCCTGGGACCTGTTCGTTCAGGACGATTGGCGATTGAGCGGCAATCTCAGTCTGAATCTTGGCCTGCGCTACGAATATGTTTCTCCTTTCAGCGAAGCGCATGACCAGCTGGTGAATCTCGATATCAATTCGGGAATCACGGCGGTAGCCCCGGTATTCCCCGGCAGCAGCGGTCCATTTACCGGCGGCTTCCCCTCTACGGTGGTCGAGCCCGATCGCAACAATTTCGCGCCGCGCATCGGGATCGCATGGAAGCCGATGAAGAAGACGGTGGTGCGCGCCGGCTACGGCATCAACTTCAACACCACGCAGTATGGCGCCATCGTGCAGAACCTGGCGTTCCAGCCGCCGTTCGCATTTACTGAGACCAACGTCAGTTCGGCGGCCAATCTGCTCACTTTGGCCAATAGCTTTTCCGCAGTCTCTGCGCCCGGCGTCACCAACAATTTCGCGGTGGACAAGAATTACAAGCTTGGCTACGTGCAAATTTGGAACCTGGACATTCAGCGCGAGCTCACGCCATCGCTGCTGCTGAACGTCGCTTATAACGGCTCGAAAGGGACTGATCTCGACATCCAGCGCGCTCCCAACCGTCTTCCCGACGGGACGTTGCGAATTCCAGGAGTGCAGCCGTTTATTCTGGAAACCTCACAGGGCGACTCGATCTTTCATTCCGGCAGCGTGCGTGTGCGCAAGCGGCTGCGGCATGGGATGTCAGCTTCCGGAAGTTACGTGTTCTCGAAGTCAATCGACAATGCCTCCAGCATCGGCGGCGGGGCGGTGGTGGTGGCGCAGAACGATCTCGATCTCGCCGCCGAACGCGGGCTCTCCAGCTTCGATCAGCGGCATCGCTTGACCGGGAACTTCCTCGTGGAGCTTCCCTTCGGCACCGGCAAGAAATGGTTGAATCGCGGAGGCGCGCTGGGCGACATCTTTGGAGACTGGCAATGGAGCGGCGATTTCACAATCGCCTCGGGCCTGCCCTTTACTCCGAGAATTTTGGGCGACTTTAGCGATGTTGCCCAGGGCCTTAACGGCACCCTGCGTGCGGACCTGACGGGAGCGCCCATCTCCGTAGCAGATCCTACGGTGCTGGATTGGTTCAACATCGCGGCCTTCATTAAGCCGCCACCCGGACAGTTTGGAGACGCGCGTCGCAACATCATCACCGGCCCAGGGCAGCTTAGCTTCGATATGGCGGTCAGCAAGACCTTGCTGGTCCGGGACACCCGCGCGCTGGAGCTGCGACTGGCGGCAAACAACGTCTTCAATCGCCCGCAGTTCACGGCCATTGACACCGTGCTGAACTCTCCCACGTTTGGGCAGGTCATCAGCGTAGGCGCGATGCGCCGGGTAACCTTCACGGCGAGGTATCGGTTTTGATGGAAAAGTGCCTTCCAAGGGGTCAGGGGCGCAGTTGGGATATAGCCAAGCGCCGTCCAAATTCACGGATGGACCGCCCATCCGGATTCCGGCTGTGGAAATCTCGCGGGCTTTCCTGTTCATTTCCTGTTAATTTACCGATTTTTCTTGGAATTCCCTTCAACTCCAAGATCCGGAACGGGTTACACGATTTTTTGGCGTCGTCTGTTCCTATCCTGTTCCTTTCCTCACCAAACTGCGAAATTCGCGAGTTTTGGGCCGAATTCGAAGATTTAGATCAGCAGCGGCAAAATTTCCCTACATTTTTCCCTGTTCTCAGGAAAGCTATGAGCAAATCGCTGAACCGGTGGTCTACATCATTAACCAAATTCCTGTTCCTCCTCGCGCTGTTATTGCCTGCCGTATTCGCCCAGAGCGCCGCGGGCCAATCTCAGGACCGCGATGGATACGTCATTAAGGTCAACAGCGACCTGGTGCTGACCAACGTGGTGGTTCGCGACAAGAAGGGCAATCTCGTCCGCGATCTTAAGGAAACCGATTTCACCATCTACGAGGATGGCAAACCGCAGCACGTGGCCAGCTTCGATTTTGAGAACGTCGATGCGCTTGTCACTGCCGGAGTAGCGGGCCCGACCGTCAGCGGCACGACCGCGCCGCCGCGAATCATAGGAAGCAACGAGCCTTTGCGGAAGCAGGAGTTGAAGAACCATCGCCTGATTGTGCTGTTTTTCGACTTCGGATCGATGGAGCCCGATGACATTGACCGTGCCGTCTCAGCCGCGCAGAACTATATCGATCGGCAGATGGCGCCGGCCGATCTGGTCGCAGTCATTTCGCTCGCTTCGTCCATGCGCGTCGATCAGGACTTCACCAGCGATAAGGCCAGATTAGCTGCGGTGCTTCGCGGCTACACCTCCGGTGAAGGGCAGGGATTCCAAAACGGGGACACCGGCGGTTCCGAGGGCACACCCGACACCGGAGGCTCCTTCACCGCGGACGACAGCGAGTACAACCAGTTCAATACCGATCGCAAGCTGCAGGCCATCGAGTCCATTGCCAAATCTCTTTCGAAGATTGACGAGAAGAAGTCGCTAATCTATTTCAGCAATGGCGTGAGCCGCTCCGGAATTGAGAATCAGGTGGAATTGCGCGCGGCCACGAACGCCGCCGTGCAGTCAAACATGGCCATCTATGCGCTGGATGTGCGCGGACTGCAGGCGTTCCCGCCCGGCGGCGAAGCGCAGAGCGCCAGTTTGCGCGGCCGATCCAGCTACAACGGCGCCGGAGTGCTGGCGCAATTCGACAGCAACGCCGATAGTCAGGAAACACTCACCACACTGGCTGGCGATACCGGCGGCAAGGCATTCCTCGATTCCAACGATCTCAGCGGCGTTTTCACCGCCGTGCAAAAGGACACTTCGTCCTATTACGTTGTCGGCTATCGCAGCAGCAATCCGCAGATGAATGGCAAGTTCCGGCGCATCAAGGTGGTGGTGGACCGTCCCGATGTGAAACTCGAATATCGCTCCGGGTACTACGGCCCCAAAGATTACGCGCACTTTGACAAGGAAGATCGCGAACAGCAGATGCAGGACGAACTTCTGTCCGAGCTGCCGGATGCAGACGTTGCAGTGTATCTTGCCGCGGCTTACTTCCGGCTGGACGATGCGCACTACTACATTCCGATTTCGCTGATCATTCCCGGCTCGCAAATTCCGTTTGTGTCGGACAAGGACAAGGACCGCGCAACCATCGACATCATCGGCGTGGTGCAGGACGAGTTTAAGCATCCCATCGGCAATGCCCGCGAAACCGTGAAGCTCGCCGTCGACGAATCCCGCCAGGTGCGCCGGAAGAACGTGCAGTACAACACCGGCTTCGTTCTGCCGCCGGGCAAGTTCCACATCAAATTTGTGGTGCGTGAAAACCAGACCGGCCGCCTGGGTTCATTCGAAACCGATGTAAGGGTTCCCGATCTGCGCAAAGCGCCGCTGCGGATGAGTTCCATCGTGCTCGCCAGCCAGCGGCAGCCGGCCACGGCCAGGAAGAACAATCCCAATCCGCTGATCCGGGATGGGCAGGAGCTCGTGCCTAACATTACTCATGTCTTCTCTCCCGAGCAGCATCTCTACATGCAGTACGAGGTCTATGAACCATCGAAAGAGAAGCATGAGCTGACTTTAACTGGGGCGCAAGGAGCGCAGAAAATCCAGAAGAACTCGGTGCGAGTGCTCACGAATGTCGAGTTCCTGCAGGGCAATGCCAAGGTTTACGAATCGCCAATGGTCGAAGCCCGGGAGATCAACGCGCCTGAGCGCAAAGCAGCAGTGTTCCAGCTCGACGTGCCGCTCGCGAAGCTTCGGCCCGGCTTGTACACCTGCCAAGTCAACGTGATCGATGATGCCGCGGGAGCTTTCGCATTCCCGCGATTGGCCATTCTGGTGAGAGCTGCAAAACCAGCCGCACAACAGTCAGCAGCGAATTCGGTTCCGCGATAATCCCCACGCAATGATTGCTCTTTTCCGCCTGACCACAGCACGGCTCTCCCTCGCATCTCACTGAGCAGAGGAGACAATTTCATGGCAAAAACGGCGGCGGATATCCTCGTCGAGCGGCTGATCGACTGGGGCGTTGACACTATCTTCGGCATTCCCGGCGACGGCATCAACGGCATCATGGAAGCGTTGCGCAAGCGCCAGGAGCAACTGCGGTTCATACAGGTGCGGCATGAAGAGTCCGCGGCATTTATGGCGTGCGGGTACGCGAAGTTTACCGGACGGTTAGGCGCGTGTCTGGCGACCTCCGGCCCCGGTGGCATTCATCTTCTGAACGGCCTTTACGACGCCAAGCTGGATTCCCAGCCGGTGATCGCGATTACTGGAATGGCGTTTCACGACCTGGTGAATACCTTCACGCAACAAGATGTTGAGCTGGACAAGCTTTTCATGGATGTGGCGGTTTACAACACCCGCATCATGGGTCCGGCGCATGTCGAAGGCGTTGTCGATATCGCTTGCCGCACTGCATTGTCCTATCGCGGCGTCGCGCACATCACCATCTCCACTGACATTCAGGACATGGAGACGCAGGAGCGCTCAAAACGCAACATCAAGCATCATTCCGCCGACATCTACGCGCGCAGCGCGCGCCTGCCGAATGAAGCCGACCTGCGCCAGGCTGCCGACATCCTGAACAAGGGCAAAAAGGTTGTGATTATGGCCGGCGCCGGCGCGCTGCACGCCACCGATGAGCTCGAGGAATGCGCGGAACTGCTGGCCGGCCCCATCATAAAACCGTTGCTCGGCAAAGCTTGCGTTCCCGATGACAGCCCGTACACCACCGGCGGCATTGGCCTGCTGGGCACGCGTCCGTCGCAGGAGGCGATGGAAACCTGCGATACGCTGCTGATCGTCGGAACGTCATTCCCATATATAGAGTTCTATCCCAAACCGGAACAAGCCAAGGCGGTGCAAATCGAACTCGATCCAAAACGGCTCGGGCTGCGCTACCCGGTGGAGGTTGGACTCGTGGGCGACAGCGCCCGCAGCCTGGCTGAACTCAACAAACTGCTCGTCCGCAAGAAGGACCGCAGCTTTCTGGAAAAAGCGCAGAAGGGCATGCGCGAGTGGAACAAGCTGATGCAATCACGCGCGCAGATCAAAGATAAGCCGATGCGTCCGCAGGTAGTCGCGCATGAACTGGGCAAGCGGTTACCGTCCAACGCAATCGTGACCAGCGACAGCGGCACCATTACCACCTGGTGGGCGCGTCATGTGCCCGCGAAGCGCGGCCAAATGCATTCCTGTTCTGGGAATCTCGCCACCATGGCCTGCGGCCTGCCGTACGCGATCGCCGCGCAGGCAGCGCATCCCGACCGGCCGGTCTTCGCCATCGTCGGCGATGGCGGCTTCTCCATGCTGATGGCCGATTTCGTCACCGCAGTCAAGTATCAGCTTCCCATTCGCGTGTTGATCATCAAGAACAACGTGCTGGGACAAATCAAGTGGGAGCAGATGGTTTTCCTGGGTAATCCCGAGTATGGGGTCCAACTGCATCCCATCGACTTCGCCGCTTACGCGCGCGCATGTGGCGGTAACGGCTTCACCATCGAAGATCCGAAACGCTGCGGAGACATTCTCGACGAAGCCTTCAAGGTCGACGGCCCCGTGATCATTGAAGCCGTAGTCGATCCCCTCACTGCTCCGATGCCAGGCAAAATCAAAGCCGAGCAGGCGCTCAAGTTCGCCGAGGCATTGGCGCGAGGCGAACCCAACCGGGGCAAGATCGCATGGGAGAACATGGTCGAAGACCGCGTGCGCGAGCTGGTCTGAACCTCTTTCATTCCGAGCGGAGCGAGCAATCCCTACCGGACCAGGATGCATGGTTCGGCAGGGATTCTTGTTTGTGTCCTGAATGAGAGTGCTTGGCCACACGCACTATTGGTCCGACAGGAATTCCTAGCTACGCTCGGAATGAAAGGAAAGAGCTTCCGGCGTCGCCGCCAGCAACGTCCGAGTGTACTCGTGTTTGGGAGCCGTCGTGATCTGCTCCGCATCGCCGACCTCCACGATCTCTCCTCGGTGCATCACGGCAATCCGGGTTGAGAGATAACGCACGATCGGCATGGAATGGGAGATGAAGAGGTAAGTCAAGCCAAACTCTCGCTGCAGCTTCGCCAGCAAGTTCACGATCTGCGCGCCCACGCTTACGTCGAGCGCGGATACCGGTTCATCGAGCACGATGAATTGCGGCTTTAGCGCGAGCGCGCGGGCGATGCCGATGCGCTGCCGCTGTCCCCCGGAAAACTCGTGGGGATAGCGCACCAGCGCGGACTCCTCCAGTCCCACAGCCCGCATCAGTTCGCGCGCGCGCTGCTGCAGGTCGCCGTTCTCGCCTGAAGGCTCGCCGCCGTGAATCAGCCAGGGCTCGCGCACGATGTCCAGTACGCGCATCCGCGGATTCAGCGAAGCGAACGGGTCTTGAAATACAATCTGCATGTTGCGGCGCAGGCGACGCATCTCGGAAGCGGAGGCGGCCAGCACGTCAATCCCGCCTGACTCGGCCGGCGCTGCGAAAAAACGCACCGAGCCCGAAGTCGGCTCGATCAGACGCAGTATCATTCTTCCCAAAGTGGTCTTGCCGCAGCCAGACTCACCCACTAGTCCCAACGTCTCACCGGAAAAAATATCGAGGCACACTCGATCGACTGCGCGGAGCTCTCCGCGAGTTTGCGCATAGATCTTCGTGAGATCGCGTATTTCTACAAGAGCGGCGGGCATGGGTGCGATGCTAGCACCAGGATCATTGCGTGATTTGGTGATTGTTGATTGTGTGATTGAAAAATCACACAATCAACAATCATAAAATCAAAATTTTGATGTGCTGGCGCTGGCTTCTACAATCTTTTTATGAAGCCGATTGCGGCGGTGCGGATTTGCTGGCTCTTTTGCGTCTTGTTGTTCGTCGCAGCCGCGGTCGGGCTGCGCTGGGGCGCGCAGCTCAGCATTGCGCTGATGCCGCAAGCGCAGCGGGTTTATGCCGACCCTGCCCTGCTCCACGGCATGTGGATCAATCGCAGTATCCTGCTCCTCGTGCTCAGCGCCATCTGCGGCGTGCTCGGCATCTACTTCAGCCTGCAGGCCTCAGACGTGCGCCAGCGCTGAACCTGAGGCTACAATAAATTCACCACGGAGACACAGAGACACAGAGAAATTCCTACTTGTGTAATTTCGTAATCGGGTAATTTGAAGAAGTGAAAGCCCAATTTCGACATTACCCGATTACATAGTTATCAAATTTCTCCGTGTCCTCTGTGCCTCCGTGGTGAGAATTTCCGAGGAAGCAATGTACGAAGTCACCGTCGAAGACAGCTTTGCGGCAGGCCACTACCTGCGCAACTATAAAGGCAAGTGCGAGAACCCGCATGGCCACAACTATAAAGTCCGCATCACCCTGCAAGGACCCGAGCTCGATCACGCCGGCCTGCTGCTCGACTTTAAAGACCTGAAGCTGGTGATGAAGCCCGTAATCGAACGCCTCGATCATCGCATGATTAACGATGTGGACCCGTTCACGAAACTGAATCCTTCGGCGGAAAATCTCGCTCGTTATTTTTTTGACGAAACCAATCGCGGGTTGCAAGGCTCGACGTCAGGTCGCGTCAGCGTCAAGGAAGTCACAATCTGGGAGACGGATACGACCACAGCACGATATTCGGAATGAAGTTGGTGAGGCGTTTGGAAAAGCGCTTCAAGAAAGGCGTTTCAGGAAAACCGTTTCAAGAAAGACGTTTCAACGGAGTCGTTTCAAGCAATACAGAACCACTGCCGTCGCCAGCCAGTCTTTCGAGCTAACCCGAAAGGCTCACGTAACCGCATTGTTAAGAACGGATCTCTTGAAGCGGTTTTCCTGAAACGGTTTTCCTGAAACGCTGTTGCTGAAACGGTTCTCTTGAAACGCCTGTCCTGAAACGCCTGCGTCCCCATGCACCTCATCGAAATCTACAAATCGGTCCAGGGCGAGTCCTCCTTCGCCGGCCTGCCGTGCATATTTGTGCGGCTTGCCGGCTGCAATCTGCGTTGCCACTGGTGCGACAGCGAATACACCTTCACCGGCGGACACAAAATGACGCTCGACGAAGTGGTCGGTGAAATTGCCAGACTGGCGCCGGTGAAGCTGGTGGAAATTACCGGAGGCGAGCCGATGCTGCAGGAGCGCGAGGTGGTTCCTCTGATGGAGCAACTGGTGGCATTGGGGTATCAGGTGCTCATCGAAACCAGCGGCGAGCGCCTGCTGGCCCGCATCCCTCCGGCTGTCCACAAGATTGTCGACGTGAAATGTCCGGCTTCCGGAGAGGCCGGCAGTTTTCGCCTTGAGAACCTGAGCGCCCTCACCCTGAGCGACGAACTGAAATTCGTAATCGCCGATCGCACAGACTACGAATTCGCCCGCGATTTCACTCGTGAGCACCGCCTGACTGAGCGCGTTGCCAACGTTCTTTTCTCTCCCGCCTTCCGCAAGGATGCCGAGCCTGAGCGCAGCGCAGGCAATTGCCTGCTCGATCCCCGCACGCTCGTCGAATGGATCCTCAAGGATGGCCTCGGCGTCCGCCTGAGCCTGCAAATTCACAAATTCATCTGGGAGCCGCTGACCAAGGGCGTGTGAATTGCTGGTTCCTATCTCACAAGAGAAATGGGTGAAAATCAGGATTACGTATATCCACCTATGGCGGTTTCGTCCCGTCAAATGCTACAGTTTTTGTTTCCAGGAAGAACTCACGATTCCGGTCGCGCATCCGCGATCTTCCTCGATTACTTCGTTTTTGTCTTCAGGAGCTAGAACCATGTCATTGCTGTTTGCCCCCGAGTTCAGCAGGCCCTCGCTTCATCGAGCGAAGCGATGGCCGCACGCGCTACTTATGCTCGCGGCTTGTTTCCTTCTGTGTCTGGGCGCATTCGCGCAAGGCGCCGACCAGGGTACCGTTTCCGGAATCACCAGCGATCCTTCCGGGGCGGTGCTTCCGGGCAGTTCGCTTACGCTCACCAATACCGCAACCGGTGAGACGTTCAATGCCACCAGCAATGGAGCTGGTCTGTTCATTTTCCCAGTGCTCCCGGTCGGCACCTATAAGCTGCAGGCCACGCATACAGGTTTCAGCAACCTGGAAGCGAACAACATTAAGGTGACGGTCGGATCGAAGATCGACCTGCCCCTCACGCTCGGCGTCGCTTCCGGCAAGGAGACCGTCGAAGTCAGCGCGGAAGCGCCGGTCGTCGAAACCACGCGCACCAGCGTAAGCGACACCGTAAACGATCGCGAGATTCAGACGCTGCCCACCAACGGCCGCAACTTCCTCGATTTCACCCTGCTCACACCTGGCGTAGTGCGCGACGTGCGCAGCGGCGACCTCAGCTTCGCCGGACAGCGCGGCACGTTGAACTCGCTCACTGTCGATGGCACCGACAACAACAACTCCTTCTTCGGGCAAACGCTCGGACGCACCGGCTCGGGCCGCGCGCCCTATCAATTCAGTGAAGACGCGGTCCAGGAGTTCCAGGTCAACAGCAACGGATACTCCGCAGAACAAGGCCGCGCCGGTGGCGCCATTATCAATGTGGTCACTAAATCCGGCACGAATGCCTTCCACGGCGAAGGCTTTGAGTTCTTCCGCGATCGTGGTCTTAACGCCAACGATCCGATCTATAGCCTGCAGCGCGCATTCGCCGAGAGCCAGGGAAAAACACCGCCGCTCAAGCCGGGCTACCACTTCAATCAGTTTGGAGGCAACGTCGGCGGGCCGATCGTAAAGAACCGCGCCTTCTTCTTCTTCGACTACGACGGGCAGCGCAACCTCACCGGGAATCCCATTTTGGTCACTCTTCCAACTCCGACCAATGTCTTCCAGACCACCGCGGTAAACTATCTCGCTCCGCGCCTCAACAACTATCAGCGCACCTTCAACCAGGACGTCTATCTCGGCAAAGTGGACTGGACGATCAGCCAGCGCAATCAGCTTTCTGGCCGCTACAATGCCCAGCGCTTCACCGGACAGGGACTCGAGAACAGCGGTAATACCAGCACCTTTGAGCACACCGGCGCTTCCAATGTGAAGAGTGACAGTGTTAACGCTCAACTCACGACTACGTTGAATCCCAATCTGGTCAACGTGGGCAAGTTCAGCTATCAGCGCGACAGCGAACCCGGACTTGCGAACAGCATCAATCCAGAAGCGTTCATCGCGCCGTTCTCGCTGTCGGTAGGTCGCAACTCCTTTAGCCCGCGGGAGACCACCATTCATCGTCAGGAATACGGCGACACCGTCTCCTACGTGCGTGGACGCCACAGCTTCAAGGTCGGCGCCGACGCGCTGGTAGACAAGATCCTCAACTTCTTCCCCGGAAATTTCTCCGGTTCCTACACCTTCGCTACCCTGGACGATTTCGGGCGCAGCCTCATGGGGCTTCCGGTGACGGCAACTGGCAATTCCTTCCTGGAAGCGTTTCCCGGAGCGGGCACTACAGGAGCTACTACGCATCCCGATCAACTGCAGCAGGCCTATTTCGTGCAGGACGACTGGCGCGTGACCAATGGCCTCACGCTCAACCTCGGAGCGCGCTACGATCTCGCCACCGTGAAACAACCGACGGTGCAGAATGTGGCTGCCGCAGCAATAGGCCTGGACACGTCCAGAATTCCGAACGACACCAACAATATCGCTCCCCGAATTGGTTTTGCCTGGCAGCCTCGGCCGGATAAGCAGTTGGTAGTTCGTGGCGGCTACGGCATCTTCTACGGCAACACCCCATCCATCCTGTACGGTACCGCCGATTCCAATAACGGAATCAATGTGCAAACTCTGAACTTTAGCGCATCAGCCGCGTCGCCGCTGCCGGTTTCCTACCCGAACACTCTGTGCGGAGCGCCGCAGGCAGTTTCCGGGTGCCCGGCGCCGGCAGGATTCGCCTCCAGCAAGCCAACCATCCTGCTCTTCGCCGGCAATTACCAGCAGCCCTATGTGGAGCAGTACAACCTGGCAGTTGAGTACGAAGTTGCCAAGGACACCTCGTTGCGCCTCGGGTACACCGGAGTGCATGGCGTGCATCTGCAGCGCACTCGCGACATCAATCAAATCGGTCCGGAGATTCCTGCAGTTGCGACCGTCGCCGGAGGTGGAACCCTCAACTACACCAAGTTTGCTGGGAATGTCTTGAGTTCCGCCTTCAATCGCATTCTGCAGTTCGAGAGCACAGCAGGATCGAACTACAACGGGCTCTCGATTGAAGTTACCAAGCGCTTCTCGCACAACTTCTCGATCATGAACTCCTACACGTGGAGCCACGTAATCGACGATCGTCCGGATGCGACCGCAGTGGTGCCCGGGACCGACGACGGCAAGATGGCCTACGATCCGCTCAACCTGGCGCTTGATCGCGCCTCGGGTGACAACGATGTCCGCAATCGCTACATCTTCAGCGGCATCTGGAACCTCGATCCCTATACCCAGGGCATGAACCGCTACATGAAAACCATTCTCGGTGGTTTCGAACTGGCGGGGATCTTCAACGCGCAGAGCGGACAGCCCTTCTCCGCGCTGGTCAGCAGAGACTTGAACAACGACCTCAACAGCCGCAATGAGCGCGCGCCGGGAACGGCCCGCAATCAGTTCAATCTGCCCGCGATCTACACTGTCGATCCGCGCATTACGCGCAACATCGCCATTACGGAACGCGCGAAGCTGCAGTTGATCGCCGAAGCCTTCAACCTGCTCAACCATCAGAACATTACGGGAGTGAAAAACACTCTGTACTCCGCCAGCTCCAACTGTACGACGGCGGGCTCGGTGGCGTGCACACTCACCCCGGAAACCGTGGCGTTTAATGGGATCAATTCATTCGGAATCCCGTCCGCCGCCAGCGTAAGCAACAACTTCAGCAACGTGGGACGCGTCCTGCAATTGGCCGCAAAGATCACGTTCTAATCCCCCGTTTACACGGATTCAAAGGCAGCCACAAATGTGGCTGCCTTTCTTATTCCGCGACGAAACTTTGTATTCAGGCAATAGAGAAAAAGCGGCAATGGCCCCTTTTGAAGGACCGTCGCCCGCCCTCGGGCGTCTTTTGCCTCGATCTGCTACACTGCGCGCGCGTGAAGCTGCGAACCGATCCGTACCGCTACCGCCGCAAGTTGCCCCATCTCCAACTTTCCTGCACGTTCTTTGTAACTTTCTCGACATACAAAGAATGGATACTGCCGCCGCCCGCGCGGACCCTGGCCTTACAGAGCTGCCTATATGAGCACGACCGCAGGATTCACCTATACGCGGCTGTAGTCATGCCTGACCACGTTCAACTCTTGTTCACGGTATTGACCAAAGGTGGAGCGGAACCACTGCTGTATCAGATTCTTGGCGATATCAAGAGCGCATCGGTGCACAACATCAATAAAGCCTTAGGCCGATCCGGGAGAGTATGGATGAACGAATCCTTCGATCGAATGCCGCGCTATGGCGATTTCGAGAAATATTATGAGTACATCATCATGAACCCGGTTCGTGCTGGCTTGGTCACCAATCCTGACGATTATGAATGGCTCTGGTATCAGTGAAAAGACGCCCGAGGGCGGGCGACGGTCCTTCCGAGAGATTGTCGCTCTCCACCTAGTCTGCTGTTCTATTTAGAATGGATACAGAGAATGTCTTTCACCGAACAATACGACGTGGTCGTGGTTGGCGCCGGGCACGCTGGATGCGAGGCAGCGAGGGCCTGCGCCCGCATGGGGCTGAAGACTGCGCTGTTTACCCTCAACGTGGACTTGATCGCGCAGATGTCCTGTAATCCGGCTGTTGGTGGCATTGCCAAAGGGCACCTCGTGCGCGAAGTCGATGCCCTCGGTGGCGTGATGGGCGAAGTCACCGACGCCGTGGGAATTCAGTTTCGACTGTTGAACACCTCGCGTGGGCCGGCGGTGTGGTCTCCGCGCGCGCAGTGCGACAAGCAGCAGTATCGCGTCAAGATGCGCGAGGTGCTGGAGAACCAGCCCAACCTCTACGTCAAGCAGGCCGAAGTCGCCGATCTGATCGTTGAAGACTCCCAAAATGGGCGAAGCGCCGTCGGCATTCGTTTGCGCGATGGACGCCGCGTTGCAGCCGGCGCGGTGGTGATTACCACCGGGACCTTTCTCAACGGATTAATCCACTGCGGCGAGCAAACCTATCCTGCCGGACGCTCAGGAGAGCCGCCATCACAACTTCTGGGCGAATCGCTCAAGCTGCTCGGACTGCGCGGATGCCGCCTGAAAACCGGCACGCCGCCGCGTCTGGATGGCCGCAGCATCGACTGGTCACGCTTCACCACACAACCAGGTGACGATGATCCCACTCCGTTCAGTTTCCGCACGAAAAAGATTCCCCAGAAGCAGGTTCCTTGTTACATCGCCTTCACCACCGACGAGACGCATCGCATTATTCGAGAAAATGTGCATCGCTCTCCTATGTATTCGGGGCAAATTCAGTCCATTGGTCCACGCTACTGCCCGTCGATTGAAGACAAGATCGTCAAGTTTCCCGACAAGCTCGCGCACCAGCTCTTCCTCGAGCCCGAAGGGCTGAACACGCACGAGATCTACGTGAATGGCATGTCAACGTCGATGCCCATCGACGTGCAACTGGCAATGATCAAGTCCATTCCCGGATTGGAAACGGCAGAGATGCTGCGCCCCGGCTACGCGATTGAGTACGATTCTATCGATCCCACTGAACTGGAGCGCTCACTCGAGACCAAGAAGATTGCTCGCCTCTTTCTCGCCGGACAAATCAATGGCACTTCCGGCTACGAGGAGGCCGCATGTCAGGGCATCATGGCCGGCATCAATGCGGCGCTGAAGGTCAAGGGAGAGCCGCCCTTCATCCTCGATCGCACCGAAGGCTACACCGCCATTTTGATCGACGACCTCATCAGCAAGGGCACCAACGAGCCCTACCGCATGTTCACCTCGCGCGCGGAGTTTCGTTTGCAACTACGAATTGACAATGCCGATCGCCGGCTGATGCCGCACGGACGCCGTCTCGGTCTGATTGGCGACGAGGCATGGCGCGATTATCTCGCCAAGCAGGAACGCGCATCGGCAATGCAGAAGCTGCTGCAGACGAGAAAAGCAGATCTGGAGAACCTGGTTCGCATCGCGCCCGAAAAAGCAGAACACTTCAGCAACGCTGCCGGCCAGAGCTACGCTCAACTGCTCAAGCGGCCGGAGATCTCGATCGAGGACCTGGCGCCGGTTCTGCGCGAGATGCTGCCTGAGTTTTTCGCAGCCTGTGATTCAACAAATCCGGATCGGCTCTCCTCGCAAGCCCGCAATGAACTCAAGTCAGTGGAGACGGAGATCAAATATGCCGGATACCTCCAGCAGCAGCAGCGGGCCATCGATCGTCTGAAGAAGGCTGAGGAACGAAATATCCCAGAATGGTTCGATTACGCGCAGGTAAGCGGGCTCTCGCGCGAGATGAACGAAAAGCTAACCCGAGTGCGTCCGCGCACGCTAGGCCACGCCAGCCGCATTCCCGGCGTGACGCCGGCCGCAGTTTCGCTGATCAATGTATTTATAGAAATTCAAGGCAGAAGTCGCGAAATCGATTTTAGATGATTGTGCACAATCACTATGTCCCCTCGGATCTGTCATCCTGAAGCGCTTCTTTTGCGCGAAGGATCTCTAGCGATGCGTCTCCAATTTCCGCGGCGCGGCTCCCCGGCGAGGATCCGTCGAGCTGCAGCTTGATAGGCCGCGCATCCGCTTCGTGCGCGTGATTCATTGACTGTCGAGGAACTAGAAACTGACGTTGCGATCATGAATTAGCCATAACCAGTAAGCAATAAGCGATAAATCACGAGCAAGAAAAACGAGTCGAGTTCCCCTAACCTGTCATCCTGAAGCGCTTCTTTTGCGCGAAGGATCTCTAGCAATGCATTTGAGCCAGCAGCGGCTGTTGACTCCTTAACCATGCTGTACAATCGAGCGCCGCATGCGCGAGTATCTCTACCACGTCTACATCATGGCCAGCCGTCTTGAGGGTCTCGCGTGCTTTGCTCGTCCTCTATTGGCCGGCGATTCGGCCAGTAACTCGGCAAACGTCAGGGCTGGCCAAGAGCGATTTCGCTTCGAGTTTCTCATCCTCCGATTTCAAGACACGTTTTCAACACGCGGTAACTAGCCTGGGCTTTGTTTTGATTGTTTGGCCGTGGGCTTAGAAGCGCCTGAGGTTTTTGGTCGTACGGTGTGAACTCCTCCCATTCAATCGGCGTGTACGAGTTATGTAGCAGCGCTTCGAGCAGGTATTTGAACATTCCTTCGCCGTTCAAACTATTGGTCATGATCAACAACCCGGTGCCGTTCGCGAATGCAACAAAGTAGTGCTGCCATCCTTTCGGATCGTGTCCTTCTTTGAAGAAGGCTTTGCCATATGGCGTCCAATAAAGTCCGATACCTAAACCATAGCTCAGGCGGATTGAATCGTTTGCATTCGTAACTTCATTGTTGAGACTGGGAAATTGATGTTTCGTATGAATGCGAATCTGTGGGCTGAGCATCTCGGCGCAAATTTTGGGCTGTAGGCCGCGACATTGCATCAGCGCAGAAACAAAGCGCGCGTAGTCCGCGAGCGTTGTTTGCATGCTGCCGGCGGCGTCGACCAGGGTGCGTTTTTCCGGCCCGAGCGACTGGCCGGATTCGTCGTAGCCGTTCGCAATGTCATTTTGGAAGCGCGCTTCCGAAACCATGCTGGTGCGATTCATTGCAAGCGGCTGGAAGACACGCTCCTTTATCAGTGTCTGGAGTGACTGGTGCGTGATGTTCTCGACTACGAATTGCAGCAGCGCTATGCCTTCACCCGAATATGCGTAACGCGTGCCTGGCTCGAAATGAATGTGCAGCTTGCCATCCTCGTTGAATCGCCGCCAGTTCGGGAATCCGCTGGTGTGGCTCAGAAGCATGCGCGCGGTAATTTTCTTGTAACGTTCATCGCCAGCAAGGTCGGCGTATTTCGGATATTCCGGCAGCGGCTTGGGCAGATAGCGATAGATGGGCTTATCGAGATCGAGTTTGCGCTCTTGTACCAGCTGCATGACCGTGTACGCGAACGCGGATTTCGAGAGCGAGGCCGCTGTCATGACTGAGTCCGGCGTTAACGGAAACTTCTTTCCGGTGTCTCGAAAACCGTATGCCTTCACGTAAACCGGCTTACCATAATTGAAAAGCGCGATGCCGGTTCCCATAACCTTAGCGGCCTTCATCAGCCGCCCGACGGTCGCATCCACCTGGGTAGGTGAAATAGTGCTGCCATCCAAACGCACGATTTTCTGTTTGCCTTGCCCGAAAACAGCGGACGCGGACAACAAGACCAAGAGCAAACGTCGCCGCCTCATATTTATGAAAGACGGTGGTATTTGCTCAATGTCAACGATCGGATTGAACCCCACGAGCCTTCAGACGCACCGCGCGCCTGGCGCGAAATAGCCGAAAGTCCAAATGGGCGAAGCGAAGAATCTAAAGATTTCCGACTTGCCCATGATTCAAAGCTTTCTGAGGTCGATTCACACGAGCTGACTTAAGGGTAGCGATTCTGTTCAGTGAGTGCATTGGCGATTTATAACGCGCAGGTGCCAGGGTTCAGAAGCCAGGGAACAGAAATCTGGGCTCGCGAGAATATTAATTGACATTCCACGGAAATCCACTACCATATGGTTGTGGATAGGTTGGGTACAACATTTGCGGCTTTGTCTGATCCCACCCGGCGGGCGATGGTCGAGCGGCTCTCCCGTGGGCCTGCCTCTGTGCACGGCTTGACGGAACCGTTTGCACTCTCGCAGCAGATGATTTCAAAACACATTGCTTACCTGGTGCGGGCGCGGATTGTGATCAAGACCAGGCGTGGACGAGAGAGTATTTGCAGGCTCAGGCCGGAGGCGATAAAGACAGTCAGCGACTGGGCGATCAGCTATCGCCAATTCTGGGAAGAGAGTTTCGACAAGCTGGATGCAGTTGTAAAGCAAATGAAGAAAGAGGAGGTCAGAGATGACAAAAAGCACGGTGAATGAGACGGAGCGGATGATTGTTACAAGAGTTTTTGATGCCCCACGCGAGTTAGTTTGGAAGGCGTGGACAGACCCGAAGTACGTGATGCAGTGGTGGGGGCCGAAGGGCTTTACTGCGCCCGTTTGCGAGATGGATTTTCGCGTTGGGGGGAAATTTCTCTGCTGCATGAGGGCGCCGGATGGGCAGGAGTTCTGGAATGCGATTGAATACCACGAGATTGTTCCGCAGGAGAAGATCGTTTCCTTGATGTACTTTTCAGACTCGAAGGGAAACAGGATTGATCCTGCGCAGCTAGGAATCGAACATGAGGCCATAGAGGGTGCGTACGACGTTACCATCTTTGAGGATCTGGGAAACGGCCAGACGAAACTCACCTTCATCGGAAATGAACCCATGGAGAGCGCGAAAAATAGCGGTCAGTTAGAGGGCTGGAATCAGATACTCGATAAACTTACTGCGGTAGTTGCGGGGCTGAGGCAGGCGGCATAAGAAGCTGAAGCTTCGATGATCGTCATGCGCGAGAAACTGAACGTAAAGCAAAGGCAGGCTATCTCGGCTAAGGTCTGAGTTTACTGTAGACCGAATTGAGCTGCTAAACCGCGCGGATTGTCATCCTGAGCGAGGGCGAACGCCCGAGTCGAAGGATCCCGAGGGTGCGTCGCGCTTGAATACGGCTAAGCAGTCTGTGTGCTTTCATTGTGAAGATCTGTGGTATCGCGGAGCCGGCGAGCGTCGGGGTTCTTCGACTCGGGCCTTCGCCCTCGCTCAGAATGACACTTATTTCGCTTTCGACACTGGTTCACAAGATCGCTAAAGTACGACAACGTTTTCGAGACTCGGGCCACGGCGGACTTGAATGAAATGACGAACGCAAGCGAGCAGCGACGGCGAACCAAGATGTGGCGAATGAGGCATGAGAGAGAGGAGGCTCTATGGCATTTCTGCGGGATCTGAGGGTCGCGTTTCATTCTCTGAAGCGGACGCCCGGCCTGGCGTTCACGGTGATCATTACGCTGGCGCTGGGTATCGGCGCGAACGCGGCGATTTTCACGCTGGTGCGCGGCGTATTGCTGAAGCCGCTGATCAATCGCGGCGAGAACCGGCTGATTTATATCCAGCAAAGCGCCACGGGTCTCGGCGTCCGCGACACCACATGGTCCGTGCCGGAAATTCAGGACCTTAAGGCCGGTACGCACTCCATTGCGAAATTCGGCGACTTCTCGACGATCGGATTCACGATGATCGGCCTGGGCGAGCCGCGCGAAGTGCAGGCGGGAGTCGTCGGCGGAAATTATTTCGATGTGATGGGTCTGCGGCCGGCGCTTGGCCGATTGATTGGACCTCAAGACGATGGACCGAAGGCGGCGGGCGTGGTGGTGCTGACCTATCGCTTCTGGAGCACTGTTCTTCACCAGGACCCGTCGGTGATCGGGAAGGCGGTGCGGCTGGGAAGCGTTGGCGACCGTTCTGCGACGGTGATCGGCGTTCTTGAACCTTCGATTCCGTATCCGGCGGATACGGAGATTATCGCCAACATCGTGACCAGTCCGCATCACCTTTCGGCGACGATGGTGACCGGACGCGTCCATCGCATGACGGAGCTGTTTGGGCAGCTCGCTCCCGGAGCCACGCTGGAGCAGGCGCGCAGCGAACTGCGCACTGTTTACGCGAATATCCAGAAGGACCATCCGGAAGCGTATCCGGCTCACGATGCCTTTGAAATTAGCGCGAAGATGCTGCGCGACCAGATTACGTCGGGCGCGCGCACGGTTCTGCTTGTGTTGCTGGCAGCTTCTGGGCTGGTGTTCATCGTCGCGTGCTCGAACGTCGCCAACCTGATTCTGGCGCGGACAGTGCGGCGCCAGGGGGAGCTGGCGATTCGCGCAGCGCTGGGCGCCGGCACCGGCGCGCTGCGGCGAATGTTGCTGGCAGAAAGTCTGTTACTTTGCGGCGCGGGGGCGGCGCTTGGCCTGATCAGCGCGCAGCCATTGGTGATGATTCTGGCGCGGTATGCCTCGCGCTTCAGCGTGCGCGCCGTTGGTTTGACTGTGGACTGGAGCATGTTGTGGGTGGCCGCGGGTCTGGCGATTGTTGCGGCGATGATTTTGGCATTTGTGCCGCGGCTGCCATCGGCCGAAAGCTCGAGCGGGCTGAACGTGGCGAGCGGCAACGTGCGGATCACGAGCAGCACGAAACGGCATCAGGGAATTTTTGCGGTGACGCAAATTGCGGCGTCGTTCGTGCTGCTGGCCGGCGCGAGCATGTTGGTCACGACGCTGATCGCGCTGCAGAGGACAGAAACCGGGATCGACACCCGGCAAGTGCTCGCGATCGACGTTCCCGCAATGTCGTATGGAAAGTCGCCGGAGCAAGTGATTGATTTTTACAAAGAGGCAATGCGGCGCGTGGAGGCGCTGCCGGGAGTGATTAAAACGGCATACGGGCAAGTTGCTCCATGGCGCGATGCAAGCGTGTTTGGGCCTGGTCTGCAATTTTCCGCCGACGGCCGTGTGCATGTGGCCGGCCAGGAAGATCCCCTCGCGGAGCCGCGCACGATTTCTTCGGGATTTTTTGCCGCGCTGGGCGTTCCCATCATCGCAGGTCGCGACTTCAACGACCTGGACGGACGTCAGGACAGCGAGCCGGTGGTGATTGTGAGCGAGACGCTGGCGCAACGGATGTTCCCTCATGGAGATGCGCTGAACCGGCATGTGTATTGGACCGATCCTGTGCTGCAATTCATTGAGGGAAGCAAGCAGGAGAAGGCGCGCTTCATGGCGCCGCACCGCATCGTCGGCATTGTGCCCGATATTGATGACGAGCATGTGGTTCCCGAACCCACCGCAACGATTTATGACGCCATGAGTGCCGGTCCGATGTTTGGCGGGCATCTCTTCATCCATACGAACATCAATCCGTACTCGCTGGTTATGCCGGTGACGAGCACGATTCGCGCAATGTCTGCCGAGCAGCCGGTGGAACACGCCGCGACCCTGCAGGATATTCGCACTGAGGTGCTCGCTCCGGACCGGTTGAATTCGATGGTCTTTGGAGTCTTTGCCGCAGTCGCGCTGTTGATTGCCGTGATTGGCGTGGCCGGCGTGCTGGCATTTTCCGTGAGCGCGCGGACGCGAGAATTCGGCATCCGCATGGCGCTTGGCTCCGAGCCAGGGCACATCCTCAGAAGCGTGATTCGAGAGGGCACGAGGATGGCGCTCGCGGGTGTTGTAGCGGGAGGCGCCCTCGGTTACGCGACCGCTCGCGTGGCCGGCAGGTATTTTCTCGAGATGCAGATGCCGGGCATTTTGCCCGTTGTGGTATCCGCCTTTGTGCTGCTGGCGGCGGCCGTGGTGGCTTCCACGTGGCCGGCAAAGCGGGCCGCGCGCGTGAACGTGATAGAAGCGCTGCGCGCGGAGTGAAGTCCAGTGAACAGGCACAGCCGGTCTCATTGTCGGAAAAGCTTTGAGATAACGTGGGCTGCTCAGCGCCTATTGCCTACCGCCTATCGCCTACTGCTACGATGTCTCGATGAACTCTCCGTCGCCTCTGGTCGGCGTAATCATGGGCAGCCGCAGCGATTACTCCGTGCTTGAGCCTGCCATCGAGGTCCTGCGCGAATTGCAGGTGCCGCACGAAAAGCGCATTGTCTCTGCGCATCGCACCCCCGATTGGATGTTTGAATACGCCTCGACCGCGGCCGAACGCGGACTGCAGGTGATTATTGCCGCTGCCGGTGGGGCGGCCCATCTTCCCGGGATGATCGCGGCCAAGACGATTCTTCCCGTTCTGGGAGTTCCCATTCCTGCCACCCTGCTCAATGGCGTCGACTCTTTGCTCTCGATTGTGCAAATGCCGAAGGGAGTTCCGGTAGGCACGTTGGCCATCGGGCAGCCGGGCGCGGCCAACGCGGCGTTGCTGGCCGCGGCAATCATCGCGCTGAAAGATGCCGCGCTCCGCGAGCGTTTGCAGGCGTGGCGCGCCCGCCGCAGTGAAGAAGTGTTGAAGACGGAGCTGCCGGCTTGAACGCGATCCTGCCCGGCTCAACCATCGGCATTCTCGGTGGCGGACAGCTCGGACGCATGACCGCCATGGCCGCCCGTTCTCTGGGATATCGCATCCAGGTCCTCGATCCTGACCGCTCCTGTCCGGCCAGCTTCGTGGTGGACAGTTGCTTTACCGCGCCTTTCGACGATGCGCATGCCGCCGCCGATCTCGCGCGCGGCTCCGATGTGGTCACACTGGAAATTGAACAAGTTTCACTGGCCAGCATGGAAGAGGCTGCGCGCCATGCCCCGGTGCGGCCCAGCGCATCGGTGCTGCGCATCGTGCAGGACCGAATCCGGCAAAAAACCTGGCTGCAACAGGCAGGATTCCCAATTGGGGAATGGCAAGCAGCTACAACCGCGGACGAATTAGGCTGGGCGGTACAACAATTCGCTCGCGACTGCTTCATCAAGGCCACTTCCGGCGGATATGACGGCCGCAGCCAAATCCGCGTTCAGCCCAACTCTCCCCAGCAGCCGGAGCTAGAAATGTGGAAGCTGCTGGGCTCGCGCCCCTGCGTCATCGAACGAGCGCAGCCGCTGGACAGCGAGATTTCGGTGCTGGTGGCGAGGCGTCCTGGCGGAGAGGCGGTGGTTTATTCTCCCGCGCTGAATCATCACGAAGCGCAGATCCTCGATTGGTCGGCGATTCCGGCCGCGTTGTCCCCTGAGCTTCACGCGCAATCCACCGATCTGGCGTTGCAGATCGCGCAGCAACTGGAAGTTGTCGGACTGCTGGTCGTGGAAATGTTTGTGCTGCGCGGCGGACGGCTGCTCGTCAACGAATTGGCGCCGAGACCGCACAACAGCTATCACGCCAGCGAGCGCGCCTGCATCACTAGCCAATTCGAACAGGCGGTGCGCGCAATTTGCGATCTCCCGCTCGGCCAGCCAGACGTGATTCAGCCGGCAGCGATTTCCAATCTTCTCGGAGACGTATGGCTGGGTTCGCGTCCTCCCGCATTCGACCGCGCACTGGCGATTCCTGGCGTGCGTCTTCACCTCTATGAGAAGAGCGTTCCCCGCCCCGGTCGCAAAATGGGGCACCTCTCCGCCATCGGAGCAACCGTCACACAAGCAGTGGAGCGAGTGCTGCAAGCGCGGGCCGCGCTGTAGGACCTTCTTTCACCACGGAGACACGGAGAACACAGAGAAAGGCGTTTCAGGTTTCAAGTTTTAAGTTTCGGGTTAAGCCGTGCTGCCGATACCAGGCTGCGGAAACTTGAGCCTGAAACTCGAAACCATGTTTTCCTCCGTGTTCTCCGTGCCTCCGTGGTGAAAAAAGTCTAACGATGGAAGCTAAACCCGGCGTACACGAAATTCGAATCGATGCCAGGATTGAACGGGTTTCCCGTATTGGCATTCGACGTGTGCTGATAACGGTATCCGATGGTCAGCGATCGTGACTCGCTGATGAAAACTTGCAATCCCGCTTTCACCGCGAAGGTGAAGTTGAACGAGTTGGAGTTGGGCACGGGAACGTCGTGGTTGAACTTCAGCACGCCGCCATTGATGCCGGCCACTGGCTGAAAACGGCGCTGCCGGCGAAAGTTGAACTCGAACCCAACCGGCTCGATGCCATAACCGTAAGATGTCCGCCGGCCAATCACACAGCCTGCACACGAGATTTTCTTCGGATCGGGAACGACGGTGATGCCTTTGACTGTCGGCTCGGAGACTAGCGCGAGTGGCACGGCATCGACGGTGAATTTCCAGGCAATCGAGTCATTGGCGAGGATCACGCGCCGCCATCCGAATCCAGCGATAAAGAAGCGGCGCGCCTGGCTCTTGCCAATCCCGACCACCGAATCGGGCGAATAGCCTGACCAGACCTGATACTCGTTGCCGCCGGTGCGAAACGCGTCAGTGCGAAAGCCCTCTGACGCCTTCTGGGCCATACTGCTGAGGGTAAACATCGAGAATAAGCACAGAGAAAAGGCGATTTTGGAGATCATTTTTTGAAGGAGAGCACCACGAACAGAGTAACGGAAAATCTTCCAGAGCAGAGGCAGTAGCAAAAGCTCTAACATGGATTGCGCGGATACGGATGAGGCAAAAGAACTAGCCTGAAACAGAATCTGTGTGATCCGTGACATCCGTTCAATCCGTGGTAAAGCTGTTGTCTTTGCTTTGGGCGTGTGGAAACGTCTCATTCAACCGGGCGGGGCTTTCCTGTTCGTTTCCTGTTATTTAAGCGAAGCTACAAGCTTCTTAGCTCCTAGCTGCTGGCCAATCAAACGCTTAGGGTCGAAACCAGGGAGTTTCCTGTTCTTTTCCTGTTCCTTTCCTCAGCTCCGAGTCAAATTCGCGAATTTTGGGCATAATTTCCATGTTGCCGCGGCGGCATACAAAATTTCCTGTATTTTTTCCCTGTTCTCAGGAAACCCCGGTTAGCTGGAGGCGGGAAGTCGGCAGTCGCTGCCTTTCGTTCGCAGCTTAGAAGTGGTGACCAGCGCCACGGCGGCGACGATCACGATCATGCCCAGGAACATCGACCACGTCAGTTGTTCGTTATGCAGGAGCCATCCCAGGAAGACAGCCACGATCGGATTCACATAGGCGTAAGTGGCAACTTTCGGCGTGGGCACATGCTCCAGAAGCCAGATGTAGGCGGTGAATCCCACCCACGATCCGAAGACGACCAGATAGGCAATCGCCAGCCAGCCCGGGCGCGACCAGTCTGCGCGGTGAAATCCCCCGGTAGCCGAAGCGATAAGGGTGTTTACCAGACCTGCAAAGGTCATCTCCCATCCTGTAGAGGCAAGCGGATGAAGGCCAACCTTGAAACGGTGCGAACATGCCGATCCCAGCGCCCAACTGAAAGCTGCCAGCATGACCACCAACGAGACCAGCAGATCGCGCTTGCCGATCGGGGTTCCGCTGGTGAGATCCGGCCAGGTGAGCACTACAAGACCAACCATGCCGAGCAGCAGGCCCGTCCAGCCCCGGCGATTCAGCCGGGCTCCGCCGAACGCCATCTCGATCAATGCGACCCAAATTGGGACAATTGCGACGATCATGGCCGCGAGCCCGCTGTTCAGCGTCTCCTCGGTCCATGCGAGCACGACATTGCCGGTGGTGAGCAGCAGAACTCCAATCACCGCCAGCTTCAAGGCTTCATGCCCGGAGATTGCGATCTTCTTGCCGGTAAGCGCGCACCACGCCAGCACAGGAATTCCGCCGATCAGGAAGCGGATTGATCCCAATGCTGCTGCGGGAAAATGCTGTACCGCGATCTGAATCGCGAGGTAAGTGGAACCCCAGAAGAAGTACACCAGGCCGAAACTGATGGCTACCCGCAGGCCGTGGCCTTGGGTTTGCTGCTCCGGAAGCTGAGTTAGAGTCGCCATGTTTGATTAGCACTCAGCAATCAAGCGGGACGAATTTGCTGAGTGCTGACTGCTGATTGCTTCCCATATTCGAGCACTTCAGGTTGCCTGAAGTTTCACAACTTCTGCACAGGAGTTGCACCGCCGCTGAAACAGGACATGTACCGATTGTTCCTTGAAAGCCGCTCACCCTGCCGCTATGCTTTTGACGTAGGTCAGGGGGCCCATTGGCGGAAAAGAATTTCACGGTTTTGTGTGTGGACGACGAACCCTCGGTTCTGCGTCCGTTGGAAATCATGCTGCAACGGCGCGGCTTCACAGTATTGGCCGCCTCGGACGGAACTACCGCGATCGACATTTTTCGCCGGTCGAACAACATCGATGCGGTGGTGCTCGATTACATGATGCCTGACTTCTCCGGCGGCGAGGTGGCCCGCGTGCTTCGCCAGGAAAACCAGACAGTTCCTATCATCCTGCACACCGGCTACAAAGATCTGGATGATCCTTTGCTGGCTAACGTAACCTGCACTCTTCCCAAGGGCAGTCTCAGCTTCCTCGTGACTAAGCTTCACGACCTGCTGGCCAGTAGTCAAATTAGCGAGGAACCAGACGCGAATGCGGCCCCAGCGCACGTGGCGTGACATCGAAAGCCGCTTTTACGAGACAAAATGCGGGTATCTGCAGAATTCCCAGATTGGGATTTGCGCATGCTGAGTAGGCATCCGAGTGGATTCGCGTGAATTGGGTCGGCTGATACTCTGGCGTAAGAGCGTGCAACGGTGTTAGAAATATCTGTTGCAAATCAAACGCTGGTGACTGCTGGCAATCTATGCCCATCCAAGATCGAGTTGCTGCCGCTCATCGAGTTGATGAAATTCTGCGCCAGATCGTGCTGCACGGCGGCTTTCGTCTGAGATATCGCATTTCGGTCAATGCTCCCGCCGTATCGGATTTGGGGGACAGTCCGGAAATTCTTGTCAACTTTGCCGGTCCCGACGCCGGCCTGCTGCTGGATCGCAATGGCGAATTACTGCGCTCCATGGAGCATATTGCGCTCAAAGTTCTCCGCCTTGAATCTGAGGAGCACGACAAAGTCAGCTTTGACTGCATGAATTTCAAGGCAGTGCGCGCGCAGGAACTGCGATTGGCCGCGGAAGTAGCGGCGGAACGAGTTCGCAAGACCGGCAGTCCCTATCAATTCGCGCCCATGTCGGCGCGGGAACGGCGCATGCTGCATCTTGCCATGCGCGATTTTGGCGACCTGCGCACCGAAAGCACCGGCGAAGCTGAGCGCAGGTTCGTGGTGGTCTATCCCAAGGATTATCGCGGCGCCGCTCCAGTCGCGCTTCCCCCGCGTCGCCGCCGGTGAGCAAGGCAGTCATCAGTGGTTAGTTTTCAGTTGTCAGACCTTCGTTTTCGTTCGAAATTTCATTCCGCAGATCGCAATCTTGTGGTTTCATTAGCGCCAGAGTCAGCTCTTGCCGCGGCTGGATTTAAGCTGACCACTGAAAACTGACCACTGAAAACTGACCACTCACCACCATGTCTGCCGATCTGACCATGCTAGCTGAAATTCCGGTGTTCGCTCTGCTCGACGAACGCGAGCGCGAGTCGTTGGCAGCGATGCTGGAACCGCAGCAATTCGCCAAAGACACTGTCATTTTTGACTACGGCGATGCCGGAGACACCTTGTTTATCGTCCGCAAGGGACGAGTACAGGTGTTTGTGGAGAACATCGAAGGCGAAAAGATCATGCTGGGTGAGAACTCCCCCGGCGATGTCTTCGGAGAAATCTCGCTGCTTGATGGCGGGCCGCGCACCGCAACCGCCGTTTCCGTCGAAGATACCGAAACTTTAACTCTCGATCGCGATCAATTGCTGGAGTTTGTCACTCTGCACCCGCACGCCGCGCTCGATCTGCTCACGGTAATGGGCCGCAGATTGCGCGTAACTGACGAGTTGTTGCGCAATCCGGCCGCCCGCAACGTGAATATTGAAGCGGAAGACCGGCTCACTTTTGGCGAACGCATCGCCGACAAAGTCGCCACATTCGGGGGATCGTGGACGTTCATACTCTCTTTCGCGACGGTAATGGTCACCTGGGTGATCGTGAACAGCGTGATTCTGGCGCGCAGAGCCTTCGATCCTTTTCCTTACATTCTCCTGAACCTGTTTTTATCGATGCTGGCGGCGATCCAAGCGCCCGTGATCATGATGTCGCAGAACCGCCAGGCCGCCAAAGACCGCCTGAAAGCCGACATTCAGTATGACGTGAACCTCAAAGCCGAACTGGAAATCGCGCAACTTCACCAGAAAGTCGACCACATTTATCAATCGCTGCAGGCCAACTTCAAGAATTTAGATCGCAGAGACAAGGACTGGGGCCGGCTTACATAGCGCTGAGAGAGTCTTCACTCATGACTTATCAATGGATCAGAGCCCGTGTGGAAGCGAGATTTCGTATTTCAAGTCGAACCTGCTGCCTCTCTTGAGTGCAACTGATCTGCTAATTGAGCATCTGACAACCCGTAATTGAAAAATTGACTACTCGCAAATCCGCTGCAGCTCTCGCTTTTCCATCCCAAAGGACAACGCAATCGCCGACCCGCGTTTTCTAATTAGTGACCTCGCAGGAATCTTTGTTTCCAAAATCCCGCACAGAACAGGAGCTTTTCGCATGAAAGTCAGCGACGTAATGACCACCGACGTGGAAACTGTGCAGCTCGACAGCAGTCTGGAAGAAGTTGCATCCATCATGAAGATCGAAAATGTGGGCGCTATACCGGTTGTAGATGAGGACGACGACCTGGTCGGCATCATTACTGACCGCGATATCGTGTTGCGCTGTGTGGCCGATGGCAAAGATCCGGCCGAGACTCACGTGGAGGAAGTGCTCAGCCACGAGCTGGAAACCGTCGAGCCCGACGTCGATATCGACGAAGCTGCGCAGCTTATGGCCGACAAACAGATTCGCCGGCTGCCGGTTTGTGAGGACGGAGAACTGGTGGGAATGCTTTCTATCGGCGATTTAGCCGTCAAAGCGCCGCGCACCAAGCCCTCGGCGGATGCTCTGCGCGATATTTCCCAGGGCGTAAAGGGCAAAACTGCTGCGCGACCGGCAGCCGCAAGACGTCCGCGTGCAGCGGAAGAGGCGCAGGAAGGCGGCTCTCGCGCGGCTTATGCAGTGCAGGGCGCGGAAGCTGATGACGAAGACCTGGATCTGGAATTCTCCGATGAGAAAGATATGGTCGCCTCTGACGTGCAGGAACGCCATTCCAATCGCCATCACAGCGCTCCGGCTGAGGCAAAAGGCTCGGGAAATACCAAGAAAAGGACGCATCCGGCCGCCAGTGGCAAGCCAGAAGACGACCTTGGAAGCCTCGGACAAAAGAAAAAAGGCCAGGGAATTTCCAATGCACAGGCGCAGCAAGAGCTGAAAAGGCAGAATCGCGTAGTTTCAATCCGGGACGACGCCCAGACAGGACGTCGCCGGCGCACACGCAAGGCCAGTTAAACACCAAAATCATTTCCTCCAGTGACGATTCAGGAGCCGCGTTCGACATGAATGACTATAAAAAATACGGAGAATACAGCCAAAAAACCTCCTCTGCAGGGCAGAGTTGCGGGAGAGGATTGGCATTTTTCGCCCTCGGAGCCGGCATCGGCGCCTTGGTTTCGTTGCTGTTTGCGCCCCGCTCAGGCCGCGAAATTCGCGGCGGAGTTGCCAATAAGTTTGGGATTTTGCGCCGCGGCGTTAGCGAACAGACCTCCCGGTTGCGGCAACGGGGCTCAGAAATCGCCGGTCTAGGCCGTGAAAAGGTGGTTCCGATGAGCGGGTAAGCCCCCGGAAATGGCCCAATTTCAATCCTAAAGACGCTTTCGGGCGCGATTCGATGGCCGCAGGCATTAAAACTGAGCGTGCCGGAACGCCTTTCTAACCGAAATTTATGTAGAAATTCGCGCCCGATTCGCGCTTCTTAGCGCCAGTTAAGGGGTGTTTGAGCGCCGAAAACGTGAACTGGTGCGCGCCTTTAAACGGGTTTGGAGAGATCCGATACGCTTCCCCATCGCGCTCCAGCCGCACCTTCGGATTACTAAAAACAACGTTCGTTTTCGATCCACAACACAGATATAGCGACAACAGATCGCAAAACTGCAGCGCGTCAACCAGCTTTTCCAAAGCTTCTTCGTCCCGATCAAGCTTTGGCATGAGCCGCTGCTGACGTTGTTTTTCGCGCTTGCGAAAAGCTTCGAGCTTGGCTTGATCTTTAGCGTCATCTCGTTGCGAAAGCCGCTCGAAATGCCGGCTTACCAGGTATCCGCCGATTGGCGCGAATTTTTCTGCGGTGTCGATGGATGCGGTCCATGCGGCAAGGAAGCGATCTACGCCGGCTTCGAGAAAGCTGGCCGGCTTCTTCTGTTTGCCTGCGCGCAAATTCTGGATCTGCTCGGCGTCATCCAGACTCCATCCCGCATCGTGCAGCGCAATGCTTCGCGCCACGGTCGCGTCAATTTTCCCAAAAAGGTCCTCGCGCAAAGCCGCTGCCAGATCTCCAGCGAGCGCGGCATGTGCCGGCTGCGTGATTATCCAGTAACAGGAGGAGTCCCGCGACTGCTGCTCCTGCACCGCCGCCCAGGCAGAGGCCGGTTCGGCGGCAGTCTTATCGTTTTCCGCAATTGGGAAAAGAACCATAATCAACGATCGGGGACCGGGTTATCGGGTCATCGGGTGATGTGAGTCAACCTGAATCCGAAGTCAAAACCTAAACACGGATTGTACGGATTTGACGCATCGCACGGATAAACTGCGCGAATTCTCATCTCAGTTAGATGTGCCGAGAGGGTTCGACATCTGCACTCGCACTCATCAAATCGCAGATCAGCAACGTGAGATCATCCTGCTGCACCGTTGACCATCGTTCCACCGATGCGATGATCTGCTCTGCGGCTTCGGCGGGCGGGTGCGCTGCCGTCTTCTTCAGCATTTCGGTTAGAGTTTCCCGCCCGTAGAACTCTCCATCATCGTTGCTGGCTTCGATCAGTCCGTCAGTGTAAAGCAGCAGGCGATCGCCTTTTCCAACTGCACGGCTCAAGGTCGAGTACGAGGCAAAATCGAATGCTCCCAGCATCAACCCATTCTCCACGATCTCGTCGACCTCACCATCATGCAGCAGGAGCATCGGCGGATGTCCGGCGGCGGAATAGCGCAGGACGCCGGCCGTCGAATCCACATACACGTACGCAGCAGTCACGAACTGGCTCTGCGTGTTCCCGTGCAGGACACGATTCATGCCAAGCAGAAACTTGGCCGGATCGGCTGCCGCTTCGCGCTGCGATGCCGCAGCCAGCTTCACCATCGACGCAATCAGTGCCGCAGGCACTCCATGCCCGGAGACATCGGCGATCAGCAGCCCGGCCGCGCCGTTCCCAGTTCCGACATAGTCGTAGAAGTCACCCGCTACCGAAGTCATCGGCTTGTAACGTACGGCGACGTTGAAATGAGGGGAAGGAGGAAACTCGGCGGGAAGAATCGAGAGCTGAATGCGCCGGGCCACGTCCAGTTCTTTTTTGATTTCGCTCAAGTGCTGGTCTCGTTGCAAGCTGCGCCGCGCGGCGACATATCCCAAGCAGATAAGAAAAAACAGAAAGCCCAGCGGCTCGACCCGCCAGATTTTGAAATAAAACTGCCCGACATTCTCAAACAGCGCAAACGCCGCAAACACCAGCAGTCCGCGGCGGATCACCACCAGATCCTCATCCGCTTCCTTTTCGAGCAGGAATTGCACGATCAAGATCAACACCGCCGCGATCACAAGCAGGCTGTTCACCACGTCGAATGCGTGGTGCGGACCAGTCACAAGAGTCGCAACCGCAAGCCCGGCCTCCACAATCACGAGCAGATATCCGAGCGGACGCCCCACACCCTTCAGCAAGCCGGCGGAACGCAAAAACCCGATGAAGGGAATCGGAACGAGGTAGGTCAGAACTGCTCGCACGTAGACATATCGGTGTAGCGGAAGCGCCATTGCCAGCACGCTCGACTGCACCCACAATCGGAAGCCATACAGAGCCGCGAACAACCCAAAATTGACCAGAAGCAGATCGCGTCTTCCGCGAAACATTCCGAAGGCCTGGATCGCCCGAAGGACATCGCGCCTTCCGCGAAAGAGCTCGAATGCGATTGCCACCAGGCCCGCAGTGATAAAGGCGGAGCCAAGAAAAAGGCTGAGAGCGTCGCGATAAAACGCCTGCAGCAACTCATCGGCATTAAAAGAAGGAGTGACAAGAAACATAGGCGGAACAACATAATACTGAGTAGCCAAGACACGTCGAGTTCAAGCGCAGGAATCCATACCAATGCCTGATTATCCACTGGATTCGCAGATAAAGCCTGCTCCCCGCCGATCCGATACGTCATTTCACGGTAGGGCGTCAGACAGGCAGCGCTTCGAGAATGTTGAAGTCAGAAGGCGTTGGTGTCACGCGGTTCAGGCGAAAGCCGGCTTGCTCGAGGAGCGCGCCATACTCGGCGCTTGTGCGCTCTTTGCCTCCGGTTAGGACCAACATGGTTACGTCAACGAACCTGGCCCGCGAGGGCGAGCCGTTCTCGGGCAGGTTTGACTCCACCAACAACAATGCTCCATTTTTCGGTACGGCCTTCCGGGCCTTGCGGAGAATGCGCACCGCGTCCGTGTCGTTCCAATCATGGATTACGCTCTTCATGAGGTAGGCACGGCAACCGGCAGGAACATTGTGGAAGAGATCGCATGGCTGCATAGTAAATCGCGTTTCCAACGCCCTGAGGAATCCCCGCTCTCGCGCCCGTTGCAGCACATGCGCCTGATCGGCCAAAACACCGCGCAGCGTGGGATGCGATCGCAGAATTGCAGCCAGCAACACGCCGTTGCCGCCGCCTACGTCCATCAGGCTTTCCCACTTTGCAAAATCATAGCCAGCCGCGATGCCGGGGGCTGCCAATGACGAAAGACAGGTCATGGCATCATCGAACAGGCGCGCCAGCGCAGCGTCGTTCTTGAGATATTCCCATCCGTCCATGCCCAGGGTCTTCAGCCTTCCTGGTTGCCCGGTGCGGACGCTGTGCAGGATCTCGGCGAAGGCGCCGTAGACGAAATCCGAACCTCCGAACCGAGCCAGGGCACGCAGGGAGAGGTGCGCATCGCTGCGCAGGCAATTGGAAACTGCGTTATTGGCGAACACGCCCGGCGTACTTTCGGTAAAAATCCCTTCACTGGCCAGCAGCCGCAGAATGCGGCCTAGTGAACTTTCGTCCAGGTGGAGTTGTGCAGCCAGCTCGGAAACAGATTTCGGGCCTATAGCGAGCAGATCTGCGATCCCAAATTCCGCTGCAGCGAAAACCGATTGTCGCAGCACAAGACTCTGCATGATGATGGAAACCAACGGAGCAGGATTGCACTCGCAAGCGGAGGCAGGAGCAGGGCTAGGGTTAGCTATCATTGAATCCTCCAAAAGCAGAAAGAGTGCCGGACAACGGCGCGAGTTTCTGCACGAATTGGCTAACTGACCGCGGTGGCCGCCTGTGGCTGGGCTGCTTCGGGCACTCCTGCTTCACCCGCCGCGAAGCGGTAAGGACCCAATCGACTGAACAGCGCGGCTGCGCACAGCACGGCAAGCAGGAAGCACAGTAGCGGCGCGGTATAGGAGCCGGTCCGATCAAAGCCCAGTCCCATCAGGTACGCGCCGGCAGCCCCGGCCAACACGAACGAGCCGAAGATGAATCCCGAGATTTGGGCGAAACAGCGCAGGCCAAAATAGCGGCTGCTGAGATAAGCAACCAAATCTGCGTCGGCTCCCATGCCCAAACCAGCAAGAAACGCTCCGAAAAACGGCAGCGGACCGGCATGGACAGTCAACAGAACAATAATGCCCAGCGCTGCCCCTGCTGAGAAACAAACGGCGATTCTCGGCCCGGAGTACCTATCGAGGAAAAAGCCCGTGCCCACTCTGCCCATGAGCAGGCCGGCGCCCGCGAAGGAGCTAGCAAGAGCCGCCATTCGCGCCGTGGCGCCGGCGTCACTGAGCATCGCCGGCATGTGAATCACGCACGCATGCACGCTGGCGCCGAGCAGGACGACGGCCCCGATCAGCCACCAAAAAGTAGTCGTGCGGCGTGCCTCCTGCAAGGTGAGGCCCGAGTGCAGGTCGCGGTTCGAGGTCGCGGGAGAAACGGCGGCGCCATCCGGAAGCAGACCTAATTCTGCCGGCCTGTCCTTCAGCAGGATGGCCACGACGGGTAGCGTGAGCGCCAGCATGGCTGCTCCGTAGAGCGAGTATGCCGCGCGCCAGTTCAGCGCCGCGATCAGCCGCTGCATGATGGAAGGCATCACCATGGCCGCTGCTCCTGTGCCGACCATCATGGCGGCCAGCGCGCTGCCCCGGCGACGATCAAACCAGTTGCAGATGGCGGTGGAGTAAGGGATAGGGCCGCAGCCGATGCCCAGCAGGCCACCGATTGCATTAAACAGATAAATGCCAAAAACGCTCACCGTGACGAAGTGGTTGGCGAGTAGCCAGACGGCGAACAACAGAGTGCCGGGCAAAACGATCTTGCGCACACCAAAGCGATCAATCAGTCGGCCCACCAGGGGCGAGGCCAGGGCACTTACTACATTATGCAAACTGAACGCCAGCGCAATGGCGGCACGACCGGTGTGAAATTCCTTCAAAAAATGCGGGAGAAAAACGGGAAACGAAAACACCAGAATAGGCGGTCCGCCAAGACCGACCCCGACTGCGGCCGCCAAGGCGATCCACCAGCCATAAAAGACATGCTTGCGAGAATTAGCCATGCCGACCCGCGCCTCAGCCGCGTGCATTCCTGACGCGGGCGGAGAAGCATAATTGAGTTCTAATCACGCCGCAAGCTTTAAGGAGAGTCAAACCGGGAACCCAGGAGCTTCACCACGGATTACACACATGAGCACGGATTTCACGCTTCATTTTTGTGAACATCATGCGTCCCCGACGCTAAATGCCACGATTCATTTCACCGGTTCATTCGTGGGATCTGTGAACATCCGTCTGGGCTGTGTCGAGTTTTTGCTCCTTTTTTTTTGCCGCTGAGTTTTGCCCGAGAAGCTGCGAACGTCGATAATGGGTGATTGCGACGCCTGCTCCCATTTCTCCTGTCAGCTTTTGTTTTGCTTATTTGCGTTGGGTGCGAGTCCAGCCGCTCTCGCGAGGAGCGCGCCCTTACTCCCACCCAGAACCGCGGACGCGTGATCTTTCAGGCCAACTGTCAGCTTTGCCATAACGCTTACAAAAAAGAACCGCTGCAGGGCCCTCCGCTGGTCGGGGTCTTCCGCAAGCACGACCTGCCCAGCGGGATGCCCGCCACTGACGAGCACGTGCGCGAGACTATCAAGATGGGCCGCCGCAACATGCCTCCGTTCAACCTGGTGCTGGACGATCAGCAGATCGACGATTTGCTGGCGTTCCTGCACACACTCTGAAAAATCAACACCAACAGCTTTACCACGGATTACACGGATGTTCACGGATCACACGGATAAAACTAGCAAAGCTAATGTTGAACCCTGGCATCGTCCCTCTCTCAAGCCGAATTAAAAAATCCGTGAAATCCGTGCTCATCCGTGTAATCCGTGGTAAAGCTTTTGCCTTTGATGTTGCTTTGGCCCTGTAAAATGCTTTTAGCCGCATGTCCTCCATCGCCGAACTCGTGCAGATCGATCTTGCGCCGCGTACTCCGAAGTCTAAGCCGGAGTGGCTGAAGGCGCGCGCGCCGATGGGCGAAAACTATCATCAGCTTAAGAAGCTGGCGCGCGAGCTCGACTTGCATACCGTGTGCGAGTCGGCGCAGTGTCCCAACATCGGCGAGTGCTGGAACCATCGCACCGCGACCTTCATGTTGCTGGGCAACCTGTGCACGCGCCGCTGCGGATTCTGCGCCGTGCCTAAGGGACGTCCGCTGGCCATCGACTACGACGAGCCCCGCCGAGTTGCCGAAGCGGTTGCCGTTTTGGGACTGAAGCACGCGGTCATCACCAGCGTCAATCGCGACGACGACAACATCGGTGCGGCCACGGTTTTTGCCGACACCATCCGCGAAGTGCGCCGCCAGGCTCCAGGGTGCCAGGTGGAAGTATTGATCCCCGACTTTCAGGGCCGCGAGGACGCGCTGAAGATCGTGCTCGACGCCCGTCCCGAGGTCCTCAACCACAATACCGAAACCGTTCCCCGGCTGTACCGCGCGGTCCGCTCCGGCGCTCGTTATGAGCGCACGCTCAAGCTGCTGGAAAACGTAAAGATCTTCGTTCCCGAAATGGTCTCAAAGACCGGCGTGATGGTCGGCATCGGCGAAGCCATGGACGAGCTGCTCGAAGTCTTCCGCGACCTCGCCGCCATCAAGGTCGATATCCTGACCATAGGTCAGTATCTGCGTCCCTCGCGCGACCACCTGCCCATGACCCGCTACTACCATCCTGACGAGTTCCGTTTCCTGAAAGAGGAAGCCCTGAAGCTGGGCTTCCGCCACGTGGAATCCGGCCCCCTGGTGCGCTCCAGCTATCACGCGCACGAGCAGGCGGAATCGACGGGGCTGCTTTCGTTGTCTTAGAAACAACTGCTCATACGGATTGCACGGATCGGACGGACAACCCAAGAGTGAACTTGCGGGAGTCCTTGCTCCAGATGCAACGCTTGTGACGTTTCCTGCCTCTTTTCACGCATGACTTCAGGCGAGTTGGGGTTGCAGGTTGTTGAATTGTTGCTGATTGCGATTCCCATCGCGGCCATCGTCTGGACGGTGACGCACGAGGAGGTCTTTCGCGAGCCGCGCGAATTCTGCCAGCGCTGCAGCGAGCGAGCGCCCCATCTCATCGTTCGCAAATTTTTCTATCTGTTTACCTGCGAGTATTGCTTCAGCCACTACGTGACGATTTGTTTTCTCTTCATCACGCGCTACAAGCTCATCTACAACGACTGGCGTGGATATCTCATGTCACTTTTTGCGCTGGTCTGGGTGGCAAACATGTATATGTCGCTCTTTGGCCGGATTCGCCTGGACATTAAGCGCGAGCGGGTGGAGATCAAGCACGTCGAGCATAAGGTCAGGGAGAAAACCGAAGGAAAGCGGGCTGCGTAGGAGATGGATCGGCTCATCCCGCCAAAACTGTCATCCTGAGGACGAGCGACCAACTCCGCGCAGCGGAGTTGATCGGGAGGAGGAAGGATCTCTGCCGATGTCTCGGTCGGATTTGCAGGTTGCGACTCTTCAGCCGACCATTGTGGTTGAGAAGCCCTGCCACCGGTAATTATGTTCCAGAGATCGCAGGAGGTCCTTCGGCCGCTACGCGGCGCTCAGGATGACATTTGTTGGATTGCGCGCTTCAAAATACCGCAACCACTTTTACGAGCTCAACGTCGCGGAAGCGCGGTCGAAGTGTTCGAGCATTGCTACTTTCTTCTCTGCGGGAAGAAATGATGCTTCAAACGAGTTTCTCGCCAGTTCGCGCAGGTGCTCGTCGGTGAAGCCGAAAACGTCCTGCGCCAGTTCGTATTCGCTGATCAGCGAGGTATGAAACATTGCTGGATCATCGGTGTTGAGTGTGATCAGCACGCCATGATCGAAGAGCGTGCGCACGGAGTGGCCCTCGATCCTGGCCACGCAGCCAGTGCATACGTTGCTGCTGAGACATACCTCGACCGGAATCTGCCGGTGGGACAAGACTTCGACCAGCTCGGGATCGCGAATTGCGCTCAGACCGTGGCCGATGCGCTCCGCGCCAATGTTGAGCGCGCCCCAGATTGACTCCGGCCCGGCGCTCTCGCCGGCATGGGCGGTGAGTCGCAATCCGCGTTCCGCCGCTTCGCGATACAAATCCCGAAATGGTTCTGCGGGACCGCGCAGCTCATCGCCGCCAATTCCAATGCCGATTACGCCATATTCTCTATGCTCAACCGCCAAATCAAAGACACGCCGGGCAGGCTCAACACCAAAATGGCGCACCGCATCGAATATCCAGAATACAGAAACGCCAAAATCGCGCTCGCCGCGCTCGCGACCTCTGCGAATG
>JAICXB010000046.1 GCA_025980765.1 Terriglobales bacterium
CAAAACCAATGACAACCCCTTCCTAATAAGGGAAAAGCACGGCGCACAAACATCCTCGCCGCTGCTCACAGGAATGGTGTCGCCAGCGCTCAACAAAACCAGATCTTGACAGAGCCGTCGTGGTTATAGACAGGATGACAAGTGTTGAAAATAAAGAGAAACCAACTTCTATTCATATCGGAGTGCCACAATGGGATTGACGCGCATGGCTCGCCTGGAGGGTGGATACGACGCAACCAGTGCGATCAGCAAGAACAACAGCGAGACTCCGACAAACGACACGCCGTCGATGGTGCTGAGCCCGTATAGCACACCGTGCAGCAGATAGGAGTCACCAACAGCAAGGAGCATTCCAGCCATTAATCCGAAAATCACGGGACGCGTGCTGTCGCGCAGGATGAGTCCGAAGATGTCGCGCTTTTGCGCGCCGATGGCCATGCGAATGCCGATTTCGCGCGTGCGCAGGACGACGATGTAACTGACTGTTCCGTAAATTCCCATTGCGGCAAGAAGAAGTCCGAGCAGGCCTACGCTGGTGGCAACCGCGGCGGCGAGGCTGGAGGCAAGAAAGGCCGAGGAGGCGCGCAACAGATCGTCTAGAGTGGAAGCCGTGGTCGCGAGATCGGGATCGAGGGATGAGACCAACGGGCCAACCGCTCTTATCACCTGCGCCGGATCGGATTCTGTGCGAATGAGGATTGGATACGCCTGCAGCCGTGACTCGGGTAGCGCCAGATAGAGCTGTCTGGAGTCGTTGCCATTGAGGTCAGTGCTTCGCACGTCAGCAGCAATGCCGATGACCTGGTAGGTGGCTCCGTCGGGGGCAAGTTCGCGTTGATCATGGACCTTCTCGTCGGTAGGACCTAAGCGGAGGCTGCGTCCAATGGGGTCCTGGCCGGGCCAGAGTTGTTTCGCGACAGATTCGCTGACAATGATGGAGTGATCAGAGTCGCTGGCGTGCGACTGAAAGGCCCGCCCCGAAATGGGAATTCCAACCGAGCTGAAGTAGTTGTCCTGAACAAAAGTGTAGTGGATGAACTGTAGGTTGCGCACCGAGGGTTTGCTTCCTTCAAGGGCCAGGGCAGGCGTCCGAAAGAAGCTACTGCCCGGGGGATTGGCGATGGTAATCGCAGAAACTCCGGGCAGATCGGCGAGCCTCCGGCGCAGATCGCGAACCAAATCGAGCTGGTACGCGTCAGTGTATTTTGCCGATATGGGAAACTGCAGATCGAGATCGACGACGCGCTTGCTGTCGTAGCCGGTCTCCATCTTGAGCGTGTTGATGGAGCTGCGGACCAACATGCTTCCCGCAATCATGAGCACCAGGGAAAACGCCACCTGTGCGGAGATCAGAATGCCCTGGACGCGGCGGCTGCGGAGCGGCGAGGTGCTGCCTCTGGCGGCCGAAAACAAGGCGGAACGAGAGCTTTCAAGCGCCGGCGTGAGGCCGAAGAGAATGCCCGCGATCACCGAGATGGCAAAAGCATAAGCAAAGATCGTGAGGTCCGGGGTGACGTCAAAGATGAGCGTTCCCTCGTCGGCAGGTATAAGTCCCGCGGCCAGGCTGGCGGAGATTTTCAGGAATGCCCAGGAAAAGAAGAAGGCAAGCACCCCGGCCAGCAGCCCGAGCAGAGCGCTCTCGGTGAGCAGCTGCCTTACGATGCGCAGCCGGCTGGCGCCCAGCGAGAGGCGGGCAGAGAGTTCCTCCTGGCGAGATCGCGCGCGCGCGAGTTGCAGGCTGCCAACATTGGCGCAGGCTACTGCCAGCACCAGTCCGGCAGCGGCCATGATGAGGAAAATGGCCAGTTCCAATCCGGGAAGCATTTTCAAAGGCAATGGGAATGGAGATCCCGGCCAGATGATCATCGTCGCCGGCTTGGCCAGTTCCGATGTGGGATCATGCAGGCTGCGGACGCGAGCCGCCAGAATATTCATCTCGGCCTGCGCCTGGGCGCGGCTGACGCCTGGGGCGAGACGCGCGAAAAGGCGGCAGCATTGGTGTTCGCGGTTGCTGAGCCAATGCTCGTCAGCATGGACCAGTGGCGCGAGCCTCAGCGGAAACCAAAAGTCCGGCACTCCTACACTGGTGCCCACGAAGTTGCGCGGCGTGATTCCGATGATGGTGACGGCGATGCCGTTGAGCCGGATGGTCCTTCCCAGGATCGACGGATCACTCGCAAAGCGCTTCTGCCAATAGTTGTCGCTGATCAAAACCGCGGGCGAGGCCGCAAGTTCCGAAGTCGGCATGGCGTCAAAGGTACGGCCACGTTCAGCGCCGATTCCGAGAACCTTGAAGTAATTTTCAGAGACAACGAAGACGCTGGCGAACTCTGCATTGGCTGCGCCTGAAGACAGCAGCCCGAGTTTTCCCATGCCCGACTCAGCGGCAGATGCGCGTTGACTGACCATATCGCCGGCATTGCTGAGTCTCATATGCTCCCCGCTGAAGGCGATGAGGCCGCTGAAGGAATGGGTTGAATTCCGATAAGCCTCGTAATCGGGATAGCTGAAGGTGGACTCGGCAGCGTCCGAGTCGCGCACGAGCGCGAGATTGACCATCTCGCCAGCATTTCTTGCATCGAGCGGCCGAGCGACCATCGCTTTATACGCGGTGAAAACCGCCGTGTTCACTCCAATCCCCATCGATAAAGCCATCAGTGCAACTACCGTGAAGGCCGGATTTCGGCGCAGCAGGCGGCCTCCATAGCGCAGATCGCGAAACACAGTTTCGGGCTGGATCATAAAAAGGGCGAGATCTAGTTATGACAAACGCTTCATTGTAAAGACGGTGCAGAATACTTTTGATTACTGACCGCCGAGGACTTTTTAGAATAAGTGCGAGTCCAGCGAATCAGAAGTTCGGTTCCAACGCCAGCACCAATTTAAACGCAGGCAGTTCGCAATGTTGGTCGAAGCAGGCATTGGCAGGAAAGACACCTTGCTGAGGCAGGTAAAATGCGTATCATCATGAAACTTCAATTGGTGGAAGAAGAGATCGGAAAGCTATCGCCGGAAGAACTCGCCAAATTGCGCGACTGGTTTTTAGAGCGGGACGCTCAGCAATGGGACCAAGAGATCGAAAAGGATGCCGTTTCCGGCAAGCTCGACAAGCTTTTTACGAAGAGCTTGGCCGACCATGATGGCGTGAGCTAATACAACTAAACTACTCTTCGCGCAGTGTCTTGGCCGGATCGATGGTTGCGATCTTCAACACAGGTAACGTCGTCGCGACGAGCGTTACGGCCGCGAGGGTGAGCAGCACGAGCAGGATCGTCAGCGGGTCGTAGACCCCGATGCCATAGATGACGGTCCGCATCGCGCGCAGCGCACCGGCGCAGAGAACCAGTCCGACAACCAAGCCCAGGCCCGCGGCCCTGGCTCCCGAGCCGCCGATATGCAGCATCGCCTTTTGTATGGTTGAGCCCAAGGCAATGCGGATGCCGATCTCGCGCTTCCTTTGCACCACCAGGTTTGCCACCAGCGCGAAGATGCCAAGCGCACTCATGGCCAGCGCCAGGGACGCCATCGCGCTCAGCAGGGAAGCCTCAATTCTCTGCATCGCGAGCGTGCCGGCCATGAGCTCGTTCATCGAATAGAATCCCGAGAACGGCAGGTTAGGATCGGCGCTTGCCAGCGCACGCTGCATCTGCGGAATCAGGGCTTCCACCGGACGGGCACTGCGAACAATCCAGCTTGGCTGAAACCAGATAGGCAGGATGGACAGAGCTTTGGCGTCGGTGAGTTGCGCCGCGGGAAGATAGATTGCCTCTTCATCCGTGAGCGGCGCCGAGCCTTCGTTCAATTTGGCGGCGGACGACAGCAGCGTGTCGGCCACCACTCCTACGATCAGCTTGTTATCGAGATGCCGCCCGATCGGATTCGCCCCGTGAAAGAACTTGCGGGCAAAGGTTCGATTGATTACAACTACCGGCTGCGCATCCGGACCATCCGCATCGTTGAACACTCGACCCATCAGCAGCGGAATCTGTAATGTGTCGAAGTAGCCGGGTGTGACATAGACCTCATTGGTCGTCACCTGCTGTCCGGTTTCCTTGCCGTCGCTGAGGGTAACAGCGTTGAGCAGGGCGCGCTCATAGGGCAGCGTCAGGCCGACAGCCGCGTTCTGCACGCCGGGAATCGCGCGCATGCCGGCAATGCTTTCATCAAGCAGCTTGCGGAAGGCTGCAGGATCGTGGTACCGGACATCGTCCAGCGATGCCTTCGCAGTGAGCACTCCGTTTGGATTAAAACCAGGAGGCATGGTCTCCAGATGGGCGAGAGTGCGGATCAGCAACCCAGCAGCCGACAACAGTACGATGGTCAGCGCAACTTCGCCGGCAATCAGGCTTTGCCGCAGGCGCACGCCGCCAATTCCCATTATGGGACGGCCGGCAACCGCCGATCGCAAGTCTATGTTCCTGGTGCTGAGTGCGGGCAGCATGCCGAACAACAAGCTTGTAAGCAGAGAAAGAAAAAGCGTGAACGTCAGCACCCGGCTATCGAGAGAGACCGCAGCAATGGGAAGAAAATGTTCAGGGAGGAGCAGCAACAGGCCGCGCAGTGTGAGAAAACCGACTCCGATGCCTGCGATGCCTCCCAGCAGCGCCAGAACCAAATTCTCAACCCAAAGCTGCTTCTGAACCTGCCAGGCGGAAGCGCCGAGAGCCAGACGGGTGGCGATCTCTCCGCGGCGCCGCAAGACGCGTACCAGAGTGAGACCGGCGAGGTTTGCGCATGCGATCAGCAGGATAAATCCCGCCGCCAGCAGCAGTGCCAGTACTTGAGGCCGCAGCGTTGCGGTTTGTCCTTCCTGCAGCGGCACTGAGTAATAGGTTATCTGCGCCCCGGGGTTTTTTCTTTTGAAGTATTGAACCCGCTGCGAGTGGGCCCAAACGCGATTCATCTCCTCATCCGCCTGTGCCCAGGTCGCGCCATCGCGCAACCGCATAATCGGTGCAAAGTTTGTGGCTTCTCCCTCACCCTCGCGGCCAGGCTGCAGCGCGGTGTAAACATCAGCAATTAAGGGAGCGGTCGCGTTGCGAGGCAACACGCCAATGATCGTGTAAGGCTCGCCTTTTAGAAGTATCGCCTGCCCGAGGATATTTGTGTTCGCACCAAAAAACGTGCGCCATAAACCATAGCTCAGAATGACCGTCTTAGGCCCGTGTGGGCGGTCCTCATCGCTCGAAAAGGGGCGTCCCAAAATGGGATGGATCCCGAGCACGTCGAAATAATGCGCTGAAACTCGCCCGGCATGAAGATATTGCACATGAGAACCCTCCTGAAGGTTCACGCCGGTAGCCCGCAGACTGGAAACCGCAGATAGAAACGAGGGCACGTTGTCGCGCAGCAACTCCCACTGCTCGCCATCGATGTTCCTGTGCTCGTCAGACGATTGGGTTCCCGTAGTCCGCGCAAAGATCGTCGCGATGCGCTCTGGATGAGCGTAGGGAAGGTCTCTCAACAGCAGCGCGTTCGCCAGCGAAAAAATTGCTGTGTTCGCGCCGATTGCAAGCGCGAGCGTCACTACCACCGCAGCGGTGAAGCCAGGGTTACGCCGCAACTGCCGGAACGTCAGCCTGAGATATTGGCCCATACGCTCTATCGACCTTTCTCCCGACCATGGGTTAGCGACTTTTTTTGCGAGATATGAACTCAGCTTAGCCGAGGGTCGATCAGGGTTAGGCTGAAGTTAATTTAGTTTGTCGAGAGGCGCTGGAAATCACGCCAGTTCAGGCTATCGCCTTTGGGCCCGTTTCGACCAATTTGCCGGAGCAGTTTTATCGATACACCAGGCAGCCTTGCGCCTCCAAACTTGCGCTCCACGCCGGGATTTCAAGGTGCTCGATCCATCTGAGATCGAGTTTCTGTAAACGCGGCAGCGATGCGATCGTGCGCGGTAACGAAAGCAGCGGATTTCCACGAAGGTCCAGGACCCGCAACTCCTTGAGTTCCCCAATCGACTCCGGAAGCGAACTGAGCCTGTTGTTTCTGAGATGAAGCTCGCGCAGCCTGCCGAGGCTTGCGATGGATTCGGGAATCGATGTTACGGGGTTGTCCGACGCCCTCAGCTCGACCAAGTTCGTCATAGGAAAAACGACATCGGGCAGGGCAGTGAAGGCATTGTGGCTAATATTCAAATAGCGCAGCTTTCGCAATTTCTTTAGCGACGACGGCAATGCGGTCAGCCGGTTGTTGTGCAGATAAAGATAATCGCTCAGTCCATCCAGATCGCCCAGAGTGTCCGGCAAGTGCGACAGGATGTTGTGTCCAAGATCCAGCATACGAAGACTCTTAAGCCGGCCAATTCGTTCGGAAATCTCCGTTAATTTGTTTTCGCCGAGGACCAGCGTCTCCAGTTCGCTCGCCTCCCACACGGACTCGGGCACATGAGTGAGTTGCTGTCGCCAAAAGCTTAGATTGCGGTCTGCCACGAATCACTCACCCTCGCTTTGTCGAAATCATCTCGAAACCGAGAAGGAGATTCTAGCGTCTGCAGCGGGTGTGAATTTAGCGGGACGAATTATCCAAGCCGCTTGACACATATTCCCATATGGGAATATATTTCTCGACATGGCAAGGGCAGCGACAACCTCCGATCCCTTCAACGCAGTGGCGGAGCCGCGGCGGCGCGAGATCCTGGAGTACCTGGCGGAAAGCGAACGCGAGGTTGGGCAGATCGTGGTGGCGTTGCGACTGGAGCAGCCCTCTGTGTCGAAGCACCTGCGCGTGCTGCGTGAAGTCGGATTAGTCCGAGTCCGGCGCAACGGGCGGCACATGTTGTACCGCACGAATCCGCAGGCGATCCGTCCATTGCATGAATGGACGCAAACATTCGAGAAGTTATGGACGCATCAGCTCAACCGCATCAAGGAACGGGCTGAACAGAAAGAGTTGGAGAAGCTTTATTCAAAGGAAGAAAAGGAGAAGCAATGATGATTTCCACTGAAACCGCAATAGAAAACCTGACGTTGAACGTGCAGCAGGAGATCCACGTGAATGCGTCGTTAGAGACGGCGTTTGAGGCGCTGTTGGAGCAGCTCGGACCAGGCAGCGAGACCGAAAATGGTCCGATGCCAATGAAGCTGGAGGCGTGGCCGGGCGGGCGCTGGTTCCGCGATCTGGGGGACAACAACGGGCACTGGTGGGGAGCGGTGCAGGCGATCAAGCGTCCCACGCTGCTCGAGATTTCGGGGCCGCTGTTTATGTCATATCCGGTCGCCTCCAATGTGCAGTATCGGCTGAGTAAAGAAAAAGATGGCACGCTCATCAAGTTTCATCACAGCGCGCTGGGATTGATCAGCGAAGACCACCGCAAGGGCGTGACCGGAGGATGGAAACAGATCAACGAGCGCGTACAGAAACGTGCTGAAGGGCTGGCAGCGAAAGCGAAGTCGGCGAAGCGCTAACAGAAATCGGTGAAGCGCTGGCAAAGGAGCAGGACTATGTGTCCGGAATGCATTGCATCAGTCGCGATGGTGGCAGCAGGATTAAGTTCGGCCGGCGGAATTGGGGCGGTTGTCGCTTCAAGTCTTGGCCGCAAGGGAGGCTCGCCGGTCAGAGTCTCGGAAATTGTTCCAGAGAATGTCGCGGAGCCGCCGAGCGCGAGCTTTGCACAGTGGATTGCCGCGATGCTTGAAGCGCCCCCACAACACGGGGCGAATTTGGATCTTATGCAAGGAGAACGGAGATGAATACTGCAGTTGTGAATCACGAAGAATGGCTTGCCGCGCGCAAGCAGTTTCTGGCGAAGGAAAAAGAATTCACGCGGTTGCGCGATGAGCTAAGCCGCCAACGCCGCGCCTTGCCGCGCGAACAAGTAAAGAAGCGGTACGTATTCGACGGACCAGCGGGCAAGCAAACTCTCGCCGACCTGTTCGACGGCAAGAGTCAACTGATCGTCTATCACTTCATGTTCGGGCCAGGGTGGGACGAAGGATGCCCAGGCTGCTCGTTCATCGGCGATCACCTGGATGGCGCGGCCACGCACGTGAATCAACGCGACATTCTGGTTGCCGTTTCCCGCGCGCCGCGAGCGGAGTTCGAGCCTTTTAAAAAGCGCATGGGATGGAAGTTCAAATGGCTGTCGTCGGCCGGGTCGGACTTCAACTTCGACTACCACGTCTCATTCACCAAAGAAGATGTCGAAATGGGAAAGCTCGACTATAACTACGGGGGCGAAGCTCAACCCCGCGAGGAGCTTCCCGGGGCAAGCGTCTTCTACAAGGACGATGGCGGCAGGATCTTCCACACGTACTCGACGTATGCACGCGGACTTGACCTGCTGCTCGGCGCCTACAACTGGATCGACCTCACGCCCAAGGGCCGCGACGAGGAAGAGCTCTCTTTTCCAATGGCGTGGGTGCGGCACCACGATCGCTATGGACAAAAGGCGAGCCCGTCCTGGGCCGAGATCGCCAAGTCCGCAGAGTGTGGATGCGAGAAGTAATCAATACCCGCAGTCAGCTCACTCACGAAGTGAAACCAAATTGTAAAAGATGATTGCAAACTAACGGTCGGGATGAGGGATCGACTATTTATTGTCGATCCCTTATCAGCTTTCGCGGGCTATAGATAAGCAGTTGAGATCACGCTGGAAATGTTGGCGTCCCTCCGCACTCAAGGTTTGAACCAGAGTGCCGAGAACGTGTCAAACGCGAGAGCCCTGCTGCGGTAATCGCAAGTATTCATGCGAGTTTGGCCCCAATCCCCACTGTAGCAGCGTCACCTATACAGGCCCCACGAACGCAAAAGGTCGCATCAGGAAACCGCAGGAATCATGCGGACAGCAAACACCTATACGGATTTGAATCACCTAGGCGACGTTGATGGTCTTACAGACACTTGCAATTTCGCCGCCTCGTCCAGCTTCGCTTGCGCGTCTTGCGGTCTGTTCATCCGATTCAGCAACTCCGCGTGGAACAGAAGGTCTCTCTCAAGCTCATTGGAAAGATGACCCTTCCGGCAATAATCCTCGGCAATCGACAAATCATCGTCGCCAGCCTTCATCTCGCCCAATAAGGCTCGGATTTGGCCACGAGTTGAATATGCAGCCTCGCTGCCAGAGTCATCGTCATGCCCAAGTTTTACGACTTCAACGGCTTCATGTGCGTATTTCAGAGCCGTTTGGAGATCGCGGATGTTGGCCAAAGCCGTGGCCGTGTACACGTACACGAGCCTTCGCTCGACAAAGTGGCCGTCTTGAGAGAAGGCATCTTCGATCCCCGCAGCTTTCATGCAAGCATCCGCCGTTGCCTGGTCGGTCTGATGGGCAATGACACCATGAGTGCATGGTTCCCATACGGTCTGAAACCTCTTCTCTGTCGATGGGTCGGTGCGCGCTACGTCGCTTGGAGGCTGAATGGCAAGATTAAAGGAATATGTGCCATTCGCCGTCTTCTCGTTCGGAGTGTGGACTTCTGGCTTCCCGCTCAGTGTAAACCTCACCAGAACACGACCGCTTACAGCGATTATCGCATTCCCTTTTTGGAACGGCTGATATCGCCACTGCCTGACCGCAGACACGGCAGTTTGCCTCAGCATCGCCGGGCCGGACACCGCCGTTACCGATCTCACGAGTCCCTCAGGAGCTATCTCGATCTGAAGGGTGACATCTCCCTGCACTCGCGCAGCAATTGCTATTTGGGGGTAAGTCGGCGCGACAAATTTCATCAGGTGGGTTGCTAACTCTTCTGTCGAAAGACTTGGAACCTCGGCAATTTGTGCCTGAGCCGAACTGGTGCCGCAAGTCAAGATAACAATCAAGACAGCAGCAGCAGTCAATAGCAAGCAGGGCAGCTTATATGAAAAACGGAGCATCGTATCCACCTCCCTTGTCTAAGAATGCAGGAATTGCGCGGATACCATACACCTATACGGATTTGAATCCTCTAAACGAACACATAAGTCCTCATTGTTCACGATGTGGGAAAAGACAACGAGTGAAAAAGGATTGTTGGCGTCCCCGACGGGATTTGAACCCGTGTTACCGCCGTGAAAGGGCGATGTCCTAGGCCGGGCTAGACGACGGGGACGGTTGAGGGATCAAGGCAGTTGCCATTTTAGCATTCGTGGCATGATGGCGGTCACACGCGTAATCGCTTGATGCGCGTTCGCGCGCGGTCTTGCTTACGAATCATAGGATCCTCCGCGCGTGTATCATCTCTTTTCCGCTGAAGCGAACGCCTGCCGCAGCTTGAGTGTTTCTCCTCTTACAGCATTCAGAATCTTGTCCTGAGGTAAATCTGGTTCAATATTGTTGTCTGTGGCCTTACCGTGGAGCACAGCAGCATGCAATTTTCCCGATCTAAGTACGATGCCGTGGTGATCGGCTCCGGGCCCAATGGACTGGCGGCGGCAATTACGGTTGCGCAAGCAGGCCGTTCGGTGCTGGTGCTGGAAGGGCAGGAGCACATCGGGGGTGGAACTCGCTCGGAAGAGCTGACGCTGCCGGGATTCAAGCATGATGTTTGCTCGGCTGTTCATCCGACCGGATTGCTGTCGCCATTCTTCCGTGCCTTGCCATTGGCAGCGCACGGTCTGGAATGGATTCAACCCCAGGCTCCACTGGCGCATCCGCTGGATGACGGCACTGCGGTGTTGCTGGAACGTTCGCCGGAACTGACGGCCGAAAACCTCGGCGCGGACGGCCAGCGATATGCTGAAGTCATGAAACCTCTGGTGTCAAAATGGGACGCGCTAGCGCCGCTATTTCTCGGTTCTCAGCGATTTCCCAAGCATCCGTTTGCCGCGGCGCGCTTCGGCTTATCGGCAATGCGCTCGGCTTCGGGTTTCGCCAGGAGCGCTTTCCGGGAGCAGCGGGCGCGCGCGCTGTTTGCGGGTAATGCCGCCCACTCGATCCTGCCGTTGGAAAAAATGCCCACCGCAGCCTTTGGCCTGGTGTTTGCAGCTATGGGGCACATGGTCGGTTGGCCAATCGCGCGTGGGGGATCATCGAGCATTGCCAATGCGCTGGCATCGTACTTGCGATCGCTGGGCGGAGAGATTGTGGTGAATTCGATGATTGAATCCCTCGATCAGCTTCCGCCTGCCCGCGTAGTTTTGTGCGACGTTACCCCGCGGCAACTGTTGCGAATTGCGGGGCCGCGGTTTCCCCGGCCGTTCCGTCACAAACTCGACACGTACCGTTATGGTCCGGGCGTCTGCAAAGTGGATTGGGCGCTCGACTCTCCGATCCCGTGGAAGGCGGAAGCATGCGCTCGCGCTGGAACCGTGCATGTCGGCGGAACACTCGACGAAATCGCGGCTTCAGAACGCGCGCCGTGGCATGGGGAGATCGCCAGTAATCCCTTTGTTCTGCTCTCGCAACCGACATTGTTCGATTCGACGCGAGCTCCCGCGGGGAAGCACATCGCGTGGGCCTACTGTCATGTTCCCAACGGATCGGCTGTCGATGTGAGCGAGAGAATTGAAATGCAAGTAGAGCGGTTTGCCCCCGGTTTCCGCAGCCGGATTCTTAAACGCAGCACCTTGCTGACGGCAGATTTGGAGCGCGGCAATCCCAATCTGGTTGGCGGAGACATCAATGGCGGATCGGCTGAGCTGAGCCAGTTGTTCCTGCGTCCGACCGCGCGGCTTTATCGGACTCCGGCAAAGAACATTTACATTTGCTCCTCTTCCACTCCGCCGGGAGGCGGGGTCCACGGAATGTGCGGCAATCTGGCAGCGCGGCTGGCGCTAAAGGAACATTTCGGACGCAACTCCAGCATCCCTGGGGCGAGAGGCGGCGGCTGACCGGCCCACTTTCTTCTAAAATCACTAACCATGGCCGACCGCCTGTATCTGAGTCTCTGGTTCCCGAGCTTTGAAGAATCGGAGATGATGCCGCGCACTCTATCCGTGCTGCGGCAGTTTCCGTTTTCGGCTTCCCGTCCTGGAATTTTTTACATCGGTACTCACGCCGTATCATGGAATGAGCCGCTGATCTCGGAGCAGACGTTTGATCAGGGCGCTACGCCGGAGCAGGCGGTGGCCCTGGCAGGCGAGATCCTGCACAGCGACCACGCTTATGAATTCGACGCTCGCTGGGACCTGTGGATACCCGAGACCGGCGGAGGTCTCGATACGGCCTGGAAGCTAACTCCGGAGCCAGTCAAATTCCTGGTGCATGGATTTGAGTTCGACGACGAAGCGTTTCAGGAAGACGGGCACATTCAGGTGGAGTTCGGTCTGGATACTCCGTTCCTGCACGAAGAACTCGAGTTTGACAGCGACAGCGAGACCCGCGTAAAGGCCAACGTGCAGAAGTTGGTCACGTTTACTTCGGCAATCGAGAAAAATTGCGGAATCAGCGGACGGGTGTTGTGGTCCGACTCTGACGAAAATCTGGCGCAGAAGCTGATCGCCAGGTTGCAGCGGGTGAACTGAGGAGATCAGTACCGCGCGCGATAGCGCGTGGGTCCTAGCGTCCGCCACTCTCCGCTACCCGCGAGTGGTACTGAGCTCTATGCCGCTGGCTTCTTCTTCGGCTTTGATTCCACTTTGGCTGATTTCCGCGTCTTGTCACCCGCCGTTGCGATCTCCCCGTTGCCGGACTGTCGCTGTTCTCTCCCGGGATGCATGCGCAGCGGCTCGGTGCCGGGGTCTTGCCCTTCAGTCTCGCCGGTGTGTGGATCGATGACAAAGAGCAGATCGCTCAAATCGCTGGCGTGCTCTTCTTCGTCCTTCAGAATGTCCTCGATCATGATGCGCGTAGTGGGATCGTTCGTGCCGAAGTAGCGAATCATCTCGCTGTAGACTTCAATGACGATTCGCTCCGCGACCAGGTCTTCTTTGATCATCTCCGCCAGATTTGAGCCTTCGACGTATTGCGAGGCAGAGCGCTCCAGCAGCGATTTGGGATTGAAGTCGGGGCGTCCGCCGAGCTGCTGAATGCGATCGGCGATGCGGTCGGCGTGCTCGCGTTCAGCGTCGGCGTGCTCCTTGAATTCATCGCGTACAGACATGCCGTGAACGCCGGTCGCCATGAAGTAATGATGGAGGTAGCGCAGCACGCAGACGATCTCCGTGGCCAGCGCCTCGTTGAGAATGTCAATTGCTTGGTTGACGTCACCTTTGTATCCGGGGGTCACCGCCCCGTCTTCGATCTTCTGCCGCGCCCGGCTTCGGATCGCTTCCACATCCGCTGTGAATGTCGCCATTGCTGCTCCTTAAAGGTGAGATGAGGCCCAATCGAAGTAGGAAGCGGAAAAGGCCGGGCAGAGATGCCTGATGGCAAGCAATAAGCGATAAGCAATAGGCGATAAGCGGAACAGCAAAAGCAAAGCGCGATAAACAATCGGGCCGAACCACTGCCCTTCTTGAACTCTCGATATCGCTCCGGAGCTTATCGCTTATTGCTTATCGCCTATCGCTTCTGCTACAATTCGAACGTTCGTTAGAATTATGCAGGTTGCTGCTAAACCACGTCTTCTAGGGTCCAGTCAGGCACGCGCGCGCAAGCTTGCGCCTGCGGCGGAAGACAGCCGCTACCAGCGGCAGCTCGATAAAATCCTGGAGCATGCGACTGAAGTCTTCTGCGTGCGGGGATACGAAGGGGCGTCGATGCGCGATCTTTCCCGCGCTACGGGCATGTCGCTGGCCGGGCTTTACTACTACTTTGATTCCAAAGAGAAGCTGCTGTACCTGATCCAGAAGCACACGTTTTCGCGCATCGTCGAGCAACTGCGGGAGAAGCTGACCGGAGTCAGCGATCCCGAGCAGCGCGTTCGCGTGTTTATCCGCAATCATCTGGAATATTTTCTGGCGCACCAGAAGGCGATGAAGGTGCTGTCGCATGAAGATGACGCGCTGAAGAATGGCTATGGCGCGGAAGTGCTGACCATCAAGCGGGAATATTACCGCATTTGCCGCGAGCTGCTCGACCAGCTCAAGCGGGCGTCAGGACTACAATTTGAAACGCGTCTCGCCGTACTGAGCCTCTTTGGCATGATTAATTGGATTTATACCTGGCACAACCCACGAGTCGACGCTGACGCTGCGGCGCTGGCCCGCGGCATGGGCGACATTTTTCTCTGCGGTTTGATGAATGCTGAGGAGAAGCAGCGCAAATCTTCAGCACAGAGGGCACAGAGGCGCACAGAGGAAAAGCAAAATCTTTGAAAAACGGGGAGCGAAGTTCGTCAAAGACAGCACGAGAACTATCTCTGTTTGTTGTCTTTGTGTCCTCCGTGTCCTCTGTGGTAACGAATTCGGCGGGGTGAGTCCCGCAACAAGAGAATAAGGAGATTTTCAATGGCAACTGTGACCGAAGTAGCGCAGAAGGCACTAGTCAATTACCGCAACGATGCTGGCGTGGCGATTATCGAGATGAACGATCCGCCGGCCAATACTTACACCTACGAGATGAACCGGCAGCTCGATGAGGCCATCCTGCGCGGGCGCATGGACAATGACGCCTATGTGCTTCTGCTCACCGGCGCCGGGGACAAGTTCTTTTCTGCGGGCGCAAATATCAAGATGCTGGCCAGCGTCGATCCTACTTTTAAGTACTACTTCTGCCTGCATGCCAATGAAATGTTGCTGCGGCTGGAGCATACGCCCAAGCTGGTGATTGCCGCGATCAACGGCCACTGCGTGGGTGGAGGTCTGGAGATCGCCATGGCTGCCGACATCCGCATTGCACGCAAGGATTCCGGGAAGATTGGACTGCCGGAAGTAAATCTCGGCGTGCTTCCCGGAACGGGAGGAACTCAGCGACTGTCTCGTCTCGTGGGTAAATCGCGCGCCATCGAGATGATGGTCACTGGCAATACCTTCACTTTCGAAGAGGCAAAGGAATACGGAATCGTGAACGACATCTTCGAGCGTGAAGGTTTCATGGACAATGTGCTGGAGTACGCGCGCCAGTTTTGCCCGCCAAACAAAGCCGCGAAGGCCGTGGGGCGCATCAAGCGCGCGGTGCAAACCGGCTGGGAGATCCCGATGGAGTCGGCCCTGGCGGTGGAGCGCGAGAACCAGCAGTTGCTCTTCCAGAGCGAGGATGCAAAAGAGGGCCTGAACGCGTATGTGGAGAAACGTCCGGCGACGTTCACGGCGAAATAAGCGGTACCGCCCGCGGTAGCGGGTGGGTGGTGTCGCGTGTACCCATCCGCTATCGCGGATGGTACTGCCAGGAATTTCAAAAGGGAGTTATCATGCCCGGCAAAGTAGCAAAAATCGGAACGTTCAGTGAATGGATTGGTTTGTTCAACGACTGGCGCAAGGAAATCGGCGTGGATCACGACGACATTCGCGCCTTCAAGTTTGAGACGCTCTTCGGCGCCATCGAGACGGGCGAAATCCAGTTCGGCCACTACAAGGGTCGCCCGAAATGGGAAAACCTGCGGCAGATGCCGACGCAGAACATGCGCGACGCGCTGCTGAACATGATCGTTTACCAGGGTGACACCGAATTCGCCAGTTGCGAACAGCAGCGCCATCTCTTCGAGTCGTCTCCTACGGACTACGATCGCCAGGCGCTTACACGAGTGATGATCGAAGAGATGCGCCACGGCTGGCAGATGTGCGCGCTGCTGATGGAGCACTTTGGCCAGACTGGCCGCGTGGAAGCCCAGAAAATGCTGGAACGGCGCGCTTTCGAGAACAAGCGCCTGCTGGGCTCATTCAACGAAGAGGTAGACAACTGGCTCGACTTCTTCGCCTACACTGACTTCGTGGATCGCGACGGCAAGTTCCAACTGCAGATGCTGAAGTACTCGGGATTCGCGCCGCTCGGACGCTCTATGTCCTACATGTTGCGCGAAGAGGCGTTCCATATGGGAACGGGCAACACTGGGCTGCAGCGGATCGCAGAAGCCGGCATTGTGCCTGGATGGCTGCTGCAGAAGTACCTGAATAAGTGGATATCCAGTGCCTACGATCTGTTCGGCACCGATCACTCGTCATCGGCGCATTGGGCCTACGTATGGGGCATTAAAGGACGGTACGACGAGCCCAAGAACCCGACGGAAGCCGATCTCGACGACCTCAACGACTACAACCGGCATCTTTATCGCGAGGAGTGCGTGCAATTGGTGAATCGCATTAGCCGGAGCCAGAAGCCGGGGAATATCGAGCTATACACGCCGCACATTAAGTTCAATCGCAATATCGGCAAATGGAAGGAGCAGTTCTTCCATCCCCAAACCGGCGAGCCGGTCGAGGAGAAAGAATACCGGCAGCAGTTCGATACCTGGATGCCCACCCCAGCCGACCGAAAGCTGTTGCTCGAGATTATCGAATCGGAGAAGTCGAAGTGGATCGCTCCGCGCACCGGCGCAAGAAATCCGCTGGAGACGATCGGCGAGACGAGGAAATCGGCGATTTAGATTCGACGGCGTTTCAAGTTTCGGGTTTCGAGTTTCAGGTGATCGGTTCCGGCATTGACAACGATGTGTCTGACTGGGTTGCCTGAAACATGAAACTCGAAACTAGAAACGCCTATCCATTTCTTAATGAACTTCACCCTGGGTGAACTGATGGTCGCGGCGGCGGCGCGGGAGATCCGCGACGGGGAAGTGGTTTTTGTCGGCATGAGGCTCCCGCTGATTGCTTTTGTAGTCGCCAAGCGAACTCATGCTCCCAACTGTGTAGGTCTGTTCGAGAATGGCGTGATCCGGACGAAGCCTGCGCCGGAGTTGATCTACACCATGGCGGATCCACCGAACCTGCTGCACGCGACGCAATGCCTCGACATGATGGGCGTGATGGGCCTGTTGCAGTCGGGTCGTGTCGATCTGGGCTTTTTGGGAGCGGCGGAAGTGGACCGTTGCGGGAATTTGAATTCTACCCAGGTGCAGGGAAAGAACGGCCTGCTGCGGCTTCCCGGATCGGGAGGCGCCTGCGATATTGCGTCGCTGGCACGCCGGTTTGTCGCAATGATCGAGCACTCCCCCCATCGCCTGCCGCAGCGCGTGTCTTACATCACCAGCCCTGGCAACGGCGATGGAAAGGGATTCCGCCGGCGCGCGGGTTTGCCGCGCGGAGGCCCTGCAGCGATCATCACCACCAAGGCCGTTTTGCGTTTTGGCGAGGATGGCGAAGCCTATCTGTACTCACATCATCCTGGAGTTTCAGTCGATGATGTGGTCGGTTCAACCGGTTGGAAGCTGCGCGTTGGTGATGAAGTGCAGGAGACACCGGTACCGTCTCAAGGAGAACTTCGCGCGATTCGCGAGTACGATACTCAGGGCTTCTGGACCTCCTAAGAATCGGGCAATCTGAGTTGCTTTGCTTCAACTTCCAAAATCTGCCAATGCGAATCGATCTGAATATCGTTGCTCCTGTCGCGCGAATCACGCTCGCTCATGGCAATCAGAACGTCATCGACTTTGCCATGATGGATGAATTGACCCGGGTGCTGGGCGAAGTTGCCGAACGAGACGATATTTCGGTCATCGTGTTTTCCGGCGCGGGCGCGAATTTCTCCGCCGGCGTGGATGTGCCGTCGCACACCCACGATAAAGCTGAAGCCATGTTGAGCAAGTTTCATGGCGTGATCCGCCAACTTGCTGCGATGAAGAAGATAGCGATAGCAGCAGTTCGTGGCAATTGTTTGGGAGGCGGAGCCGAACTGGCCATGGTCTGCGACATGGTGGTAACCAGCAAGAACGCAACCTGGGGATTTCCGGAGATCAAGCTGGGATGTTTTCCGCCGGTCGCCTGCGCCGCTCTGTCCGCGGTAATTGGACAAAAGCGAGCGGCGGAGCTCATCCTCACCGGGCGCACCTTCGATGGAACGCAAGCCGCCGAATATGATCTGGCCAACTATGCTGTGGTTGAAGCCGCTGTGGAGAGCCGGACGGAGGCGATCGTGAATGAGGTGCAAGCGCACAGCCCCGTCGCTCTGGCCCATGCCAAGCGCGCGTTGTACTCGTGGGACTCAATCCATTTCGATAAAGGATTGGCCCGTGCCGAAGAGATTTACCTGAAGCAGTTGATCCAAAGTCAGGATGCGCAAGAAGGCATTCAGGCGTGGGTCGAGAAACGCAAACCGGAGTGGAAAGGGAAGTAGTGCATCAGCCCGCATCATTGCGGCCGGCTTCACCGATGTCGCACGCTGCTGCTATAAGAAAATCCGGAATACCGCAATACTGATTCGATTTCATGCCCAAACTTCTCTCCATGCACGATGCAATCGCCGAGTTCGTCCCCGACGGCTCTTCGGTTGCGGTGGGACTTCAGCTCGAGCAGATGATTCCGTTTGCTGCCGGGCACGAGATCATTCGGCAGAAACGGCGGGAGCTGCGGCTAATTGGGCCCATTTCGGATTGTTTATTCGATCAACTCATCGGCGCGGGATGCGTGAAGGACGTTGTTGCCGCCTGGGTAGGCAACGTGATGATGGGCCAGGCTTACAACTTCCGCCGCGCCGTTGAAGCCGGCGAGGTGCGCGTCTTCAACATGACAAATTTCACCATCGCGCTCGGATTGCAGGCAGGTGCGATGGGTCTGCCGTTTCTACCGACGCGCACGGCCATGGGCAGCGATGTGCCGAAAGGAAATCATTTTTTTTATCAGATCATCTCGCCGTTTGAACCCAAGGAGATGCTGCTTGCGGTTCGCGCCATCGTTCCCGATGTGACGATCGTCCACGTGCAACGCGCGGATGAAGAGGGCAACGCCCACTGCTGGGGAAATTTCGGAGTGATGCTGGAAGCGGTGCGCGCCGCCAGGAAGGTGATCGTGATTGCGGAAGAGATTGTGTCGCCGGAGATCATCGCCAGCGATCCGAACCGCACCATGATTCCCGGCTTTCTGGTTTCGGCAGTGGTACGCGAGCCGTTCGGCGCTCATCCTTCACCGGTCCAGGGGTACTATAGCCGCGATAATGATTTCTTCCGCCAGTATCATGCTGAAACGAAAACTCCGGATGAGTACGGGCGCTGGCGAGCGGAATGGGTGGATGGACTGAAGAGCCGCGCTGAGTATCTGGAGCGATTAGGGCATCCCCGAATCGACGCATTAAAGGTAAAGAAGCACGCGTTTTCCGCTCCCGCGGACTATGGGTATTAAATCGTTTATCGCCGAAGCGCGGAGACTTCTTTTTCCGACAGTGCCCGCCGGTATCTCGTCACAATTGCCAGGCAAATGCAGAAGCCGAGCATCGTCAGCAGGGAGATGCCGCCCCAAAGAATAGCGCCGCGGATTACGTCCGGGGTGGCGTAGCCGGGCTCATCGGCGCCGCCGACGGCGTACACCAGCATCAGCGTTGAGCCCACAAAGGCTGCCAGGAACAGGAGACTGGGAATTCTGGAATTGAACAAACTGCGCATTACTCTGAAGTGAAGTAGTCCACGGCAACCGGCGACTCAAACAGAGAATAGTCGCGCGTGACTACGGTGATTCCGCTTTCGGTCAAAAAATAATTACGGCGATCTTCTTCCGGATCGTAGCCGATTACACTGCCTTCCGGAATATGGACATCGCGATCGATGATGGCGCGGCGAATGCGGCAGTGGCGTCCTATGTTTACGTGCGAAAAGACGATGCAGGATTCGACTTCAGCGTAGGAGTTCACGCGCACGTCGGGCGACATCACGCTTTTGCGCACAACGCTTCCGGAGATGATGCAGCCGGACGACACTACCGAATCGACCGCCATGCCCGTACGGCCAGGCTCGCTGAAAACAAACTTTGCAGGCGGATACTGCCGCTGGTGTGTGCGGATCGGCCAAGCCTTGTCATACAGATTGAAAACTGGAGAGACCGAGACCACGTCCATGTTGGCATCGTAATATGCGTCCAGCGTCCCCACATCGCGCCAGTAGAGCGCTTCCTTCTTGTTTTCGTCGATGAAATTGAAGGCATAGACGCGATATTCATCGAGAATCTTCGGCAAAACGTCATGACCGAAGTCGTGCGACGACTCGGGATCCTCGGCATCCTTGAGCAGCGCCGGCAGCAGCACATCAGTGTTGAACAGATACACGCCCATGGAACCGGAACACATGTTCAGATTGAAGGGCGAGCGTAGCTGCGTCTGCTGCGGCTTCTCTTCGAACCCCACGACGCGGCTTTCGCGGTCAATGTCGATCACGCCAAAACGGGAAGAGTCGGAAGGGTCGATGAGAATCGTGGCCAATGTTACATCGGCGCCCGCATCGAGGTGCTGCTTCATCATCAGGCCGTAATTCATCTTGTAGATGTGATCGCCCGACAAGATCAGCACATACTTGGGCTGCTCGCTGCCAATGGAGTAGATGTTCTGGTACACCGCGTCGGCCGTGCCCATGTACCAGTTCTCGCTGACGCGCTTCATCGGTGGGAGAATTTCGATGAACTCCCCGAGTTCGCTAGCGACGATGGTTCCCCAGCCTTCGCGGATGTGGCGATTCAGTGACAACGCTTTGTACTGGGTAAGGATGTACACCTTGCGCAAATCGGAGTTGATGCAGTTCGACAAGGTCACATCGATGATGCGGTAATTGCCGCCGAAGGTGACGGCCGGTTTGGCCCGGTCGCGCGTGAGCGGAAACAGGCGCTCGCCCGCGCCGCCTGCCAGCAAGACTCCGAGTGTGTCCTTCATGATCTGCGATTGACAATCTGAAACGTGCAGCTAACAGACCGGGCCGGAGGATGACCCGAAACACAAGATGATAGCAGGTCAAACTGAATCGGGTGATTTCGTGATCGGGCGATCGGGTGATTTGAAAGCCGCGAAATCATGAAATCACAAAATCGCGAAATCACAAGTCAGGCGGCGCGATCTTTCACTTCCTCGACACTGATGCGCAGCGACTTAAGGAACCGCAGATCCTGCTGATTCACTCTGAGTTCGGGATTGGAAGTAGCTTTTACCCGGGCCAATTCCTTCGGCTGCTCGTCTTCGCGGCGATTAAATCCCACGGTCGCTTCCAGCACGAGGAAGACGTCATAGCCCTCGGCCTTGATCTTGCCGATGACCTCAGCGATCGGCTCGGCTTCAGAGAGCGATTCGTTGATGGACTCTCCAAGTTCCTTCATCAATTGCTTAAGCCGTTGATTCACGGGTGGTTCGCTCCCTTGTGGCCGGCTGAAACGCCAGCCAAGCCTCATAATTAAGATGCCCGGCTTGACGCTGTGGTTCGACAAAACTTCAGTGGAATCAGCGCGGCTATGTTCCTGTACCGAAGCACTGGATTGCGGATCACAGCTCTGACCCGCGACACTGACGGCCAACACTGTTAAGATGTCGAACTCGTGATTATCGGGCGACTTCTGGCGAAAGTCTAGTAGCAATCGTCGCCAATCTGCATGTTGTCACTCTCAAATAGCACTTGAGGGAGGGTGAAGGGGCTCCTTTTATGGGAAACAGATATTCCAGAGGTTTTGCCGGCCGTGTTCTCGCAATCTTGCTGTCCTTCCTGCTCTCACCGCTTTCCGGCTTCTGCCAGAATCCCGGCGGGGCGCCTCAGCGCGCCGGTGACATAGCCGCACTTGATCCTGCCGCTACCCGCAATGGCACGACGGCCAAGGCCCGCGAAGCGGTCTTTTGGAACGATACCCTCGAGACGAACGCCAGCGGCCGCATGCGCGTGAGTTTGGGGGACGGATCCATTCTCAGTTTGGGATCGAATACCCAGATGAAGGTCGTCCAGCACGATGCTGCCGCCCAGCAGACAACCTTGGAGATGCTCTTCGGAAAGCTTCGCAATCAGGTGGTGAAGCTGACCCAGCCAAATGCGAAATATGAGGTAAAGACTCCGACGGCGGTCGCCGGCGTAATCGGAACGGATTTTGTGTTGATCGTCACTGCGGACAAGACGACTGTGATTGTCTTTTCCGGCATCGTGCAAGTCACGCCGATCGGCGCGGCAGTCACATCAGGCACTACCTCGACGCAAGCTGTTCGCGTGAACCCCGGTCAGCAGGTGGAGGTCACAGCAGTTTCTGGCGTGGGGCCGGTAACGGCTGTATCGGCATCGTTAATTCAGCAACTAACGGTCGCAACCGCGGTCAGTCGCGCGGGCCTCACCGCGGGAACAGTAGCAGTACAGGCCAGCTCACACGTGCTGCGCAACGTGCTGCTGGGGGTGGCGGCAGTGGCCGCCGGCACGGCCACCGGAGTGGCAGTAGCCAATCAAAGCCACAGCAGCCCGAAACCGCCCTCCGGACCAACCATTCCTCCGCGCTAGGGTGGGTTGATCCGAGTCGATGGGATACGTTTTCCAGAAGGGCACCCCTCCCATTTTCTTGCGGAGTTGATGCCTGCTTTCCTGAGAACAGGGAAAAATAGCAGGGAATATTTTGGTCGGGGCTTTAGATGTGGTGTGTCAACACGTTGTTCCCATCGAGGCCGGAGCGACTGATGGGTGGAGCGTTGGCCAGACTA
>JAICXB010000093.1 GCA_025980765.1 Terriglobales bacterium
AGATTCCGATAACAGCTAAATTCTTGTTGCCATACTTCTCGTTCAGTTTTTCGATCGACGGAGCATCGGCCTGACAGGGAGGGCACCAGGTAGTCCAAAAATCCAGTAACACTGTCTTGCCGCGCAGGTCCGCCAAGGAGACGAACTGCTTTTCTATTCACGCTTTGCACAACTCCGTAGCCAAGACTTCGCGCCGGGTCATCACAATGGCGTCGATCCGGCGCATGAGAATCAAGTACGCTGTGATCGCGGGTATCGCCAGCACCGCCAGAATCAAAGTGCCCAGCCAATAATTGTCGTAGTGATACCCGAGAAAGATCGCGAATGCTCCGATTCCCATCACGACTAACTGCACGCCCAGGCTAGCGAAGATCGTTGTTTCTGACGCACGTTGCCGACCAAAGACCGCGTAGTCGATTTTCTTTGGTGAATACAGTGAGAGCAGATTGCCAACACCAAAATTGATTGGCGCGGCGAACAGATACCAACAAAACGTCAGCACAAGAAATACAGGGTGCGGCGGACGATAAATCAAACTAACTCCGAGCAGGAGGATCGCAACCTCGACCACCAGCACTGCAAATTGCGCGAGATTCTTGGCAAACACAACTTGCCGGAAAGTAATGGGCGCCATCAGGAAGGACTGGATGCCGCCGCCATCTCCCCCAAAACTGTTGTAAACGAGGTTGGTCATCACCAGCAGGCAATAGCCAGCGCCGATCGGGAAGAAAAACTCCGACTGGTGCTGCAAAAAGCTCTTCCTTCCACCCCATAGCAGCAAGATCACGACCAGCGGCATGATCATGGTGAACAGCATCGGCCCACTCCGCGAGAAATAGCGTACTTCCTTCTCGAAGACGGCAGAGACCGGCGCGGAGAAAAAAGGCAATTTCCAGCCCGGACGAATCGCAGCGTCTTCTGCTGTTGCGGTTGAAGCCGCATTTCCTTCCGGATTCTCTCCGCGATACTGCTGGCGCAGGCGCAAATGCAGCAGCGCAAGCGCCGCGCCGGAATAGGCAATCAGCAGGGCCAGGGGTCCAAGCAGTCCGGAAGCATTGCCGCTGCCCGCGGCGGCAATCACCGACGCGCTCAGCCCTGGCGGAAGCGCTCGCTGCACCGGGACAAGTTTTGCCACGTAACCAAAGCGCTGGCCGGTAGGCTTTTTGGCGTAATGGTCCAGCGCTGGCCCGATGAACTGGAACCCGATCATCAGCACGAAAAAGAGCAGGCCCATGATTTCGCGGCTGCGACGGCGCGAAAGCCAGTGCTCAATCCAGACAAAGATCGCCCTCGCCAGCAGAACGTTGAACACAATGAACCCAAGGACAGCCACGACGGCCCACGGAATTAAACGCGGCGCCGCCGCGCTGATTCCGATTACCAGGCCGAATGACCAGAACAGCCCAAGCGCCGTTGCGATATCGAGAGTCCCCATCGCCAGCCGCACAAAAAAATACGTCTTGTAACTCAAGGGGAAGCGCAGCAACGCGGAAGTGTCAATGTTCTGCGTGAATGCCGTCGCCATCACAGGGAAAAATTGCCAGAAGAGAAAGACAATCCAAAAGAATGCCGCCAGCCACTCCAGTTTGTGTGTGCGGGTGAGCTCCCACGCGGTGGCTCCTAAGGCAAACGCGCCTCCGAGCCCCGCAGCAGTAACGAGTAATCCAGCAATCGACCGCGAAACCAGGTTCATGCGTCCGCGCACCGAGCGCAGGGAATTCAGCACCAACCGCCATCGCAGCGTGGCAACGGCGCGCAATTGTTCCCGGGAATCAGGTGCTAGCCCAGCCACGACAGCTCCTGCGCCGCCGTTCGCGGTCCCCCAACGGTTTTCAGGAAGAATTCTTCCAGCGACATACGCTCGCCCGGACTGGCTTCATCTGCGGTGCTCACTCGCAAATCATCCAGCGGACCTTGGGCGACAAGTCGCCCGTTGTTGATAATGCCAACGTGCGTGCACAAGCGCTCCACAATTTCCAGCACGTGCGAAGTGAGAAAGATCGTCGCCCCGCGGGAGATCATCCTCTGCAACATCGCTTTCAAGGTGTTCGAGGCGATCGCGTCGACGCCTTCAAACGGCTCGTCCAGGAACAGGACCTTGGGCCCGTGAATCACCGCCGCTGCCATCGCTAACTTCTTCTGCATACCGTGGGAGTAATCGGTGATCAGCGTTTTCGGATGGTCCGTCAACTCCATAAATTCCAGCAGTTCCGCCGCACGTTGGGCCGCGGTGGTGCGATCGAGGCCATACATCCTGCCAACGAAGTTCAGGTACTCCGATCCCGTTAGCCTGCCAAACAGCGCCATACCCTCGGGAACGACCCCAATTTGGCGTTTCACATCTACCATGTGCGTCGCGAGATCGACCCCAAGGATCTGCATACGTCCGGAAGTCGGCGCCATCAACCCGGTCAGCATCTTTATGGTTGTCGATTTCCCAGCGCCGTTCGGCCCGAGGAAGCCATAGAACTGCCCAGTTTCGACCCGAAGGTTTACGTCCTGAACGGCCGTGAAATCGCCAAAACGGCGGGTAAGGTTCTCAGTGAGGATTGCGGCTTCCACAAGAATCCGAGCCTACCACAGCATTGGGGAAATGGGTCTCCCACGATCGGGCCATCCGGAGATCCAAAGGGGCGTATCTGACGGCAAACTGGACAAAACACCGTTTTTTTCAAAAACGGAACAAAAAAGATATTTCTGCGGCGGCAAATGCCCGCTCCCATAGACTTCTAGGTAGCGTTTCGGGGCGTGTTAGATGACTTTCGCTTACACACTTGTCTTCATCAGTGTTCTCGGACTTTTAGCCCTCCTGCTCCTGGCGAAGGGTTATTGGTTTGCCCGAAACACACAACTCCCCAGCACTTCGGAATTGCTTCCGATCGACGTCGACGCTTTCCGCAACCTCATCGACGAGAACGAG
>JAICXB010000013.1 GCA_025980765.1 Terriglobales bacterium
GTCTACATGCAGGAGATTCCAGAAAGCGTGCGGGCCACAGTTGAGGCTGTCAGCAAGGAACTGAGAAAGAAGCCGAAACTGCGCGCGGCGGGCAAGAAAGTTGTGAGTTTGCGCCCAAATGCGCCCAAACTGCAAGAGGGAATCGCCGTAAGTCATTGATTTAATGGTGGACCTGGTCGGGATCGAACCGACGACCTCTTCCATGCCATGGAAGCGCGCTCCCAGCTGCGCCACAGGCCCACTTTTCACATCGGGACAGTTCTTATTCTCGCCTGCGAATGGGCTTCCGTCAATTCTGGCTCCTGAAGTTTCCGGGGTGCTTCATTATTGAGCATGAGCCTTTGTGGTAACGGGGCCAAAGTTGCCGCGTGCAGGCCGCCGGCGCTCGCGTGGGCAAGGGCGAAGGTCAAAATTCCTGACGCTCCACTCGTATGCAGTCGCTCCTGTCGAAGCTGGAATTGAGCTTGCAAATCAGGTGAAGCTCTCTTACTATCGGCAAAGTCAATGGAAACAAGCAGTAAGGTGGTGGAAATCCCGCCTGCTGCTGTTATCAACCCCCGAGAAAACCAGCTCCTGCCGGGACTATGAAAAAGACCCAGTTATCCAGCTATCTTATTCTGGTAATTGCAGTTACACTCTACGGCGCCAACCTTTCGGCGACTTCAGGCGCTGACTCCAGCACTCCGACCAGCCCTGCGAGCAAGCGGTCTGCGCGCAAGGTGAACGAATCACCGAGTGCAGCGAGAAAGATGAGTCGGCTGCGCCACAGCCGGCGTGTTCGCCGCAGTCGCCCGGTCAATCACAGTCGCCGTGTTAGCCAGAGTCGGGCGACCCAGAGCCGCCGGATCAGCCCCGTCCATCGCGTTAGCTATAACCCCAGGGTCAGCCGGCATGTCAGCTACCACCGGCGGCGACACTACTATTACGAGCGTTTCACCACCAGTTCCTATGCCGACAATGTGACCGATGGCGACATCACCGCGGGTGAAGATCCGGTGGTACGCCAGGCAGCGATTGACGCTCTCGGCAACATGAACGGCACCGTCGTTGCCATTGACCCGACCAACGGCCGCATCCTGGCCATGGTGAACCAGAAGCTGGCGCTCTCAGAGGGAGCTACGCCTTGTTCCACCATCAAGCTTTCGGTGGGACTGGCGGCGTTGAGCGAAGGCATCATCACGCATAACACCCCGGTAAAAGTGGGTCCTCATGCGTATATGACGCTGACGCAAGCACTGGCTAAATCGAACAATGCCTATTTCGAGGCCCTCGGGCGTGAGTTGGGTTTCGAGCGGGTGAAGCGCTACGCCAACGAGTTCGGACTGGGCGAGTTGGCCGGCTACAACATCGAAGGGGAGCATCTCGGCGTCTATCCCGACGAGGAACTCGACGCGAAGCTGGGCGGCGTGGGGCGCATGTGCTCTTTCGGCGACGGCATCTCGATGACGCCGCTGCAGCTTGGCGCTCTGGTTTCTGCCATGGCGAACGGCGGCACACTGTACTATCTGCAACACCCAACCACCCCGGAAGAGATTCTCAACTTCCAGCCTAAGGTAAAACGCACGCTCGACATCGCGCGTTGGCTGCCGGAGATGTCGCAAGGCATGGCGGGAGCGGTGGAATACGGCACGGCGCGCGGGCTGCGCCTGAACTTCTCGGAAGAGCAGATCCTGGGCAAGACGGGCACGTGTTCCAAATCGGGAACTCGCTTCGGATGGTTCGCCTCCTACGCCAACACCGACTACGGTCACATCGTGACTGTAATATTTCTCGAAGGCGGCCGCGCCACCTACGGACCGAAAGCCGCCGAGCTCGCCGGACGCATGTACCGCGGCCTCTATGACCACAGCTTCTTCGCAGTGAAAGCCCCCGTGGAAAAAGCCGCCGGGGAAACCACGGTGGGAGCCTCACAGTAAGGTCAGCTTAGGATTCCGTGATTTCGAGATGTCATGATTTCAATCACCCGATCACCCGATCGCGAAATCACCCGATCCCTTCTACATCTGCGTCGTGAACCCCGCCTCGCCAGTTCATGTCCTTTGGTAACTAAGTGCTTTTCTCTCCTACACATCCAGTGTTTCTGCATTGACTGGGGCCCAATCCGGGACATACGATTCGCGCATCCTTGCACCTCTACGTGTGCTTAGGTCCTGCATCCGCTATTCATCAGGTTACGAACGAGAGTTGATGAACTGGGTTCTGCCAGTTCTGTTCTGGGCCATTAACCGGGAAGATGTTGATCGAGGCTGAAAATACTCGATCGGGAAACAAGGCTATGTCTTCAAGGCTGGGCGATCTTCTAGTTCGCTCCAAAGTCATCACCAACGAGCAACTCGAGCAGGCGCTGAAGAAGCAGAAGGAAGGCGGCGGGCGCCTGGGCTCCGTGCTGGTGAAGCTGGGCTTTCTTACAGACGAAGAGGTCACAAATTTTCTTAGCCGGCAATATGGTGTACCCGCGATCAATCTGCAGTTTTTCGAACTTGATCCCAACGTCGTAAAGCTGATTCCGCAGGAGACCGCGCGCAAGCACCAGATTCTTCCCCTCAGCCGCGTAGGCGCGTCGCTCACCATCGCCATGGTGGACCCGACCAACGTCTTCGCGATGGATGACATCAAGTTCATGACCGGCTTCAACATCGAGCCGGTTGTCGCCTCCGAGAGCTCCATTATGGAGTGCATCGAGAAGGCCTATGCCGCGCCTGACCAACAGGAAAACCTCGACGACATCATGGCTTCGATGGGCGACGAGACCGATATCGAACTGCAAGCCGAGGCCGAAGAGCTCGCAACTTCCGACCTGGAGAAAAGCGCGGAAGAAGCTCCCATCGTCAAGCTGGTGAACCTGATCCTCACCGACGCCGTAAAGCGCGGGGCCAGCGACATTCATATCGAGCCGTACGAAAAGGAATATCGCGTCCGTTTTCGCATTGACGGCCAGTTGCAGAACATCATGGCGCCCCCGCTGAAATTGAAAGATGCCATCACTTCGCGCATCAAGATCATGTCGAAGCTCGACATCAGCGAAAAGCGCCTGCCGCAGGACGGACGCATCATGCTCAAGATGCAGCTTGGCGGCCGCAAGAAGCAGCTCGATTACCGCGTCAACTGCCTGCCCACGCTCTGGGGCGAGAAGATTGTGCTCCGCCTGCTCGATAAAGAAAACCTGCGCCTCGACATGACCAAATTGGGATTCGAGCCTGAGTCGCTGGAAAAGTTTCAGCGCGCAGTAAAGAAACCATATGGCATGGTGCTGGTCACCGGCCCGACCGGATCGGGAAAAACCAACACGCTCTACTCCGCGATCTCGCTGCTCAACAAGCCTGACACCAACATCATGACCGCCGAGGACCCGGTCGAATTCCAACTCGGCGGCGTGAACCAGGTGCAGATGAAGGAAGCCATCGGGCTGAACTTTGCCGCGGCCTTGCGCGCTTTTTTGCGTCAGGACCCGAACACGATCCTGGTGGGCGAAATCCGCGACTTCGAGACGGCGGAAATCGCCATCAAAGCCGCGCTCACCGGTCACCTGGTGCTCTCCACGTTGCACACCAACGGCGCGCCCGAGACGATCAGCCGTTTGATGAATATGGGTATCGAGCCCTTCCTGGTAGCGACGGCCGTGCATCTGATTGTGGCCCAGCGCCTGATTCGCCGCATCTGCGCAGAATGCAAAGAGGAAGTGCAGTTGAACCCGCAAGCGCTGCTCGATGCGGGCTTCTCCCCGGAAGAATCGAAGACGGTGAAGGTTTACAAGGGCAAAGGCTGCGGTACCTGCAATAACAGCGGCTACAAGGGACGCGCCGGTCTCTATGAGGTGATGGAGATCGATGATGAGATCCGCGAGCTGATCCTGGTCGGCGCCTCGGCCGTGGAGTTGAAGAAGAAAGCGATCGAGCGCGGCATGATCACTCTGCGCCGCAGCGGATTGAGAAAAGTAATGGACGGCGCCACCACGCTGGAAGAAGTGGCGCGCGAGACAGTGCACTAATAAGCCGCCAGCTTTCAGCCACCAGCCCCCAGCTCGGTGCTTATCGGTGTGAGCTGATAGCTGGAAGCTGGAGGCTGGCAGCCAAGAAGGGGTTTTATGGCCGCAACACTCAGCGATCTGTTAAAGAAGATGCTCGAACTCGGAGGCAGCGACCTCCACATCTCCACCAACTCGCCGCCACAGGTGCGCGTGCACGGACATCTGCAGCCCCTGGACATGCCTGCCCTGCAGCCGGCCGAGACCAAGCAGCTTGCTTACAGCGTGTTGACCGACGCGCAAAAGCATCGCTTCGAGGAGCATCTGGAACTCGACTTCTCTTTCGGCTTGAAGAGCCTGGCGCGTTTTCGTGGCAACGTCTTCAACCAGCGCGGTGCGACCGGAGCGGTCTTCCGTGTGATTCCATTCGAGATCAGATCGTTTCAGCAGCTAAATCTGCCGCCAATCGTCGCCAAGCTGTGCGAAAAACCACGCGGCCTGATTCTGGTCACTGGGCCCACTGGCTCCGGCAAATCGACCACGCTGGCGGCAATGATCGACAAAATCAATACCGAGCGGCACGACCACATCATCACCATTGAAGACCCCATCGAGTTTGTGCACCAGAACAAGAATTGTCTGGTGAACCAGCGCGAGGTGCACGCTGACACCAAGTCGTTCAGCGACGCATTGCGCGCGGCCCTGCGTGAAGATCCCGATGTGGTGCTGATCGGCGAAATGCGCGATCTGGAGACCATCGAGTCCGCGCTGCGCATTGCCGAGACAGGTCACCTCACTTTCGGCACCTTGCACACCAACTCGGCGGCATCCACTATCAACCGTGTGATTGACGTTTTTCCTTCGCACCAGCAGTCGCAGATTCGCGCCCAGCTTTCGCTTGTACTCGAAGGCGTGCTCTGCCAGTCGTTGCTGGCGAAGATCGGCGGACAGGGCCGCGCCTGCGCCATGGAAATCCTGGTGCCCAATGCGGCAGTGCGAAACCTGATCCGCGAAGACAAGATTCACCAGATTTACTCCGCCATGCAGTCGGGACAGGACAAATACGGAATGCAGACATTCAACCAGTCGCTGGCGAGTTTGTACTTCAGCAAACAAATCTCGCTGGAAACTGCGATGCTGCGCTCCTCGATGCCTGACGAGTTGCAGGAGATGATCAACCGCGGACAAGCCGCGGCCAAAGCTGCCGGCGCGCCGACGGGCCGTAAGTGAAGCTGCTGGCTGCTAGCTACTAGCTGCTAGCTACGCCAAACAGCGTATGGAGCCTTGACTTTGCGGTTGTTTTTGATTCGCTAGCAGCCAGTAGCTAGCAGCTGGAAGCTAAGGAGAAACGCGATGCCCGTATATAAATTTTCGGGAAAGGACGCCGGTGGAACCAAGGTCTCCGGCGAGCGCGAGGCGATCAACAAGCAAACCTTGCAGGCAGCGCTGCGCAAAGAGCGTATTGCCAGCCTGGTGATTAAGGAAAAGGGCAAAGAGTTCACGCTGCCCACCATCGGCTCGGGCAAGGTCGCGGTGAAGGATGTTGCCATCTTCTTCCGCCAGTTCTCCGTCATGATCGATGCCGGACTTCCCCTGGTGCAGTGTCTCGAAATTCTCGCGGCGAACCAGGAAAATCCCGCATTCCAGAAGACGCTCACCGGAGTGCGCGTGACCGTGGAAGGCGGATCGACGCTGGCCAACGCCATGCGCCAATTCCCAAAGGTGTTCGACGATCTCACCACCAACATGATCGAAGCCGGCGAAACCGGCGGTATTCTCGATCTGATTCTTCAGCGCCTGGCCGCGTATGTTGAAAAGGCGGTCAAACTCAAATCTGCGGTCAAGTCGGCGCTGATTTATCCCGTCTCGGTCATTAGCATCGCGGTAGTGGTGGTCGGGGCGCTGTTGAAGTTCGTCGTCCCCATCTTCCAAAAGCTGTTTGAAGGACTGGGGGTAGACCTGCCTTTGCCCACCCGCATCGTCATCGGCCTGAGCCAATTTGTGCAGAGCTTCTGGTGGCTGTTTGGCGTGGCCTTGATTGCGGCGGTCTTCGGGATCAAACAAATCCGCAAGGACCCGAAAGGCAAGTACTTCTTCGATAGTCTGCTGTTGAAGATGCCGATCGTGGGAAACTTGCTGCGAAAGATCGCTGTCGCTCGTTTCACCCGAACGCTGGGCACGCTGATCACCTCCGGCGTTCCCATTCTGGAAGGCCTGACCATTACCGCGCGCACCTCGGGCAACGCGGTGCTGGAGGAAGCGCTGATGAAGGTGCGAAAGGCGGTTGAAGAAGGCCGCACCATCATCGATCCCCTGAAGGAATGCGGCGTCTTTCCCAACATGGTCACGCAGATGATCGGCGTCGGCGAGGCCACGGGCGCCATGGACAGCATGCTGCAGAAGATCGCCGACTTCTACGAAGACGAAGTCGATGCCGCCACCAAAGACCTGCTCACCTTGCTGGAGCCGGTGATGATCGCCTTTCTCGGCGTCGCCGTCGGAGGCATCGTCATCTCGCTCTACATGCCGCTGTTTGCCATGATCGCCAAGCTGGCTGGCTAGTCGCAGCCAAGTGGACGTGGTGGACGAAGTGGACTTGATGGACTGCCGGGCAGTCCACAACGTTCATTCCGTCCATAAAGTCCACTGCGTCCACCAAGTGCTCACTATGAATTTCGCCTAACCTGCGGCACAATGCCCGAAAGCTAGCAGCTAGAAGCCAGCAGCTAGCGGCTCCCTATGCTACGAACTTTCGACGAACGCACCTGGTTAAGCTGGTTGGTGAAGGTGAGGATCATCGTCATCACCTTCCTGCTCGGCATTGGGCTGGCGATCGTCGAATTCACGCATACCAACGTTGACGAGCGCGCCTTCGTCAGCGCCATCCTGCTTTGGTACACAGTCGCCGTCTTCTTCGTCGTCCTGCAATCGCTGTGGGAGGATGCGCGGCTGCAGGCGCGCATTCAGGTGCTGGCCGACCTCGCCCTCACCACCGCTATCATCTATGTCACCGGCGGCGTCGATACTTCATTCAACTTCCTCTATCCGCTGGTCATCATTGTGGCCAGCATTTTATTGCCGCGATGGTGGGCGTATCTCACAGCAGCGCTCTCTTTCATTGCATTCGGCGCGATTCTGGATTTGTCGTATTACGGTGCGATCCGCTCTTTTTCCATTACCCGTCCTGACCTGAAGACGGTGCAGCTGATCGTCGGCGTCAACTTTTTCGCCTTCATGACCATCGCTTACCTCGCCAGCAGCCTGAGCGCGAAGCTGCGCCAGGTAGGCGTGGAGCTGCACACCAAGAGTGACGAACTCCAGGACCTGCAGGCGATTCAGAACAACATTCTGCACTCCATGCGCGGCGGCCTTATCACCACCGATCTCGATGGGCGCATTACCCTGATCAACCAACCGGGATTGAATTTCTTCGGGCGCAGAGCGAGCGAAGTGCTCGGCGCCCACATCTCGTCGCTGTTTCGCGATCCGCTTCCCGAAGCGGGACACTTTGCGGTACAGGGCGAGCTGCGCGCCTGGACCTCGACTGGAGAAAAGATCTTCGGGATCACCGTCACGCCGCTCACCGTACACGATGGCGACGTAATCGGGTACGTTTATACCTTTACCGATCTCACCGACGTGCGCCGGCTGGAAAATGAGATCCGCTTGCGCGACCGTCTCTCCGCCGTGGGACGCCTCGCCGCCGGCATCGCCCATGAAATCCGCAACCCGCTCTCCTCCATTGCCGGATCGGTGCAGATGCTCTCCAAAATGGCGACCCTGAACGACGAGCAGCAGGTGCTGGTGGACATCGTGCGCCGCGAATCCGAGCGCCTGAACAACATCATCTCCGACTTCCTGCTGTACTCGCGCGACAAGAACTACAACTTCGGCCGCCACGATCTCCTGCTGCTGCTCGACGAAACCCTGCGCCTGCTGGAACATCGCCCTGCGCGCACCGAGGGGCAGCACCGCATCGTGCGCAATTTCGAAGCTCGCGAGGCCCTGGCCATGGTCGATCCCGATCGCATCAAGCAGGTCTTCTGGAACCTCTGCGACAACGCTTTGCGCGCCATGCCTGAAGGCGGCACCCTGAAAATTACCTTGCGCGGCCAGGGAGAACGATGGATGCTCTCATTCAAAGACACCGGCGTCGGACTCCGCTCCGAGCAGGTGGAAAAGATCTTCGAACCATTTCAGTCCGCCTTCGAGGGAGGTACCGGTTTGGGACTCGCGCTGGTGTACCAGATCGTGCAGGCGCACAAGGGCCGGGTGCGGGCCGCGTCTCCTGCCGGGGATGGAGCGGAGTTCATTGTCGAGTTGCCACAATCCGAGGTCTCGCCGGTGAAAGGGCAGACGGAATCGCTAAGCATTGCCGAAATGCGGGTGCGCGCTGCGGTCGCCGCCGGAGAGCGCGATCGTGGCTAACGTCCTCGTCTGCGACGATCAGCGCTCCATCTGCGAGCTGCTCGACATCGCTTTGCGCAAGGACGGACACAAAGTTGAAACCGTCACTTCCGCTGAAGTTGCGATGCGCAAAATCGATTCCGCGCGCTACGACGTGATCGTCAGCGACATCAAAATGCCGCGCGTGGACGGAATTGAGCTGCTGAAGCACGCCCGCGCCGTCTCGCCCGACTCCGCAGTTGTGCTCATCACCGCTGCCGGCGAATACGACACGGCAGTGCAGGCGGTCAAGTCTGGGGCCTTCGATTACATCCAAAAAACGCCCAATGGCCTGGTGGAAGAAGTCCGGGTGGCCATCGGACGCGCCACCGAAGTGATTGATCTGCGCCGGCAGAACCAGGCCTTCCGCCGCGACGCTGCCAGCCGCAACTCGCTCGACAACATCATCGGTTCCAGTTCTGCGATCGGCCAGCTCAAAGACACCATTCGTACCGTCGCTGCAACCGGGAGCACCATCCTCATTCAAGGCGAGAGCGGCACCGGGAAAGAACTGGTCGCGCGCGCCATCCACAACTGCTCCCAACGCGCCGGCGAGCCGTTTGTCTCAGTCAACTGCGGGGCTTTTCCCGAAACGCTGCTCGAGACCGAACTGTTCGGCTACATGAAAGGCGCCTTCACCGGCGCGAACCAGAACAAACAGGGGCTGTTCGAAGTCGCGAATGGGGGAACGATTTTTCTCGATGAAATCGGCGAGATGAGCCTGCCCATGCAGGTGAAGTTGTTGCGCGTGTTACAGGAGCGCACCATTCGGGCCGTCGGCGGCTCCACTGAGGTGCCGGTGGACGTACGCGTGATCGCCGCCACCAATCGCGCTCTTCAAGAGATGGTGGAGGACAAGAGCTTTCGGGAAGACCTGTACTACCGCATCTCTGTGATCCCGATCGATGTGCCGCCGCTGCGCGCGCGCCCGGAAGACATCCCGCTGCTTGCTAATCACTTCCTGAAACGGTACGCAACGGCCGCAGCCAAGAGCATCGATCGCGTCGCCGAGTCGTCGCTGAACGCGCTGATGGCCTACGACTGGCCAGGCAATGTGCGCCAACTCGAAAACACCATCGAGCGCGGCGTGGCCATGGAGAGCGGCGCAGAACTGAACGTCAACGCGCCCAGTGAACGCTCCAAAGCCCGCGCCGCCGCAGCCGCCATCGGCGCGGTGGCTCCCGATTCCTTCCACCTGCCCAGCGAAGGTATCGACATGGAGTCCTATATCCAGGACCTCGAACGCTCGCTGCTGCAATCTGCCCTGCGCCAGACCGGGGGCGTGCAAACCAAGGCCGCCGAAGTCCTGAAGCTCTCCTACCGCTCGTTTCGCCATTTAGCCAAGAAGTACAACCTGTAGCTCGCCTTTTCTTAATCGCGCTCTATCGCTGATTGGTTACCGCAGCGCTTTTCCACGCGTGCGCACATATGCCATGACAAAGACCAGGCCCAGAAATAAATCCACCGGCGCCGGCCAGATGCTCGCGGCCGGCAGCCTGCCGCGCGAGAACTCTATGAACACCGGCACCGCGAAAACAATCTTTTCCAAGATGGTCACCAGCATGATCGGACGATAGCGCTGCGGATCGGCTGCGATGAGGCAAAAAACCACTTGCCACAACAGCGCCAGGCCGATAAATCCGAAATAGAACTCGGCATGAGTAATCGCCGGCGGCGTATCTCGTCCAATTTTGTCGATCAGGAAATACAGCGGAACCAGCACCACAAAGCCGTAGGCTGCGGCAATTCCGTACACCGTCCGTGCGAATTTCAACGGGTCCTCCAAAACAACGTTTTACTTTTTTCGCGAAACCTGAATCTGCTCTTCCGGACGCGCATCATAGCACTCATCGAAAATTACCCAGACAATGCCAACTGCAACCGAAGACCTCAAACCTTCCCGGCAGATCGGCGCGAAATCGCCGCTTGCCACGCTTTCGCTTGCCGCTGCCGGCTCGCTGTGGGGCACCGGGTTCCTTTTCGGGAAGATTGCCTTCACACAGATGACAGTCTCGGAAAACGTGGCGTTCCGCTTCCTGGTTGGCGGTCTTTGCCTTTCGCCCATCCTGTTCCGGAGAGCGAAGCGATTCGCATCCCGAGATCTCTGGCTGCTTGCATTCGCCGGGCTGGTCGGAGTCCCCGTGCAGTTTCTCGTCCAGTTCAAAGGCCTGCAATTGACTACGGTTTCACACGCCTCGCTCATGGTCGGCACATTGCCGATGCTGTTGGCGCTCAGCTCCGCGCTGTTCCTTCACGAGCGCCTGAAGTGGCGTGAATGGGGAGTGCTGTCGCTGTCGGCAGTCGGCGCCATTCTCATCGCGCTCTCCAGTTCACGTGCCGGGCATGCTGCTTCGACCGCCCGAGGAGATCTGCTGGTGCTGGTCTCGATGATTGCCGCGGTGGTCATGATCCTCACCACCAAGCGGCTGATGGCAGAATACGATCCGCTGCAGGTCACCGCCGCCATGATCATCATGGGCACGGCTCTGCTGCTCGTCTGGGTGGAAGTCACCCACCCGGTGCGCTTCCATTTCTCTGTCAAGGCGTGGCTCGCGGTTGTGGCGCAAGGGGTTTTGGCCACCACCATGGCTTACGTGCTGTGGAACTGGGGACTGGCGCGAGTGCCGGCCGCGCGCGCCGGAGTCTTTCTGAATATGGAACCGCTGATCGGCGCCATTTTGGGATTGACATTCCTGCACGAGTCTCTCGGCCCGCTGGCGATTCTGGGCGGCGCTATGATCATCGGCTCCGCGGCCTATTTCAGCACGCGAACGCACGCGCAGAGCCGCGACTAAGCGCCTTCGCCGAAGCATAGAGAAAAGCCGGAGCCCTCCATGCCCGGCTTTCTGGTGTTCTCTAACGCAGCTTGGGATCTTGCGGCTTGGCACATTAACATCCGTGTCATCCGTGCGAGCCATTGCTTTTTCAGCGGCGCCCGATGCCAACTTGCTCTTTCTGCGCCGCATCTTCTCTTAGAAGGAGCCTACTCATGCCGATCTCGACCAAAGTCACTGAACTTGTGACCAAGCCGTTGCCCAAGGTAATCAGCCCACGCATTCATTCCATGATCGATTACGGCACAGCCGCCGCCTTCTTTGCTGCCGGTGCGCTGCTCTGGAACAAGAACAAACGCGCCTCACTGGCCGCGTATTTATGCGCCGACATTATCGGCAGCCTCATGTTCCTCACCGACGCTCCCGGAGGAGTGTGGAAGAAGATCAGCTTTGAGACCCACGGGAAAATCGATCCCGGCCTGGCAGCTCTGGCGGCCTCGGCGCCAAACTTCCTCGGCTTCACCGACGAGAAAGAATCAAAGTTCTTCCAAAGCATGGGAGTCGCGCTGGCTGCGGTCGGCAGCATGACCCATTACGAGCAAGGCTCCAGCAATGCCGATACCCGGCGCAGAGCGGCCTGAACAGAACGGCCTGCGGTAGCGGGCCGTGTCTTTCGTTTCCCAGTATCTTTCCAGCAAAAGGCACGGCCCGCTACCGCAGGCCGTTCCGCTAACCTCCTCAGCTACTCGCGCTTGTCCATTCTCAGAATCTCGTGCCACACTTAGGCATCTACTAAGGCATGGGAAACAACTTTAAGACGCTGGTGCTGCTTACCGGCCTGACGCTGGTGCTGATGTTTGCCGGACAGGCAATTGCCGGCACCCGCGGCATGGAATGGGGTCTGGGGATTGCGGCGGTCAGTAACTTCGTCAGCTACTTCTTCTCCGACAAGATTGCTCTGGCCATGTACCGCGCTCAGCCGGTTACCCGCGAAGAGCTGCCCCGGGTTTATGGCGTGGTCGAGCGCATGACCCAGCGCATCGGGCTGCCCATGCCCAAGATCTTTGTGATTCCCAGTGATTCTCCCAACGCATTCGCTACCGGACGCAATCCGGCGCATGCTTCAGTTGCTGTGACTCAGGGTATCCTCAATCTGCTCGACGACGAGGAACTTGAAGGCGTGTTGGCGCACGAGCTTGGCCACGTGCGCAATCGCGACATCCTGACCAGCTCGATTGCGGCCACGCTCGCCGGAGCCATCACTCTCCTGGCACGCATGGGAATGTTTGCCGGCATGTTTGGTGGATACGGCGGCCGTGACGACCGTGATCGCGGCGGCGGCTTCGAAGCGCTGCTGATGATTATCCTGGCGCCCATTGCCGCGCTGCTCATTCAAATGGCAGTCTCGCGCTCGCGTGAGTACGAAGCCGACCATACCGGCGCGAACTTTACCGGCAATCCCTATGCTCTGGCTCGGGCGCTGGAGAAGCTGGATGCCTGGTCAAAGCGGCGTCCGCTGATCGCGTCTCCCTCGACCGCACATCTGTTCATTGTCCAGCCAATGCTCGGTGGCGAGACCTTGGGAAACCTCTTTTCCACGCACCCGCCAATCGCCAAGCGCATCGAGCGGTTGACTGGACATTCCCCGTCAGGCTTAATCGGCTGATTCCGTGATCCTGTGATTTTCGGCGGTACTGTGGGCTCTGTACCTCTGTTTCGTCACCGGTGTGCTGAGCAAGTCTCAACATCAATTTTCACCACAGAGGCACGGAGTCCAGGGAGAAGAAAGCTTCAGAAGAGCTTCCTTGTGATTTTCTCCGTGTTCTCCGTGACTCCGTGGTGAAAAAGGCTCTAGGTGCGGCTCTGCCGATTTGTGCCCCCTGTCCTCTGTCGACCCTTCTGCAGAGCCCAATGTAGGTGGAGCATCACCAGTCTCCCAGCGGTCGCTCATATCGAATGTGCGCGGGGCGCACAGGGTTCCTACGAAACCATCAGAGTGCCTGAATCTGCCGGGCGACGACTCTGTAACCCAAAAACCACGGTTTTTCGCCTTAGAAACTGCTCAGAGTCTCCCGCCACAAACCGGGTACAATCAGCCTTGGATGGCTCACCAGGCCCTGCAATCTGACGTGGGTTCTCTGCATCGCCAGGCAGAGCGCCTGGAGAGAGCGTTGCGCAGCATCATTCGCGGCAACGACGAGGTTGTCCGCCTGGCGCTGGTCGCCGTCTTTGCCCGCGGACACCTGCTGATTGAAGGCGTTCCCGGAGTGGGTAAGACCACTTTGGGACAAACCCTTGCCCGCTGCCTCGATTGCAGCTTCCAGCGTGTACAGTTCACCAGCGACATGCTGCCCAGCGACCTGCTGGGGACCTCGATTTATTCCGCGGCGGAAGAGCGCTTCGAGTTCAAGCCAGGGCCGGTCTTTACCAACATCCTGCTGGCCGACGAAATCAACCGTACCACTCCGAAGACGCAGTCGGCGCTGCTTGAAGTAATGAGCGAAGGCCAGGTCACCTTCGATGGCCAGCCGCGCGAGGTTCCACATCCCTTTCTGGTGATCGCCACGCAGAACCCCGTGGAGCATCACGGGACGTATCCTCTGCCGGAATCGCAGATGGACCGCTTTCTGGTGCGGGCGCAGATGACCTATCCTGCCGCCGAGAGCGAGCGCGAGATCCTGCGCGCCGAAGCCGGCGCCGCGCGCCTCGATGAAGTGCGTCCGGTACTCACTGGCGATGAAGTGATCGCCATGCAGGAGGAAATCAAGAACATTCGCGTGGATGAGGCGCTGGTGAACTACACTCTGGCCATTGTCGCCAGAACGCGCGAATTCGAACAGCTTTCCCTCGGCGTCTCCCCGCGCGGCTCATTGATGCTCTACCGCGCCGCGCAGGCGATGGCATTCGTTGAAGGCCGCAGCTTCACCACTCCACACGATTTCAAGCGCCTCGCCGTGCCGGTCTTTGCCCACCGCGTAGTCGTGAATGCGCGTTATTCCTCAACGCTCAAAAGCTCCCAGCAGGCAGAACACATCATCCGCGAAATCGTGGACAACGTGCCAGTGCCGTCATAACAGGCGAAAAGGCGTTTCAGGTTTCAGGTTTAGAGTTTCAGGTTTTGGGCCAAGACTGACATGCAAATGCCGATGCGGCTTTAAACTGGAAACCTGAAAGTCGAAACCTGAAACGCCTTTGCGCCTCATGCAATCCTTCTCCCGTTTCCTCCAACTCCTAACCTTGGTCCTCTGGATCGGTGGCATTGTCTTCTTTTCTTTCGTGGTTGCGCCGGCGCTGTTCTCGATTTTGCCCGATCCCGAGCTGGCGGGACGCGTTGTCAGCCGCGCGCTGGCCGGCCTGCACTATCTTGGGCTAGTTTGCGGGGCGGTCTTCCTCGTGGCCTCGGCGTTCTCCGAAGGGAAGCGGCAGAAAGCCATGCGCGGCCTGATCGTGCTGATGATGCTGCTGACCGCTATTTCCCAATTCGGCATCATTCCGCAGATGCAGCATCTGCGCCAGGCGATTGGGTCGATTCAGGCTTTGCCCGCAAAAGACGCAGGTCGCGCCGCCTTCGACCGCCTGCACCAGATTTCGGTAATTCTGGAAGCAATTGTGCTGTCGTGCGGTGTGGCCGTGGTTGGGCTGATTTCGCCGGACAAAAATTAGTTTCACTACGGAGACACAGAGAACACGGAGAAGAATTTTGAATGCTTGAATGTTGAGTTTTGGATGCAAAGCGTTCTGGTTTGCAATCAAAATTCAAGATTCAGAATTCCTCCGTGCTCTCTGTGTCTCCGTGGTGAAAAGTGGGTTTATTGCCGGTTGCCAATCGCGGGGATTTTCTCGCGAATTTCCGCCGGCAACTTTTCCTGGATGCGGCGCGCGCCCAGCTTGGCGGCATCCTGAATCACGATGGGAGCGGGCGTGGCCAAGGCAACAATCAGCCATACCAGGCTGGAGAAGGCAAAGCCGGCCAGGGCGATGAATTCGAGCAGGTGGGCGTGATTTGGATCGTAGTGTCGGATAGCGCCGAAAGCGATGAGAAACAACAGCGCCGAGATGCTGGCGACCACGATCAATCCAATATCGATGGTGCGATGCAAACGCTGCCACCAGCGGCAATGAGGGCAATCCAGGAGATGCTGCTCGTAGTCGGTGCGCATTTCCGGAGCAATGCCGGAGATGTCGTATCGCCATCCTGCGAGGATGTCTCCGACGACCTGATCTACGCACTTTGCCATCAGAAACGAATCGCTTCCATCGCCTCAGTCTGTGAGGCGAGTACCAGCCGATTCTGCACCAGGTTCAGGCGGTCGCCGAGAGCGCGTTCCGCCGCCTGCCGCGCCAACTCGGGATGATTGTTGGCCTCCGACAGGTGCGCCAGCACCAGAAAGGCTGCACTCCCATCATAGTCGGTGGAGAGGAATTCCGCGAGAGAGTCATTGGATAGATGGCCAACCCGCGACATCACTCGCTGCTTCACTGACCACGGATACGGCCCCCCACGCAGCATTTCCACATCGTGATTGGACTCGATGACCAGCGCGTCGCAGCCGCGCAGATGCATCTTCACGTTCGCGGCCAGATAGCCCAGGTCGGTAGCCATGCCGATACGCAAGCCTTCCAGCCGAAAAATGAAACCGACAGGGTCAACGGCGTCATGAGGAATCGTAAATGGCAGAATTTCGATGTCACCGACTTGAAACTTCTCTCCCGCACGGAAGTGCTCGCAACGATCGAGGTACGCCTTGTCATCGTCTTTATAGAGTGGAACCTGACGCGTAGCCGGACCACGTACCCAGCGCTGCCACTCGTGATGTGTGCCAACGGTGATGTACACCGGGATCTTGAGCTTGCGCGCCAGCACCGCCAGGCCATTCACATGGTCCTGGTGCTCGTGGGTAATGACAATCGCAGAGAGTCGCGCCGGATCTTCGCCCGCTCGAATCATGCGCCGCAACGTCTCGCGGCAGGAGAGGCCGGCATCGATGAGAATGGTGGTGCCGGAGCTGGACAGTACCGCGCTGTTGCCGCGTGAACCCGACGCCAGCACCGTCATGCGCACCATACGGCGAAGAATAGCCGAAAAAGCTGTGCAGACGCGAGTAACTAATCGGTTAACAGATCGCCATTCGCGGGTGGTCCGGTTTCATCCGGCTGGAAGTTGTAGTCCTTAAGCAGTTCGCCGACGCTGCGTACCAGTTCAAAGCGCACCCGGTCACCGCACTGATTGCAGTGCGGAAATTTTTTCAGCGCAAGAATCGCAGTCTCATGCGGCAGGCGATGAGCGTAGTGAATCACGCGGTACAAGCCTTTGATCTGCACAGCTTCGCCGGCTCGAAATATTTCAGAGCCCGTGCCTGTGATGGCCGGTGGAACCAATGGAATTCTCCTGAGTGGATTTTTTCGTTCTGGGCCAAACAGGAATGTCAGCAGCGAAGAATGGAAGTATTCAGAGCAGCCAGCGCACCTGGCGGAGCGGTCGCCGAGACGTTTTCCCACTGACGCCGGAGAAGATCCAGTGCGATGGGAATAACGGAAGCAACGGCGAGCAGGGCGAATACCAGCATCTGCACCTGCCACTGCACATCGCGCAACACTCCGTCGTCAAGGTCCACCTGGGGCAGAACGCACACCAGAAAGACCAGCACCGCCAGGGAGAGCGCGATCAGAATCAACGCGCGCTTCGACATTGCAGTAGAGGATAGCAGAAGGACAAGCGATAAGCGAAATAGGCAATAAGCGATAGGCAATAAGCGATAGGCAATAAGCGATAGGCAATAAGCGATAGGCAATAAGCGATAGGCAATAAGCAGGGGCTTTCCTGGTTTTCCTCGCGCCCGTTGCTTTCGCTTAATCGCTTTTCAGTTCGGGTTTCGCTTATTGCTTACTGCTTATCGCTTATTGCTGCTTTTTAGTACTGATAGAAGCCACGACCGCTCTTCCTGCCCAGCCAGCCGGCATCGACCATCTTGATCAGCAGTGGGCAAGGCCGGTACTTTGGGTCGCCCAGGCCGTCGTGCAGCACGCGCATGATGTCGAGGCATACGTCGAGGCCGATAAAGTCCGCCAGCGTCAACGGGCCCATGGGATGCGCCATTCCCAATTTGAAAACTTCGTCCACCGCCTGCGGTGTTGCCACCCCCTCCATTACCGCGTACATGGCCTCATTGAGCAGCGGCATCAGCACCCGGTTGGAGACAAATCCCGGAGCATCGTTCACTTCTACCGGGGTCTTGCCCAGCTTCTCGGCCAGCGATTTCACCGTAGCGTAGGTTTCGTCCGAAGTGGCCAGCCCACGGATGACTTCCACCAGCTTCATCACCGGAACAGGATTGAAGAAGTGCATGCCGATCACTTTGTCAGGACGCTTGGTCAGGGCGGCAATCTTTGTAATGGAAATCGAGGAAGTGTTGGAAGAGAGGATGACCCCAGGATGGCAAATGCGGTCGATGTCGCGAAAAATTTCCGCTTTGATCTCGAACTTCTCCGTTGCGGCTTCAATGACGAAATCGCATTCCGCGAGTGCCTGACGCTCCAGCGATCCGCGAATCCGAGCGATGGCCTGCGCGCTCTCGCCGGCAGTGATCTTGTTCCTGGCCACCTCGCGTTCCAGGTTCTGGCGCACCGTGGCCATGCCGCGATCGAGATACTGCTGCGCGACTTCGCAGAGCACAACTTCGAACCCGCTGCGGGCAAAGACGTGCGCGATGCCATTGCCCATAGTGCCCGCGCCGATGACTCCAATTTTGTTGATGTCCATGAGAGTTTAGAAACTGCGCTTCAGGTTTCAGGTTTCGGACCTCGCCCGCGCCTTTGGAAAGGCTTTTACCACGGAGGGCACGGAGGGCACAGAGGAATACAACACAATATTTGACCTGCCTCTGTGTCCTCTGTGTCCTCTGTGTCCTCTGTGGTAAATGGTCATGCGAAAGGCGCGAGCGAGCGCCGAAAACCCGAAACTTGAAACCTGAAACCCAAAACCCCTTTCCTATGTTGCCGGTTCCGGCGGCGGAAGCGTCGGCGGCGGCGTGACCACTACCTCTGGCTCTGTAACCAGCACTGGTTCCTGGGCGGGCACTCGGCTTTCCCACCAGGCCACTGCCAGGGCGCGTTGCCACCAGCGAATCGCGAGAATGCAGAACAGAATCGCCTGCAGAATGAGGAAGCTCGCCCATACCTGCGAGGCTGGCGCAATGCTCCACCAGAACCAGCTGCCGAGCACGATCACCGCGACCGTCAGAACTGCCAGCGCGAAGTACGCGCGGTAAAGGCCGGCGGCGCGCGCATATCTCCAGCCTTGTCGTGCCGAGCGGCGAATGGCGCGCTCTCCGCTGGCCACGGTGTGCGTCTGCGCCAGGTCAAACCACATGCGCACCCACAGCAGCGCCAGAGCTTCGATGAACAGGACCAGGCACTGCACCGCGAATGCCCAGCGTTCGCGCGGCGAGTACTCGAACGCATTTCCCAATCCGGTACGAATTCCATGGAAGATGGCGGCAGTAATTGCGGCCGCAATGGCAAACAGGATGGCCAGCCGCACCATCTTCCAAAAATTTTCTCCGCAAGCGGCGTAGAAGCGGCCGCGCTCCAGACGTGCGGCGGCGAGATACTCCGCCAGAATTCCGCCAACAAAGAAGATCTCAACCACCAGGAAGGCGATGGCCAGCAGCAGCGATGCCGGCATCTGTGCGCCTCTCGCCGTCTCCGGCTTGGCGGCAAGCTCCATGAACACGCCCAAATCAAAGCCGTGCACCAGACGGCCGGAATAGAGGCTGGAATCGAGAATGCTGCCGATTCGCGGGCCCAGACTTGCCGTGGCTGCAAGGCCCAGAGCGAGATTGATGACATACAGCCAGATGATGTAACGCTTGGCGAGCAGCAGCCGCCGCCATCCTGCGCGAAGCAACGAGTCATTGCGTGTGTCGGTCATGGTAATTCTGTGATTTCGTGATCGGGTGATTTCGCGATTCGAAATCGCCAATCACGAAATCGTTCTATGAAATCCACCCCAGCATCTGTGACAGCAATTCGGAAAAGGTTAGCCAGTAGTTGCTCAGCTTGCGCCGCGCGCGGCCATCACCGCGTTCCGCCAGTTTGCTGTTGTTGAAGAAGTCCACATCCAGCCAGACTTTGTGGTCGGGATCCACTTCGGCAGAAACCAGCTTGGCCTTCTTGTCATAGGTGAAGCGATGCCAGCGGTCTTGTCCGTCCCAATGCTCGCGGACCATGGAGCCATCGTCGAATCTGACTTCGATCTCACAGGGAAAGATGAAGTTGCCTTTGCGATGTACGGTGACTTCGCTGTGATAGGTCGCGTTCTTCTCATCGCGTTTGGCCTCGTACCAGTCGCTTGGCCAATACGCCGCGTCGGAAATTTCGTAGTCAAGGACCGCGGTCCCGGTGACCGCCTGGTTGAAATACCAGCTCAGGTCCTTGCCCGAAACCTCTTCGATGGTCTTGAGGAAATCAGTTCCGGTGGGATGCGTGAACTTATAGCGCTGAAACCAGGTGCGCACCGCGTGCTGCATGGTGTCTTCGCCGATTAAGCTCTCGAGCGTCAGCAGCACGCTGGCGGTCTTGCCGTAAGTGACGCCACCATAGGAAGCGTCGCCGGCAAACTGCCACGCTTTGCGCGTCATGGGATCGAAAGTTGCAGTCTGGGAGTAGCCAAAGCGTTGTTCTTCGCGATCGCCGAAGGTGACGTGCTTGCCATTCACCACGCTACGATATTCGCCATAGAGCGACTCCAGCACCTTGACTTCGGTATAGCTGTTGATGCCTTCGTCGAGCCAGGCTTCCTCGAACTCGTTGGTTGCGACTATGCCATACCAGTACTGGTGTCCGAATTCGTGTTCGGTGACTCCTTCGGGCAGCAGCAATGAATCCGGCGCCCACCAGGTGGTGCCGGCGGTGATGAACATGGGATATTCCATGCCGCCGGCCTGCAGCGCCGCCGGATCGACGACCGTGATCTGCGGATAGGGATACGTTCCATACCACTGATCGAAACGCTGCATCGTGTTCTTGACGATCGCGATCTCGCGCGGCCCTTGCGCGGCGTTTGCCGGCTGCATCAGCACGCGAATGTGTACCGGCTGGCCGCTGCCCTGGAACGTATCCTCGAAGACCTTGTAATAAGGATCGGCGGTCCAGGCAAAGTCGTGGACATCTTCGGCGTGGAATGTGACGGTCTTAGTGCCGTCGGAATTTTCGGCTGAGGCAGTCTGCATTCCGGTAGCGCCCACCACTTCCGCTTTTGGCAAAGTGAGCTTTACGTCAAACACGCCGAAATCGGCAAAGAACTCGGTGTCGGCGTGGAATTGATGGCAGTTCCACGCGCCGTGCCACCACACTCCTACTTTGGGAAACCACTGCCCTCCGAGAATGAAGTCGCCATAGTGGCCGGTGCGCGCCACCACCTGGGGAAACTTGTCGTGAAATTGAATGTGAAACTCGACCGACTGGCCCGGTGCGATGGGCTTCGGCAACTGCACCTCGACGACAGTTTTGTCGTCGGGATTGCCGTCGTCCGGCGAGATGAATTTCAGCTGAGAAGTCAGATCGCCTTGTCCGGCAACTTCAAATTTCTTGATGTCGATCGCGCCGTAATCTTTCGCATCCCATTCGTCCAGCCCCGCCCGGCCTCCCTGCCCAGCCTGGCGATGCGCCTCGCGAATCCATGTCGCCTTGGGCTCGAAGGCATTGAGATAGAGGTGGAAGGGAAAGCTAGAGAGTGGCTGGCCGGTGAGGTTCTTGTAGGTCAGCACTTCGGCGGCATCGAGCGTCTTCGCTTTCGCGTCGTATTTGGCATCAATTTGATAGTGCACCACTCGCTGCGATAATGGCGGATGCGAGGGTTGCGGCTGCGCCACTGCCAAGGCGGAGAACAGAAGCAGCATTCCGAAGAATTTCATGAATGCGGAATTGTAAATTAGCGGCTGGCTGCTCGCTACTGGTTGCTGGCAAGAACCAAAAGCAAAATCACGAACGGATGACACAGATGGAACGGATCGTACGGATCGACAAAGTGATCCGCGCGATCCGTCACATCCGTCTCATTCGTCCGAGATTTTGGTTTTTGCTAGCAGCCAGCAGCTAGCAGCTAAACAGATAATGCGACACCAGCCACTCCGTTCCATTCCGATACGCCCACAGCTCGGCGCAGGCCATGAAGAAGACGCGCCAGCGCACCCACCAGGTACGGGCAAGCCGCTTTGAATCGGCAGCTCCCACCCCATAAGTCTGTAGGAACAGATCGAGGATCTCCTCACGTTGCGCGTCCATGTTGCGCAGCCAGGCTTCGGCGGTGCGGGCGTAGTGCGTGCCGCTTACCTGCCAGTGCTCGCGAATGCTCAGGTCACGCTGGAAATAAAGCAGCAGGTCGTCCGAGGGCATGATGCCGCCGGTAAAGAAGTACTGCGCCATCCAGTCGCTGGCATCGCGGACCACAAAGGGATAGGCAAAGCGGGAATGGGTGAAGATGTGAATGAAGAGCGTAGCGCCGGAATTCGTCTTCATCCATGAGGCGATGCGGGCCATGAGCAACTCGTAGTTACGCATGTGCTCGAACATCTCGACCGAGACCACGCGATCGAAGCGCCGCTCGGTCGTAAAGTCGTTGATGTTGGCGGTGATGATCTCAATGTTCCCAAGTCCACGCTGCCGCGCCTGAGCGTCAATGAATTCCTTTTGCGAACGCGAATTCGAGATGCCGACGATGCGGCTCTGTGGGTAGCGCTCGGCCATGAACAGCGACAGCGATCCCCACCCGCAGCCCAGTTCCAGAATGGAATCGCCATCGCGAAGCCGCGCCCGCTCGCAGGTGAGCGCCAGCATGGCCTCTTCCGCCGCGTCGAGCGAGTTGCATCCCGGCGGCCAATATGCGCAGCTGTACTTCAGCCGCTTGCCCAGGCACAGCTCATAAAATCGCGTTGGAACTTCATAGTGCTGCGCGTTGGCGGCAGCAGTCTCGATGGCGATGGGGCTGTTCTTGAGTTCCGCGATGACCTGCATCAAATGCGCCTGCTGCGGCTCAGGCCCGCCTTTCTCTTCTTCTCGCAATCGCTGCGGCAGCAGCCGCCGAATCTGCCGGCGAATGACCCAATCGGGAACCAGATCGCGTTCCAGCAAACGCAATTTCCAGCCAGCTTCGAAAGGCGCGCTAGCAGCGATAGCCGGCTCGCTGGCTGAGTAAGTAGTGCTCAATAGATCTCCTTTTCTACGAAAGACAGTTTACGCAACCCCTGTCTCCTGTGGCTGCGGCCGCCCCGGCCACGTGGTTTGTCACGAGTCTCGAGAATTCCACGGAACACACGCAGCGTGCTGCTTCTCCACGAAGTTAATCTTGAATTTACAATGCTCTTCCATGTCTTCACTACAACGAACTTCGACTGTTTTGGCCATCCTGTGTTCGCTGACCGTTGCCCTTGCTCAGCCCGTTCCCAATCCGGGAATTGCTCACATTCCCGCCACTCCCAAAACCGTAGCGTGGGGCTACTACGATGCGGCAGCCCCGCCAGTTCTTCACATTCACTCCGGCGATACCGTGCAATTCGACACTCTGATCACCAGCAGTCCCAAGCGGCTGGAAGAGGCCGGGGTAGCTCCCGCCGACGTGCAGCAGAGCCTGCGGGACATCTATAAAGAGGTCACGAACAAGGGTCCGGGAGGACACATCCTTACCGGGCCGGTGTTCATCGAGGGCGCCGAACCGGGCGACACGCTCGAAATCCGCATTCAGAAGATCGAACTGGCAATCCCCTACGCTTACAACGGTTTTTCTCCCGGCCGCGGATTTCTGCCGGAAGACTTTCCTTATCCACGCATGAAGATTATCCCGCTGGATCGTCAACGCATGGTGGCGAAGTTCGCTCCGGGGATTGAGATTCCGCTGCATCCCTTCTTCGGCAGCATGGGAGTGGCGCCGCCGGAGATCTCCGGCCGCATCAGCAGCGCCCCACCCTGGATCCAGGGCGGCAACATGGACAACAAAGAGCTGGTCGCGGGTACCACGCTGTTCCTGCCGGTGCATGCCCCCGGCGCACTGTTCTTTATCGGCGATGGACATGCGGGTCAAGGCAATGGCGAAGTGGACATCACCGCGCTGGAAACTTCGCTCACCGGGACCCTGCAATTCGTCTTGCACAAGAAAGAAAAGATACTGTGGCCGCGTGCGGAGACCCCCACCCACTTCATCAGCATGGGATTCAACGAAGATCTGAATGAAGCGACGAAGCTTGCAGTCCGCGAGATGATCGCGTTCTTGATGGAGCAGAAGCATCTCAGCCGCGATGACGCTTACATGCTCACCAGCGTCGCGGCGGATGTGGACATCACGCAGCTAGTGGATGGCAATAAAGGAGTGCACGTGATGATGCCAAAGGATGTGTTTGAGGAAAGCAGCGATAAGCGATAGGCAATAAGCAAAACCTGAGTATCAGTCAGTACCGCCCGCGATAGCGGGTGGGTGGATGCTCTCACCCAACCCCTACGCGGATCTTACAGACTGCTGACCTTCGTGTTCACCCCTCGAGGTCTAGCTCTTGGGCCGCGGACGGCTTTCCGGCGGCACGATGCTGTTCATGCGCATGTACTCGATGAGCTGCCCGTAATGATTGTTGGAGTGTCCAATCATGCCTACGGCCAGCGCCAGGCGCGTGATCTTGCGGTTGCCGAAGGGAGCGGCAATCTCTTCCGTAGCGTTCTGTTCGGTGATGGTCTTGATGGCGCTGTGCGCTTTGGCAAATGCGCCCTTGAGATAACTCACCACATCGGATTTGGTCTTGACGTTGGTGGGACCACTGTCATCTCCAGCACGCTTCTCGCCGAGAATGGCTGACGAATATAGTTCTAAAGCCCCTCCCAGGTGAGTGAACTGCTGCGCGACAGTGCGCACTGGTTCCGGCGTCTTGAAATCGCCGGGAATGTTGGAGGTTGCCGGCGAGAAGTCATATTTATCTTCCGGAATCGCCTCTGCCGCGCCCATCACCTCCTTCTCAATGCCGCTGAGTTGCCGGTCCAAAATGGACGAAATCGTCGGATGGCCTTCCGAACTTGTCTTGGAAGATTTGCTTGCCTGCGCCAGACTCACGCCGCTCATCAACACAAACGCACACGCTAATACCACTAGGTTTCTACATGTATTCACACGCATTCTCCTGGAGGAATTCAAACCAATCAGCATACGCCGTAGGGGAGGGACTTCACAAACTACAGAGATCCCCCAATCGGGCCATGGGGCGATCGGTTCATCGGGTGATTTTCACTTCGCCCGATGGCCCGATCACCCGATCACCCGATTTAAAAGGCCATTCCTGCCGCGAGCGCGCCCGCAGCATATATGCTGCCGTTCCCGCCACCGTCAGCACCGCCGCGAACAGCAATTCGCGCTGGAAATTGGCGCGGGAGATCAGGATGTAAACAAATCCGGCAAGCGCAGCCAGCGCTGGGATGGGATACAGCCACATGCGAAATGGCCGCACCACCTCCGGCCGGCGCGCGCGAAAGATCATGACTCCAATCGCCTGCAGGATGAACTGCATCAGGATGCGCACCACCACCAGCGCGGCAATGAGGTCGGCCAGGCGAAACATGCAGAGCACGCAAGTGATTCCCCCCATCCATAACAGCGCAACTGCGGGAAATTTGCCGCTGGGATTCAGCCGGGCGAAGGTGCGGAAGAAATTTCCATCGAGAGCAGCGGCATAGGGAATGCGTGATGCGCCCAGGAGCACAGAAAAAACCGAAGCAAATGCCGTCCAGATAATCAGGACCGCCGCAATCTGGCCGGCTCGCGTGCCGTAGACGCGCTGCATCATCGTGGAAACCACATAGAAGCGGCTCTCAATCGCCGCGGCGCGATCGAGTTCGCGCCACGGCACCACGCCCAGAATGCTGATGTTCATCACGATATAGATCGCGGCAACGATCAGAATCGCGAAAAGAATGGAGCGCGGAATGTTGCGTCCCGGCTCGCGCACTTCCGCGCCGAGGTAGGCGATGTTGTAGTAGCCCCAATAATCGTAAGTGGCGACCAGCATCGCCGAGCCCAGACCGAGAAAAAATGCATGATTGGGTTGGAATGCACCCGCGGGAAAGTCGAAGGCCCGGGCCGCGCTGAAGTGACTGACGCCCGCCCAGATCACCCAGCCAATTGCTGCGAAGACACCCACCAGCAGCCAGGTAGAAATCTTTCCCGCCATGCTCACGCGACGATAGCCCAGCGCAACCGCAATTATGCAGCCGCATATCGCGACCGCGGTTCCGTGCGAGACCGCGATGGTGGCGCTGAGATTCCCAAACCAGGAAGATGTCCCGTGATGGCTAAACCACACCTTCTGCAGTGACGGGAAAATGAATCCTGCATATTGCGCGATGCCAACGCAGCCGGATGCCGCCGACAGCGGCGCGCTCAACATGAGCTGCCAAACATAGAGAAACGACAGCAGACGACCGAAGCTTCTCGGCCCGTAAATCTCTTTCAAATATTCATAAGATCCGCCCGCGCGCGGCAGCGCTGCGCCCAGCTCCGCCCAGACCAGGCCATCGCAGATCGCGAGCAACGCGCCGAGGATCCAGCCCAGCATGGCTTGCGGACCGCCGCTGGCGTGCACGATCAGAGGAATGGTGATGAACGGCCCCACGCCGATCATCTCGGTCACATTGAGGGCAATGCTCTCGCGCAGACCAATTCCGCGCACGAGTTGTTCGGGCGAAGAGCTAGCTTTCACCACGGAGACACGGAGGCACGGAGGATTACGGGATGGAATTGAAGATTAGTACTCACGATTCATCGCAGATGGCAAAGATATTTGAAATCACAAACGCTGCTATCGCGCGTGGTCTTACGCATTACTCCGTGTCTCCGTGCCTCCGTGGTGAAAGCGGTTCGGTCCCCGCGCTGATCAGGTTCACAAATAACCGAATCGCACCGGGCACGCCCGCGGGCAGTTGCCGGAAGAAAGCATAACCAGTGTAGATGTACGTGCCTTTGCCGTAGCTCGCGACCAGAAGCCCGCCTTTTCGGGGCGGTTCGTTGGGATCATGACACGATAGCAGCGGATGAAAATGTGGGTCCCACTCGCCCATGAAATACAGTCCACGCTCCTGCACCCAACCGTCGAAGTCGCGAGCGGAGATCTTGTTGGGGAAGTTCAAAACGGGATTTTGCGGATCGAGTATCTCGACGGGAGCCTCTTCCACACTCACGCGTTCATTGGCTTCGGTAGCAGGAAATGGGGTGTAGTGCCCGTTGTTGAAGGAGGTATAACTCTGGTTGTATTGCACCACCAGCGTGCCGCCGCGTGAGACGAAGTCGAGTAGCCTCGCATTCTGGCTGCGTACCTCAGTGCTGACGTCATACGCGCGAATGCCGAGGACGATTGTATGGAAGCGGCTAAGGTCGATCGAATCCAGCTCGGCAGGCGAGATCATCTCGACATCGAGTCCGAGTTGTTTGAGCGTGGCGGGAATTTCGTCGCCTGCGCCCATGATGTAGCCAATGCGCATCTTCGGCGGCAGCTGCACGTCGACTGCGCTGATGTCGAGCGTCGCCGGATGATAGTAGTAAAAGGTGTCGAGATCGGGACGCGTGACCACGTCGAAACCCTGGCTGTAGCGCTTGCCTGCGTAGTCGGCAATCGCTGTCAGGTTGTAATGGGCTTCGCGGCTGGTCTTCGGTGTAAGCGAAAAATTCAGCTCGGCAACATCGCCTTCGTGCTCCACATGAATGGGCCGGCTGGGCGGAGCGACGGTCCAACCCTCAGGCGCGGCAAAATGCAGAGTCGCATCCGCAGGCGTCGTAAGCTGGCTGCGCACGCGTACGCTCAGCGGAATCGACGCTCCCGACTGCGTGCGCACCACCTGAGACGCATCCGCAAATTCTACCGAGAGCGGCGGCGCGATAGAGAGCTCGCGCTGGCCTTGTCCCGCCACCGGATCGATGTACTTGACCATAGCAACGGCGTGCGCGCTGCCGTCCCCTTCCACTGCGCGATAGATTGCATGCGCCTGCACCGGCCAGGGCGGAAGCGGCAACGTGTTGTATGCAGGATCGATGAGCATTTCCACCGATTCGTGATAGGGATCTTTGCGTTCCCAATATGGTTCAGTGTACTGCGCATTGTCAGGCACGGTCACCCGGAACTGCACCGTTGCCTCGTCGCCGGAATGCAGCGGCTTCAAATCGCTCTTTACGATTTCGGACTTGTACCCAGGAGGAAGGTCGAGTTCGATCTTCTGCGCTTCCAAATCCTCTTTTCCGCGATCGTAAAAGCGGGCAGTCATCGTGAATGTCTGCCCCGGCACCGCGCTCTGAAAAGTTTGTTCCAAACGGAAAAAGCCCTGCTGCGCTCCTGCCGGAGGATCGACTGAGAGTGTGAGCAGAACGCCCAGGGCCAGGTTCGCGGCACGCTCGAATTGCGCCTGCTTGGTATCCAAATTGGTGAGCAATTCCAGTTTTTCCGCCGGCGTAAGCTGCGACTGCTGCACTTTGGCGATCAGGTCGCGGGTCGCTCGCAGCCCCTCAATAAGCGACGCGGCTGCCGGCGAGGTATCGCGGGGGCTGGCGGCCTGGGCTGCCTCGGCGACATCTTTATTTATGTCCTCAAGCGCCGCGCGCAGGAATGGGACTTTACTTTCATCGGCGCCGAGTCGAGCCGCCAGTCCGGGCAGGGTTACGTCAATGCCGTCGAAGAAATCCTGCTCTTCGTCCTTCAATTCCGCCGCAGGCAGGACGGAGTCAATGCGCTTGTAATAAGTGAAGCGATGTCCTGGCGGAAGGCGAAATCCGCCGGTCCCCTGGGAGGTCTGATGCGCCAGTCCTTCGACTGCGAACTGGGTGTATGACATTCCCAAAAGGGGAGAATAGGTCCCGACATCGAAGCGGAGGGTCGGATTTTCGTTCTGCCGAACGTTGTCCATGTACAGCTTTTTTGGCTGCCAGGGCAGCAGGCCTTCTTTGATTTGGTCGGGAAACTGATTGGGATCTCCGGCTGCGCGAAACGCCTCGCGAGTAACAATTCCAGAAGCCTGATGATGGCCATGGCCGTCGCGGGAGGTGCCTTGAAAGCGCGCAATCAGCACATCAGGGCGGAAGGTGCGGATCACTCGCACCATGTCGGCCAGCGCAATTTGGTGTCCGCCCCACTTCTCGAAGGTCTCATCTGCGTTTTTGGAGAAACCGAAATCGGCAACCCGGGTGAAGCGCTGCTCGACGCCGTAGTACTCGTCAGCGGCCAGCAATTCCAGAGTGCGCAGCACGCCGAGCTCGCCGGAGAAGGCGTCGCCGGACTTGTTCTGCCCGCCTTCGCCGCGAGTGAGCGTGCAAAGCAGTGCAGTAGCGCCTTTGCCGCGCGATTCCAATGTGAGCATGCCACCATCTTCGTCATCGGGATGGGCGGTGGTATGCATCAGGCGCGCAGTGGTGCGCAACCTTTGGAGCTCCTGCTGCAGCGCAACATAGCCTTGGTCCTGCGCGAGAGCAGGTTTTTCGGCGCGCGCGCGCTCCAAAAGGCAGACAAAGACGCAAGAGACCGCGATAAGAACGGTAATGATGTATGACAGAAAGTCGCGCGAAGACGGTTTCAAGGAGCGGATTGATGTCATTTTGGTCTGAACAACAGTAGATTCCGTTACACAGGACTCGGCTGCGATTTGTTTTGAGTATAAACAGAACCCGCTGCGCTAGCGGCGGGCGCTGTTCGAGGATGTGGTCGGATAGGCCATGAAAGCCAAGAGCACCCGCCGCTACCGCAGCGGGTCCCGCTATTTCTGCGTCGATTTGCCGCGCAAAATCATCAGAAGCATGTCATCCTGAACCCCATATGGCCACTGCAGCCATTGCCACAGTCAAGCCGAAGCCGCCAAAGATGCAGCGTCTAAAGGGCGTTCTACCCGACGTACTCGAACTAGTGCGTCCGCATCGCGCGTTAATGCTTGGCGGGCTAGGACTGATGGCTATCAATCGCGTTGCCGGACTGGTCCTGCCCGCGTCTACCAAGTTCCTTGTCGACGACGTGATCATGAAAAAGCACCTCTGGCGGCTGCACCAGATCCTGCTGGCAGTGATCGCGGCGACCATCATTCAGGGCCTGACGTCATTCGCTCTTACGCAATTATTGTCAAAAGCCGCGCAGCGGATGATCGCGGAGATGCGCCGCAAAGTGCAGGAGCACGTCGGTCGCCTGCCGGTTGCCTACTACGATTCCACCAAAACCGGCACTTTAGTCGCGCGAATTCTGTCCGATGTCGAAGGCATTCGCAACCTGATTGGCACCGGCATGATCGATTTTCTCGGTGGCGTGCTCACCGCAGTGCTCGCATTTGTAGTTCTTATGCGCATCAGCGTGATCATGACGACGGTCGCGTTCGTCTGCCTGCTGGTTTTCTCGCTGGCTTTGAAGCAGGCATTTGGCACGATTCGTCCGATTTTCCGCGAGCGCAGCAAGATTTTTGCCGAGGTTAGTGGACGCCTGACCGAATCTCTTGGCGGCGTGCGCGTGATCAAGGGGTACCACGCCGAAGATCGCGAGCATCAAGTCTTCTCTTCCGGCGTGCAGCGGCTGCTGAACAACGTTTTGCGCGCGCTGACGGCCACTTCTCTGATGAGTTTGTCTTCTACTGTGCTGCTGGGAATGGTGGGCGCAGTAGTGATGTACCTGGGCGCGCGGCAGATTATTGCCGGCACCATGACCCTTGGCGGCTTCTTTACCTACACCATGTTCATGGGATTTCTCATCGCGCCGGTGCTGCAGATCGTTAATATCGGCACGCAAATTACCGAAGCACTCGCCGGACTGGAGCGCACGCGCGAGGTGTTAAACGAAAATCCGGAGGATGTCGATCCACAAAGGACCACCGAATTGCCGGAGATCATCGGCAATATCGACTTCGAGAGCGTGAGTTTCGCGTACGAGAACGGCAAAGAGGTGCTGCACAACATCTCCTTTCAGTCCGTTCCGGGAATGGTGACCGCCCTGGTAGGGCCGTCCGGATCTGGGAAATCGACAATCATCGGCCTGATTGCCGGCTTTTATAAGCCGCAGAGTGGACGCATCCTCGTCGATGGCATCGATCTCAGCGAGGTGCGGCTCGATTCTTACCGCAACCGGCTGGGTGTAGTGCTGCAGGAATCTTTTCTGTTTGATGGAACCATCCGCGAAAACGTGGCGTTTTCGCGTCCGAATGCGACGGAAGAAGAGATTCTCCGCGCCTGTCGCATCTCCCGCGTGGACGAATTCGCCGAACGTTTTGCCGACAAATACGACACTGTCGTTGGCGAACGCGGGGTAAAACTCTCCGGCGGACAACGCCAGCGCATCTCCATTGCGCGCGCAATTCTCGCCGATCCGCGCATTTTGATCCTCGATGAAGCCACTTCCAGCCTCGATTCCGAGTCGGAAGCGCTCATTCAGGAAGGGCTTGCCTACCTGATGCGCGGGCGCACGACATTTGTTATTGCGCATCGCCTGAGCACAATCCGCCGCGCCGAGCAAATTCTGGTGGTGGAAGAAGGCCAAATCATCGAGCGCGGCACTCACGAGCAGCTATATGAGCGCGGCGGACGCTATTTCGATCTCTACACCAAGCAGCACGGCCTGGAAGAAAACCTGTTTCTCGCGCCAGGGGAAGGCGATTCCATCGCCGAAAGCGAAGAAGCAGCCACACGCGCAGCGCGCATTCCCAATTCGGTCGACATTCTTCGCGGGAACGTTACGTGACGAGCGATAAGCAATAGGCAGTAGGCGATAAGCAAGAGGTAAGCAATAAGTAAGCAATAAGCGACTGCCTATTGCTTACCGCCTATTGCTTATTGCCTCGTTTTACTTGCTGCTGAGCTGCCAAACGCCGTCCCAATCCTGCGCTGGAGGCGTGCTGATGAGGGTGCGAATGCGCCCGAGATACACTTCGCTGGGCTTGTCCGCGGGTTCAATGCGCAGACACTGCTCGAAACTAGCCTGCGCGCGCTGCCAATCGCGCTCCTGATACGCCTGCAGCGCCGACTCGAAGAAGTGTTTCAATTCGAAACGGGATGCGCTCAGCGCTCCTTTTGCGCCCATCAACTCGAATACCCGCACCGGTTCCGACTTGCCGACGACCTTTATGCGATCGATCTCGCGGGTTTCAAACCATTCCTGCGCCAGCCGATGCGTCTCTTCGCTGATCAATACCCGGGTTCCATACTGTTTATTGGCGCCTTCGAGACGCGAGGCGGTGTTTACGGTGTCTCCCATCACGGTAAAAGACTTCGAAACTGTGGATCCCACGGTGCCTACCAGCACTTCCCCAGTGCACAAACCGATGCGAACATTCACCGGCGGAACGGCCTTTCGTATGCCGGTAAGCTCCGGCAAACGCCGTTTCAGCTCCTCGATTTTGTCGAATTGTTCCAGTGTGGCTGCGCAGGCGAGGCGCGCATGGCTTCCCGAATCGGTAAACGGAGGCCCCCAGAACGCCATTACTGCATCGCCAATGTACTTATCGATCACACCCTGATGGCGCACAATGGGTTCCGTAGCCAGCGAAAAGTACTCGTTCATTACGTTGACCAGGCCCGCCGGCGTAAGCATTTCGCCGAGATTGCTGAATCCCTGCACGTCAGAGAAGAACACGGTCATCACCTGACGTTGCCCTTCCACCGCCTGCCCGTCTTCTGCAATCAACTTTTCCACGATTCTGGGGTCGAGATACTTGCCGAACGTGCTCTTGATCTGCTCTTTTACGCGCAGTTCGCGCACCATAGAGTTGAAGGATTTCGACAAATCGCCGATCTCATCGGCGCTGCTGACGAGCACCTGCACGCCCAAATCGCCGCCTTCGACTGCCTTGGCGCCGTCGCGCAGCGTGTGAATGGGCCTGACTAAGCGCCGGGTGATCGACGAGGCGACCAGTACTCCTGCCAAAAACGCCAGCATTGCCAGCAGAAAGTTCTCCGCAGCGAGGCGGAGTAGTCCGGATTCGGCACTTTCCAGAGCGCGTCCCGAGCCTTGCTCCACCTCTTCAATGCGGCTTCGAACTCCGTCGAGCGCGGAATCGAACTCATCCTGCTGACTTTCGATGTTATCGCGCAGCATGGAGAGAGACATTTGCCGGCCTGCAGTCGCCATTTCGAGCAGTTTTGTCCCCTGCTGATGCAGCATGCGATGCTGGCTGGCGAGACCTTGCAGCGCCGTATCCACTCGCGCCAGCGCCACAGCTTCATTCTTGGACGTGGTATTCGCGATTCCGCGCGCCAGAATCGCCTGCGCCCGGCCCACTTGCGCGTCCACTTCCGCCAGCTTCGCGCGATACAGCGCGGTTTCGGCAGCAATTTGCACGGGTTCCAGCGGACGCTCCTCCGCCATTCGCTGCACCCGCTCGAGGTATAACTCCTGTTCCAGGGCCGCAGCTTCGACGTTGTCCACGCAATCGGTGACCGGATCGAGGGTTTCGGTGAGATCTACTACGGCCCGGTTCGCCAAGCGAATGCGCAAATATGAGTGCAACGCGGCGGCAACCATGATCACCAGCGTGATGGTGACCAGTCCTACAATCTTTTTGCCGATTGAAAGCCGGCTAAGAACGTCCCGCATGGCAGTCGGAAGGGCCTTTCGCGCGCGGAAATGCCTAGCGCTGAACGATTCTAAGCCGGAGATCGCGCGCAAAACCTCGCAATCTGCATGTCACTAGTAACTCTTTCGGCCATCCCTGGCGCAGCGCGCTGCACCAAATACGTCAACGGCTTGCAATAAGCGATAAGCAACAGGCAATAAGCAACGACCGAAACAAGACCATTCCGACCGGTAATTTGTTCTTGTGCGTCGCTTTTGAGGTTTTTGCCTGTCGCTTATGGCCTGTCGATTATTGCTGAAGCTCCCCTGGAGGTCCCATGAAGCAGCTCATTCGCCACGCCGTACTGGCATTTTTCGTCTCAGGAATGCTCCTGGGAGTGTCCGCGCACGCGCAAAGCGCTGGACAAGACATGAAGAACGCCGGCCACGACACTGCCCACGCCACGAAAAAAACGACTCACAAGGTAGTTCGCGGCACCAAAAAGGGCGTCCACAAGACCGCACATGCGACCAAACGTGGCGCGCGAAAAGTGGAAAGAAAGACGCAACCGCAGCCGGAACAGCCGCAATAACGCGCAATTAGCGATACGCAACAAGCGATAAGCCGTTGTCCAGTGACAACAGTGCGTGGCTTTCCTGCCTTGCTGTGTGCGTATGGGCGATCGCGGCTCCTTTCCGTCAGATGAGGGGCCGACTCGATCCAGCATTGTGGTGGCAAAAAATGCGCGTTACTGCCAACTGCTCATTTTTCGGGAACGTCTGCAGTTGCAGTGACTGTGCCGATCAATCCGCTGTGCTGGTCGAGCACTCCGATTTTCAGGGCGTATTTTCCGGGAGCAAGCTTCAGTTGCTGGGTAAAGTGAAGCCCGTTCTGCATCATGTGCTCGTAGGCATCAGGCTTCAGGTCGGCGGTAACAGTGCTGGATTTGCCGCCGGCAGGTTTGCCTTTCGTATTGAATGCCTGCACCAGAACTCCGAATGATCCGTGCTCCAGCCCGTCAGCGCTGGTGGAGAACGAAAGCGTGGTGGGATCGAGGCCGTAAACCAGCGTCAGCGGAGTTCCCGGCGCTTTCGGCGGGAAGAGCCTTACGACAAACGGCAGAGCGGTAGATTCGGGAGCATGTAATTCCAACGACTGCTGAAATTGTCGCTCCAACTGCTCTTTTTCCGCCGCAGTCTGCTGCCCGGCGGTATCGAGCGCGTAGTATCCACTGCGCGCGCGCACGCGGGCATTGCTGGTGTCGAGCAGCTTCACCTCGATCTTGCGAAAGTGCCCATTCCAGTTGTTATCTGCCGGATAGTAGCCCAGCGTGTAATAGGTGGAACCGTCGGCGATGCTGCGCGCGATGGCATTGTTGATGTCGTTGACATTGTAGAAAGCCCTGCCGCCGGTCGCCTCGGCCAGGTGGTTCATTGTCTGATGAGCGCTTTGCAGCGCGTCGTCGCGCGTCGCGGCGGCCCTGGCAAATTCGTCGCCTTGCATCATGGAACCATCGAGATTATGGCCATTGGCGAAAACATCATCGAACATCGATCCCGTGAGGCCTTCAGCACCGACAGGATAGACAGCAACCTGCGCATTGGTGAGCTGGTCTGCGGTGTCGCGCATTTCGCGAGAGTAGTCGCGCGCCATGATCTGCGTTCGCACCATCGCCGGGGTGACCCCGTCCTGGGTGTGGCGAGGGGCGGTCTGCGCGCCGGGATCCAGTCCGATGGCGAGTGGAAACGCCGATGAAACCCAAACCAGGTTCTTGCGGCCGGGATATCCGGCTACATTGCGTGCAATCGCGCGCAGTGCCTCCAGCGTCGTCATCACGCGATAATCGGTCTTCATCGCTTCAGTGTCATTTTCGAAATCTTCCAGCGCCGCCTGCACTACCTTCCCATTCTTGAAGATTCCCGCCGCGGCCAGGAAATCGCTGTCGCCGGCAGCGTCTTTGACCACCGGCGAGCTCTTCGCCCCCACTTTGGACAGCGCCGCCTGCAAGACCTGCGGATCGGTGGTGAAGTCCTGCACCATGCGCAGCGATGTTCCGAGGAGATAGACCGCGACGCGCGCGCCCGGGTTGAGGGTCTTCAGATACTTCAGCATCTGCTGGCGCGCATACTTCTGGTCGGTAACAGGCGTATTCAGCGCGTCCAGCAAGAGCACGGTTGGCGTATCACCGTTGGCAGGAGCGCTGGGCACGTTGGTGAATGCGCCTTGCGGCAATGCGGGTTTATTCTCCGGCGCCGCCGCCTTGTCCGGCGTGTGCACGGAAAAAAAGTGGATCTTCTGCGGCACGCCATCCTCGGTCAGCTCAAAGTTGGTGGCTTTCAGATCTGTGAGTGGATGTCCGGAGCGGTCAGTCACGATCGTGTCTACCAGCACCAGGCGCGTGGTGGCCTTCAGGATGGTTGCCGGAACCTCGCGCTCGGCGGTCGAAGCGGGCGTGTTTTGCGGCGCAGTTGAGGGACTGGTTGTCGGAGTTGAGGAGCTCTGGGCCAGTAATCCGATCGGAAAAAGGAACAATACGATGACTACAATACGGGTAATCCGATGCATTCCAGAATGAAATTATCTGCTCTGGAGGGCTGACCTGTCCATCGCGCAGGTCACACGCTCGCGGTGGAAAGCTCGACGGAATTTGCCAGCTTCTGCAATGCTTCCGAATATGGGGTTTTCGCGATGCCGCGCTCGGTGATGATGGCCGCGATGTAGCGATTCGGAGTCACATCGAAGGCGGGATTCTCAACCGCGATGCCGTCCGGCGCAATTTGCTTGCCGGCAAAGTGCGTGACCTCGCGAGCAGCGCGCTGCTCGATTGGTATGTGATCGCCGTTGGGAGTGGCGAGATCGACCGTGGACCAAGGCGCGGCCACGTAAAAGGGAATGCCGTGCTCCCGCGCCAACACTGCCACTGTGTATGTACCGATTTTGTTGGCGACATCGCCATTAGCGGCAATGCGGTCGGCGCCGACGACTACGGCGCGAATCTTGCCCTGCTTCATCATGGCTCCGGCCATGTTGTCGGAGATTACCGTTGTGGGAATACCATCCTTGGTCAGCTCCCAGGCGGTGAGGCGCGAACCTTGCAGGAAGGGACGTGTTTCGTCGGCGAAGACGTGAATCTTCTTGCCCGCTTCTACCGCGGCACGAATCACGCCCAAGGCCGTGCCGTAGCCGCAAGTTGCCAAGGCGCCGGCGTTGCAGTGCGTCAGCACGCCGCCTGACGACGGCATGAGGACCGCGCCATTGCGGCCCATGGCCTCGCAAGCGGCGATGTCGGCGAGGTACATCAGTTGCGCTTCGTCGATCAGCGCGCGCTTGATCTGCTCCACGGGTTCGGCTGCAAGGGAGTCAAAGCGCTCCCGCATTCTGCGGATTGCCCAAAATAAATTGACAGCAGTGGGCCGCGTCCTGGCCAGCGTGTCACAGATCAGTTCCAGTTCGGGACGGAGCTCGGAGTAGGATCCGGCCTGCGAGTCCCGAATCCCGAGAGCAATGCCCATGGCTGCGGCCACGCCAATAGCCGGCGCGCCGCGCACAATCATGTCGCGAATCGCAGTCGCAACCTCGCGGTAATTGCCGCAGGTGACGTAAATCTCCTCCGTCGGTAAGCGCCTCTGATCGATGAAGCGCACGCCCGCGTTGGTCCATTCCAGGGTCTTGATCATCTGATTGAAATTCTAAATGAATGCAGATCGGGTCATCGGGTGAAGTAAAAGTTGCCTCGCACCCGTTTTGGAATTCTTTTTTCACTTCACCCGATGACCCGATGACCCGATCAGCCGATTTTCCCAATTCCGCAAAATTCAGTGAGACCCCTGCGCCAGATGCGCCGCCCTCACCTCGCTTGCTTTAAAGATCGAAATAAACTCCGCACCGGCCGCGGCTTGCTCGACTGCCGGGCGTCCGCCGGCTTCTTCGCGTTCCACCAGACAGGCCACACCGGCAACCTCGAAGCCAAACTCGCGAGCGGCTTCGATGGCTTGAACAGTGGACGAGCCGGTGGTGCAGACATCGTCCACGATCACCACGCGCGCGCCTTTTTCGTGGAAGCCCTCAATGCGCTGCGCGGTGCCGTGCGCCTTTTCTTGCTTGCGGACGAGAAAACCGTGAATGAGGAATTCGCTCACGTCCATCGGCTTGGTGCGGGCCGGAGCGCGCGTCTGAGTCTGCTGAGAGGTGAGCAAGGCGACGGCCACGACGATGGGATCGGCGCCCAACGTGAGTCCGCCAATGGCGCGCGGTTTCCAGCGCTTTGCCTGAATCAGGTCGAGGAAGACGCGGCCGGTAAGGCGAGCGCCTTCGGCATCGAGCGTGGTAGTGCGGCAATCGATGTAGTAATCGCTGCTGCCGCCGGAGGAAAGCTTGAAATCTCCCAGCCGAAATGACTGGCGCGCCAGCATGTTCAGCAGGAGTTCGCGGGAGTTGGGCATGGGGAATACATTAGCACTGGCCATTTGAGTTTTCAGTCTTCAGTATTCAGTAAAGGCAGCCTCGAGCTTTAATGACTGACAACTGATAACTGATAACTGACAACTGACAACTACTTGTCACGCCGTCAGCTTCTCCATGTGCCGGAAGCCGCCGGTGACGACGAAGATCGAGCCAAAAAGGAATGCGTTGTAGGCGGCGTGGACGACGAAGCTGCAGGCCACCGATCCTGATTTGGCGCGCACCAGCGTCAGCACGCAGCCAACGATAAAAAGCACCAGCAGTGGGGCCCAGGCATGGGCGAGCTGTCCTTCATGGAAGAGGGCGAAGACCAGGGAATTGACAACGACTGCGGCAAATAATCCCATGCGGCGATACAGAGCCGGATAGAAAAACCCGCGAAAGAAAAGTTCCTCAAAAAATGGAGCAATAAAGATTCCAAACACTGCCAGCAGCCAGGCCGCACGAGTCGTTTTGAAAAATTGATCGATGGGCAGCGATTTAGGAATGGGTAAGTATGCTGACCCGAGCTGGATGGAGAGCGACAGCAGCAGCCCGCCGAGAATAAACGGCCATACATTCGCCGGCCACCGCCAATGGACAGCATCCCAAAACGGTTCAAAACTTTCGCGCCGCACCACCAGCATCATGAAAAACAATGTCGCCACGTAAGCCAGAGTTTGAGGCGGCAGAACTACCAGCGGCTCCTGCGATAGCTGCGAGACATCCATGTGCCGCAGCCCAGGAATGAAGTGCATCACCACAAATCCGATCGCCGTCAGAAAGAACATCGCAATAACGCCAAATACCGCGATCAGAAGAACATCCAGCAATCCCCACGCCGGGTTCTCCCCGGGAGCCGGAGCGATGGTGGCCGGCAAAGAGGGTGCGGCATCGGGTTGGGGAAGGGAATCGAGGGGTGAATTGGGCGGGAGAGACACGGTTGCAGTATATCGGGTGGAGAAAACCTAAAGAATGGGTCATCGGGCCATCGGGTGATCGGGTCAACTAAAACCAAGGAACACCAAACAATTTTGGCACCTCGGCTTCTTACTTGGCCCGATGACCCGATCACCCGATCACCCGATTATTCCACTTTGCCTGCGCCATATACTCCGCCAGGGCGTGGCCGGTGTAGGATTTTTTGTTGCGCGCAACCTGTTGCGGCGTGCCCTGGACCACCAGGCGTCCACCATCCTCGCCGCCTTCAGGTCCGAGATCGATGAGCCAATCGGCGTTGCGGATTACGTCAAGGTTGTGTTCGATGATGATGATCGTGTTACCGAGATCGGTTAACCGATGCAGCACGTCGAGCAGCTTTTTCACGTCCTCAAAATGCAGGCCGGTCGTCGGCTCATCGAGCAGATACAGGGTACGGCCGGTCTGGCGCTTGCTCAGCTCGCGGGCCAGTTTGATACGCTGCGCCTCGCCCCCCGAGAGCGTCACCGCCGATTGTCCCAGTTGGATGTAGCCCAGGCCGACATCGACCAGGGTCTGAAGCTTCTGCCGCACCTGCGGGATATCTTCCAGAATGGGAAGCGCGTCGGCAATCGGCGTCTCCAGCAGATCGGCAATCGACTGCCCCTTAAAGCGCACTGACAGCGTCTCGTGGTTGTAGCGTTTACCGCCACACACCTCGCACAGCACGTAGACATCGGGCAGGAAGTTCATCTCGATGCGCCGCTGGCCCTCCCCCTGGCAGGCTTCGCAGCGGCCGCCGCTCACGTTGAAGGAGAAGCGACCGGCCTTGTAGCCACGCTCTCGCGACTCCGGCAGCATGGCATAGAGGTCGCGAATCTGAGTAAAGACGCCGGTGTAGGTTGCGGGATTCGAGCGTGGCGTGCGCCCAATCGGAGACTGATCGATGCGGATGACTTTATCGATGTCCTCCATCCCGGTAACGCTTTTGTGCCCACCGGGCTCCTCGCGCGAACGATAGAGCTTCTTAGCCAGCGCACGGTAGAGAATGTCATTCACCAAAGTGGATTTGCCCGAGCCGCTCACACCCGTAACTACCGTCATCACGCCCAGTGGAAAGGCGACATCGAGGTTCTTGAGATTGTTTTCCCGCGCGCCGAGGACAGTAATTGCTTTGCCGTTAATCGCGCGCGGCTCGAAACGCGCGCCGATATTGATTTCACCGGAAATATATTTCCCAGTAAGGGAGTCAGCAGCGCGCTCGATCTCTGCGGGAGTGCCCTGGGCAACGAGCTCGCCACCATGGCGTCCCGCGCCAGGGCCAAGATCGATAACATAATCGGCGCGGCGAATCGTCTCTTCATCATGCTCGACGACCAGCACCGTGTTTCCCAAATCGCGCAACGACTCCAGCGCGGCAATCAGGCGATTGTTGTCACGATGGTGCAGTCCAATCGAAGGCTCGTCGAGCACGTATAGAACGCCGCGCAGTTTCGATCCAATCTGCGTCGCCAGCCGAATGCGCTGGCCTTCACCGCCGGAGAGCGTGGCCGCCGAACGATCAAGCGAGATGTAGCTGAGCCCGACGGCGTTCAGGAACTGCAGGCGCTCGGCAATCTCGCGCAGGACGCGGCCGGCAACAATCTTCTCGCGCTCGTTTAAGGTGATATTCTGCGCCGCCTGTAGCGCCCGCGCCACCGGCATGCCGGTGAAGTCGGCGATGGAAATCCCGTTCATCCGCACCGCCAGGCTCTCCTGCCGCAGCCGTTTTCCGTGACAGAGCGGACAAACCGTCGCCGACATGTATTCCAGCAGCCACTCGCGATAGCTCTCGGAGGTCGAGTCCTCCAGGTTCTGCTTGAGGAATGCGAGAACTCCGTGAAATCCGCTGCGCGCCGCTTCGCGTTCCGGCGGCCCGTAGAGCAGCAGGTTCTGCTGGTCTTGGGGAAGCTTTTCGAATGCGATGCTCAGATCGAGTTTGTACACCTGCGCGGCAATCTCCAGCAGGCGCCGCAGATAGGTTGACCCGGAGCCCGGCCCGAGCGCGCCTTCGAGCAGCGGCTTCGTCCAGTCGACAATCAGCTTCGCGGGATCGAAGTCATATTTGCTGCCCAGCCCGTGGCACTCCGAACACGCTCCATAAACGCTGTTGAAGGAAAACGAGCGCGGCTCCAGCGCGGGCACGCTGATTCCGCAATCGGGACATGCCATCTTGGCGGAGTACATCCGTTCGTCGCCATCGACGACTGCCAGCGTGACCAGCCCGTCGGCCAGCTTCATCGCCGTAGCTACGGAGTTCTCCAGGCGCTTCTCGATTCCCGGTTTCACCAGCAGCCGGTCAATAACGACTTCGATGGTGTGGTTCTTGCGCTTGTCTAACCGGATTTCCTCGCCATCGCCACCGGCATCGTCCAGACTGCGCAGCTCGCCGTCAATGCGCGCGCGGGTGTAGCCGGCCTGCGCCAGCTTCTCCAGTTCCTTTTTGAACTCGCCTTTGCGACCGCGCACGATAGGGGCCAGCAGCATCACGCGCTCTTCCGGCTTGAGCGACATCACCTGCTGGACAATCTGCTCGGCGGACTGCCGGCTGATCTCGCGTCCGCACTGCGGACAATGCGGCACTCCGATGGAGGAATAAAGCAGGCGCAAATAATCGTAAATCTCGGTAATTGTCCCTACGGTGGAACGCGGGTTGCGCGTTGTAGTCTTCTGCTCAATGGCGATGGAAGGACTCAATCCATCAATCGCGTCCACCTCAGGACGCTCCATTTGATCGAGAAACTGCCGCGCATAGGCCGACAGAGTCTCCACATAGCGCCGCTGTCCCTCGGCATAAATGGTGTCGAAGGCCAGAGACGACTTTCCCGAACCGCTCAATCCCGTGATGACTGTGAGGGTATTGCGGGGAATCTCAACATTGATGTTTTTCAGGTTGTGCTGGCGAGCGCCGCGGACCCGAATCGAGGTAATTGCCATGCCCAAAAAAGTGTGGATCTACAGGAGATGTCGTTGCGATTAAGACGGAACGATACGTCCGTATCTTATTTGTCAACATCGGGCAGCGTCAATGCGAGTTACATTGGGCTTCCGAGCGGAAACGCAAAATCCTTTAACACGGAGGGCACAGAGGTCACGAAGGAAGCAAGGCGATTATGCTAGCGGGGCCCTTATCAAATTAGTAAATAGAAATCTTCGCGGTGATTGTTCCTTTGTGTCCTTCGTGTCCTCCGTGTTCACCCGAATTTTTGGGATGAGATTACCTGCGTAATCTGGCCGCAGTGCGGGTTATAGCGGATAAACGTGGTAGCGGAAGTACATGGACCAGCGAGACTTTATGAGTTTCGGGTCCTGAAGCAGAATAGGCCAGCTCAGCAGAGATAAACAACTGGCCTCTGCGGTTCGACATCATATAAGGCGGACACGGGAAGTGAATCCCCAACTGGTGAGTTCGGCCACTTTGAACAGTCTGATCCTCAGCGTAACCGTTTTCCTGACCATCATCTCCGCCATGTTTTTCGGTATCTATTCAGGATATCTCGCGGCCAGCGGCATTTTGCGCGCGATGAGCCGCCGTCCAGCCAAGGCCCCGGCCGCCGTGCTGCAGTTTCCGGCAAACGTCACCCGGTAAGCTGCTGGATTCTGCTTCTGGCTGCCAGCCAAACCCAAAAAACATCAACAATTTTTCCTCCCCAAAAGATCAAGCTCCCATTTTGGGAGCTTTTTCTTTATCAGCTGCTAGCTTCTAGCTGCTGGCTTAAGTCAAAAGCTAACAACTTGCACGAACGAGACGAGACAAAGGGAGTCGGCCCAAGCCGTATTTTCCTGAATAATCCATCATCCCTCGAAATATCCGTCCGATCCGTAACATCTGTTTCATCAGTGTGAGTTTTTTTTGGGCTTTTAGCTAGCAGCTAGCAGCCAGCAGCTAGCAGCCCGGAGCCAGCAGCTATTGAGGATTCTGCTGCGGCTGCTGCCCCTGCTGATTTTGTTGCTGTTGCTGCTGCTGACGTAGCCGCTGCAGCTCCTGCAGCAGTTGTTCCGGGGTCTTGATCTGGTTTGGTTGCTGCTGCCCATTGGGCTGGTTGGCGTTGTTTTCTGGCTGCGCCTGCGGCTGAGGCTCCGGCTGTGGCGGCGGCTCGGTCTCCGGCACATTGGCAGAGTTGTCGCCATTATCATCGGCGTTATTTTCTTCTTCCACCGCCTGCTGCGGCGGATTCGGATTGTAGCTGGGTCGCGCCTGCTGGTTGGGAACTCCGGCCACGGCGGTTCCGTTGGCCGCTCCTGGGGAATGCGGGCTGAGCACGATGCGATCCACGCTTCCCGGGGCATCGAGCGAACCCAACAAGATGTAATCGTAGCGTGATCCGGTGAGCAGGGAATTGAGCACATCCCGGGTGCTTCCTGGGCCGAACTGGCCAAAAACCCGCTCCGAATCCGGCGGGCTGCCTTCGAGATGAGCTCCGGTGGTGCGTCCAACCGCATGCAGAATGTCAGACAACTGGGAGTTGTCCGCAATGACCGTAAGCTGTCCGCTGGCATAGCTGATGCGTGGCGGATTTGCCGGCCGCGTTGCCGCGCCCATGACCCCTGATCCGGCGGGCTGAACTGCCTGCTGCTGCGGTACTTGTGCGGTATTTGCCTGCACTGGGCTAGTGGAACCCTGGCCTTGGGCTTGCGATCGCTCCCGGGCCGGCATCTGCGGCGTTTGGTTGGGGTTGATTCTCAGGGCGCCGCGCCGCTGCATCTCTTCCATGGACGGAGGAATCGGCGCCGATTGCTCTGGAACCTGCTGCTGGCCGCCCGGCTGCTGCCCGCGCTGGATCCGTGTGGAATAAGCGCCATTCGTCCGCGGAGTTTGCCGGAAAACTGGAGGCTGCGGGCGAGTATCGATCTGCTGCTGGCCTAACATCGGGCTACCCAGAAGCAGTGACAGGCCGGTGATGAAGATGATTCGGGACACGACTACGATTTATGCTACTCCAATAAAGTCCGGAAAACAGCGTTACTTTTCACCACTGAGCCACAGAGGAGACGGAGAAATGCTTTCATTTGCTGTGCCGATCCGCGGTCAGCTATCGACTGCCTCGTCCCAGACTTTGAAACTTCAAGCCTGGAACCTGAAACGCCTTGTACCTTCTCCGTGCTCTCGGTATTACTAACGTTTGATTTCTTGTCATTTTGCGCAAAGTTTTTGGTTTGCCGATTAGAGTTCTCAAAAATCATTTCACCACGGAGACACGGAGAACACGGAGAAACCTTGAGTTGAATACGAAGGCGCAAAGATAAGGGTGATCTTCCCCCCCCCGTTTTCTGGTCTTCTCCGTGTGCTCCGTGCCTCCGTGGTGAACAGGTTTTGGTTGCGGCTCGGCTGCTCCGTGCCTCCGTGGTAAAAAGGGCTCTATAAGAACGCGCAAAACCATCCGAGTTGCGGGAATTCGCATCTATAAACCCAAGGGGCTGCTCGCCTATTGCGCTGTCGCTCGTCCTGAGAGGTATATGAACCGTCTTTTCACGCGCTTTCTGACCGTATTTGCTTTGGCCGTTCCGCTCGCGCTCACGCTCCCTGCGAAGGCCGCCGAGCAGTGTTACACGCAGCAGGACATGGATGCCGCAACCCGGTCCGGCATCGAAGCTGCCGCCCAGCAGTTCTTCACCGACGCGGTCCAGGGCAACAGTGCAGCCATGCAACAAAATGCCATCCCAAACGTAGCCCAGAATTTCCAATCCATTGCCGGCGCCGTCACCGAAAATAAGGACAAAATTGCCGGCGGACAGGCCCATATCCGCAACGAATGGCTGCTCGATGCGCCGGGAACTCAGACTTACGAGCGTGCCGAATTCTTCTGCGGATTGGTGAACGCGCCCGGCAGCACCTCATTCGTGATTCCCGGCTTGCCTCCGGGAAAATATGCCGTCGCGATTCAGGACGTAACTGGCTCGAAGCAGCCCTTCACGATCACTTACGTCCTGCAGCAGGAAGGTCCACAGTGGAAGCTGGCGGGCTACTTCCCCAAAGAGCACCAGATCGGGCCGCATGACGGTTTGTGGTACTGGGTGCAGGCGCGAGACCTGAAAAAGAAAGGCGATCAGCACACTTCGTACTTCTATTACGTCACGGCCGCCAACCTGATCGCGCCCGCCCCGTTTGTGAACACCGCGCAAATTGAGAAGCTGTATGAGGAACAGCAGGCGGCAATGCCAAAAGACGTGCCGCAAAACCCGCAGCAGCCCGCCGCATTAACCCTGAATGGCACCACTTATCAGATTGTGCAGGCATTTCCGGTTACCGATCCGAAGGGTGGATTGGACCTGGTGTACAAGTATTCAACGCCCGACATCTCCGATACCGGCAAAACCTTTCAGCAGAACATGGCCTTTATCAAAGCATTGGTCGCGCAATATCCGGAATACAAGCAGGCTTTCAGCGCGATTGTCGCCCGCGCCGTAGCGCCGTCAGGCCAGGACTTCGGCACCATGCTGCCGGTGAGTGAGATTAAATAGGCGAGTGAAGCGTTTCAGGTAAAGCGTTTCAGGTAAAGCGTTTCGAGAAAAGCGTTTCAAGAAACCGCGTTTCAGAAACCGCGTTTCAAAACTCCAACAGGGTTTGTTGCTATTGGGTTTGAAACGCCCTTTCTTGAAACGGTTCTTCTGAAACGGTTTACCTGAAACGGTTCTTCAGGAAACGCCTTACCTCAAACGCCTTCTTTGCCGTCATTTTCCGGATAGCGCGCATCTTTTCGCTAGCATTATCCTCGTCACATGAACAGCGCAGCTATTCCGACCAGCGATTCAGCCCAGCTTTGGGACGCCATTGTTGCCCGCAACCGCCGCTTCGATGGGGCTTTGTTCTACGCGGTGACTTCCACGAATATCTATTGCCGTCCTTCATGCCCATCGCGGCGGCCTCGGCCGGAGAACGTGCAGTTCTTTTTCGATCCTGAGAGCGCCGAACAGGCGGGATTTCGGGCTTGCAAGCGCTGCCACCCGCGTGAAATCGATGCCAGCAAAGTGGAACTGGTACGCAATGTGTGCCGGCGAGTGGAGAAGAATGTCGATTCGCCGCTGCCGCTGAAGCAGTTGAGCGCTGAGTTGAAGATGCATCCGGCGACGCTGGATCGGGCGTTCAAGCAGAGCACCGGCATCACCATCAAGCAATATGCGGACGCCCGCCGGCTGTCGCTGTTCAAAACCGCGCTGCGTTTCGGCCGCGATGTCACTACCGCGCTCTATGAGGCGGGATACAACTCCAGCAGCCGGGTGTACGAAAAATCAAATTCCAAACTGGGAATGACGCCGGCAGCCTACGGCAAAGGCGGCACTGGAACGCGAATTCGATACGCTCTAGCTCCCTATTCCGCGGGCAACGCGCTCTTGGCAGTAACCGATAAGGGCGTCTGCAGCGTCAAGTTGGGCGACGATGTCTCTCGTCTGGTGCGGGAACTTGAGGGTGAGTATCCCAAAGCCGAAGTGGTACAGGCCGGCAATGAGTTGAAAGATTGGATGAGCAACCTCTTGCGCCGCCTCGAGGGTGAGGTCAATTTGCCGGAATTGCCTGTGGATGTGCGCACCACCGCGTTTCAACGGCGGGTTTACGACCAGTTGAACCGGATTCCTGCAGGTGAAACCCGCACGTATTCCGAGATCGCCAAGCGCCTGGGCGGGGAGTCCGGACGCCGCGCTGTGGCGCGCGCCTGCGCCACTAATGAAGTCGCAGTGCTGATTCCATGCCATCGCGTCGTGCGCTCCGACGGCGGCCTCGGCGGATATCGCTGGGGCTTAGAACGGAAAGTAGAGCTGTTGCGGCAAGAGAAATCGAAAACCAACCTCAAAACCAACAGCTAGACCGCGGATTACACGGATGTGCACGGATCGCACGGATAATTATTAAGGAGAAATCCGTGAAATCCGTGCTCATCCGTGGTAGAGCTTTTGTCTTTGCTTCTACTTCGTGGCGATTGCCCGGACGCGGGCATTGAGGCGGGATTTGTAGCGTGCAGCCGTGTTTTTGTGGATGCTGCCTTTTTGAATCGCCTTATCGATCACCGAAACGGTCTCCCGATAATTTGTTTCCGCTGCTTTGCGGTCGCCGGCAGCAATCGATTCGCGCAGTCCGCGCAGAGCTGTGCGCAGGCGCGACTTGTTGGCGCGGTTGGCGGTAGTACGTTTTTCAGTCTGACGAGTGCGCTTCAGCGCGGAAAAATGGTTGGCCATGAGTGCAGTAAGCGTCCTTTAAGTGGCTGGAATTGCCTAAATCGGTGGGATTTAGTGCGTAAACACCTGATTTTAGCTGGCACAAGGCGAGCGGGTCAAACGAGCATATTATCGGTAGTGTGTCAGTTTGAATTTAGGCGAGACTTGTACAGGATTCCGCGCGTCCTTTGACGAAGAGTGCAACGAACACGATGCTGGCGAAAAATATACTCACCGTAAGCGGAAACCAAGGCGATCTCCCTTGGGATTTTGCAAGTCTCCAAACCCCGTACATGAAGGCCGCTTTGCCACCCACGAAAATCAGGTAGAACGCCAGATACGCCATGCTGATCCTATATTCTACGTCGCTGATCGTTTGTTCCGCTTAGCGGCTTAGAAGCTTAGCAGCTTAGGAGCTCTTCTTTGCCGCCGGGGCGTACAATGAACTTAACAGCCATGAACGAAACCGAGCGCTATGCAGAATCGCTGAAGATGCAGGACAACCGCAACCGAGTGCGGGAGGTGAACTTTGGCCAGGAAGAGCATGAAGGCATTGTTTTCACCACGCTGGATGCGGCCGTCAATTGGGTGCGGAAAAGCTCGATTTGGCCGATGACTTTTGGCCTGGCCTGCTGCGCCATCGAGATGATGTCGATGGGCGCTTCCCGATTTGACATTGCCCGTTTCGGCGCGGAAGTGTTTCGTCCGTCGCCGCGCCAGTCTGATCTGATGATCATCGCAGGTCGCGTCTCGCAGAAGATGGCGCCGGTAATTCGCCGCCTCTACGAGCAAATGCCCGAGCCCAAGTGGGTGATCTCCATGGGCGCCTGCGCAACTTCCGGCGGCGTCTTCAACAACTACGCTCTGGTGCAAGGCGTAAACCAGGTGATTCCGGTAGATATCTATGTCCCCGGTTGCCCGCCGCGTCCTGAACAGCTTATCTACGCGATCACGCTGCTGCAGGAAAAAATCATGAACGATAAGGGATCGTTCAAGCGGGCGCTGAACCTCGACTGACGGAGTTTGGCAAGAGCGGATCGCGCACAATTGTGAGTTGTGAATTTTGATTGTTGAATAAGACCGTCTGCCACGGCAACAAAACTCAAAAATCGAAACTCAAGAATTTACAATTGCTTTTCAGTGGATCGTCTTCGTCTTCCTCGACATGTAATCCATAAGCAGATATTGGCCGAGTGTATGCGGGGTGGTGAAGTAGGCTTTGCCGCGGCACATCTCGCTGACCTTCTGCACAAATTGAATCAGCCCAAAATCTGACGCCAGCATGAAGGTGTTGATCATCACGCCTGCACGCTTGCAGCGGGAAACTTCTTCCAAAGTTTGACTCACGACCAGGGGATCAAGTCCGAACGCGTTCTTATAAATGCGGCCATCTTCGAGAGTCAGCGCCGAGGGCTTGCCGTCGGTGATCATGATGATCTGCTTCATGTCTTTGCGCTGGCGATCGAGGATGCGCTGCGCCATGCGCAGGCCTTCGCGGGTGTTGGTGTAATAGGGTCCCACTTTGACACGCGCCAGTTGGGACAGCGGCAGCTCCTCCGCGGAATCGTGAAAGAGCACCAGCGACAGCGAGTCGCCGGGATATTGCGTGCGGATAAGCTGCGAAAGCGCCATGGCGACTTTCTTCGCCGGAGTGAACCGGTCTTCGCCGTAGAGGATCATCGAATGCGAGCAGTCGAGCATGAGCACGGTTGCGCATGACGACTGATACTCGCACTGATGCACCTGCAGATCGGAGTATTCCAGCTCCAACGGGACTTTCAGCCCTTCGCGCTGAATCGCGTTGGACAGGGTGCTGGTGATGTCGAGATTCAGAGTGTCGCCGAATTCGTAGCTGCGCGATGCGCCGCTGGACTCGATGCCAGTGGCGAGATCGCGGGTGTCATGGCGTCCGAAGCTTGATTTGCCTAAAGAACCGAGCAGGTCGCGCAGCGCGCGATAGCCGAGGAAGTCCAGACCTTTATCGGTGACCTCGAACTTCACTTGCGGCTGTTGCTGCTCGCCGGTTTGTCCGGGAACGGTGGATTGTTTGGAGCGGTCGAAGGGCTGATCGACGCTGATGTAATTCTCCTGCTGCATGCGCTCGATGAGTTTTTCAATCAGCTCATCGAGTTGGCCATCGGCCTGCATTTGTTCGATCTGCTGGCGCATGTTCTCGTCGAGCATCTCGCCGGCTTCGAGCGCCTGCTGAATGGCCTGGCGAAGCGCGTCCAGCGTCTGCTCGCCTTCGTTAAACTCGTAGAAGTACCAGGAATCCTGAAAGCCGCTCTGCAGCAGGTAGTCGGAGAGCGTGTTGAGCAGGTCTTCCATGCTCATCTCCGAAGCCGGATCGGCAACGTATTTGGAGTAACGGATGAACTTCATGGGTGAAAATTTCGTGATTTCGTGATTTCGAGATTTCGTAATTTGAAACCGATGCGATCGACGGATCAACAAATCACGAAATCACCCGATCACGAAATCACCAAATCAGTTATAGGGTCTTCTCCCCCGCCCGGGAAATTCTTCCCGTTCTGGGGCTTTCTCGATGCGGCGCTGCTTTTCCGGGGCGGTGAACACCCGCTCCTCGGTGCGGCCGATGCGCTTGTGCGCGTACAGCCCTTCCAGAAGGAACTCGGCGGCAGACACCAGAACTTCAGCCTTGTCTTTGGCCTTCACGCCGACGGAATTCAATTTTTCCGCTAATCCCTGAATGCTCTTTAATCCTTCCAGCAATTCCGCGGAAGGCGCGGTGTCGCTGAACTTGAGTTGGCCACCAAGATCAAACCATTGCGTGATCTGCTGCATGTTGGCGTCTTTGAAGTACGTGTCGAACGTACGCGCAACCGCCAGGCGAATTAAATCGCGGACCACCGTGTCGGCGCCGCGCAACTCACCTTCATATTCGAGTTCGAGCTTGCCGGTGATGGAAGGCATCGCGCTGTAGATATCGCCAACGCGGGGAACGACGGTGGTTTCTCCGTTGCGCAGGGCTCGCCGTTCGGCATTGGAGATCACGTTTTCCATGGTCGAAATGGGCAGGCGCTGGCTTACGCCGGAACGCCTGTCTACGCGTTTGTCCTCGCGTGCGCCGAAGGCGATCTGCTCGACGATCTCGCGGATATATTGCGGCACGTGCAGCGCGTGTCCGTTGCGCTCAGCCCAGGCTTCCTGCTGGGTGATGGCAATGCCTTCTTCCAGCGTGCCGGCGTAATGCGTGCGGATTTCAGAACCGATTCGGTCCTTGAGCGGTGTAACGATTTTGCCGCGCGCGGTGTAGTCCTCAGGATTGGCGCTAAAGAGCAGAGCAACATCGAGATTCAAGCGCACGGGATAGCCCTTAATTTGCACGTCGCCTTCCTGCATGATGTTGAATAGCGCCACCTGGATTTTTCCTGCCAGGTCGGGAAGCTCGTTGATGGCGAAGATGCCGCGATTGGCGCGTGGCAGCAGGCCGTAATGAATGGTCAATTCGCTGGCGAGATCGAGACCCCCGCGCGCGGCCTTGATGGGATCGATGTCGCCTACCAGATCGGCGACGGTTACGTCTGGCGTCGCGAGTTTTTCCACGTAGCGATTGTCGGGCGTGAGATACGCGATCGGAGTTGCGTCGCCTTTCTCGGCGATCAGCGTTCTGCAGCGGCGGCAGATAGGCTCGTACGGATTGTCGTGGATCTCGCAGCCCTGCACATAGGGCAGGTGCGCATCGAGCAGGCCAGTGAGCGCGCGCAGAATGCGACTCTTCGCCTGTCCACGCAAGCCGAGCAGAATGAAATTGTGGCGCGACAGCACGGCATTGACGATCTGCGGTACGACGGTGTCGTCGTATCCGACAATGCCCTGAAAAACCGGCTCGTTGGCCCGCAACCTGGCAATCAGGTTGTCGCGGAGTTCGTCTTTCACTCGCCGCGTACGCAGCCGCTGTTCACTAAATTCGCTCTTTCTAAGTTCTCCGAGAGTGGTTGGAAGGTTCATTACCGATGAGATCACCTGGAGAAATTATACGCGGCAGGAAAAAGCACGCGATAAGCAATAGGCGATAAGCAATAAGCAAACGCACGAAACTAGCGACAAGCGGTAAGTGATAAGCAGGAAGCTGGGATTTCGTAGCTGGAAGCGCTTCGTCTATTTTGACGGCCCCGCCTATTGCCTACTGCCTATTGCTTATCGCTTACCGCTTATTGCTAATTGCTTATCGCTAATTGCTTATCGCGTATTGCTTATTGCTCGCGAAGCGAATACAACCAGCCTCATGCAATTGCGCGATCGCATCGTAGTTATCACCGGCGCGTCCATGGGGATTGGCGAGGCTTTGAGCCGCGAGTTTCTCGCGCATGGCGCTCGCGTGATGATGAGTTCCCGCGACCTCTCCCGGCTGAAGGAAGCACAGGCGCGAGTTGGCAGCCTGGATCGCAGCGTGGTATTTGCGTGCGATGTCGGAAAACGGGCTGACATCGACGCTCTCGTGTCTAGGACGCGGGAACGCTTCGGCAGAATCGATGTTTGGGTGAACAATGCCGGCTACGGAATTCTTGATTCCATTTCGGTAATGTCCATGGACGAATGCCGCCGCATGTTCGACACCAACCTCTTCGGCGCGATCGAGTGCATGCAAGCCGTGGTTGCCATAATGAAAGCGCAAGGCGGCGGCACAATCATTAATGTATCGAGCATTGTCGGACATCTGCCGATGCCGCACATGGGCGCCTACTCAGCGACGAAGCACGCGCTCAATGCCATCAGCCAGGCCGCGCGTCTGGAGCTTGAACCCGTCGGCATTCGCGTGATCTCTGTGTGTCCGGGACGCATTCGCACCAACTTCGGCGCGAACACCGTTCTTGGCAGAGAAGGCAAGCGGCTGGCCGAATCGTTCAATCAGGGAATCAGCGCCGAGCGCTGCGCTCGCGCCATCGTTCGCGGATGCGAGCGCGACGCCCGCGAGATCTTTGTCCCCTGGCACGGATGGTGGCTTAGCCATCTTTACGAGATGGCTCCACAGGTGGTGGAGTTTGGTATGCGACGTTATTTGAAGAAAAATTAGCTCCGAAGCTTCGAAGCTATTGCTTTACCGACTGCACCAGCTTTTCCACTGGCGCGACCGCCATTAACAGCAGTTCTGATTGCGGCTTCTTCATCGGTTCGAGTTGCGCGATCTGCTGTTCGCGCCAGCCCGGCGGCGCAGCCTGATTTGCAGCGAACAACTCGAGTGCCTGAAGACCGATATCTCCAATAGCCGACAGATTGCGCGAGATGGCTGCGTCTTCACTCAGCAAGCTCGATTGCAATGCCGGCGCGAGCCGCTCGTCGTTGTATTTCCAGGCCGTCATCCACTGGCGCGCCGCCGCAATCTGGTCGGGCGAAGCAGTTCCGGCGACAATCTGGTCAATCAGCGCGGAAAAATCGCGGGCTACGCGGCTCTCCGGGGGTATCGAATCGGGAAGCCGGTTAAGGGGGATATCGGCGTTATATCGTCCGGAGCTGGAGCGAGCGTAGCGCTTGACTGGCTCGACCATGTCGGCGAGCACGCTCAGCGGATCTACTCGACCTGGCGCGAGCCGCTCGCGCATCTCCCGCAGCGCCGAGTGATGTGTCAGGCCCACCGAATCGAGCCAGTCGCTTATCACCTCAAGTCTGCGGTACATCGAAGCTACATCATTGACCTCCCCAGGGGACCAAAGCCGCTCGGCAATAGCGGCATTGCGCGGCCAGATGCGCGAGTCCACGTTTTCTGCCGTAACCATCTCTGACCACATGCAGGCCTCACCGCCAAGAACCATCTTCTGCTGTTCTGGAGACAACGTTGCCGCGTCTCCGCTCAGCGGGTCGACCATGTAATGTTTCGCCGCCGGTTCGACAAGGTCCAGGTAGTAGCCGTTTGAGAGCAGGGCCCGATGCCCATTTCGCACTGCCGTGGCCTCGGATTCCTGCCCGCGCCAGGATTGCACCACCACGTCTTTCGGCAGCCCTGGGTTGAGGACCTCATCCCAGCCTATCGGCGTCTTCTTGTATTTCTTGATGATTTTCACCACGTGCTGATTGAAATAGGTCTGAAGATCAGCATTGGAGTTGAGCTCGTGCGATTTCATGAACGCCTGAATCTTCGGGTTGGCGTCCCACTGTTTGCCGTTCACCTCATCTCCCCCGAGGTGGAAGAACTCGTCGGGAAAAAGATGCGCCATTTCACCAATGAATTTGTCGAGAAACTTGTAAGTCGATTCTCGAGTGGGATCCATTGCCGGATCGAAGACTCCCCAGCGCTTCTCGATTTGGTAAGGGCCGGGGCCGGAAGCCAGCTCGGGATAACCAACGAACCAGCTCTGGCTATGTCCGGGCATATCGAATTCCGGCACTATGCGAATGCCGCGCTCGCGCGCGTAGGCGATGAGATCTTTAATTTCGTCCTGCGTGTAGTACTGGCCATTGGAGCCGAGTTCCTGCAGTTTCGGATACTTCTTACTCTCCACCCGAAAGCCCTGATATTCGCTGAGATGAAAGTGCAGCACGTTCATCTTCACGGCTTCCATTCCGTCAAGCGTGCGCTCTACAACCGGGACCGGCATCCAATGACGTCCGGCATCCAGCAGCAGACCCCGCCAGGGGAAGCGCGGTGCATCTTCGATGTGGACTGCGGGAAAAGCGAATCCTTGCGGCCCCGGAGCAGCCAATTGCAGCAGCGTCTGCAAACCGTGAATTACGCCCAGGGGATTCGGCGCGGTGAGCTTTGCGCCCGCCTGGTTCACATCAAGGACATAGGATTCGTCTTCGCCGAGTTCTTGAATTTTTTTTCCATTGTGTTCGGCGCGGATGGTGAGGGTCGCAGCCCCGGATTTTGCCGGCGTGAAGCGCAACGGAATGCCAGTTTCTTGGGAGAGACGGTGCACAAATCGCTCCGCCGCACCGCGCACCCGCGCGTCACCGGACCCGGAGATCGCTATTGTGAAGTCCGAATTGATGACTAATTGGCCGGAGCCGGTCTGAATGTTTGCCGGCCAGGGCATCAGGTTGAGCTGTGGCTGCTGCGAGGCTCGAGGAGTTTGCTGGGGGTGCGCGACGGGGGTTAACACGAAGGTCACTAGGGCAACACAGAAGGACACAAGGAGTGAACTGAGCTTAGGCATTGGCTACAGGGTAATTTTCTGGGGCTCTCCGTGACCTTAGATTTTGTCCTTTGTGCCCTTCGTGTTAACCCGCTCATAAACATACTTAATGACTTCCACGTCCGAGACGACGATCAGGCCTTCCTTCAGCATTGGTTCAAGCGCCGGAATGAGTTCGTCAATCTTCTCTTGCGTATCGATGATGATCACGGTTATGGGAGCGTCGGAGGAGAACGACAAAAGATGGCGTTCGCGGCGGATTCGGGTGCTGGCGCCGTATCCACCGATCCCGCGATAGACGGTGGCGCCGGCGATGTCGAGCTTGCGACAGGTTTCCAGAATGGCATGATGCAGTGGCTTGCCTTCGCAGCGATCGTTCTCGCCAAAGTGGATGCGAATCATCTTGCCTCTGCCTTCCAGCTTCATCGCGGCTCCTTGCGTCGTTCCTGGCGATGAAAATCGTGGGTGTACTTGATGATGTCCACGTCGGAGAGCACGACCAGGCCTTGCGTGATCATGTCGTCGAGCACGGGAAGAAAGCGGCGCAGCTTTTCTTCGGTATCCACTGCACTTAGCACGACAGGATTGTCCTGGGAAAGACCGAGAGGCGCGTCTTTGCGGACGCGGCGATTGGCGCCGTATCCCATGATCCCGCGATATACGGTCACACCGGCGATGTCGTTGGCGCGAAAACTTTCCAGTACTGCCTGATGCAGCGGCTTATCGCGCCAGCGGTCGCTCTCGCCGATAAAGACGCGCATCATCTTCGCTTTGCCCTGGAGCTTCAGCGCCGGCGGCGGAGCTTGCTTCCCGGCCTTGGACGGACCGGCGGGTTTGAGGACGGTCGTGTCTTGAACATCGATGAGTCCGCTGCCCACCATTTCGTAGAGTTTTGGCAGCAATGCTTCAAGCTTTTCCGCTTCCTCAGTGAACTCGATCTTGATGGGCAGATTTTCGCTGAGACGCAGGATGCGGGTGGTGTGCAGATGATGGTCGGCGCCGAATCCCGCAAGTCCACGAACGACAGTCGCCCCGGCCACGCCGCGATAGAACAGATAATCGAGGACCGCGGCATAGAGTGCGTTGCCGTGATATTGCTGGTCCTCGCTCACGTAGACGCACACCTTCTTCGCTGGTCCAGGCTTCAGCACTCATCCTCCGAGGAAATCTTCATACGGCCCTCCCACACATCATTCCTACCCAAACGCAAATGAATCCCAGCGCCACGCTCAGTCCCAGGTTCAGGAAGCCGATCATCAGAGCGCCATCGCGCATGGCCATCAGGGTTTCATATTCGAAACTGGAGAAGGTGGTGTAGCCGCCGATAAATCCGATAGGAATGAAATAGCGCCAGTTGGGGCTGAGATGGGTCCGCTCGGTGAGAATGGCCATAGTTAGTCCGATCAGAAAACAGCCCGAGCAGTTGACGACGAAAGTGCCGTACGGAAATCGAGTTCCCGTGCGGTCGTAAACCAGACCGCCGATCCAGAAGCGCGCAACCGCGCCGAGAAAGCCGCCCAATCCTACAATGAGGTATCTCAAGAGTTGCTCCTTCGACAACCACTGAAATGGAGCGAATCGCGGGAGGCTGGAAACGACACACCTACCGTGAAATCGCAGTAGGAGTCATCTTCCCGATGAGGGCGGTTAAGGGTGAACTCCAACACCCGTCAATTGAATTATCGGAAGTGCGGTGCCGGCAGTCAAATGCTCCGAACCCCAGGGACTAACACGAAGGTCACGAAGTTAGACTTCAGGGTCACGGAGAAACTGGGGGAAATGTTACGGATTGTGAATTTACTACTATCTTGTTCTCCGTGTCCTTATGTGTTGCCTTCGTGGCCTTCGTGTTAACCCCGGGTTTTATGCCAGCTCATCCAACATCGCTTCCATTTCGGAACGAGCGTGCTGGTTTCCGGTACGCTGCGCGCAGGCGATTCCATTCTGCAGCATGGCACGGGCTTCATCCTCACGTGCAGATTTGATCAGAGTTTGCGCCGCCATCTGATAACCGGCAGTGTAGTCGGGATTGGCTTCGAGCAGTTTGGAAAATTCGACGAGAGAAGTCTCAGTTTGACCGCGGTTGGCGTATTCCATCGCCAACCCGTAACGCGCGAACGCGTCGGTCGGATTTTGCGCGAGAACTTCCTGCAGCATGGCAATGCGGTCCATGGTTATTTGTGCGCCAGCGCACCGGCCATGGCTTGAAAAATCTTGAGTCCATCGGCGGAGCCGAGCAGCGATTCACTACAGCGGTCTGGATGAGGCATCATGCCGAGTACGTTGCGGCCTTCATTGCAGATGCCGGCAATATTGTCGAGCGAGCCATTGGGATTCGCCTCGGCGATCACTTTGCCGTCGAGAGTCGCATAGCGGAAAACAACGCGGTGATCGCGCCGGAGCTGCGCCAGCGTCTCGGTCTCGCAAAAGTAGTTGCCTTCCATGTGCCCGATGGGGATTTCGAGCACTTCGCCTTCCTGGCAGGTATGAGTAAATGGCGTGTCGGAGCTCTCTACCCGCAGATGCACCGGTTTGCAGACGTACTTCAATCCGGCATTGCGCAGCAGCGCCCCGGGGAGCAGTCCGGCCTCGCAGAGGATCTGAAATCCGTTGCAGATACCCAGCACCAGCCCACCACCCGCGGCGAAGCGCTTCACTGGCTGCATGATCGATGCAAATTTGGCGATAGCGCCGGTGCGCAGGTAGTCTCCATAGGCAAAGCCGCCGGGGACCACGATCGCATCGCAGTTCTCGAGATCGTGACTCTCGTGCCAGAGAAATGTGACCGGCTGTTTGGCCGCGTGCTCGATGGAGTAAAACGCGTCGTGATCGCAGTTCGAACCGGGAAAGACGAGTACGCCGAATTTCATTTGTAATCAGTCTAGCATCGAGAACTTCATCAGTTAAGCTGTACTCGCGGGTTGCTGGCGAATGAAATTACAGACACTTTCGCAGGAGAACTGAAGTGCTTCGCAAATGGATCCAGCAGCCCATCAGCTCCTGGCGTTATCTCATATTGGGCTTCGTGTTGTTCGCAGTAAAGTTTGAGCTCGATCGGGTAATTGCCCTCTTCTTTCATCGTCCCTGGTCGCTCAATGATTACTGGCGCGCCGGCAGTTACGAAGCATTGATCGCTGGGCAGCCCGCCTGGAGTTTTCTGTTGTCAATGGCTGCGGTTGCATTGCCTTTCATAGCGATCGGAATTGTATTGACCATTCGCCGACTTCGGACAATCGATTGGCCACTGTGGCTTTCCATCCTGTTCTTCGTACCTGCGGTCAACCTGCTGCTCTTTTTGCTCTTGCTTGCGTGGCCAACTCACCCGAAGAGCTATGCCGAATTGTCCGCACTGGACCCGAACTGGCTTCGAGATCGGCTGCCCGAAAAACAGCTCGGCGCAGCCATGGCTGGAGTCCTCGCAACCGTTCCCTATGCGGTCGTCATCGTGATGTTTTCGACCACGCTGCTGAAGCAGTACAGTTCAGGACTGTTTCTTGGATTGCCGTTTGTAATGGGCTTCGTTGCGACTGCTGTCTACAACGCGAAGCACCGCCACGGACTGGGATCTTCGCTGTTCGTTAGTGTCTGTTCGGTGATGCTGCTGGGGATGGTGCTCACTATGGTCGCAATCGAAGGAGTTTTGTGTCTGCTGATGGCGATTCCCATTGCGGTTCCATTGGCGCTCGGCGGCTCACTGGTTGCGTACGCCTTGTGTGGCGTGCATCGGCCTGCGGCCCCTGATCTTGCTGTGGGAATGGTTCTTCTGCTGCCAGGGATGCTGGTAATGCAGCATGCTTGGCGACCAAATCCAGAGTTGGCCGTGCGCACCTCGGTAATTGTTCATGCCGCTCCCGAAACAGTGTGGAGGAATCTGATCGGGTTTGCATTGCTGCCGCCGCCGACGGAATGGATGTTCCGTGCCGGAATCGCCTATCCGACACGAGCGCAAATTGAAGGGATTGGAGCCGGAGCGATCCGCCGATGCGTATTCTCGACTGGCGCCTTCGTGGAACCCATCCGCGTGTGGGATGAGCCACATCTGCTGGCATTCGACGTGGCATCCCAGCCTCCGGCGTTGCAAGAGCTGAGTCCGTACCACAGCCTTGATCCAGTCCATCTTCAGGGAAACTACTTGCGCTCTCGCCATGGGCAGTTCCTGCTTAAGCCGCTTCCGGGAGGCGACACAGAACTCGAGGGTACCACCTGGTACGAGCTGCGCTTCTGGCCTTCAGGTTATTGGCATCTCTGGTCGGATGCCATCATTCATAGAATCCATCGGCGAGTGCTCGATCATATAAAACTGCAGGCAGAACGAGCGCCACGCGACAATTTCGATTGATCCGATCGCCAGAGCAATGGTCAGCCTTTTGGCCTGGTTTTTCTGGATCCGCGTTTCTTACTTCCGGTCTTCGCGTTCTTCTCCATCCGTAGCCTCCATGCCACATGGAGCGCTCCTGCCAGAACTGCTTCGTTGGCGGCGGCTAATCGAATATGTGTCGCTCCCATTCTTCCCCAACCGCCTGCAACTGGCACAAACATTTCCGGCTGCTCTTCCACAAACGCCGACTGCTGCTCCTGTGTCAGCATCAGATTGCCGTAGCCCTGATCCTGCGAGGCAAGGGTGGCGAAGATTTTTCCGCCAACACGGAAATCGGGAGCGCCCATATGCGACCCTTCTTTTGCGCCTTCAAGGCTCAATGCAATGCGGCGAAAGTCTGCGGCTTTCATGTTTTTGAACTCATGAGTTCTTCAGTTCCAAGGATGCGGAGCCTCAGCCTCGCTGCTTGCGCCGCGAGTCGCCTCGTTCCCGGAAGGACTTACCTGTGGCGCGCTTGGCTGGGCCAAAGCTGCGCTTGGAGTTTTGCTCCTGGCCTCGGCGATCGTCTCGCCGAGTTGAAGTGCTCCTGAAGGGCCGCCTTGCGGCAGCCCGACTCGCGCGCTCCGGACGGTTGGATTGGCGTTCTGGGCGACGGTCGACAGCTTTCGGCGCCCGCCCCGGCTCCGCAGAGATCGCGTACTTCAAACGCGAAACTTCCTGTGGCGATAACGCGCGCGATTCGCCGGGTGGAATATCCAGCTCCAGCGGGCCGTAGCGAACGCGGCGAATCTTCTCGGCATGATGTCCGATCTCTTCAAACATTTTGCGGATTTGCCGGTTGCGGCCCTCGTGCAGGACAACTTCCAGCCAGGGATTGTCGGCTTCTTTGATTACGCGGATCTGCGCTGGAGCGGTGCGCACGCGCTTTCTTGGATCGCGTTCTTCGGAGATCGAAACCCCGGCGCGCAGTCGCCGAAGTTGCTCCGGCGCGGGCTGGCCGGCGACCTTCACCAGATAAGTTTTCGGAATGTGCGAGGCAGCTTTCATCAGCTTGTGCGCGAGATCGCCGTCGTTCGTGAGCAGCAGCAGGCCTTCGGAGTTGAAGTCAAGCCGGCCAATGGGATACACGCGCGCTTTGCTGCGAACCAGTTCCATCACCGTGGGGCGTCCCTCCGGATCGGAGACCGTCGTCACGTAGCCGCGAGGCTTATTGAGGGCGATGTATTCGTGGCGCTCCGCGCCGGCAAGCAGCTTGCCGTTTACGCGAATGGAATCGGTTTCGGGATCCGCTTTGCTTCCCAACTCGGTAATGACTACGCCATTGACGCTGACCTGTCCGCTCGCAATCAGTTCTTCGGATTTGCGGCGCGAGGCGATGCCGGCAGCGGCGATGATCTTTTGCAATCGTTCGGCGGTCATGTCGAGCTATTCCGTGTTCGTGGACTCGACCGCTTTCTCTCGAAAGTGGCCTTGGGCATCGGCGCTCTCCGCGCCCGGAGCTGCGATGTGCTCTCCGGCAGATTGGGTCGGTTCGGGCTCGCTATCCGGCACGCCGGTAGCGTCGGCCACGGCCCCTGCAGGGAAGAGGTCGCTCTGTGCGGCTGAGGTGAGCTTCTCGAATTCCTCGATGCTGGGCAGTTCGTTCAGGTCTTTCAATCCGAAGCGCAGGAGGAAATCCTTCGTCGTCTTATAGAGGATAGGCCGGCCAATCACCTGCTTGCGACCTGCAGTGGTGATGAGCTTGCGCGAGATCAGGCTGGCCAGCACTCCGCTGGAATCCACTCCGCGAATTTCCGAGATCTCCGGCGCCGTGACCGGTTGCTTGTAGGCGATGACTGCCAGCGTTTCCAGCGCCTGCAATGAGAGTTTGATCGGTGCTTTCAGACTCTTGGCGAAGGCGCGAACCGCGTCGTGATGTTCGGGCTTGGTGGACATGCGATATCCACCGGCAATCTGGCGAATCTCCAGCCCATGGTCCGCCGAGTCGTACTCGGCGGCGAGTTGCTCGATAATTTCCCGAACGCGCTTGCGCCCGCGGTCTCGTTGCTGTTTAGCTTCCGCGGGTTGTGCCTCGCTGGCCTCCGGTGTGGATTCCGACGATTGCTCGGATGCGATGTCATCCGCCACCACGCCGAGAATCTGATCAACCGTGACGGGTTCTTCGGCGGCGTAAATAATGGCTTCGATTTTTGCTTTCAAGCTCATTGGAAAATTGCGAATGCCCGAATTTTGAATTCTTGAATTTTTATGCCACTCAGAATTCAAGACTCATCATTCAACCCTTGTCTATCTCCAATCATCCATCACTGCCGAGCCTTCGCCCAGAACGGTATCGAAATTCTCGTGCTTTTTGATGAATATTTCGCCGAAGACCGCGTCTTGTCGCAACAGAATCGCCTGCAGGCGGACCAGTTCAAGCAATGCAAGAAAGGTACAAACTAGCGCACGTCTGGATTGCACCGGCTGCAGCAGTCGTTTCAGACGCAATGGTCGATCTTCAAGCAGCAGCCGGCGGCGTAGATAATCGATCATCTGACCCACGGTCACCGTTTCCTCATCTACTTTGAGGACCGGCCGCTCGCGCACGCGATCGAGTATTTGCTGAAAGGTGCGCACCAGGTCCACCACGTCGGCGGCCATCTCCGGCTCAGTGCCTTCGTCTTCCTTGAACTCCTTCAGCGCCGGATTACTCCAGACAGCCTCTTCAATCTGCTGCTTTTGATGCAGCATTTGGGCGGCATTTTTGAACTTCTCATGCTCGAGTAGCCGCTCGACCAATTCGCTGCGCGGATCCTCCTGCGCCTCAGCCGGATTGTCGGTATCGCGCGGCAGCAGCATCTTTGACTTGATGTGGATCAACAGCGATGCCATGTAGATGAACTCAGCTGCGACATTCACGTCGAGCTGTTTCAGATTCTCGACGTATCCCAGATATTGCGCGGTGATTTTGGCGATTGGAATGTCATAGATGTCGATGTCCTGCTTGCGGATGAGATCGAGCAGCAGATCGAGCGGGCCGTCATAGACCTCGCCGACAGTGACTGCGAAGGGGAACTCACTGGATGGTTCGCGCGCCGGGTTGGATTGTATGTCTGGCATCACTCAGGATCACTGACAAAGAACACAATTCGAAATCATTAGCGAACGAAGGTTCCTTCGGCCAAATGGCCTCAGGATGACCCGACTTTAATTTCCGCAGATTCTTGATATCCCTTCGTCATCTTCATCGCTGCGCGCACTTCTTTCATTGTCGCTTCGCTCGCCGTCCGAGCCTTCTCAGCGCCGTTCTCGAGGATCTCCCACGCCTCTTTCGGATGCTGTTCGTAATGTTCCCGGCGCTCCCGGATGGGATTCAGGATTTTCAGCAGCGCGTCGGCGGCCCAACTCTTGCACTCGATGCATCCAATTCCCGCGCTGCGGCACCCCGCATACACCTCCTGAAGTGTAGCTCCGGAACTAAAAATCTTATGCACATCTCCGACTGGACAGACGTCGGGATTCCCGGGATCGTTTCGCCGCACCCGCGCCGGGTCGGTGACCATGGTCTTGAGCTTCTGCCGGACCACCGGCTCAGAGTCGCTCATGAGAATGGAATTGTCATACGACTTCGACATCTTGCGCCCATCGGTTCCGGGCAGCTTCGGCGAGGGTGTCAGTAGCGCCTGCGGTTCGGGGAAGACATAGGTGTGCTGCGGCTCGCGATCTCCTTGTCTGCCCAGTTTGGGATAGAAGCTGTTGAAGCGCCGCGCAATCTCGCGGGTGATCTCGATGTGCGGCACCTGGTCTTCGCCTACCGGAACAAAGTGAGCCTGGTAGAGCATGATGTCCGCCGATTGCAGCAGCGGGTAGCCCAGGAATCCGTAGGTGTTCAAATCCTTATCGCGGATATTCTGCTGCTGCTCCTTGTAGCTGGGCACGCGCTCCAGCCAGCCCAGAGGCGTGATCATTGAGAGCAGAAGATGCAGCTCCGCGTGCTGTGGCACGTGCGACTGAATAAACATCGTGCACTTCTTCGGATCGAGACCGGCGGCCAGATAATCGAGCATCACCTCCACCGAATTCTGCTTCACTTGCGAAGTATCGGCGTAATCGGTGGTCAGCGCGTGCCAATCGGCAATGAAGAAGAAGCAATCGTAGCTGTCCTGCAGCTTCACCCAGTTAGCGAGTGCGCCCACGTAATTGCCGAGGTGGAGCTTGCCGGTAGAACGCATGCCGCTGAGGATGCGCTGCTTTCCTTGGGACGCGTTCTGCTTCGGAGTAGATGAATTCCGTGCGGGGGCCTGAGTATCTTGCATCAGAGTCTCATGAGCTGCGAGTTGAACAGGTTCATTGTGCTTCCCAACATGGGACCAAGAATATGCAAGCGCCCGTCGAACAGCACCAGGATCCAGAGAAGAGCGATGCCCGAAATATCGTACACGCGCAGCACACTCTGGGGCAGGAAGTGGCGGACTACGTGGCTGCCATCGAGCGGCGGCAGCGGAATGAGATTGAAGAGTCCGAGCAAGAGATTCAGCAACAGCGCTTCATAGACGATCAGCGCAATCGGCATGATGGATGACGACGTGTTCACCAGCGCGTTCTGCGCCAGCGCCTGCACTACGTAATGTCCGACAGGCGAGGCCTTTGCAATGAGCGCCAGGACGACGAAGCATCCCACCGCGACGACGAAGTTGCTGATCGGACCAACCACCGCGGTGAGGATGTCGTCCATCACTTTGTTCTTGAAGTTGCGCGGATCGACTGGAGTCGGCTTTGCCCATCCCAACAGCGGCGCACCCGAGATCATGGCGATGGCTGGCAGCAGAATCGTGCCTACGAGGTCAATGTGTTTGATGGGATTGAGGGTGACGCGTCCGAGCATGCGCGCTGTGGGATCGCCCAGACGATTCGCCATCCAGGCGTGCGAAGATTCGTGCACGCTGATCGCGAACAGAAACACGATGATCTCAAAAATGATGATGACTACTTTGAGGTCCATTGCGGAATGTTCGATGGTAGCACGCGCAGATTTGCGCGCCGGAAGCTCTCAAAATCTTTACCACTGAGGACACGGAGGGTCACAGAGGAAAAAAAGCCAGCTACAGGACAACGAATTCATCCGCTTTCCTCCGTGTCCTCTGTGGCCAAACACCTATTTCACTTCGCCGGCTTGTCTCACGGATGCTGGCGCGATGGTCTTTACCTTTACCGTCTTCGCCGGAACACCGGCCACCACATTGAACGATGGCACATCCTTCGAGGCCACTCCCATCGATCCAACTAATCCATGTTCCGCAACGGTGACGCCGCTGAGCACGGTGGCGTGATACGTAATGCGGGCCTTTGGGCCGATGACCGTCTTGTGATTGGTCACGATCATGGCGTCATTCAGATCGTGAGAGTGCGAATAGATGTTGGCGTAATCGGAAACCGAGCTGCCTTCGCGAATGATCAGCTCGCCGCGATCGTCGAGCAGAACATATTTATGGATGACGCAGTTGTCCTCGATGATCAGGTTGTAGCCGAACGATATCTCAATTCCGTGGAACAACTTTACGTTCTCGCCAATATGTTTCAGCACGTGTTTGGCGATCATGTGTCGCATGCGATAGCCCAGCCAATGGTTGAGGCCTAACGGAGATCGGTCAAACATCATCCAGAACCAGATCAGCGGCTTGCGCGGCTCGTAGCGTGCAGCGTCGACGTCTCCGTAGTACTCCGGCTCAAGGGTGATGTTCCGTGGATCGAAAGAATGGGTGAGCGCGCGCGCGGCCAATTGCGATGTTACCGATGCATTGTCGTACTGCTCGTTTTCGTTCTCCGGACGATACGGGCGGCCAAGATAGATCTGATGCAGAGCGTCGCGAACCACTTCGCATCGGTTCACGAAGTCGGGAATAGCGAACTGCCGGTCGAGATGATCGATCCAGGCAAGAAAGCTCTGCTCGGCGTCAGGATGAAGCGTGCGGTATTCGTAGCGAGGCATGGCGGTCTGGGCTTTGATTCTATAGGAGGACTGATTTCACCACGGAGGCACGGAGAACACGGAGCAAAGGGTTTTGAATTCTTGATTTTTGAATATAAAACAAGGGACGACAGTGCCCAATCAACATTCAAAATTCAACATTCACGATCTTCCTCCGTGTTCTCCGTGCCTCCGTGGTGAATTCAATTCTTTCGCGTGCTCGTGAACTCGATCAGTTTCGCCAGCTTCGCTTGGGCAGCGCCGGAATCGAGGGACTCTGCTGCGAGCGGGATCCCCTCGGCGATGGAATCGGTTTTGCCCGCAACGACCAGAGCAGCGGCTGCATTGAGCAGCACCACATCACGTCGCGCCGATTTCTCGCCGGAAAGAATGCGGCGGATGATCTCCGCATTCTCCTGCGTGTCACCGCCCTGAATCTCGGAAATCGGAGCGCTGCGCAGGCCGAATTCCTCCGGCGTGATGTCATAGAGACGAATTTCCCGGTCGCGCACCTCGGCGACGTGGGTTGCGCCGGTGATGGTGATCTCGTCGAGGCCATCGCTGCCATGCACAACCAGCGCGCGAGTCAGTCCTAAGAGCTTGAGCGCACGAGCGAGCTTTTCGACCAAGTCCGCAGAATAGACTCCGACCACCTGCGCCGAAGCATGCGCGGGATTGCACAATGGCCCAAGCAGGTTGAAGACAGTCCGCAGGCGCAACTCGCGGCGCGCCGGCTGCACGTACTTCATCGCCGAATGCATTGATGGAGCGAACAGGAAGGCGATGCCGACAGCTTCCAGGCATTCCGTCACCCGCGCCGGCGGCAGCGTGATGTTAATGCCCAGCGCTTCCACCACGTCGGCCGATCCGCAGCGCGAAGTCACGCTGCGATTGCCGTGCTTGGCGACGCGCACACCGGCTCCGGCGACCGTGAGGGCCGTCGCAGTCGAAATGTTGAAGGTGCCGCTGGCATCGCCGCCGGTGCCGCAGGTATCGATGAGCGCGTCGCGTTCGGTGCCGCTCACGTCGAGTGCGAAATCACGAAGTCGAAGCGGAGTCGCGGCCGTGCGGATGGCCTCAGCAAATCCCACGATCTCGTCCACGGTCTCGCCCTTCATGTGCATGGCGACGAGAAGGGCGGCGATCTGCGCGTCGGTGGCGTTGCCGCTCAGGATCTCCGACATGACTTCGCGGGCGGTATCCCGAGTGAGCGACTGGCGATGGTTGGCGACCTGGTGGAGAGCTTCAATGATCATGAGAAAGAGAGTTCAACAATACATAACTCGGCAAAGCTCCATCTTAATTCCCGGGATTAACACGAAGATCACGAAGGAGAAAACCGAGAGCACGGAGGGGGCAAGGCTGAAACCTGCCCTGGTCGCGGAACTGACTTTCACATTTGTTTAACCTCCGTGACCTTCAAAGTCCTTCGTGGCCTTCGTGTTAACCCCGGCGGTCGCGTTGACCCTCTCCAATCAGCGTGTTACTTTGAACGGTTGCCCTCACTTCTCCGGGCGCGACTGTCGCATTTCACAAGGAATTCCCGTTGGCCTCTGCTGTAGAGATCAATCCGCCGTTGCGCAAGACCGCGCTGAATCCCATCCATCGGAAAATGGGAGCGAAAATGGTGGATTTTGGCGGGTGGGACATGCCGGTGGAGTACTCCGGGCTGATCGCCGAGCACATGGCAGTGCGCACCAGCGTGGGTGTTTTCGACGTCAGCCATATGGGCGACATCCTCATCCGCGGTCCGCAGGCACTCGACGCGGTGCAGCACATCAGCATGAACGATGCAGCGAAGCTGCAGATTGGCCAGGCGCATTACTCGGCGCTGCTCTATCCGCAGGGCACGTTCGTCGACGACGTGATCGTGCACAAGCTCGGCGAAAACGATTACCTGCTCGTCATCAACGCCGGAACCCGAGAGAAGGACGTCAATTGGGTGCAGAGCAACGTGCGCGAATTTCGCTGTCATGCCAACGATCTCAGCGACTACTACACCCAGCTCGCGATCCAGGGTCCGCACGCGGTGGATGTCCTGCGCAAACTGACCAACGTCGATCTCACTCCTATTAAGAACTACTGGTTCACTTATGGGACGGTCTGTGGCATTCCCAACACGATGATCGCGCGTACGGGATACACCGGCGAGGACGGCTTCGAAATCTACATTCCGGCCGACGAGGCTACCAGCACGCGCGTGTGGTACGAAGTGCTCCGCGCTGGCGAAGAGTTCGGCATCGTGCCCTGTGGGCTGGGTGCGCGCAATACGCTTCGTCTGGAGTCCAAGATGGCCCTGTATGGCCACGAGATCTCCGACAGCATCAACGTTTGGGAAGCCGATCTCGGCCGCTTCTGCAAGATGGATAAACCGGAATTCATCGGCCGCGCGGCGTTGGAAGAAGCCCAGGCAAAACCGGAAGGGCTGAAGCGAATTCTTGTTGGTCTGGAGATGATCGAGCGCGGCATCGGACGCGATGGTTACAAGCTATTCAGCGAGTCCGGAGAAGAAATTGGGTATATCACCAGCGGTTCGCCGGCGCCGTTCTTGAAGAAAAACATTGCATTGGCATACGTTCCGCCTGCGTACTCCCAAATTGGAACCACAGTGCTGGTGGAAGTCCGTAACCAGAGGGTAAAAGCGCAGGTGGTCCCAACGCCTTTCTACAAGCGTCCCAGGAACAAATAAGATAAGGATAAAGACATGGCCTTTCCCGCAGATTACCGCTATACCCGTGAACACGAATGGATCAAGGTGGACGGAAATCAAGCCAGCATCGGCATTACAGACTACGCGCAGAACTCGCTGGGCGATATCGTTTTTGTCGAGCTTCCGAAAGTCGGGGACGAGCTCACTGCCGGCAAAACCTTCGGCACAGTGGAGTCGGTAAAAGCCGTGTCGGAACTCTACGCTCCGGCTTCCGGCAAAGTGGTTGCGGTGAATGAGAATTTGGCGACCGCGCCGGAGAGGATCAACTCCGATGCGCACGGAGCCTGGATGATAAAGATCGCGCTCTCCAACACGGGCGAGGTGAACAAGCTGCTCTCGTCAGCGGATTACGAGAAGTATGTGAAGGAAGAAGGGGGGCACTAACGTGTTGTTTAGGCTCTGTGCCCCTAATGTCATCCTGAGGCCCGAAGTTGGCCGAAGGATCTCTAATGAATGCTTAGGATTGCGTGCTGCGTGTCGACTTCTTCAACCAGACTTCTTGTTCTCCGGCTCTGAGCCGCTGAGGCTTACGCTTGAAGAGCCCAGAACTGCCAATTAGTCCGGCCGAGTTCAAGCAGTTCCTTCGGCCAAAACCTGGCCTCAGGATGACAGTTCGTTAAGGTTGTATTCAAAACAGATGCGTTATCTTCCCAAATCGCCCACCGACCGCGAGCAGATGCTCCGCGAGATCGGCGTCTCCTCGATCGACGAGTTTTTTGCCGCGATCCCTGCCGAATATCGCCTGAAACGCGACCTCAAGGTGCCGCGGCAGATGTCGGAATCCGAGATCATCGACTACTTCCGCCAGCGCAGCCAGGAAAATGCCGCCGGCTACGCTGTCTTTCTCGGCGCCGGCGCTTATCACCATTATCGTCCGGTGATTATCGATGCGCTGGTGCAGCGTGGCGAGTTCCTCACCTCGTACACGCCGTATCAGGCGGAGATTACGCAGGGCACGCTGCAGGCAATCTTCGAGTTTCAAACCATGATTTGCGAGCTCACCGGCATGGACATTGCCAATGCATCGATGTACGACGGCAGTACCGGGGCAGCTGAGGCGATTCTCATGGCGATGCGCGTGACCGGGCGCGAGCATTCAGTAATCGCCAAAACCGTGCATCCGGAGTATCGCGAGGTCATCCATACCTATCTGCACCATCGTGGATTGCCGATGGTCACGGTTGGCTACGCCGAGGAAAGCGGGGCAATCAATCTCGACGAACTCGATCGCGCCATCACCAGCGACGCCGCCTGCGTATTGATCCAAAGTCCGAATTTTCTCGGATCGGTGGAGGATGTCGCCGCCATCGCAGAGATCGCGCATAACAAAGGCGCATTGCTGGTGGTTTCAATTGCCGAAGCTTTGTCGCTCGGCATCGTGAAGCCGCCGGCCGAGGCCGACATCGTCTCGCTGGAAGCGCAATCATTCGGCGTGCCACTGGGATTCGGCGGCCCTTACGATGGCGTGCTCGCTGCCAAAGAGAAATACGTGCGCCAGATGCCCGGCAGGCTAGTCGGCGAGACCAAAGACAAGAACGGGAAGCGCGGATACGTGCTCACGCTCTCCACACGCGAGCAGCACATTCGCCGCGAGAAGGCTACATCGAACATCTGCACCAACCAGGCGCTGGTCGCGCTCATGTCCACCATCTATATGGACGTATACGGACGCGAGGGCCTCAAGGAACTCGCTACGCAGAACCTGGCCAAGGCGCACTATGCCGCGAATCAATTTGGCAAAAAGGCGACGATCCTGTTCCCCAAGGCGAAACGGTTCAACGAATTTGTTGTGCAGACGAAGCAGGATCCGCATGGCGCGAACGATCGGCTGCTGGAGAAGAAGATTATTGGAGGGCTTCCGTTGAAGAGGTTCTATCCCGAACTGGGAAATGCGGCGCTGTGGTGCTGCACGGAGATGAACACGCGCGAGCAGATCGATGCCGCGCTTGAGGCGGTGCAGGCTTGATCCGCAAAGTCTCGCAGCATGTAAACCAGAACGAAGGTCTGATCTTCGAAAAGTCCTCGCCAGGAAAGAAAGCTTATCGGCTGCCGCCGCTGGATGTGCCCGAAATCGACCCCGGCAAGCTGTTGGGCGAGCATGCCCGCGAAGATCTCGGCCTGATGCCTGAGATCAGTGAAATCGAGATCATTCGCCACTTCACCCGGCTGTCCACCTGGAATTACGCGATCGATCTTGGCATGTACCCCCTGGGCTCGTGCACCATGAAATACAACGCGCGCGTGAATGAGTTTGTTGCTCGGCTGGAAGGCTTGGGAAACGCGCATCCTTATCAGCCGGAGAAGATCTCCCAGGGCGCTTTGGCGATCCTGAAGCTGCTCTCGGAGTGCCTGTGTGAGATCACCGGCATGGAGACCATCACGCTGCAACCCGCCGCGGGAGCGCATGGCGAGTTCACCGGCATCCTGCTGATCCGCGCCTATCACGAGTCCAAAGGCAATCCGCGGCGCAAAATTATTATTCCCGATTCGGCACACGGCACAAATCCCGCGACCGCGGCGATCTGCGGTTATGAAATCATCAATCTCAAGTCCAATTCGGAAGGCATGGTGGATGTTTCGCTACTGGCGCAATTGGTGGACGACACGGTAGCCGGCATGATGCTCACCAATCCCAGTACCATCGGCGTATTCGAGAAGGACATCCATCGCATCGCCGATCTGCTGCACGACAAAGGGGCAATGCTCTACATGGATGGCGCCAATATGAACGCGCTGGTGGGCAAGACGCGTCCTGGAGACTTCGGGGTTGATGTGATGCACCTGAATCTGCACAAGACTTTTTCCACCCCGCACGGCGGAGGTGGCCCGGGTTCGGGTCCGGTCGCCTGCAAAAAGGTGTTCGATTCATTTCTGCCTACACCCGTGCTGACTACACGTCCCGACGGCAAACTGGGCTTCGAGTACAACCGTCCACAGTCGATCGGGCGGGTGCGCGCCTTCTACGGAAATTTCGGAATGTTTGTGCGCGCGCTGGCGTACATCTTCGCCAATGGTCCCGATGGTCTTCGCCAGACCACCGAAGATGCTGTCCTCAACGCGAACTACATTCGGAAAAAACTGGAAGGTGCGTACGAGCTGCCTTACAAGACTGGCTCCATGCACGAGGTGGTCTTCAGCGACCGACTGCAAACCCAGAACGGCGTGAAGACCGGAGATATTGCGAAAAGGCTCATCGATTACGGGTTCCACCCTTACACCACCTCATTCCCGCTGATCGTTCCCGGCGCGTTGATGATCGAGCCCACCGAGAGCGAGTCGAAAGAGGAACTCGACCTCTTCATCGACGCCATGAAATCCATCGCCCGCGAGGCGCAGGAGGACCCGCAACTCGTGGTGAGCGCGCCCCACAATACCCGTGTCGCCCGCCTGGATGAGACTACCGCCGCTCGCAAGCCAACGTTGCGCTGGCGCCCGGAACAAAGTGAAGCGCGCAGGCCGGCAGCGGTCGTGAAACCTGAGCTTGTGGAGACTCGTTAGCCGGCATTGTTCCTGCTGGTAAGGCTAAAACTCCAAATCCAGCCGCAACTTCTCACCCAAAAATTCCGTGCTCCGCAAAAGAACAGGGAATTCTGCAGGGAATTTTTTGCCGGCGGTTTGAAAACCTCGAGATGTTGCCCAAAATCCGCAAATTCCGTCGCCGAGCAGGGAATTTGCAGGGAATTTGTAACAATCCGACTAAAACTTTGCGGCTGAGCGGCTTAGGACCAATTTGAAAAGATGCCAAAAAATTAACAGGGAATTTGCAGGGAAATTTTTTGTTTTCCACGAGCTACCCGCGGCTGGTGAGAATAATGAGCGCGGTGAGAAGCTCCGGTTAGGTCGGCACCTTCAAAATGAAATATCCGCCTAGCAGGCCGAAGATCAAATCCGGAGACCACGCCGCGAGTGCGGCTGGAAGCTGATTCACGTTGCCCATGGCTTCGAACAGTCCACTGGTCATCCAGTACACCACGGCAATTCCGATGGCGGTCGCAACCCCGCGCAATGCGCCTTGCCTTCCACCCGCCAAGGCGAACGGAATCGCCAACACTGCCATGACCATGGTGATCAGCGGGAATGAAATCTTTTTATACAGCTGCACTCTGAGCCGCACCACATCGAAGCCGCCCTGCTGCAGTTCCCGAATATAGGATTTCAACTCCTCAAAGTTCATCTCAGAATACTGCTTGATCTCCTTCTTGAAATACGACGGAGGCTCGTCCATATGCGGAAAAGTAGAGACATCAAAGGTGCGGTAATCGGAAACTACATTGCCGGTGAAAGACCGGCGCCAGCCCTGCTCCAGTACCCACTTGTTGAGATTGTCATCCCAGTGCGCGCGTGCAGCGAAGGTACGGTCGGCAAGGCCAAACTCGTTCGGATTGAGCCGGAACACCGAGAGGTTCCCAAACTGGTCTCGTTCCCCGTCAAAGAACTCGTAGTAGTAAATTTCGCGATGCTCGCCGAAGATCCACTTTCGCCGCGGGTTCAGATAGGTCTGTGCCGGCTTGCCTTTAATTTCGTTGCGCAACGCGTCTTGCCGTTGGTTGGCATATGGCAGGTAGAACTGCTCGAAGACAAACATGGCGCCGGACAACAGCGCCGCCAGCGTGACTACCGGCACGATTAACCGGTAAAGGCTCACACCAGTGGCTTTCATTGCCGTCAGCTCGTTGGATTTCTGCAGCAACCCAAATGTCACCAGCACCGCGATCAGCACACTCAGCGGCGTCATCAGGTACAGCATGGAGGGAATCACGTTCAGCAGGTATTCGCCCACGGTGACCAGCGCAACACGGTTTCGAACGATGTCACCGAGCAACTCGAAGAATGTGAACACGAGCGTGAGTACGATGAAGGTCGCCAGGATCAACCCTAGATATTCCAGGAATTGCCGGAGAACGTAGTCGTCTAGAATTTGCGGGAAACGCGAGCCCCTGCGCCGCAATAACCAACTTGTCTTGCCCGAAACCTGCCTTGATTTCCGCGGCAGGAACCGGGCCAGCAAGTCCTTTGAGAGCGCGCGAAAGGAAACGACATCGATGCTGGAGCGTTGCACCCGTAGCAGCAGCAGAACGCCGGCGACCGCGAAAATAAGGTTCGCGCCCCACACTCCCAATGTGGGGGACACTTTGCCTTGGCGCGCAAATGCCACGCCGGCGCTTAGGGCGAAGTAGTAGAGAAACACCAGCAGGATCGTCAATATGAAGCCGGTGGACTTGCCGCCCTTCTTCGATGAAAGTCCCAAGGGAATGCCCACCAGCATCAGCACCACGCAGGATGCCGCCAGAGCGAGACGTCGCTGGAATTCGATCCAGTACCAACGCGCCTTCATGGGATCGCTGTTGTGGGCACGTTGCAGAAGTTCGCCGGTGGTGAGCTCCGCGGCCGGCACTAGTTCGCGGGCGACGGGAGGTTCGGCCGGTGGCAGCGCAAGGGGAATATCGGTCTGATCGAAGGTGGAAATGGTGTACTGATTCGGATCGGCTGGATCCGTCTCTTGCTGGGTCCCATTTTCCAGGTGCAGCCGCAGAATCGTGCCATTGTCACCTTTGGTCTCGGTGACCACGACCGCGCTCTGCGCCAGGGTGATCTTCGGTGCGGCTGAATTGCTGACGTCGGCCAGGAACACGTTCTTCCAAACCGCGGCCCCAGAGGCGGGCTGCACGTCCTGCACGTACAACACATAACCCTTCAAATCCTCATAGAAAACGCGAGGCTGGATTTCGAA
>JAICXB010000016.1 GCA_025980765.1 Terriglobales bacterium
CGCTTCGATCAAGACGCGTATTGGGGGCTCGGCATCGGAGCATCGATCATGGGCAGAGTGCCGTTGATCGGCGCTCCCCTGGTCCAATTTCTGCTGGGCGGACCGATCATCGGCGGAACTACGCTCACGCGCTTTTTCGCGTTACACGTCTTTGTGATCCCCGGCATACTTTTGGGTTTGGCATTGCTGCACGTATGGATGGTGCTGAAGCTCGGCATCAACGAATGGCCGATGCCAGGACGCCTCGTCCGCCGTGCGACCTATGTTCAGGAATACAACGATATCGCGCATAAACACGGTATTCCCTTCGTGCCCGGCGCCGTGTGGAAAGATCTGGTTTTTTCCGCGGCGATTTTATTGGCGGTAGCCGCATGCGCGGCCATTCTCGGGCCGTTCGGACCCGGCGGCCCGCCCGATCCAACTATCATTCAGACTGCGCCGAAACCCGATTACTTCTTCCTGTGGATCTACTCAAGTCTGGCGATGTTGCCGCCGGATATGGAGACGCCTTTCATCCTCGGAGCGCCGCTGGTCGGAATCGTCATACTCATCGCGCTGCCTTTCTATGCGGGAGAAGGAGAGAAGAGCTGGCGCCGGCGTCCAGTCGCCGTGCTCGTTCTGACGTTCATTGCGGTGTCGCTGGCGGTACTCACTCACCTCGGCGGATACGTTCCCTGGAGTCCCAAAATGGACGCCTGGAGCGGCGCTGCCGTGCCGCCGAAATATATTCGCTCCGCTACCCCGTTGGAACGACAGGGCGCCGTTGTGCTGCAGGAGAAACAGTGCCGAAATTGCCACTCCTTGGGCGGCGATGGTGGTCAGCGCGGTCCGGCGCTCGACGATGTCGCCACTCGACTCACCTATGACCAACTCGTTCGCCAGGTGATTCAGGGCGGAGGCAATATGCCGGCGTACGGGAAAAATCTTTCGCCAGCAGAAGTTACGGCATTGGTCGGATTTTTGGAGACGCTGCATCCTCCCTCGCAACGGCCCGCAGCCAACGCTGCACTGGAACCGACGAAGTCCGGAGCTGCCTCGGTGCATTGAAACCAAGGAGCGCGGCGGACCTGCAGCATTTTTTTTAAGGCATAGATGAAAGAAAATTCAAAAAGTCAAAGTCTGGCTGAGGGCAGCCGTCCTCCTGGACTTCTCTAATGCCCGATGTGCTCCAATCCGCCCTGCAATCGTGGTCAATGCCCAGGTGGTTTTCAATCGCCTGCATTCTGACTGCAATCCTCTACGCTCGCGGTTGGCAGAAAATTCGGCAATCTCGGCCTGAGCTCTTTCCCGTGTGGCGCCTATGGTGTTTCTTATCGGGCTTGCTCGCTCTATGGTTTGCCGTCGCCTCGCCTTTGGCGGAGTTGGACGATTTCCTGCTTTTGGCTCATATGACGCAGCACCTGGTGCTGATGTCGCTCGCGCCGCCGTTGGTGTTGTTGGGTACGCCCGTGGTGCCGCTGCTGCGAGGTATTCCGCAGCCCGTGATGCGAAGAGGAGTTGCGCCACTGTTTTCCTCCGGGTTCCTGCCATGGCTGGCCCGTGCGTTGACCAATCCGATTTTTGCCTGGCTGGCAATGAACATTGCATATGTGTGTTGGCATGTTCCTGCGGCCTTTGAGTTGGCGTTGCGCTCGCCGGCCTGGCATGAGGTAGAGCATGGTTGTTTTTTCTTTACCTCGCTGCTGTTCTGGTTCGCGGTGATTCAGCCTTGGCCGAGCCAAGCTCGCTGGTCGCGTTGGGCCATGCTGCCATTTCTGCTCTCTGCTGACATCGTCAACACGGGCGTGGCAGCTTTTCTCACCTTCTGCGGTCGCGTGCTGTATCCCAGCTACGCTCTGGCTCCGCGCATTTCTTCTTTAACACCGCTGAACGATCAAGTCGCAGCCGGCGCTCTGATGTGGGTCTTGGGATCGTTCGCATTCCTGATACCTACAGCAATGATCACCATGCGGCTTCTCTCACCTGAACTGAAGCAATCCTCGGCGGCTGCTTCAAAGATTCCTTCATTTGCATCTCAGTGAAGAAATCCTTCAAAGTCCCAACGAGAATGTCGAACATTTTTGTCAAAGATAGAGACTGCCCGCCCCAGGACGAGCGCTGCAGGCACTTAGCAGGATTGCGTGCAGTAGCTTCTCTGGAAATGTTGAAGGGGCTGGCCGTGCTGGCAGCCGGTTTCGGGTTGTTCGCGCTTAGACATAAGGACATTGGTGACATAGCCGAGCGCCTGGTCGAGCACTTGCATTTGAACCCGGCGCATCATTTCGAACAGATTTTTATCCAAGCCGCCGACCGGGTCAGCGATCGAAAAGTTCTTGCGATTGCGATTGGCGCTTTTGTGTACACGGTGGTGCGCTTTGTAGAAGCCTACGGGCTCTGGAATGCGAAGGTCTGGGCAGAATGGTTCGCCATCATCTCCGGTTCGCTATATCTGCCTCTGGAGATCCTCGGAATTGCCAGACACGACGATCGCCTGCGCTGGGCGGTGTTGCTCATCAATATTGTCGTCGTACTGTACATGGTGTACGTGCGTTGGGACACCCTGAGACAAAAGCACCGGGAAGCATGGACGCGGCAGCCCAGGGAAGCCCGGCTTTAGTCGTGCTTGGTTAATGATTTGGAGGTCGCTAATTCCCTGTTCCGCGAAAAAACAGGGAATTCTACAGGGAATTTTGCCGGCCAACTCCAAAGTTAGCGAATTCCGCCCAAAACTAGCAGATTTGCTTTTCGAGCAGGGAATTAGCATGGAATTTTCAGGTTTCTCTCTAAGTTTAATGCCAGCTACGACTTAGGAGCAAAAGCTGGCGGCCGGTGCAAAGAACAGGGAATTTAGCAGGGAATTTCTCAAAACTTGGAGCGGGGACCCCCAAAGTCGAGACAGAACCGGCCCCCCTTTGCCCTATGCCGCAATCAGCACATAGGGGCAAGACTGAGTTCCGCGTGTATAGCTAGGCCGGGGCTTCGGCGAATTTTGCCGGATAGGCGTAGCGCCGAGCGTGCGAGTTGATCTCCCGGCGCAGGTCCTCCCAGATGCTATCGGGCATGGAAAGAAAGATTTCAACTACCTTGGGATCAAACTGGGTGCCGGAGAAGCGCATGATCTCGTCACGGGCTGCGGCGACGGTTTGTGCGGCGCGATACGGTCGGTCGGAGGTGATGGCGTCCAGAGTATCGGCGACCGCGAACAGCCGCGCACCGATGGGGATTTCGTCGCCTACCAGCCCTCGGGGATAGCCGGTTCCATCATATTTCTCCTGGTGCGCGTACACGATTTCGGAAGCTTCAGCGAGGAAGGGTATTTTTTTCAGCATGTGATAACCACGCGCACAGTGCTCGCGCATAATCATGACTTCTTCCTCGACCAGAGCTCCAGGTTTCCGCAGAATGGCGTCAGGAATGGCCATTTTGCCGATATCATGCAAAAACGCTCCGCGCGCGATGATGCGGATCTTGTCCCCGGACATGCCCATGGCCCTGGCCATGGCGATGGTGAATGCGGTCACCCGCTTGGAGTGGCCCTCGGTTTCTGCGTCTTTAAGATCCAGCGCATCGCCCAGAGCCTCCAGCGTGATGTCATACGAGCGCTCCAGGTCAGCCATGGTCTGCCGCAGTTGCTCGGTGCGGGCAGCAACCAGCGATTCAAGGTTGGATTGATAGGCGCGGTTCTCAAGCCGCAGTTTGCGATGCTCCAGCGCGCGCTTCACCATGGCCAGCAGATGCTCGCGTTCAAACGGCTTCAGCAAGTAATCGTAGGCACCATTACGAATTGCGGCCAATGCCACGGAGATGTCATGCACCGCCGTGACCATGATGGCGGGCATGTCGGGATAGCAGTCCTGGACTTGGTCGAGCAGGGCAATGCCGTCCATTTCGGCCATCATGAGATCAGACAACATCAGCTGAAATTCTTCGCCGGAGCCGAGGATCTCCAACGCATGCTTCCCGGAGGCCGCCTGCATGGTCGAATAGCCTGCATTTTGCAGCATGGACGACACGATTTCGCGTATCGCTTCTTCGTCGTCAACGACCAGAATTCGTTCGGATGGCATCGAATGGTTATTGAGAGTTGCTGAGGGCGGCATCATTCTAAACACATTTTCGTAAACGTCGTCTCAAGCTTTTCACTGAGTGTTCAACCTGAAGTAACACATACCAGGGTACCCAACCAAGGCATAAGCCCTTCTCCCCGACGAGATCAAACTTCCCGTGGGTTCCCCAACGGAACTGTCTGATCCGCATGACTTTAGCCGCAACCATTGAGTTTGAACAGAAAAAAGTTACGCTCAAACCAACCCTTGGCGGACCAGAGAATTAGGCTCGCTACCGTATGTAACAACTACATCCGGAATAGAAGGCTGAAGACCATTTATTGGTATCCAAATACCACTTTTCGGAATTAGACGTCCTGTGGAAATCTCCTGGGATGAATTGTTCGGAAAGCAATCCACTGGTTGGGGCGAAGAACCCGAGGAATACAAAGTAGTGCAACGAACGAGGGTTATCCCCCAATTTAAGGGCTTATTGAGAAAAACAAGGCGCAATTTGGCGTGTGTGGCCGGAGAGAGCAGGCGAGCAACTTTCGATTGGCCGCAGAACTGCTATGTGTACAAGTGCACGTCACGGTACGAACAGGTCAGGGAAAAAGGAACCGAATGTCGAGCCTCGTTGACGGAATCCAGCTTGCCGCAATGCTGCCCATAGTACAGCGGGCACAACAAACCTCAATCGATCAATACCGCGATGTCTTTGAAGGTAATCGCCATCGCGTCTATTCTCTGTCCTACTACATGACAAACAATGAGCTCACGGCGGAAGAAGTAATGAGCAACACGTTCTGCCGCGCTTTTGCCGTTTCTCACAAACCTGATGCCGAAACCATCGATCGCGCTCTGGTGAAAGAGCTGCGCGAACTTGGCCCACTTGGCAATCTTACGGTGGAGTGCAAACCAGCGGTTCAAGTGAGCCAGGTACGGCGGAATACCCGGCGCGCCGATCTGGAAGCAGCGGTGGTGCAGCTGGCTGCCACCGAGCGGCTTATCTTTCTTATGCATGACGTCGAGAACTACGACCATTCCCGCATCGCCCGAACGATTGGGATCACAGAAGCGGAATCGCGGGCGGGCCTATTCCAGGCACGATTGAGGGTGAGGGAACTGCTCGCCAAACAGTAAGTCACGACCTTTTAATAAAAACTTTGCGATTTCGTGATTTTGTGATTTGAAAATCACGAAAATCACCCGATCACGAAATCATCGTTTCTTTTTCTCCTCCCGCTTCTTTCTCGCCCATCCCTCCTTCACGACCTGTACGGCGCGGCCAAGGGCCAGCGAATCTGACGGGACATCCGTCGTGACGCAGGATGCTGCCCCTACATAGGCTCCGCGCCCGATCTTCACCGGAGCAACCAGCGTCGAATCGCTGCCGACAAAGACGCCATCCTCAATGATCGTCTTGTGTTTATTCACGCCGTCATAGTTACAAGTGATGGTACCGGCGCCGATGTTGACTTGCTCGCCGACCTCCGCATCTCCGAGATAGGTGAGATGGTTTGCCTTGGATCCTTTGCCCAGGCGCACCTTTTTGGTTTCGACGAAGTTGCCGACATGAGCGCCTTCACCGATTTCACTTCCCGGGCGGAGATGCGAATAAGGGCCGAGCAGTGCGCCATTCGCAACCGCCGAACCGTCGAGAATGCATCCGTGACGCACCGTCACATGATTCCCAATTACGGAATTGCTGATGACGGAATAAGACCGAACGCGGCAGTCCTCGCCGATGGTGGTCTTGCCCAGAAGTTGAACGAAGGGTTCGATGATGGTGTCCGGGCCAATCTGCACATCGTCATCGATCACGCAGGTTTCCGGACGGAAGATGGTTACACCCTGGCTCATCAACTCGCGCGCCTTGCGCATACGCATGTTTGCGTCGAGGCTGACCAATTCTGCGATGGTGTTGCCGCCAAGAACTTCGTCGGCATCGTCGGCGCGAAATGCCATTACTCGTTCCCCTTGCACGACCAGCATGGCTGCCATATCGGTGAGGTAGTACTCCTTGTGGACATTGTCGGCGCTGAGCCGATTGATATGGGCGAAGAGTGGAGCGGAGTTGAACGCGTAAAAGCCGGAGTTGATCTCGCCAAGGTTCGCATGCTCCGGCCGCAATGATCTTTGTTCGACGATTGCCGCCACGCGATCGGTGGCGCCTTCGCGCAACACACGTCCATAGCCGGTGGGGTCCGCTGGCCGGGCGGTGAGAATCGTCATGGCGGCCTTCTGCGATAAATGAAAATCGCGCAGGCGGCGAATGGTTTCAGATCGGATCAGCGGCGCATCGCCAGAGAGCACCAGAAAGCTCTGGTGCTTTGCCAACTCGCCGCGCGCAGTCTGGATAGCATGACCGGTGCCGCGCTGTTCCGCCTGAACGATGAATTTCACTCCGGTGTGCGCAAGCGCCACGCGGACCTTCTCCGCTTCATGACCGATAATCACGTAGATGTTTTCTGCCGGTACCACTTCTGCCGCGGCTCGAATGACATGCGCCAGCAGCGGCTTGCCCCCTACTTCGTGCAGCACCTTCGGGCGCTTGGATTTGAGTCGGGTGCCTTTTCCGGCCGCCATGATGGCAATCGCAAATTGTTCGGTCATGACAACGATTCTAAGCTGCAATTGGAAATCGGGTGATTTCGTGATCGGGTGATCGGGTGATTTGAAATCACAAAATCACGAAATGGTTTCGAGATGGGATGGCGGCGGGTGTCGGTGATAGGCTCTCCCTGAATGGATGCGACCACTGTCGCGGTGCTGGTGATTGTTTTTCTTGCCACATTGTTTCGCTCGGCCTTCGGGTTTGGCGAAGCGCTGGTCGCGGTGCCGTTGCTCGCACTCTGCATCCCGCTGAGAATCGCTGCGCCGCTCGCGGTATTGCTTTCCATTACCATCGCCGCTGTCGTGGTGGTGCAGGACTGGCATAAGGTACATGCGCGCAGCGCCGGTTGGCTGGTAGCATCGACGCTGTTCGGCATTCCGCTTGGGCTGCTGCTGTTGACCAGCAGTCACCAGCGTGCGGTGAAGGTGGCCCTGGCGCTGATCATCCTTGCCTTTGCTGCGTACTCTTTGCTCACGCGCAGACCGCCGCATTTGCGCAGCGATAACCGCGTTTGGCTGCTGGGCTGCGGTTTTTGCGCCGGCGTCCTGGGCGGGGCCTATGGAATGAACGGGCCGCCACTGGTGATCTATGGAACGATGCGCGGATGGACGGCGCAGCACTTTCGCGCCACCCTGCAAGGCTACTTTCTGCCCGCCAGCATTGTTGGAATGTTCGGCTACTGGGTGACTGGATTGTGGGTGCCGGCGGTTACGCGCTATTACCTGCTGTCGCTGCCGGTCGCGCTGCCGGCAATCTGGCTCGGACGAATCGTGAACCATCGCCTGCGCGGCGAAACCTTCGTCAAGTATGTATATCTTGGCTTAGCGGGAATTGGGGTGGTGTTGCTGGCGCAGGCGGTACGCGTTTGATTCCGAGCGGCAGCGAGGAACCCCTATTGGGCCCGCGTGCGTGGGAAAAGGTAGGGATTCCTCGCTGTGCTCGGAATAAAGTCGTCAGCGCCCAAAGAACATCGCGCTCAACTGCTTCGTCGCTTCTACTCCGTGAGCTTCATTTGCGCCGCGCAGCTCCTGGATTGAGTGGCTGGGCTGGAAGGGCTGCGAGCGCTCGTTCCAGTTGTGGTATTGGTGGCACAGGAAGCAGCCGTTCTGGGCTTTGCCGAAGCTGGTGGGTTGACCATTGTGGCAGCTCTGGCAGGTCTTGATGCTCGGAATGAGGACGTCGGCAGTTTCCTGGCTCGTCGGCGCTTTGGTGTGGCACGAGCTGCACTCGATGCTCACGTGGGCGTAGTGGCTGAATACCGAATTCTTGAGCCATACCGGTTTGATATTCGCAGGCGCCACTTCGGGCATGGCCTCAGCTGTCTGAGTTTCGCCCTGGTAATTGAGCGTGTGACACTGCAGACAGGTTTTATGCCAGAGCAGGTTTTCCGCATCCGCTGTGCGCAGCTTCACCCACTCTGCCGGCGTGCGGGCGACCACGGCTTGTTGCCCTTCGCGTGAGATCTTCCCTCCGAAAATCATGCGCGCTGGGCGGATTTGTTCATGCAATGCTTGTGGGTGCTGTTGGATGTAATCGGTCAATTTCTTAACGATGAAGGCGTGCACGATCTCCGGCCGGTCATGCGGCACCGAGTCAGAGAAGTGACTGTCGAACTGTAGCGAGTGGCAGCTCTGGCAAGCGCTCGCATACGTCGGAGCCGCCATATAAGCGCGTCCTGCTCCCGGATGAATGGGTTCCACTGGCATCGCAGGATTGTGCGGGTCCTCACTGTCGCTCTCCGATGTGAGCGCCGCTTGCACCATGCGCGGCTGCCCGTATTTCCACGGAGTACTTTGATCGGCGGGTGTGCGGTGGCAGTCCTGGCATACCAGCTGGACCGGCTGCGCGTTGGGGCCAAGCAGGCCGGCGCGCAGATGGACGAAGTGGTTCAGCTTGATGGTGCCTGGATCCCTATAGTTATCGCGCAACGGAGCAAATTCCGGATGCTTCGCATCGAAGTTGTAGATCGCGGTTTGGAACCGTGGTTCTCCGCTCTTGACCTTGAGATCACCATGGCACTGCACGCAGGTCTGGTCGGCGGTCTGTTGCAAATGGGGTGAACCAATGTGTTCTACATGGCAGGACGCGCAGGTAGGAGTGAAGGTCTGCATTGCCTGGTGCGCGGGCGCCTGATGGCAGCTCAGGCAAGCTTGATCGCTGACGTGCTTGCGAAATCCTACTTCAACCGCGCCGGCCTTGATCAGCGGAGCATGGCAGGTATTGCACTGCTTTCCGGTGAACGAGTGCACGGACGAAAGCGGTCCGCTGGAATAAGGGATGGCGTTGCCGCGCAGGTGATAGCTGAGAAGCCACAGAATTGCGAACGCGGGAAGCGCGGTCATCAGAACAGCGCGAGTAAGCCGCCAGCCTCCCCATCGCTGGAAGTAATGGAAGTCGTGCCGCTGTCCGAGACTTTTGGCTGTACGTTTACGGGCCATGATTCTTCATCAGTACTGCAAGGCTACGATTGCGTGAATTGCGCCCATTACCAGCAGCGCGAGCGACAGAGGGATGTGAACGAACAGCCATCCATGCAGCACGCGGTGCATGCGGGTCTGGTGGTCCAGTTCGCGCTTCTCCTCGCAAATGCTTTCCAGATCATTTACTACCGGATGGACAACATCCGGCAGCAGCGTCTTCAGATTTCTGAAACTCTCGGCTGAAATCGAGCGATCGGCGATCGCGCAGCCGTGCGCTCCGTCCTGCTCGAGATAGGGACGCAGTTCCTTGTCATAAAACTCGGTAAGCTCGTTGCGCACCTCATCTTCCATCTGCACCAGGGTGACGATCACGCCTCCGGTCTGCGAGTTCGCCGCCGCCATGGCGGACTGGCTCATGGAGACGCCGGTGACCTCGGCCACTTTGGTGTCGGCCTCATCCAGCAGCTGGCCGCGGATGCGAGGGATTTCCGCATAGATGGTTTCCATCGGGACCTGCTGGGTCATCATGCGCGGCATGTAGTGTTGAAAGATTGCCCCGATAATTCCGCTCACGATCACAATCGTGAACAGGATCATCATCCAGAGGGTCAGCGTGCCTTTCCCGAAAGAGAACCCGGCATGGAAAAGGATCAGCGGATACGCGATCAGCCCTAGCCAGATGTGTCCGCGCATCCAGGTAGAAGTGCGTCCCATGCGCCATACCGGCTTCTTTTTGCGCAGGCTGAGCAGGCCGGCGAAGATCATGAACGCGAAGCCGACGCTGCCATAGATGATGCCCAGCACGGTGCCGCCGTGCGCGCCACCCATCGTCAGCCGATCGTAAGGGATGTAAACAGCAGTGGCCACGATCAGGCCGATCACGCTGCCCCATATCCACTTGCGATGTGTCTGGTCGATGCGCACGGTTATCTCCTGTCCATCATTCCCGGGGCCATGCTGAATGGCACCGGCTCAACCTTCTTGCCGCTCAACATCTCTCCAAAGAATTCCGGCGGATTTACTCGATGCGCCGCATCGTGCGGGCATGCATACACGCAGCTTGGCTCAGGATGGTCGTAGCAGAGGTTGCATGAAGTGGCTTTGCGGACCGTCGCCTTCACTCCTACCGAACCTTGAGGGGCGGGGAACTCGTGCAGGTTGATGTTGCCGTAGGGACAATTGTTGGCGCACAGGCCGCAGCCAACGCACCAGTCTTCGATGATGACTTCAAGCGAATTGCGGCGGCGGATCGATCCCACCGGGCAGCCAACCATGCACAGCGGATCGCGGCACTGCCGGCATGACGTGGCGACCAGGAAATTGTCGAAGCGCAGCCCATCGCGGATAAGGCGGGTAATTCCGTCGTGCGCATCGGCGCATGCTTTCACGCACTGGTCACAACGGGTGCAGCGGTCGAGATCGAGCACCAGCAGGCTCTGCGCGTCCATGAGGCCCTGGCGCAGGAAGTCATCCACCGGCACGTTCTGCAGATTATGGATGCGAGCGCGATTTTCGTCGGTGCGCTCCTGCGCTACGGCCTGCAGGCTGGCGCGAACATCGGGGAAGCGCTCCAGCATCTCTCGAAAATCTTCGCCGAGGATCTTGACCACCTCAACATGATCGAGCGCGGTACAGGTTGCGGTACGCAATCCCTCGGCGGAGAGCAATCCGATTTCGCCGAAGTAGTTTCCACGCGCGAGGTATGAAAGCACCAACTCCCCGCCGGGATGATGTTCGCTCACTTTGATGAACCCGATCCGCACCAGATAAAAGCTGTCGGCGGGATCGCCCTGGCGGCAGATGACCTGGCCGGGCGTGAAGCGCTGCAGCTCCACCCGGTCACGCAGGCGATCGATGAAGTCCTGCGTAAGCGATGCAAAAATGGGAACGCTCTTCAGATGTGTTTCCAAAGCGCGGGTACGGTAGTTTTGCTCGAGCTTGGCGCGGAAGGTCTTGTTCTTCTGCAGAACGTCGAGTACGTTGCGCAGCATCTCCAGACAGACCGTATCTTCCGCCGCACGGACCGTAGCGCTGCGCGGGTAGAAGCTCATGCAGGTCATCTCGCCGAAGAGATCGCCTGCCTGAAGCTGCGCGACTGGATGGTCATACTCCAGATCGACGGGCGCATCGATGTGGATGTACTTGCGCTGGGTGTTTTCCTCCTCGCGCTGGTGCTCCTTACGCGGTTTGAGTTTGCTCGCCAGCTTACTCAGGAAGCCCTGCTCCGAACCTTCGGTGTCAACGTGGGCGCGTGGAGAGTTGATAAAAATGTCCACTTTGCCTTCGAGGACGTAGAAAGCGGTGGAACCATAGTCGCCCTCGCGGCAGATGATTTCGCCTTTTTTGAAGTGGCGCTTGACCACGGCGCCCTTGTTCAACTCCAGGAAAGTCCCGGAGACGCCTTTGAACACCGGCAGAGCCAGCAGTTCCTGCGCCTCCACCGAGGTGCCGCCTGCAAGCCCCAGTTCCTGACCAACGACATGTTTATTGGTCAAGGCTCCAGTGGGACAGGAAACCATGCATTCCCCGCAGGAAACACACGAAGAACTGCCCATGGGATCGTCGGTGTCGAAGGAGATTGCGGCGGCATAGCCTTTGCCTTGCCGTGCGATCACGAAATTGTTGCGGATCTCCGAGCAGCCGCGAATGCAACGGTCGCACAGGATGCAGGCGGAATGGTCCACCATGATGCTGAGCGAAGACTCGTCTTTTTGATGCGAGGGCGTGAGGCGCTTGGCGAAGCGCGGGGTGGAGATCGCGAAGTTCTTCGCCATGGTCTCCAATTCGCAGTCGCCGGAATGTTGCTGCCGAGCGCAGGGAGCGGGATGGTCCGACATCAACAACTCGACCAACGTCTTACGTGAAGCCTGCACCGGGTCGGTGTTGGTCTTGACCACCATGTTGTTTTCGGCTTCGCGAATGCAGGCCGCGGTATAGACGCGAGAGCCCACATCCACCACGCAGACGCGGCAAACTCCAACCGGGGTTTCGTTCTGCTGGTGGCACAGTGTAGGAATGGGAATGCCGTTCATGCGCGCGGCATCGAAGATGGTGGTGCCGGCGGGGACGGTGACCTGCCTGCCATCAATGGTGAGCGTGATTTCCTTTACGGGCGTCATGCTCTGCCTCCGACGCTGCAAACGCCTGCGGGGCAGCGGCCCTGTTTGACGTGTGCGTCCACCTCATCGCGGAAATGATGAAGAACTGACTGAATCGGGGCTGGAACGATTTGTCCCAGGCCGCAGATGGACGTCAGCATCATGGTGTGCGAGAGTTCGTCGAGCACTTGCAGGTCGCTCGAATTTTGCTTGCCTTGCGTCCAGGCGGTGAGCATGTCAACCATCTTCTGCGAGCCCACGCGGCAAGGCACGCATTTTCCGCACGATTCATTGCGATAGAACTTCACCGCGTTGAGCGCCATGTCGAGCATGCAGGCATCTTCGGAACAGACGACGATCGCTCCCGAGCCGACCATGGAGTTTACCGGAGGCTTGGCCATCACATCCCAATCGAGCGGCAGGTTGAGCATCGACGCCGGAAGATATCCGGACGAAGGTCCGGAAGGTGCGAAGGCTTTGATGGTTTTTCCCGGCAATGGTCCACCTGCCAGTCCGTTGATCAATTCGTCGTAGCTGATGCCCATGGGAACTTCGAAAACGCCAGGATTACGCACGTCGCCGCTGATGCCCACGAATTTCACGCCGGCAGTGCCGTTGCGTCCGTAACTCTTGAACCAATCGACGCCGCGGGCCAGGATCACTGTCGCCAGCGCGAAGGTCTCAACGTTGTTGAGCGCCGTTGGTTTGTGCCAGAGCCCCTGGAATACCGGGAATGGCGGCTTGTTGCGCGGCTCGGAGCGCTTGCCTTCGATGGCTTCGATCAGCGCAGTCTCCTCGCCGCAAATGTATCCGCCAGGACTGATGAATATCTTCAGATCAAAATGCAAGCCGCTGCCAAGAATGTTGCTGCCCAAAAGATTCTCGCGGTAGCAGGAATCGATTTCGTCCTGGCAGGCTTCCGCAGGGTGCTCATACTCGTGCCGGATATAGAGGACGCCACTCTTCGCGCCGGTGACCAGGCCGGCAAGAATCATGCCTTCGACGAGCAGGTGCGGGAGGTGCTGCATGATGAAACGATCTTTGATGGTGCCGGGCTCGCTCTCGTCGGCGTTACACACGACATACTTTTCATCGCCGGCGCAGTTGCGTACCGCTTCCCATTTTGTGCCGGTGGGGAAGCCGGCGCCGCCCATGCCGCGCAGTCCGCTGGCTTTCAGTTGCGCGACCACTCCAGTGAAATCGCGGCTCTTCACGAACTCGCGCAGCACGCCATATTTTTGCGTGCCAATGTAAGGATCGGAATGGATCTCGGTGCGGATGCGTTCCGGGCGGGTGTGCGGCAGAGGTTCGCCGGCCAGCTTTCGCACCACGATGTCGGCAGCGCGCTCGCCGTTGATGCTGTCGTAAATCTGCTCTTCGTTCTTGGTGGAGATCAGCAAGGCAGGCGCGCCGTCGCAACGTCCCAGACAGGAAATTTCGCGAATGCTGCAGTTGTCTGGACCTTGATTGCTCAGGCGAGTCTGCAATTCCTGTTTGAGCAGTCCAGCGCCGCGGAGGTGGCAAGACATGTCGCTGCACACGCGAACATCGACGCGTGCCGGCGCGGTGAGATGAAAGTGCGGATAAAAACTCGCGACGGTGAAAACCTCGCGAACGTGCATTCCGCGCGCGTCGGCGATGGCCTGCAATTTGTCCGTGGGCAAATACCCGTACTCGCGCTGAATAGCCTTCAGGTCTTCAAATATACCGTCGGTGTTGTGAGCCGATGGGCCTTGCGGAGCCAATGAGGTGCCAGGAATCGCCACGGGAGTGCCTTTGGACGCCGCGCCGAAGCACATGCAGAATTGCAAGCGAACAGGTTCTTTGCGGAGTCGGAGCGGGAAATATAGCAAAACGCTGTATCCCTGGTAAAGGTGCAATTGAAAAGATTGTCAAAAAAAATACCTCTGGCCGGAATCGGTGTTTGTATTTGATTTCGGCGGGCAAGCGGCGTATAAGGTCGGAGCCACAAAAAACTTCAGACTTGGGTGGTTGAGACGCACATGACTCGACAAGGGTGCTGCTCTGCGCTCCGCTTGCCTGCTGTTGTTCGGTTCTGTCTGCTGCTGGTGCTGGTTTCCCCGCTGTACTCGCACGCTGCGGACAACGCTAAGGCAAACCAATTCGGCTTCCTGCAACCTGTGTCAGCCGCTGAGGCCCGCTACGTCGGCCCCGGCTCCTGCAGCGCGACTGCCTGCCACGGCTCCGTCCAGGCGCGCCACGAAACCAAGGTGTTGCAGAACGAGTACAGCACCTGGGTGCTACAGGACAAGCACGCCAAGGCCTGGAATGTCCTGAACAATCAGGTCTCACAGCGCATTGCGAAAATCCTTGGTCTGCCCAGCGCTGCCACCGCGCCGAAGTGCCTGGCATGTCATTCGCTGTACGTTTCCAACGATCAGAAATCGAGAGAGTTTGACGTAAACGAAGGCGTGAGTTGCGAAAGCTGCCATGGACCTTCTTCGCTGTGGCTGGGTCCGCACACCGCGCGCGACTGGCCGCATGAGAAGTCGGTCGCCATGGGAATGTACGACACCAAGAACCTTCAGCTCCGCACGGAAAAATGTCTGACCTGCCATTTGGGCACAGCGGAGAAGTATGTCGATCACGAGATGATCGCTGCCGGACATCCTGACCTGTTGTTCGAGCTCGATTCGTTTCAGGCAATCGAGCCTGAACATTGGGTAGAAAAAGTGCCGGGACATCCGGACCAGCCTGATACAGATCCGTTGCTTGGAGTGCGTCTGTGGAGCGTGGGTCAGGCAATCCAGCTCAGAGAAGAAATGCAGCGGCTGACTCGGCGCGCCAAGGGGACGGAAGGCAAGAAGGGTTTGGTGTGGCCGGAGTACGGAGAACTAGACTGCTTCGCATGCCATCACAGCCTGGTTCCGCCGGAAGTCAGTTGGAGACTGACGAGTGCGACCGAGTCCCCGCGTGGAGGACGCGGATATTATCAGGAGCGGCGCGCTGGCGACCCGGCCTATAACATGTCGCGGGTAGTCGTGTTTCAGCACATGGCTGACGCGGTAGATGCGGCGACGGCGAAGGAATTGCGCAGCACCATGCTGCAGGTTGCGACGGAAGTGACCAAGCTGCAGTCCGATCGCGCCAAAGTGGAACAGCTCGCCACGCAGGCGGGCGAGCTCGCCGGTAAGCTGGCTGACGAGATCCGCAACGCCAGCTTCACGAAGGAAAGAACCTCTAGCGTGATGCGGGCCATTGCCGCCGATGGTGATTACATTTCCGACGAGGGCGAGCGGAGCGCCGAACAGGCATACATGGCTCTCGATTCGCTATTTATCGCTTATTCGAAGGCAGGCGGCGCCAGCAATCCGCAGGGAGTTCGGGCTGCGCTTGACTCTCTGCGCCAGCAACTCGATAATCCCTCGGCCTATAACGCGCCCAAATTCGCGGCAGCGATGAAGCGCGTGAATGCAGCGTTGCGATAATTCAGAACCGCCTGCATTGGCGTGTAGGGCTGTTAGCATGTAGATGAACTGCGCCCGCCGCTACCGCAGCGGGTTCTGCCCCGATGACGGAAGCTTCCACCCCCCTTATGCGGCAGTACGCCGCAATTAAGAAGCAGCATCCCAACGCGCTGCTGTTTTTCCGTTTGGGCGATTTCTACGAATTGTTTTTCGATGATGCAGTGGTTGCGTCTCGTGAACTCCAGATCACGCTCACTTCGCGAAATAAGGAGAAGGATCTCGCCGTGCCCATGTGCGGCGTGCCCTATCACGCGGCTGAGGGATATTTGGCCAAGCTCCTGCGCAAGGGTTTTCGTGTCGCCATTTGCGAGCAAACTGAAGATCCGAAGCTGGCCAAAAAGCTGGTGCGCCGCGAAGTAACCCGCGTGCTCACGCCGGGAACCAGCGTGGATTCTTCCCTCGCTTCTGAGGAGAACAATTTCCTCGCCGCGGTGGCGCAGAATGGTGATCGCGCCGGGCTCGCGGCGCTCGACCTCTCCACCGGAGAATTTCGCGCGACCGAGTTTGCGGCTGAAGATCGTCCCCGTTTGCTGGAGGAGTTGGGGCACATGCGTCCGCGCGAGGTCCTGTATCCGGCCGCGCTGCCGCTGTTCGCGGCAGCAGAGGCGGAATTGGCGTCCGGCGCCGGTGAACGCCGCTTCACCGAAACTCCGGTAGAAGATTGGGCGTTTTCGGCCGACTATGCGATTCCTTTGCTGGAGAACCAGTTTGGCGTGCTCTCGCTGGAGGGATTCGGGCTAGCGACGCGTCCGGCGGCGGCTGCGGCGGCCGGAGCGATCCTGCATTACGTGCGCAGCACCCAGCGCGGAACGCTGGAGCATGTTGACCGCATCGGCTTCTACGACCGGCAGGATTGCCTGGTACTGGACGCCGTCACCGTGCGCAATCTGGAACTCGTCGAACCGCTGTTCTCCAGCGGAGGCGCCGAGACCACGCTTTTTCGCACTCTCGATGCGACGCTCACGCCCATGGGCAAACGCCTGCTGCGATCGTGGGTGCTGCGCCCGTCCATTGACCTCACCGAGATCTGCGCGCGGCAGGACGCGCTTGCCGCGGCCTTGGCCGAGACCATCCCGCGCGAAGAACTGCGCCGCAGGCTCGAGGGAATTCTCGATCTCGAGCGCTTGCTTAGCCGGGTCACGCTGGAGACCGCGAATGCCCGCGATCTGCTTGCGTTAGCCGCATCGTTTTCTCACCTGCCGGAGATCAAGCGCGAGTTGACACAGTTCACTTCCGAGCGTTTGCGCGATCTCGACCAGACCATCGATGCTCTTGCCGACCTGCGCGAACGAATCGACGCGACCGTTGTTGACGAGCCTCCGCTGTCGCTCGCAGATGGCGGAGTCATTCGCGCCGGGATCGACCCTGAGCTCGACGAGCTGCGCGACCTGAGCCGCAACAGCAAGCAGTACATCGCGCAAATTGAAATGCGCGAGCGCCAGCGCACCGGCATCAATTCGCTGAAGATCAAATTCAACAGCGTCTTCGGCTACTACCTGGAGATCACCAAGCCCAATCTCCATCTGGTTCCGCAGGACTTCGAGCGCAAGCAGACGCTGGTGAATGCCGAGCGCTTCACCACGCCGGAACTCAAGCAATATGAGACCAAGGTTCTTGAAGCCGAGGAGAAGATCGTCGAAATCGAGCGCCGTTTATTCACCGAGCTGCGGACCGCCGTGGCGGGTGAGGCCAAGCGCATTCGCCAGACCTCGCTGGCGCTGGCTGAAGTCGATGTCCTGCTGGCGCTCGCACACATTGCCGCGGAGCGCGGCTATGCGCGTCCGGAACTCGACGATTCGGGAATTATCGAATTGTTGGAGGCGCGGCATCCTGTCGTCGAACAGCAGGTGATGAGCGGGGCTGAGCGCTTCGTGCCAAACGATCTGCTGCTCAATCCCGAATCGGATTCGATTGTTCTGCTGACCGGGCCCAATATGGGAGGCAAGTCCACGTATTTGCGACAGACGGCGCTGATCGTCATCATGGCGCAGATTGGATCCTACGTGCCGGTGCGCGCCGCCCGCATTGGACTGGTCGATCGCATCTTCACTCGCATTGGCGCCAGCGACAATCTCGCTCGTGGGCGCTCGACGTTTATGGTGGAGATGACCGAGACGGCGGCAATCCTCAACACCGCTACATCACGCTCTTTGGTGTTGCTCGACGAAATGGGACGCGGCACCGCCACCTACGATGGCCTGGCGCTTGCCTGGGCGACTCTCGAACATCTGCATTCGGTCACGCGCGCGAAAACGCTCTTTGCCACTCACTATCACGAGCTGACGGTCCTGGCTGATGACTTGTCGCGCGTAAAGAACTATCGCGTGTCGATCAAGGAGACGCCCGGCGGTATCGTTTTTCTGCGCAAAGTCGAGCCCGGCGCTGCAGACAAGAGTTACGGTATCGAGGTCGCCAAGCTTGCCGGGCTGCCAAGCGAGGTGATCCGTCGCGCAAGGGAAGTGCTGCTGCAACATGAAGGCCAGGAACGGCAATCGCAAAACAAGATTCCGGCTTCGCCGCAGGCGCCCTCAGTGCAATTAGCGATCTTCACTCCACTTTCACAGCAGATCGTGGATCGGCTCAAGGAAGTAAATGTAGACCGCCTGACGCCTCTGGAAGCCCTCAATTTGATCAACGAATTACAGAAGCAACTGAACTAGACATTGTTCTTTCGTGAATTGTCGCGAAGATGCTTTACACTCGACTCACCCGATGAGAGCTTCCTCGCTTCCTCTCCGCCACCGTGTAGGACAACTGCTGATCATGGGCCTGGAAGGCCCGGAGATATCTCCTGCGACCGGACGCTTGCTGACCAGCATGCATCCCGCCGGCGTGATCCTGTTTGCTCGTAATATCCAATCGCCGCATCAATGCGCTCAACTGCTGCGCATCTGCCAGACGGCTGTCAAGACACCGCTCTTTCGTTGCATCGACCTGGAAGGGGGTACGGTCGATCGGCTGCGCAACGTCATCGCCCCCGCGCCATCAGTAGCGGATGTTGTACGCACCGATTCCGACGCGCTCTTTGAGGAGCACGGCAGAATCATTGGAGAAGAAGTCCGCGCGCTTGGTTTCAACGTGGACTTTGCCCCGGTCCTCGATCTCGATTTGCCGCCGTCTCGCAATGTGCTTACGTCGCGTACCGTCTCGGCAGATCCCCACCAGATCGTGCGCTACGCTCGTAATTTCTTCAAGGGCTTGGCGCAGTCGAAGATTCTCGGCTGCGGAAAGCATTTTCCCGGATTGGGCGGGGCCAATCTGGATACTCACAAGGAACTGCCTGCGATCCAGCGCACGTGGGAGGAGATGTGGTCGCAGGACCTGAATCCATATCGTCAGCTGCGCCGCATCATGCCGTTCGTGATGGTGGCTCATGCCACCTACCCGCGCGCAATCAGGGGAGAGGACAAAACCCCTGCCTCGCTCTCCAAACGTTGGATCAGCGATGTTCTGCGAAAGCAGATCGGATATCGTGGCCTTGTCATCTCCGACGATCTCGAAATGGGGGGAGTGCTGGCGGCGGCGTCCATGGAAGAGGCTGCGCTGGGTACTATACGGGCGGGTGCCGATATGTTTTTGGTGTGCCAGAAAGAAGAGTTTGTGTGGCGCAGTTATGAAGCCGTGCTGCAGGAGGCGGAGCGCAATCGGCGCTTCGCCGAGTTGGTCACCCGTGCCGCGGATCGCGTGCTGCGCTTCAAAAAGTCCAGTCTCGCGATTCGCAAGACCAGTACGCGCGAACTCGATCCGGATCGCATCCAGGAACTGGCGCGCAATCTGCGCGCCTTCACCGACGAAGTGCGGCAGAAGGCGGCAGCGAGCAGCGCATGATTGTCGCGGGTGTGATGAGCGGCACATCTGCGGATGGCATCGATGTTGCGATTGTTCGCATCCGTGGCCGTCGCACTAGCCTTCATCTCGATCTCATTGCGCATGAACATTTTGACTACTCGCGCGCGGTGCGCCAGGCCGTACTCACAGCCATGAACTCTGAAACTGCATCCGTCGCCGAGCTGGCGCGCCTCAACTTTCTTCTGGGAGAACGTTATGCGGATGCGGTGAACGCGACGACTAAGACTCACAAAATCCCCAAACTCGATCTCATCGGCTGCCATGGGCAGACCCTCTATCACCAGGAGGCGCGCACGCCTTTTCTCGGAAGGCGCGTCGGCGCCACCTGGCAAACCGGCGAAGCAGCGATGATTGCTGCGCGCACCCAAGCACCGGTAGTCTCCGATTTTCGACCTGCGGATATGGCGGCCGGAGGAACCGGCGCCCCTCTGGTCCCGCTGCTCGACATGGCCTTCTTTGGTCATCCCCGCAAGCTGCGGGTTTTGCAGAACATTGGTGGTATTGCCAACCTCACCATCATTCCACCCGGCTCGCATCTCGGAAAAATGGAAGGGATTATCGCCTTCGATACCGGGCCAGGCAACATGGTGATCGATGCCTGTGCACAACGGCTTTTTCATCGCCCGTACGATCGCAACGGGGAGATATCAGCACGAGGCCAGGTGATCGAAGCTGCATTAGCTCGGGCGCTCCAGCATTCTTTTTTTCGGCGCGAGCCGCCTAAGAGTGCTGGACGGGAGCAGTTTGGCCGCGAGTTTGTTGCACGCTTTTTGCGCTGGTGCGGCGCGCGCGCATACAAGCCTGACATTCTGGCCACCGCAACTGCATTGACGGCGGTATCGATCGGAAAAGCCGTTCGGCAGGCCATAACAGAACCCGCTGCGATAGCGGCGGGCGCATTCACGAGCAAGGTGAATCGACAATTCACGGCCGAGTACATCGTCAGCGGCGGCGGCACCCGGAACGCGACGCTGATGCGGATGATTGCCGACCAAGTGCAGCCTTTCGGGTTTGTTGTGCTGAGCTCTGATGAAGCGGGCATGCCCAGCCAAGCGAAAGAAGCAATAGCATTTGCCTTGCTCGCCTATCAAACCTGGCATCGTCAGCCGGGAAATGTTCCCAGCGCAACTGGAGCGAAGCGAGCGGCTGTATTGGGGAAGATTAGTTACCCATGAACGGACCTCAGATAGAGACTGGGCACACCCCCTCTGCGCTTCCACCAGAAGCGTCCTACCGCAACGAAGACGCTGCATGCCGCTTCTCTACCCGTCGGCGTGGGGCCCGCCACTCGCGCTATCTTGGCGGATCGGTATGGGTTGTTTTCCTGCTGATTTCTTTTCTTATCGGATGTTCCCGCGCGCATCCCGATCCGCACACATTGACAATGATCATCGAAAGCAGCCCGGCCAATCTGGATCCCAGAGTGGGAACTGACGCGTTCTCCGAGCGCATCGACGAGTTGCTATTTGATTCTCTCGTAAAGAAGGACGAACACTTTAACTTGCAACCCTGGGTCGCTGAGCGCTGGGAAATACCGGACCCGCTGACGTATGTCTTTCATCTGCGGAACGGCATCCGCTTTCATGATGGCCGGCCGCTCACCTCGCGCGATGTGAAATGGACCATCGAATCAATGATGAATGGAACGGTCCTCAGTTCCAAATCGGCTACGACCAGTTATCAGCATTTGGCTGCCATCGAAACACCCGACGCGCAGACCATCATCTTCCGTATGAAAGAGCCCGATTCGGGACTACTCTGGAACCTTTCTGATGGCGCCATTGGCATTGTTCCCTATGGCAGTGGAAAAGAATTCGCCGCGCGCCCCATCGGCAGCGGCCCATTTAAGTTCGTGAAGAACGAGCAGGACAATGAAGTCGTCGTGGTCCGCAATGACGATTACTGGGGGGAGAAACCGAAAATCGAACAAGTCCGCTTCGCGGTAGTTCCTGATGAGACCACGCGCGCCCTGGAACTGCGCAAGGGCAGCGCCGATGTAGAAATCAATTCCGTCAGCGCTGACATGGTGCAGTCTCTCCGTCGCGAACCGGGACTGGAGGTCCAACAAGCGCCGGGGACCGAGATGCAATATCTGGCGCTGAACCTGCGCGATCCGATTCTCTCCGATGAACGCGTGCGACAGGCATTGGCCTATGCGACCAACATCGATCCGATGATCGAGTACTTATGGCGCAACACTGCGCGTCCTGCCGGCAGTCTGCTCCCGCCGCAGCATTGGGCATATGACGGCAATCTTCACCCTTATACCTATGATCCCGAAAAGGCACGGCGGTTGCTCGACGAAGCCGGATATCCCACGAAAAACGGCAGTCGCTTTCATCTGGTGATGAAGACTTCTACGCAAGAAACCAGCCGGCTACTGGCGGTGATTGTGCAACAGCAGTGGCGGAAAGTCGGTATCGATCTGGAATTGCGCAGCTTTGAGTTTGGAACGTTCTATTCGGATATCGTGCGCGGCGCATTTCAGGTTTACACGTTGCGCTGGGTCGGCGGGGCCAATCAGGATCCAGAGATATTTGAGTACGTCTTTGACAGCAAAAGCTTCGCTCCGAGGCGTGCGAACCGCAGCTATTACAGTAATCCGCAGGTCGATGCCTGGATCGAGCAGGGAAGAGACGTTCTGGACCAGCAAACGCGCAAGACCATTTACGCCAAGATCCAGCAACAGATTCTGCGCGACTCTCCATACATTGATCTGTGGTACTTCGATAACGTGCTGGTGCACACTAGCCGAGTGCGCTCCGTGCAACTCGATCCTTCCGGGAATTACGATTTTCTGCGCACTGCGGAAATCGTCCAGTAAGGTTTGCCGACTTCGTTTCTCGCATTTATCCTGACCGGTGCAAATTCTCTTTATTGGCGATGTATTCGGCAGTCCGGGGCGGAAGATCGTGCGCGAGCACGTGCATCATCTCGTGGAGACCAACCACGTAGACCTGCTGGTTATCAACGTGGAGAATGCCGCCGGCGGTTTTGGCGTGACCCCGGCCATCTGCGAAGAATTGTTTGAGCTTGGCGCTGACGTCCTGACCACCGGGAATCATGTTTGGGACAAGAAAGAGATCAACGACTACCTGGCATCGGCCGGGAATGGGAGCTCAGCTCGCCGCGTTCTGCGCCCTGCAAATTACCCTTCCAAGGCCCCGGGGCACGGAGATTACGAAGGAATGACGCGATCGGGCGTAGCCTATGCTGTTTTGAATCTGCAAGGCCGTGTCTTCATGATTCACAATGACTGTCCTTTTCGCACAGCCGATCGCCTGCTCGAGCAGATCAAGGCCAAGGTCATTCTGGTGGATTTTCACGCAGAAGCCACCTCGGAGAAAGTCGCGATGGGATGGTATCTCGACGGCCGCGTAACCGCGGTCCTGGGTACGCACACGCACGTTCCCACCGCCGACACTCGCGTCCTGACGAAGGGAACTGCATATCAGACCGATGTGGGCATGACCGGCCCTTACGACAGTGTGATTGGCGTGGAGAAGGAACAGGTGCTGGCCCGTTTCCTCACCAGCATGCCCGGTCGCTTCGACGCGGCGCGCGGGGATGTCCGCTTAAACGGAGTGCTGATCCATTGCGATCCTCAGACTGGCCGCGCGAACGCCATTGAGCGCATAATGCTGGGCCAATAGTCAGGCAAGACTCCTTGACCACGGAGTGCACAGAGGCACACAGAGGAAACCATTCCTTTTGCGTTTCGCCTGTTTTCCTCTGTGCTCCTCCGTGACGTCTGTGGTGGAGCTTTTTAGGAGGTCCGATGCACTTTGAAGAAATCGGCATTGGCTGCGGTGATGTGGAAGCGAAAGTTTCGCCGACGCGCGGTGCGTTGGTCTCCGCGTTAATGGTCGCGGGAAAAGATGTGCTCTACCTCGACCGAGTCAGCTTTGATGACGAAACTAAGAACGTTCGCGGTGGAATTCCGGTTCTGTTTCCCTATGCGGGCAAACTTGCAGATGGCATTTTCCTGCCTGCGAACACGAAGATGGGCCAGCATGGCTTCGGACGTAACCGGCAGTGGGCCGTCATCGAGCATAAGCCGTGGAGTCTGCGCATGAGCCTTTCGCCGGATGAGCAATCGCGCAGCGTTTATCCCTATGACTTCGTCGCGGAGCAGACCTGCAGAATATTGCCTGCCGGTTTGGAGATAGAACTCTGCGTCCTCAACACCGGTAGTAAACCGTTGCCGGTCTCGCCAGGATGGCATCCATACTTCAGCTGTCCTGCGGGCAAGAAGGGCGAAGTGCGCGGCGATGTGCCCGGATTAAATTCGGACCAGTTCGGCAACGATCGCGAATTTGATTTTGGACTGGCGGCGCCGCAAACCGGCCACGCGCGCTTCAATGTTCCCGGTTTGGAAAAGCTGGAACTCAGCTTCTCCCCGGAAATGCGGCACATGCAGTTCTGGTCACAGCCAGGCAAGGATTTCATTTGCCTGGAACCCTTCACCGGTCCGAATAACACCATCAATACCGATCACCGCATCGAGGTGGCTCCGGGCAGGGCGCATGCGTTCTTCATGAGAATTGAAGTCGAATAGGGACGCTACCCATCCGCGGTAGCGACAGGTGCAGGAAAATCCCATCCGCTACCGCGGGCGATTCTAATTCTAGTTTGTGTGAAAACTACGGGTTTACGTCTTTGGACCGACGTATTCCACGCTGGTCGCTTTTCCCGTGATATCCACCTGTGAATCACTTTGTTCCGCGCCGCTACCGGCATCGTAAATCCGCAACTGCCCGCCTTCGGTAGCGTAGAAGATCGTTTTGCGCGGAGTAATCGGCGCAATTGCAGTCACGTCACCTTTCGGCGAGTCAACCACTGCGTTTCCCGCATTGGGATCAACCACTGAAAGACATCCAGTGGTACAGGTTTGAGCTCCCACCAGCACTTTGCCGGAATACAGCGTCATGATGTTGTGAAAGCCGTCGCCGATGCCGATCGATTTTGAAACTGCGAGGTTCGAGAGGGCCAGAACATCCAGCTTGCCTCCGGCAGAACCTGTGCCGGCAACGTAGAGGTTGGTAGCATCAGTAGCTGCGATGGTTGCGGCATCCACGGGAACGCTCTGCCCGACAGTGGGCGGAGTTGTGGTCAGGTCGACCGATGTGACGCTTGCCTGTGTTCCGGCGCATTCCGGACCGCAGTTGAGGATGAAAGCTTTGCTGTCGTCGGTCGAGAAAACTCCAAATGTCGGTCGGTCAAGACCTGCGCCAGAAACAGTTTGGAGCGAATTGTCAGAGGTGTTTACGACCGTGAAAGAATCGAGGTCATCACTGAATACAAGCAATTTCGAGTTGTTGTGTGAGAGCACCAGCCGGTGCGCTCCGGGGATTGCGGGCAGGGCCGAAGCGGTGACTGGACTGGCAGTCAGGGCAAGCACTACCACTTGGCTGGTGCGGCGAATTGCCGCGTAGGCGAATTTGCCATCGGAAGTTGCTACCACGCTCTCAGTCGGACCAGGCAGTGCAACCTCGGTTCCGATCAGCTTTTCCTTGATGTTGTCCACAACCGAGATGCCGTTCAGACCAGAGTCAAAGACCAGGGTTGTATTGTTCGCCCCGGGAAACATCTGCGCGGGCAACGTGCCGCCCAACGTGATGGTAAACGGAGTCAGCGACGAAGAATTAATTGCGAACTGGTCCTTACTTGCGTCGACAACCTGCAATCCAGTTAAGCCGGCATTGGGATTCTGGTTGGTGACAAAGGCGCGTTCAGTCAGCCCACTGGCGCCGGAACTGGTACCTCCGGTAACAGTGCCGACTACGCCAAGACCATTGGTGTTGTTATAGCTGCCGCAGCCAGAGAATAATGCAATCAGAGAGAGAATGATCGCCGCGAGGGCAGCGATGCCGAAGCCACGTTTCAACTTATTCCTCTAATAGACAAAATTTGCTGTTGAACTGTGATTATAAATGCAGCAACTCCAACCAGGATGGCCCACGACGATTCATCCCGCAAGAGTGCCGTACTCCTGTCCGACTTCCCGGCTGCATCCAAACACAGGAGGATTGGAGATGTCGCCCAAGGTTCCACCCATATCGGCTGTGGATTTCCTGCCATCGCGAAGAACTCTGCCTGCCTTAAGGGAAGCGGCGCGCAATTGCAGAGGATGCGACTTATGGAAACGCGGCACCCAGACAGTGTTCGGCGAGGGGAGAGCCGGGGCTGAGGTCATGTTGGTCGGCGAACAGCCCGGCGACCAGGAAGATTTACAAGGGCGTCCATTCGTCGGACCCGCAGGACGCATTCTCGACAAAGCTCTCGAAGCCGCCGCCATCGAGCGCGATGACGTGTATGTCACCAACGCCGTTAAGCATTTCAAGTGGGAGCCGCGCGGGAAACGGCGCATCCACAAGAAGCCGAGTGGAATGCAGATCGCCGCCTGTCGCCCATGGTTCGACGAGGAAGTGAAGGCGGTTGCTCCGAAAGTGATCGTCTGTTTGGGTGCGACAGCGGCACAGGCATTACTGGGGCGAGATTTCAGAGTGACGCGTGACCGTGGCAAGGTACTCACACAGGGAGCAATCCCCATCATTGCCACTGTCCACCCATCTTCCATTCTGCGAGCCCCAGACGATGAAAGTCGCCACGCGGAGATGGCCCACTTCATTGCCGATTTGAAAGTGGTCGCGGCGCAGATCGCTCAACAGAAGAGGGCAGCCTAGGTAGTCGCGACCGGGCGCTCACAATCGAACAGCGTTTCGAGTTTCGAGTTTCGAATTTCGAATTCGGCAAGAGCCAGTCATCATAATGCCGGGGCAACACTCGAAACCTGAAACTTGAAACTCGCTTTACAGGTTTTCACCCGATCAATCCCGAGCGGACCAGCCACATCGAAGCCACGGCGACCGTCGCCCACAGCACGATTCCCTGCGCCAGGGGACGCACTCCGACATTTTTCACCGCATCGCGCGAGAGCGCACTGCCGATGAGAAAAAGCGTGACTGCCAGTCCGATCTTCGCCGCCACCAGCAATCCGTCAAACATCGGCTTGGCTGCGACTGGTGAATAGCTGCGGACGACTGCTGCCAAGACGAAAAAAGCGATGAACCAGGGAATCGGGATATTGGTTTTGCGCTGATTGAATAGCGCGGTCGCGAATGCGACGGGTATGATCCACAGCGCGCGCGTGAGCTTGACCGTGGTCGCAATTGCCAGCGCCAGGCTGCCATACTTGGCCGCGGCACCGACGACCGAGCTGGTGTCATGAATCGCCAGCGCCGCCCAAAGCCCAAACTGCTTTTGTGTGAGTGCGAAAGCGTGTCCAATGGCCGGAAAGATGAACAGGGCCACGGCATTGAGGATGAATATCGTCCCCAACGACACCGCCATATCGTCTTCATTGGCGTCAAGCACCGGACCGACGGCGGCAATGGCGCTGCCGCCACAGATCGCTGTGCCCACTGAAATCAGCACCGCCGGCGTTTGCCGCACAGCGAAAATCCTGCCCAACAGCAGTCCGCAGACCACCGCAAAGGTGATTCCGATCACGGTATAGAGAAATCCGGAGCGTCCGGCGCGGAGTACCTCTCCGAGATTCATTCCGAATCCCAGCCCCACCACCGAAAGCTGCAGCAAAATCTTCGACCAGCGCTGAGTAAATTGGGGAAACGGATTTCCCAGCGCCAGCGCCAATGCCAGGCCGAGCGCCAGTGCGATGGGAGGCGAAGAGAGGACACCTGCAACAACAATGCCGCAGATGAACAGAGCTTTCGTGAGTTGCTGCAATTAGCAGAATAGCAGTTCAATGGGACGAACAGCTGAACGCCCCAGAACAATCCCCATTTCCTGAGAACAGGGAACAAATACAGGTATTTTGTGTTGGCAGGCTCCCAATCGCGAGATTCTGCCCAAAAAACGCAAATTTTGCCAAGAGCTGAGGAAACGAACAGGAAAAGAACAGGAAAGCTGTGGAAAACCGCTTTGCACCCGCATCAATACTGGATGACATTCCATTTTTGAAAAGGATGCAGAAAAATAACAGGGAAGGAGCAGGGAATGGAGTGACCCTCGAAAATGAGACATGAAATGGACGTATCGCCGCCATTCGCGTCATTACGACGATCTTGTTCGCCGGCACGATGCGCAAATGTTTCCGTCTTGCCGGGGAAACGGAGCACACGAGAATATGAAACAGGGAACACGATCTTCCTCTGAAGTCGCCAATACGCTCTTTACCTCACGACTAGAGGAAGAGAAACGTTCACAAAGATCGCGCAGATTCGCGCAGCAGCACCAGGAAGAGCTCTGTGCCTCGTTGACGCGGGATGAACGTGAAAACCTGGCGACCTACTACAGAAAATTGCAAACCAGCAAGGCCTCACCCCGGGCGTGCACCCTGGTTATCGCCGTCTACGGCCTAAGCCCTGAGGGCGCACTTCGCGGAAACAGATAGCTGCCGCGTTCGGAGGCCGGCTTGTCTTCCTCCACGGGAATGCGATGGGCGTTGGCGTAGGCGTCGTGGCGAATGCCGGTCACCTGCCATGACACCTTCACGTTTGGCTTGTCGGTCTTGATGGCGAAGCGGTTGTCCTTCATCTCCGCGGCGACGATGGCCTGCGCGAACTGTCCGATCACCGTAAGCTGGTAGCGGAAGTCGCGGTTCAGCGCCTCGAACCATGCTGGCATGGTGACCACGGCTTCGCCGCGCTCGTCAGTCATGACGTTGCCGTTGTAAACGTTCATCATGTCCGGCGACTCGACGAAGGAATGCGACAGCGTTTTGTTGGCTGGATCGATGGGATCGTCGATCTTGAAAGAGCCTGCGGCCTTGGTAAGTGTTCCGGGAATGCTGACCGTATCGGTTGGCCGGCCGATCACGACGGTGTTGCTGGCGTTGACAATGGCGCCGCCGCCGATTGCCGTTGCGTAAGTGAAATCCTGCTGAGTCGCAGTGGCATTGGCGCCGATGAAGGTATTAAAGGTTCCGGGGATTCCCGGTTGTTGGGTCAGCACTCCGCCCCCGCTGCCGGAGCCGATCGAGGTGTTGTTGGAACCGGTGGAATCAAAGCCTCCGGCATCATTCCCAATAAAGGTATTGCGATCTCCGGCTGTGTGGAGGGTCCCGGCATTCAGCCCCACGAAAGTGTTGTCGCCGCCGTGCATGTTTGCCTTGCCCGCCTGGTAACCCAGGAATGTGTTGCCTGACCCGTCAGTATTGCTTTGCCCGGTGAAATTCCCGAAGAACGCATTGCAACACTCGGTGGTATTGGTTCCCGATGATGTTCCGGCAAAGACGTTCTCGATATTGTCGCCGGAGGGATTTGCGTTGGATCCGGTGCCCTTGCCGATAAATAGATTGTCCTGTCCGGGAGCGCTGAGGACGCGCCCGCCGCTGAGGTTGTATTGTGTCTGCGCGTTGAAAATGCCGGCGGTACCGGTGCCGTCGATGTTGAAATTCGCGCCGGTCTGCAAGAAGGTTTGATTCAGGATTCCGCCCCCACCACTTGTGGCCGCTACGGAGATGGACAAAGTGTTTCCCGAAGGCGTGATGGTGACGTTCGAAGTGCCCGCGGCCAGAACTACGTCATTGTTCAGCCCATTCAGGCTCGTCACCACCGGTCCGGCGGCCCCAGTCGCTGCCGTGGTCTGAATGCTGCCATCGGGAAACTTCACTCCGCCGTTGGTGCTTTCTACCATTCCGGCAACCGTCAAGCGAGAGCCCGGGGTCGACGTGCCAATGCCGACATTGACATTCTTTCCCAGAACGAGCGTGTCGCTTTGCCCCACAATGGCCCCCGCGCCGATGGCCGTGGCATTAGTCAGACCGACAGCGGCGACGTTTGCGTTCGCTCCAATGAGAGTATTGTTGCTGCCGCTGTCGTTAGACAGCCCCGTGTTTCTCCCAAAAAAGGAATTGTTGTCCCCATGATTGAGCGGGCCGGAGAACGCACCGAAAAAGGAATTCCCGCCGTCCGCGCTGGTTGCGCCCTGCCCGGCGTGATAGCCAACGAAGGAGTTCTGGTCGCCGGGTGCGTTCGAGTTGGTTCCGGCACTGAAACCGATATAAGTATTTGAACTGCCAGTTGGGCCAACGCCGGCATTGGGTCCCACGCGGAGATTGCCGCCAGTATCGTTGAGGATGGAAGTATCGCCGCCGGCCTCGCGATAGTCGCCGGCAGCCACAAAGGTTGTGCCAAACAGGCGACTCGCCGTGCCAGTTCCGTCAATGTTGAAGTTCGCTGCCGCCTGCTGAGTAGTTTGATTCAGAATGGCATTGGCCGCGCCGGTCGCGGCGATGGTCAGCGTGTTGCCCGTGGGCGTAATGGCAATGTTGGCTCCGGCCGCAAGGAGTACGTTGTCGGCCAGTCCATTGACAGTCCGCACCACCTGCCCAGCGGCAATCTTCTGGCCAGTGACGGCGCCGTCGGCTAGCAATGCTGTCCCGATTCCGCCGTTCGCGACCGAGACGGTGACGTTCCCGGTAGTGCCGCCGCCCGCGAGGCCCGCGCCGGCGGTGATCCCGGTAAAGCTTGCGGCCTTGGTCTGAATCGAGCCATCGGGGAACTTCACCCCGCCGGAGGGCGAGTTGGTTTCGATCAATCCGGCAACCGTAAGCTTGGAAGTGGGAGTGCTGGTACCAATCCCCACCAGAGTGTCCGCCGTCGCGCCGTTCACGCCGTTAATGCTGCCGAGCACGATGGTGTTGCTGGCACTGGCCAAGGCGTGCGCGCCGATGGCGGTGGCGTTAGTCAGGCCGTCGGCGGCGACATCGGCGCTGCTTCCCAAAAGAGTATTGGCGGCTCCCGCCTGGTTCGTTTTTCCCGCCTGAAATCCAACGAAGGTGTTTTCCGCCCCGGTTGCATTGGCTGTTCCCGCAAAGGAACCGAAGAATGCATTGTGATTGGCATTGTTTCGATGGCCGGACCCAAATCCGAAAAAGGCATTATCGTCGCCCCCGGTGGCAGCATCGCCAGCTTCACTGCCGAACATCGAATTATGCTGTCCGGTTGCACCCGCTCCGGCGACATAGCCGAAATATGCGTTATGGTCCCCTTGTTCGGAGAAGCCGGCGCTTCGTCCAAAAAATGAATTGAAGCTGCCACCAGTTGCGTTGCGGCCCGCCCAGGTGCCGAAATAGGAATTTGCGTCTTCGCTGGTGTTGCTCAGGCCGGTTTCAAAACCGACAAAAGTGTCCAAGGTGCCAATAGTCGTGTCACCGCCGGCGCTGATTCCGAGAAACGTGTTTTGAAAAGCTCCCTTGAAACCAGAAATCTTGCTGGGAGCGCTGGCAGCGCCGGCTCCTGGGCCTATATACAGGTTTTCCGCATTGACCGCGTTCTCGAAGCCGATGACCCTGTTGCCGCCGAGGTTGAACTGGGTGTTTGCGTTTAGAACATTTGCCGAGAAAGTATTCACACTCAGCGCGCCCGGAACTTGAACGGTGTCCGCGCCACTGCTACGACCGAGGACGATGGTGTTGCTGCTGCTGACCACGGCACCCGCGCCGATGGCGGTGGCAAAGGTCAGGTTGTTGGAAGCGACATCGGCGAACGATCCCAGCGCGGTATTGTCGCTGCCAGTGGTGTTATTCAGGCCGGCGTCGATCCCAAAAAAGGAATTGCGCGCTCCAACCGTAGTGAGCCCCCCGGCGCCGCCGCCGAAGAAATTGTTATTTGCTCCAGTGGTGTTCGAAAGGCCGGCGTCCGCTCCGAAGAATGCATTCGCGCTTCCGCTGGTAGTGCCGGCCCCGGCGAGGCTGCCAAAGAAAGAATTGAAGGTGCCAAGGTTAACGACTCCGGCATGATAGCCGAACATCGAGTTATCCGACGCGGCATCGTTGATGAATCCGGCGCCTGAGCCGAACGAAGAATTCCTGCTTCCGGTGGTGTTTTTCTGGCCGGCCGTATCTCCAAAAAAGGAGTTGGCAGTCCCGCTGGTATTTTCGGTTCCCGCCAGGGTGCCAAAAAAAGAGTTGAAGGAAGACGAGTTCTTCAGGCCGGCGCTGATTCCCAGGAACGTGTTCTGAAAACCGGCCGTGCTCAGGATATGCGCGCCGCCCAAATTGAATTGAGTAGCGGCGTTCAGCACGTTCGCCGAAAAAGTATTCACGCTCAGCGCGCCGGGGACTTGCACCGTGTCCTGGCCTGCGCTGCGGCCGAGAATAATAGTGTTGCTGGCGGTTGCGGTTGCGTCGGCACCGATGGCGGTTGCGTGATCCAGCGCTTCGGAGGCCAGGCTGGCATTCGCGCCAAGCAGAGTATTGCTGCTGCCCATGTTCTTTAGGGTTTGATTTGCCAGGGAGAAGCCGGTGTTTGAACCGATAAAGGTGTTGGTGTTTGCTGTCTGCCCAAATCCCCCCGCATTGACCCCCAGAAACGTATTTCCACTGCCGGTTGTCAGGTTCACTCCTGTGAATCCGCCAAAGAATGCATTCAAAGTTCCGGAAGTGCTGCTAAGACCGGCATCGACGCCGAAAAAGTCATTGAAATTGCCGGTGCTATTGTTAAAGCCCGCATTGGTACCCATGAAGGTGTTTCTGAGTCCGGTACTGTTGCTCGATCCGGCAGAATTGCCGATGAAGGTATTCTGTCTTCCCTCCCCGTCGGGGAAGAGGGTTTCATTCTGCCCCGCTGCGCGGCCGACAAAGGTACTGCCGGTGGAGGTGGTACCCGCTTGCGTCGCGAAGCGCTGACCACCCAGGTTGAACTGGGTAGTCGCATTCACGATGTTCAATGAAAGCGTGTTCGCGGTGAGCGTGCCGCCGATGGTGCCGTTGCCGCTGATGTTGAAGTTCGAGAGCGGTTGCTGCACGGTGGTGTTCTGAATGTAGTTGGGACTGCCCGCGGCTACGGGATCGGACTTAAGCGCGAAGTTGCCCGCCGGCACTCCGCCGAGTTGCGTGGCGTTGGCAGCGGTGGCCGCATTGGTGGCGTTGTCCGCCGTCGCGGCGTGGTTGAGCACGATCTCCAGTTGCGGTTGATGGCTGGTGGTCTGGCTCTCCTTGCTGTCAAAGACCACATCCGGTCCGCCCGCAGCAGCAAACAGAACCAATCCATTGTTGGATCCCGCATTATCGATCCAGCCCTGCACCACGCTAGTTACATCGAGCGTGATCCACTGGTTCTGCACCGCCGGGGCGATGCTAACCGAACCAATGAGAGAGCCGATGCTGGGGGCGGTAGCATCGGTGATCGCCGCTTCTGACCAGGCGCTGGTCACACCGGCTACGCCCAGCGGGCCGGATGTGTTTACTGCATTAACAAACAGCTTCAGCGTGGCCTTGCCCACGTGAGCGCCCACCGTGCCCGGCGGCAGATTTTCCGGCAGCGAAAACTTGAGGAAGACGCGATCGCTGCCTCCAATTACCTCCAGCGCCGGCGCAGTCGCGAAATTCCTCGAGGACTTTTTCGCTGAGGTCTCGGCGTCATCGGTCAACCGGCCCTGCTGCGCGCTTGCCGGAAAAGGCGCGAAGGCGATCATCCCCAACAGGAAAAAAGCAAAACGAGAACGAAGTTGACGCGAATAATATCGGCTGCGCACGGCGAACTCCTTGTCGAGCAAAATGTCGTTGGGTACGGGGGACGGGGCCGAAAACTATAGATCTATTTCTTCTGCCGTAATAACTTCACGAGGCCTCCAGGAGCGCGGCGGCCCTCCGCCGGATGTTTGCTTTGTTCCCAAGAAAATCAAAATCCGGCCGGGGGCGGCCGCGCTCCTATTGCTTCTCTGCTCACTCAATGAAGCCCTGGTTCCGGATTAGGAAACAGGTCGCTGTTGCGCCCGAAGAGGATGTATCTCAGAGTCACTGAACAGCCCCCCACCGGACAGGTGCTTCCTGCGACCGACTGGGTCACGCTGTAGCCGAGGGTTGCGTATCCCACGCCCTGTCCTGCCTGCGTCACCGGGCCCACGGCATTGCGCACGTCGAAGTAGTCGCCGTAGCGAACTGTCGACATCGCATTAGCTTCGGTTGCGTTGCTGCTGGTGGTTACGTAAATCTTGAAATCGCCGAGGAAGCCGACGGCGTTGTCGGCATACTTGCCGCCGCCGCCCCGCGCCAGCGAGAAGGCGACCTCGTCCTTGGCGGCAGGACCAGGCCGCCAATTCAGTCCAGGAGTGGCGAAGGCGAAGTTGGGGTTCCAGATATCGAACTCGTCGATTTGATTGAGAGCGTCGGCATCCAGCTTCTCCACCCTGACATAAGGAAATGCCCGATTGACGCTGGTGTCGCGTCCGGCATCGAAGGCGAAGTACAGGAAGCGAGTGGGGAAAGCGCATCCTTCGGGCGGACATAGCGCCGGCTGCTCCGCATATGTTGCCCCAAGCACCGCGTGCGGAGCCTGGTTCCAGTCGAAGTTGTCGGGCGCGTTGGCCGTGTAGTCACATGGATTCGTGGCGACGTTCTTGCAATATAAAGTCACCTTGATGTCTTTGGGAGTGGGAACGAAGTCGGACGAATCCGGATCGGCGAAAACGCTCAGGGTGCTGGTGTCGGGCAGCGCTGCGAAATACATCGTATCCGGTGCCGATTGCGCGAAGTGAGCTTTGGCGAGGCCGTTCTTTACTCCCTGGTATTGAACGAGGGTGATGCTGGAGGCCGAGCCCGCCATGTCGTTCAGCGAGGCGCGAATAAACCAGCGCTTTGCCGAGTAGATCTGCTGTCCGATTACATTACCTTGCGCATTCTTTGCGGGGTTCCAGAAGCCGTTGTCCACACTGATGTACAGCCAGTCATTGGAAAATGCCAGATCGGGATAATCCATCCAGTCGGTCACGATGGTGTCGCCGAGTGTGGTAGGAGTGATGTCGAACCATCTCCAGGCATGAAGGAAATCGGCCCCGGCGTGCTCCGGCGTCGTGTAGGCAATGCGCAGCCGGTTTTGACCTTTTTGTGTAAGGCCGCCCACGACTACATTCGGGGACCAGTACTGCAGGAGCCACACCATCAGATTGCGTGCGGGAATGTAGTGCAGCACCTGGTCGCAACAAACCCCGCCATCACTCTCCGGGAAAAAGTCAATACGACTGGGGCGTCCCGGATCGGTGAAGCCATTCGCCTTGGTGAGCTGCACGGTTGTAAACGTTTTGCCGAAGTCGGTAGAGTAGGCGACCGCCGTGTTGGAGGTGATCATGACGAAGCCGCCGGGGGTCGCGCCGGCTGCGCTGGGATCGGGAGGCAATCCGGTGATCGTGCCGCCATTCTGATTGCGCAGAAACACCACATCGTTGGGGCTGCCTGCGGGCGGAGGAGTTTGATCGTTGGGGCTGCCGGCCAGCAACTCGTCGAGGATGCTCGAAATAGGCGGAGTGACGAAAAGATTTCGCGGCCTTCCTAAAGGGGGAAAATAACGATTTTCGTCGGCGTTCGGCTCATCGTCGGGCGGATGAAACAACGGAGCAGCTGGAAACAAAGCTGTGTCGGCGGTGAATGAGGCGACGGTGGTGACGGACTTGGGCGTGCCGCCATTGCTCGGCGGTGGCGGGCTGACCAAAGCTTGCGCCTGGAAGGGGCAAGCGACGCCTTCAAAGCTGTAAGTGCCATTGACGGTGAGCGGAAATATTGACGTGCCGTCGAGAGAAGTGAATTGCGCGCTCAGTTGCTGGGTGTCGTCGGAGTCGAGATCGCCGGCGGAGTAGGAAAACGGCGTGGGTCCAAAATAGCTGCCGTTTCCTGCTTGCATTCCCGTTATGGAAACGCTATCTGCCGCAGCGTTTCCCTGGTTCTGCAGCGGGATCGAGAGCGAAACCGTTCCGTTGTCCCAGATTGAGGAGAGCACTCCCGGCGAATCAGAGATCTGCAGCGCAGCAAACGAGGAGCATTCCACGGAAATGGTAAGGAATGACCCGGGGGCCGAATTCAACTGAACCGTGAGCTGATCGCTATCCTGTAAACCCACGGGCAGAACGAGCTTGTCCACATTCTGGTTGAAATTCTGTGTGCCCAGCAGTTGTGTGCCATTCAGGGACACCGAGGCGCTGCTGACGCGATTGGAACCATCCGGGTTTCCATTCGTCACGATAAGCTGGCATGTTCCAGTGCCACAGCGCGGGAAGCTATCAGTAAAGTTTTGCGCCGGGCCGGCGACGCGCGTGTATCGTTTCGGGCCAAACGTGGACGCGGCTTGCGCAGTTGTGAAAGCTGCGCAGATCATAAACACGCAGCCGGCCAGCAGGATCGATGAATATCTTGAAGGCATCTTACACTCCTCGGTGAAATCGGTGATGGATTGCGGGGAGACGGCAAATCGAAATCGTCAGAGCTGGATTTGTGCGGGAATGTTTTAGCAGTCCCGATGCTGCGCGTGTAACTACATAAGCAGGTAGGTGGGACGAGTGCCGCTGGAAGATACGAAGCTTTGTTGCTGCGCAGCTTCGAAGCTAGATCACACAATGTGTTCGCGCAGCGCTTTGGCCACGGCTTCGCTTTTGGAGTGGACGTGCAACTTCCCGTAGATGTTCTTAAGGTGAAATGCGACGGTATTGATGGAGATGTTCATCTGGTCGGCGGCGGTTTTGTAGTGATGGCCTTCGACAAGTAGCTTGAGCAGTTCGGATTCCTGTTGTGTGAGCCTGTAATCCGCGCGTTCCGGCGGCCGGAAAGTGCGGAAGAGATAAATCACGCGGCGGGCGACCTCGGGCGACATGGGACCACCACCGTCGGCAGCTTCGCGCATCGATTCCAGCAGGCGAGCCGGAGGCGTATTTTTCAGCAAGTACCCCGAGGCGCCGGCGCAGAGTGCCTCGAAGATGCGGTCGTCATCGTCATAGACGGTGAGAGCCAGAATGGGAATCCCGGGAAGCCGCTCACGCAGCACCCGAATCCCTTCGATGCCGGACATGCCCGGTAATCCCAAATCGGTGAGTATCAGATCGGGCTGAGCGCGATCGATTCGGCTCAGCGTTTCTTCCATACTGGCATAGCTGGCTGCGCAGACAAATCCTGCACTGCCGCGGATGAGCGTTCCCAGTCCTTCCCGCACCTCGCGCTGGTCTTCGATAATGACGACGCGCAGGTCGTTGGCAATCGGGCGTGGGGCAGTGGAGGTCATGGAATTCGCCATTGGCGGCTACCGAGGTTTCAAATCCCGACTCATCGACGTGAGTTACAGAATTGTCATTCCGAAGCGCCGAATTTTGGCGCAAGGAATCCGCTGTCTCGACCGACGCCAGGAAAGCAGATCCCTCGCTTCGCTTCTGGAGGACAATTCGTAGGAGGTCTCACGATACTTTCCTTAGAAGCTCCGCAGCCTAGCACCTTAGCAGCTCAACCACACCTACCTATTCGCGTAGGTGAGCCGCCGCACTGGTAGCGATTGTGACATGCACGACCGTGTTCTTCCCATTTTCGTTTCTCACTTGGCAGACGCCGCCAAGACGTTCGGCGCGGCGGCGCATGCTGGCGAGCCCCTCGCCATTGGACATCTGCGCGGGATCGAATCCTGCGCCATTGTCAGAGACACGGAGCGAGATGCTTCCGTCAGCAATGCGAAAGTCAATTTCTACTTCGCTACATCGGGCATGACGGGCGGCGTTGTTGACCGCCTCTTTGAAAATCAGGAATACGTCGCGACGAATGTCGGCCCTCAACTTGATGTCCTGCTCTTCGCTGGGAGCGCGGAAGGTGAGCCGGATTCCGCGGGTGGTGAACACCTGTTCGGCGTGTTGCCGCATGCGCCGCACCAGATCGAGCAAATGGTCTCGTTGCGGGTTGATGGCCCACACGATGTCGCTCATGGAAGAAACCGATTCCCGCGAGATGCGGGCGATCGCCGACAGCGAATCGCCATCCGACATGGCTTCGGCTTTTTCCTGGCCAAGCTGCTGCCGCGCGACCTCGCTCAGGATTGCGATCTTGGTCAGGTTGGAGCCGATGTCGTCATGCAGGTCGGTCGCGATGCGGGTACGAAGATTGGCAATTGCCAGCACCTGAGCCATGCGGTAACGGTATGCCGCCCAGGCGGTGGCGGCGACGCACGTAGCAACCAGCATGAGGAACCACCAACGCTGCCAAACCGGGGCTAGTACGGTGAACGTTATCGTCGCCGGTTCCGTGCTCGGGACGTCATTAGAGGTAATTGCCCGCACCTGAAACCGATAATGTCCAGAAGCCAGGCCGGCGAGACTGACCGCGCGCTGCTGGCTGGGCGCGCTCCACTCGCCATTCTGCAGCCGGTATTGATATCGCAGGATCTCTCCGGGAGTGAAATCGAGTCCCACGAAATCGATCTGCATTCGGTTTTGATCGGAGGACAGGCCTGGTAAAGCGAGGCTGCGTTCCCCAAACGGGAATACCCTGTTCAGACCGGCCATCGTAACGCCGCTCAGGAAAATTGGCGGGGCCGACGCGATTCCATCGTTGGCGGGAACTACTTTCGAAATTCCTCCGGTCATTCCGAACCACAGCGCACCTGTATGGTCGCGATAGGCAGCCCGAAAGAGTCCGGGAGCCAATCCATCAGCCGTGGTGAAGTGCTTCACTCGCCCGGTTTCAGGGTCGAGCCGGTCGAGCCCGCGGCCCGTCCCCGTATACAAGCGGCCGTAGAGATCTTCCGCGAGGACTTCAATCCGATTGCTGGATATGCCCTGAGCCGTAGTGTAGGACTTGAAAACTGGGTGCTCCGCATTTGTGTCGTCAATGCGGATTAATCCACTCCTCGATGATGCCAGCCACAGCCGCCCAGCGTGGTCAACCAGCAGATTCGAGATGAGGCCAGGGGGGAGGCCGTCGTTGCTTCCGAACCATACAAAGTGTTCACTTGCATATCGTGCCAGGACGCCGTTGAAGCCGATCCATACTTGGCCCTGCAGGTCTTCTGCGAAGGACCGAGGCAGGTCCTGAGCGAGGGCTGGAAGGCCGGGAACATCAGCCAGGTTCGTCCACTTGCCAGTCGCGCGCTCCCAACGGGCGAAGCCATTTCCTTTCACATCGAGAGTAGAAACCCAGATATTTCCGCGCGAGTCTTCGAAAATGCGGAACGCTTGCGCGCCGGGCAGTCCGTCTCGAGTCGTGTATGTGGCGAGTGCGGGCGCAGACGCGGCATCGGCAAAATTCTTCAACGCAGGTAAACGGACAACGCCCCTGCCACTTCCAAGCCACCACTTGCCGTCGCCAGCGCGCAGCGTCACATGCTCCATCACCCAGCCGGGAGCACCAGCCAATGCCGCCGCGTCGAAGCCGCTAAAACGCTTCCCATTCAACCGGCCAAAGTAATGGTATGGGATTTTATCCTGGAATGTACCTTTGCCTGCCACCGCGCCTTTCACGCAAAGCGCACCTTCGCCGTCTTCAAAGATCGAGTTAACGCTCGCCACGCCATCATCTTCCCCATAACTGACGAAACCCTCGCGGGCTAGCTTCATCAGTCCTGACGTATTGGTGCCCATCCAGAGATTGCCGCTCGCATCCTCGTTTAAGGCGGTGATCTCGCGATAGCTCAATCCATTCGCGGTGGTGTAGAGCCTGAATTTCTCAGCGCCGCTGGCGTCGGGAGAGAATTCGATCAGCCCAAGGTTGCTTGCGATCCAGAATCGATGGTCCGACGTTTCGAGCAACTGAAAGACCCACGAGGTTGGCAGTACGTCGCGAGGGTCATAGCTTCGTAGAACCACGACCGGTCGCTGCGCATTGCCAGAGGAGAACTGGAAGAAGCCGGCGCGGCGTGTGGCCGCCCACAAACGGCCCAGATGATCACGCATGAGCCCTTGGATTAGGTCATCCGACAAGCCATCGGCCCGCGTAGCTCGTGTGCTCTTGCCGTCGAGAGAATGGTGAAACAATCCGGCGAAAGTAGCGATCCATAAGGAACCATCGCCATCTTCCATCAGATCGGTGACGGCAGCCTGCTCGGAAAATTGAAGCGGAATTCCGACATCCACCGCGCGCAGAATGGGCCGGCCGCTAACCTCATCCAGGCGAAACAATCCCCGATCAGTACCACACCAGATTGTCCCGCTATTGTCCTGCCGCAGAACTGTGACACTGTGAGCGCGCGGCCCCTGATCTTCGAATGCAATGATCGTGAAATCAGACTGTTTCTGCAGGGTTTCGCGCGGATTGTTTGGGGAAAGACTGGCCGGGGCGCCATCAGGATCGAAGCGCGCGAGACCTCCAGCCGTAGCTACCCAATATCGCCCATCGCGGCTCTCCAAAAGGTCGTTAGTATTGCCTTGCGGCAGCCCCTGCTCTACACCGAAATTCGTGAACGTATAGCCGTCGAAACGGGAAAGGCCGTCGGCGGTGCAGATCCATAAAAAACCGCGCGAGTCACGCACGATGCGATTTACGGTATTGTGCGGCAAGCCATCAGCAGTGGTGTAAAACTTCAGCGGCAACCGTTCTGCAAATGCCAGCGTGGAAGCGCAATATGCCCAGAAAAACACAACGGATGCGACGCGGGTACGTCGCCATATCAGTGTCCTGCCAACGGGTTGTCTAAAAACCACGGCGTATCTCCCGGCCCTGAGGAGTCGAAACACTATACGCCAGAGAAAGCCGAAAGAGTGCAACGGAAATCCCATGCCGCGGCTGGAAATCCGCGGCATGGGGATTGTGGCGATTCGCCCAAGCGCTGCTGCTTTACCGGAAGCGCGGCGAGCCAGTCAGCAAAGCATGAACTACCAGTCCGGAAACCTGGCGCGGATCTGCTCGTAGAGTGAGGAAGTGCTCCCATGTTTTTTGTGATAGTTGAGCACTTGGCGTTCCCGTCCTGAAGGCCAGGGTGCCCCCGAACGCATGGCTGTGGGCAGGACAAGATCGACTTCGCCCAGGTTCTGAATGCGATCGCGGGAGAGCGCAATGTATTCTCCGCTGGGCGCTACACGGGCGAGTATGTGATTTTTTCTGCGCCGCAATGAGTTCTTCTCGGCTTTGAAGGTTTTTTCCTGCCCTTGAAAATTGCGGTAACGAATCTCCACGCCCTCTTGCGGTATGAAGCCTGACTTTCCGCGCACCGAACTTTGCGCTGCTTGTGAAGGTTGCTGAGCGGCAGGCTGTTCCTGCCTTCCCAGACTGGGATCGAAATATTGGCACGCCGGGTTCGGACAGCGAGTTTCAATCGGGGTGACGCGGGCGCCCTTGGCGCCGCAAGCCGGGCATTTTTTGCCAAAGAGACTGTCGAGAAATCCCATGATTAGCTCCGCGATCAGACGCTCAAGGGGACGGCTGGAAAAAACGAACCAAGGCTTTAGCCTCTGGTTATTCCATAACACCCATCTACAGGCGGCCACCCTCTCTCACGGGCACTTGCAGCCGCTGCTTCTGGGCCTGAAGAGAAGATCAGCTCGCGTTTGCGCTGCGAACCAATCTGGCAGCCGTCCCCTTGAACGCCCGAGTAGACTTTTCCCGCCGCCACACGAAAAACGGGCTTTCAATTTTTCCATTGCGAATCATTCGACGGCGATGCGCCAGAGACGGCAGCCCCATCTCCCGCAACTGCGCGAAGGTGATTCGGCGAAAGTGCCCCTTCTTATGACCTCCGAACGACAGACTCAGGACCTCTTCCGCCAGCCAGCGGTCGAGAATCCGCAGTTGCTCCTCGGCGTCAACGTGCTTGAGATAATAATCGAGAATCGCCACATTACGAACGCTGTTGCCGACGACCTCCGCGGCAATTGCCGACAGCAATCGGGCGCGCTCCTCAGGAACTCGTACCGGCTTCCATTGCCTGCGTCTACGACGAAATGCGAAACGAAACAGGTTCTGGATCTTACGCGTTTTATCGCGCGACAGCGCCACGCCTCCATCCGCTCGAAATAACAAGCCAAGATGCCGGAACTCGTGGGCCTGCTCAAACCCACTATGAATCACGGACGTTCTCATCACGAAGTTTGCCTGCTGACTGCTCTTGCTCTGCAGCCCAAGGACATTCAATGTGCACTGAATGGTTTGCTCACAAGCCGTTGCCGATTCTGGGCTTTGGCAGAGTACAAGAACGTCGTCCGCATAACGAAAGAAGCGGGAATGCGGGGCGCAGGCTTCGAGAGCGCGATCCAACTGAGTGAGATAGATGTTGGCCAGAACACAGGCGCTGGCGCAACCAAATGGCACGCCAACGGTTGCGCGGACCAGCTCCTCACCCTCCCGATACAGGAAGTGAACGCGCTGCTCGATCAGGCGAAAGAGGTAATCGTTGCGGTCAACAAGTGAAGCGATGCTTTCGATCAGTAACTCGTGATTGATCGACGGAAAGAAGTTGGAGATATCGCGCTTGAGCACGTAGATCGGGCCGGCATATGAGCGCAAGTTGCGGGAAATCGAAGTCTGGCAACGATCCAGTCCGAAGAGCCGATCGCGATAGGCATAGGAGTTCGCCGAAAACCAGCGATTCAGGTTGAAGTTCAGGATCCGGTAAAGCAGCAAGTCCACAATCCGCTCTTCCCATGGAGGAATGTAGAGCGTGCGATGTTTACCGTTAAAGTTGTACTTGAGCGCCAGAGAAGGACGAAATTCAAAGCTCTGCCGCTGTAAAGAGCGATGGATCGTATCCAGGCCGTGCAGCCCGTGTTCGGCAAAGTCGTAGAGAGTCCGGCCGTCGGTGGAGCGCCCCAGGGCTTTGCGCCAGTGGAACAGAGGCTTGGAATAGACGCGGATCGCGGCCTTGTATAGCTCCGCCTCGGAGTACACCGATTTCCATTGCAGCAAAGGCCTGTCGGACATTTGAGTGCACACAGCCGGGAATGCTTTTTATCACCAAACTGCCGCTAGCCGCAACGGCTGCGATTTATCCGATGACCGCCACTTGAGTGAGCTTGCCTGCGTCTTGCCGGGCGCGGTGAACGTCCTTGCTGTCTCCGAGCACGATTACCACAAGCCCAGAGTGAACCGAGATATTCTCCGGCGGATTCACCCAGAAGCCGTGTTGCTGACCGTCATGGAAGGCGTCCTTCAGCGCCAGGGGCAGAAGATTATAAGTGCCGCGGAAATTGACTTCGCTCAGCCGCTTGCCGAGCCAGGCCGAACTCTCCGGTACTTCGATTTCTTCAATGCGCAAAGTGCGGTGTTTGTCCTTGAGCATGAGGTCGAGAAAGCTGACCACATGCGGCCGCAGCACTTCGCTGGCGATACGCATTCCGCCGATCTGGTTCGGAGACACCGTGGAGTCGGCGCCGGCTTTCATCAGACGCTCAGAAAATTTCAAATCGATGCAGCGGGCCACAATGCGGATATTGGGGTTTTTCTGCCGCGCGAGCACGGTGATGATGAGATTTTCTTTGTCGCTGGCAAGAGTGGTAATCAGTCCCTTGGCGCGGTCGATGCCGAGCTGGTCGAGCAGATCAGCGTCAGTCGCGTCTCCGACCATGTACAGCATCTCGCGATACTGACCATCGGCACTGTTGACCATGCGCTTGATGTGCTCTTCGTTGTTGTCGACCACCACGTACGGACTATGGGTCCTAGTCAGTTCGCCAATGGCGTGAAGACCGGTGTCACCCACGCCGCAGACAATGTAGTGGTTTTTCAGCTCGCTGATTCGCTTGAGCATCTTGCGTCTCCAGAAAATATTGGTGATCTCACCCTCGACCAGGAAAGCAGTCACCGACGAGAAGGCGTACACCGTGAACATCACCCCGAAGATGACCACAAACATATTGAAGATTCGCAGCGCAGGATTGCCGGCGGTGTTAACGAATTCGCCGTAGCCCACTCCAGCCAGGGTGATGATGGCCATGTATAGAGCATCGAGGAGGTGGACCGAAGGGCCGCCGAGCAGACGATATCCCACCACCGTGACGACGAGAACAATCAGAAGGGTGAGGAGGGCAAACTGCAGCTTGCGACGTAGTTCCATGGAGGCCCAATGAGGAGGGAAGTAGCTGATTTTACCACGAAAACCGGCATTTTTCTGGCGCCTCAGCTATAAAGAAGTGCTGGTGACGAGGAATGATGCCAAAGGAATTCATCAGCGGATTCGTTCTGGCCGGCGGCCGCAGCCGCCGTATGGGTCTCGACAAAACGCAGATTCCCTGGCGAGAAGGCACCTTGCTGAGCCATGCGGTCGAGGTGATGCGTGAGGCAGCCGGCACAGTTTTCATCGTCAGTTCTCGAGAAATTCAGGCCCCACTGGCCCCAGTGCTCGCCGACAAGGTGGAAGACCGAGGACCGCTCGCCGGGATTCACACCGCGCTGAGCGCGACCGCTACGGATTGGAACGTGATGCTTGCAGTTGATTTGCCGCTGGTCTCGGCATCGCTGCTGAGGTTTATTGCCGATGCATGCAGCGGCGCAGCAGAGCAGGTTGTAATTCCGCGCATTCAGGGCAAGCTGCAGACGCTTTGCGCTGCATATCATCGCCGGGTGCTCGCCGAATGCGACGCTGCTTTGCGCAATGGCGAATCCTCAATCGTGCGGTTCTTGACGAGAATTCCAATGCGCACTCTGGTGGAAGCCGAGCTTTCAGATCAGGGCTTCCCGGCAGAGATGTTTCTCAACGTGAACACTCCGGATGACATAATCCGGGCGCAGGGAGCTGCGGAATCGCGCTAGACTGAAGCGGAAAAGCGTTTTCACCACGGAGACACGGAGAACACGGAGGAAATCTGGATTAATTTTGAGTTTTAAATGCCGATTGGAACTGCAATCGCTCAGGTAACTTTCACAACTTAAATTTCAGATTCAAAGTTCGTTTCTCCGTGTCTTCGTGGTGAGCAGGTTTTTAACCAACCAATGTCGAGCAACGGAAATCCTGTACACCCCAACGGCGCCCCCCCGGCCAGCCACGAGCCCTACATCCAGTTTAAGGATGTCTGCAAAGCATTTGGCAGCCAGGTGGTGCTCGAGCATGTGAGCTTCGACGTGCTGCCGGGCGAGACTATGTGCATTCTCGGCCGCAGCGGGGTGGGTAAATCAGTGTCGCTGCAGCTCATCATGGGCTTTCTCAAAGCCGATGCCGGCGAGGTCATCGTTGCCGGAGAAGAAATCACCCATCTGCCGGAACGCGATTTGGAACGCATCCGCAAGAAAGTCACCATGGTCTTCCAGAATGGCGCGCTGTTCGACTCGCTCAGCGTGGGCGAAAATGTGGCCTTCCCATTACGGGAACAGCGCGAGCTCACCGAAGATCAAATCTATCAGGTGGTGGATGGGCTGCTGGACATGGTTGGAGTGAAGGCGATGCGCGACTTGTTGCCCAGCGATTTGTCGACTGGAATGAAGCGCTCCGTTGCGATTGCCCGCGCACTTTCAGCGCAGCCGCAAGCGATTTTGTACGACGAGCCCACAACCATGGTGGATCCGCTGATGGCGCAGTTGCTGGGTGATCTGATCAAAAAGCTGAAATTTCAGCTCAAGCTCACCAGCATCGTGGTGACGCATGACATGCGACTCGCGCACAAACTGGCGGATCGCGTGTTGTTCCTGCATGACGGGAAGCCGCGCTACTTCGGCCCTATGAAGGGAATCGATGAATGCGAAGACCCAGTTCTCCGGCAATTCCTGGATCTGGATCAACTGATATTGCCGGAATGAGCCAGGCAGCTCAGTGGATCGCGCCGAAACATTCCGGTGAAGAGAACGCGTGCACTCCAATTCCACGCATTGCGACTGGCATCGTTGTTGGCCTCGTCGCAGCCAAGCTGCTCTTGCATATCTTCACGAGTGTTCGCCACTACGGATATTTCCGCGACGAACTTTATTACCTGGATCTCGCCCGGCATTTGGATTGGGGGTATGTCGACTGCGCCCCGCTGATTGCGGTTTATGCGAAGCTGGCGCTGGCCATGGGAGGCTCACTGGCGGCGTTGCGCATCATTCCGGCGATCGCGGGCGCGGGGCTCGTCGTAATTACGATCCTGCTTGCGCGCGAGCTCGGCGGTGACCGCTACGCGCAATTGTTGGCCGGACTTTGCATTCTCCTGGCTCCTGCTTTTCTCGTGATGGACAGCCTGCTGACGATGAATGCCTTCGAGCCGCTCTTCTGGATGAGTTGTCTGCTGGTGGTGGCGCGCATCCTGCGCACCGGCGATTCGCGGCTCTGGCTGTGGTTTGGAGTACTGGCCGGATTCGGCCTCGAAAATAAGCATTCCACGCTGTTCTTCGGGTTTTCTGTTCTTGTCGCACTACTCTTAACTAAGCATCGCCGCGAATTTTCCAAGCCCTGGATCTGGATTGCGGCGGCGATCACCCTGGCGATTTTCCTTCCGAACCTGATCTGGGATATTCGGCGGCATTTCCCAACCCTTGAAGACCTCGAGAACGTGAGACGTGAAGGAAAGAACGTTGTGCTTGGTCCGTTGGCGTTCGCTAAGGAACAGCTCATCGATATGCATCCCGCGTTGATACTGGTATGGCTGCCGGGACTGGTATGGTTTCTTGGCAGTCGTATGTGGCGGGTGCTCGGACTTACATTCGTGGTTTTCTTCGCGGTGATGGAGCTCTCGCACGGGAAGAACTACTACGTTTTTCCCATGTATCCCATCCTGTTCGCCGCTGGCGCGGTTTGTATTGAGCACTGGTTGAGCAAACGCGCTTCGTGGACGCGCATTGCCTACGCCGTGGTGATCGTTCTCGCGACTCTCCCGACCCTTCCGTTATTTACCTGGATGCTTCCTCCCGAGCGTCTTCTCGCATATCAAAATGCGATCGGATTCAAACCGGCAAAATCCGAAGTCCATCACGAATCGCTGCTGATGCAGCCCATCGCAGACCAGTTCGGCTGGCCCGAAATGGTACGCGCTGTGGCTGACATCTATAACTCGCTGCCGCCATCCGAGCGCGAGAACACCGGTATTCTCGCCGGAAATTACGGAGAAGCGGGCGCTATCAATGAATTTGGCCCGCAGTACGGGCTGCCGCGCGCGTGGTCGCGCCACCAGAATCATTGGTACTGGGGACCGCCGCCGCATGCCTATCGTAACTTCATTTTTCTCCAGTTCAGCTTGGCAGATGTACAGGACAACTGCGCTTCGTTCCAGGCTTTTCCGCATTTCAACCGCTTCGGAATGGAAGAAGAGAATACCCCGATCTATCTATGCCTCGGAGCCAAGTTCGACATTCAGAAGGTGTGGTGGCATTATCACCACTGGAACTAGCGACCGCATTCCAGTAATCTCCTTACCCATGCTGGTTAGGACTGAATCCGTCATTTGTGTGGTCCGCTTCGACAGAGGTCACAATGCCTCCCACCTTGGCTAATGGGAAGATTTGCTACCTGGAGATTCCGGCAACGGATATCTCTCGTTCGTCTGTTTTTTACGAGAAGTGTTTCGGCTGGCGGTTGCGAGAACGCGGCGACGGCGCAGTTGCCTTCGACGATGGAGTAAACGAAGTCAGTGGAACGTGGGTGCTGGGGCGACCACCTGCCGCGACGCCCGGTCTACTGCTGTACATCATGGTCGATAACGTTGCCGCCATCATCGACAAGGTCATTGCCAATGGCGGCGAAATTGTTCAAGCAATCGGCGCCGATGCTCCTGAGATCACCGCTAGATTCCGCGATCCGGCGGGCAACGTGATTGGCATCTTCCAGCAAAGATGAGCGGAGCGACGGCGATCACTCCTAGTCCACCCGAATTGATCCCGAACCGGTGCTGACGTCGAGCATGGTGCCCCCGCCATTTACTGTGCCCTCGATGTGGTTCCGCTTCAGGCTGCCCTGCATGGTTACAGGATGATGCACTTCCACCTCGCCGGAACTGCTGCGCGCATTCACGTTGAACTTCGCATTCCATGGCAGTTTCACTTCCACTTCACCGGAGCCGGTGTGGATGCGCCAGTCGCCGGCCATCATGCCCTGCACATCAACGTCGCCGCTGCCCGCTCCTGCTTCGAGGCTGCCGGCAACATTGCGCAGATGAATCGTTCCCGATCCGGTCTGCACCCGCACTGAGCCTGCCGCCGTCTGCTCGAAGGTGATGTCGCCGGAGCCGGCGCGAGCTTCGAAGCCGCCGCCAATGCCGGTGGCGCGGATGTTGCCGCTGCCGGTTTCGGTGTAGGTGCGTCCTTTCACGTTTTCGATTTCGAGATCGCCCGAGCCGGCGTTGGCGCGCACCTCAGAATCGATGCTGCGAATGGTGAGATTGCCGGAGCCGGAGCTGGCGCGAACTGGTCCAGCAACATCGCTGATGCGCTGGTCGCCGGATCCGGTGCTGGAATGCACGCTGGTCTGCTTCGGCGCGGTGATGTCATAAGTGATAGAGACATTGCTGCGTAGCGCTTCGTCGGTGATGTGGCCGATGCGAATGCTGTTGCCGTTTTGCTCGATGGGAGGGTTCTGCTCGATGCGCTTCACCTTCTCGTCGGCCGAGAGGCTGCTCATGTTGAACCATGATTCTCCGACCTTGATGCGGCCCTTCACAATCACCGCATTCGAGTCGCCGGGATGCACAGTGATGTCGCCAGAGCCGCTCTGGATATCGAGATCCACCTGTCCGTTCACTTTAAGCGTGCGCTCGAATGAACCCTGCGCCGCCGCAAATGCCGCGGAGGCAGACAAGAGCACCAATGCGATTGTGGAGATTCGGAGTTTTCTCATGATGGTTCCTCTCTAGGCAATCCAAGGTGGACTCTGTGGACTTTATGGACTTAGTGGACAAAAGCTGTCAGGTCCAATGAGTCCCACCAGGTCCACCGTCTCCATTACGTCCATTGAGTGATCTATTGCAATATCACCTTGTCATCTTTCTTCAATCCGCTGAGCAGCTCGGTCTTCGAGCCGTTTGAGATTCCCACCGTGACTGCTACTTTGCGTTTGCCGTCTTTGGCTTTGGGATCGGGAACCTCCACCGCAGCTTTCTTATCTTTGTCATAGATCAGAGAATTTTCGGGAATGATCAGCACATTGTGGTGCTCGTCAAGGATCACCTCGGCGTTGGCGGTCATCAGCGCTTTGAGTTGCCCGCTGGAGTTGTCGATTGAGACCCGCACCTGGAATGTGGTGACGTTGTCTTTCTCTACGCCCATGGGCGCAATCTTCGTCACCTTGCCGGTGAAGCTCTTGTCTTTGAACGATTCCACTTTGATGCGGGCGGGCTGCCCGAGATAGACCTTGCCGATATCGCTTTCATCGACTTTGCCGTCGACGTACACCTGTTTCATATCGCCCAAGGTCATCACCAGCGTGGCGGAAGAGCCCAGCACCAGAATCGAACTCACGGCATCGCCCACTTCCACGTCTCGCGACAGCACTTCGCCGTCGATCGGGGAAACGATAGTTGCGTAGTTCAACTGTTCTTCAGAACGCGACAGAGCGGCCTTATATTGCGTGACCTGCGCCTGGGCCTGCTTCACCTTCGCCTGGTTTACGGTGAGCTGGGCCCGCGCGACGTCGCGCTTGTTCACTGCCATTTCGTAGTTGCGCTGGGCATCGTCGAGCGCCGATGCGGAGACTACGCCATCTTTGGCCATGGTCTTGGCGCGCTCGTAGGCACGCTGGAGTGTGGGCACATCGACGCCTTCGGCATCCACCTTGGATCGTTCCACGTCAGCTTCGGCTGCGCGCAAATTAGCTTCGGCGGCGGTGAGCTGTGCCTGGTCTCCTCGTACTTGGGCCTGGAGTTCTTCCTTATCGAGCTCGGCGAGCACCTGGCCGGTCTTTACGTGGTCACCAGCATCCACCAGCAGCTTTTTCACGATGCCGCTGGCCTTCGACTTCACCTCCACCTTAGTAATAGGCTCGATTTTTCCAGTTGCGACTACGCTCTTGGCCAGGTCGCCTTGTTCAACTGAGGCGATCTTGGCGGGATCGATTTTGGTGCTGCTGCTGGTCGCTTTGGTAACTACTGCACCTACGATGATGAGCACGACTAATGTGCTCCCGCCCCAAATGAAGCGTCGCCGGGTCTTCTTCTTATGATTGCCGTTTGCCACTCAATGTCCTCCAGCTGCTACTTGCTATGGCTTTGTACGCCGGTACATCGCCCCAGGTTCCCACTTTTCCATTCGGGCTGTGATTCGCCCTTTGCGTCCGAGAAGAACGCGATGCACCTTAGACCTGAAATTCAGTCGAAAGTAAGCACTCATTCGAGAATATCGCCTTTCCAATACGGCTCGGAAAAGCTTGAACACGGAGGCCACGGAGGTCACAGAGGAAAATGCCAGAGATACAGAGGGAAATGCCAGAGATCTAGAATCCAAAAGACAAAACTGTATGAAGCCAACTATCTGTTTTCCCTCTGTGCCCTCCGTGTCCTCCGTGTTCAAATGCTTTTCGTCTTAGGGGCGACAAAAAATAACGGGGAAATTCCAACCAGCTAAACTAAAATTCTAACGATGGCGACCCTGGTGCTCCTCCGCATTCTGGTGGTCGTGATGCTGGTGGCGCTGAATGCCTTTTTTGTGGCCGCCGAATTCGCCATCGTCAGCCTGCGCGACACGCGCATCCAGCAACTGATCGACGCCCGTCGCGCCGGTGCGCGCACGGTGCAGCGCCTGCAGCAGCGCCTCGACGACTTCCTGCCCGCCGTTCAATTTGGAGTAACGCTCGCCAGCCTGGCGCTGGGCTGGGTAGGTGAGCCTGCCATTGCTCAGCTGCTGCTGCGTCCAATTGCGGGAATGCCGCACGCGACGGTGTACGCGCACACCGCTGCCGTAGCGATCGCGTTCGTGCTGATCACGTATTTTCACGTAATCCTGGGCGAACTGGTGCCGAAATCTCTGGCATTGCAGCGGGTGGAGAGGGTGGCGCTCTCGGTGGCGGGGCCGATGGACGTCTTCATCACCATCTCGCGCCCTCTGCTGCATCTGATGACGAACTCCGCCAATGCTGTGCTCAAGCTTTTCGGATCGCGCCTCATGCGCGAGGGCGGAATGCATTCGCCGGAAGAGTTGAAGCTGATCCTTACGTCCAGCCGCCGCCTGGGCTTGCTGCCGCCCATGCAGGAAGAGATGATGCATCGCGCGCTCGATCTCGAACACGTCACCGCACGCGAGATCCTGGTTCCGCGGCAGAATATGTTTTCGCTGCCGGCCGACATGTCGCTCGAGGACGCAATGGCGCGAGTCGTGGAAGAGCAGCATTCCCGGGTGCCGGTATACGATCCCAAACTGGGAAAAGAACATATCGTCGGCGTGCTCTACTCCAAGGACCTGTCGCGCTTTATGCAGTTACGGCTCTCCGGCAGGTCGCGAGCCATGCCGGCGGAGATGAGTCTGCGCGTACGCCACATCATGCGCGATGTTCTCGTTGTTCCCGAGACCAAGCCGGTGATCGATCTTCTCGAGGAGTTCCGCCAGCGCAAGCGCCATCTCGCCATCGTCGTCGATGAATTCGGCTCGATCGCTGGTTTGGTGACGGTGGAAGATGTGCTCGAGCAGATCGTCGGTGAGATTGAAGACGAGTTCGACGTCAGCGTACAGCCGCGATTGATGGAAACCGGTGCTTTGATCCTGGACGGCGGCGCGAATATTCGCGATCTTGAATCTCACTTGCATATTCGCTTGCCGCGCGATGAAGGATTCGAGACGCTGGGTGGATTTGTGATGTGGCGCCTGGGTCGGCTCCCCCACGCGGGAGACGTGGTGGAGTTCGAAGGGAAGCGATACACGGTGCTGCAGATGCAGGACCGCCGCGTCCTGCAGGTGAAGGTGGAATCGTTGACTGCCGCAGCGGAACTCGAAGGTGATGAACAGCCATCCCTGTTTCAGAATGAAAAATGATGCACCTCCTTCTATCTGTCATCCTGAGCGAGGGCGCATGCCCGAGTCGAAGGACCCCGACAATGTGGGGGAAATGTTGCTGATTGGAGCTCCAGAAATGGAACACCAGTACTGGGTCTACATAATGTCGAGTCTGAGCGGCACGTTGTACATCGGTTTTACCAGCGATCTGGAGTTGCGAGTATGGCAGCACAAAACCGGCGCCTTCGAGGGTTTCTCAAAAAAATACTCGTGCACCCGTTTGGTATATCGCGAGGAGTTTGACAGCGTATTCCGGGATCAGTAGGTAAAAACAATTGAAGGGTTGGAGACGATCGAAGAAGGTTGCGCTGATTGAGCGGCAGAATCCGCGATGGGAGGACCTCTATGCGCATATGGACAAGCAGATCGCCGCATCGGAGGAATTCCTGCGGCAGGATCGGCATCAGCAGCGTCGGGGTCCTTCGACTCGGGCGTTCGCCCTCGCTCAGGATGACACCAATCCAAAATGGGCCGAACATCAAAGCCATCACAACCCCTCACGATGACACATCTAATGACAAACCCTGATACGTGTGTGGCTGTCGCAACGAGCAGGGCATTCAGTGATTAAACTTCTCGCATCCCGGCTGCTCTACACCATTCCCGTGCTGTGGCTGGTGGTCTCCGCCGTTTTTCTGCTCATCCATCTTGTGCCCGGGGACCCCATCGAGGCGATGCTCGGAGAGGGCGCGGCGGCTACCGATCTGCAAGCTGCGCGGCATGCGTACGGGCTCGACCAGCCGGTGGGAAAGCAGTATTTGCAATACTGGAATGGAGTGCTCCACGGCAGGCTGGGGCAGTCGATCCGCTTGAACCAGGATGTCGGACGCGTCATTTGGGAACGATATCCCTATACCCTGCGTCTGACGATAGCCGCCCTGGTCGTGGCGCTGCTGCTCTCGATTCCTGCCGGCGTGCGTTCTGCGCAACGTCGCGACCGCTGGGACGATCGCGTGCTGAGCGTGGTCAGCCTTTTCGGCCTGTCATTTCCCAATTTTGCACTCGGCCCCATTTTGATCCTGTTCTTTGCTATTAAGCTGGGCCTGCTGCCGGTTTCTGGAGCGGGAAATTGGGAGCATCTGGTTCTGCCGGCGATTACTCTGGGCGGAGCGCTGGCGGCGATTCTGACGCGCATGGTGCGCACCGCCATGCTCGAAGAGCTGGGGCAGGATTACATCCGCACCGCTCGCGCGAAAGGCCTGAGTGAACGGACGGTGGTGTACAAACACGCGCTGCGCAATGCAATGATTCCTGTACTGACCGTAGTCGGCCTGCAATTCGGCGCGCTGCTGGCTGGGGCTATCGTGACAGAAACGATTTTTTCCTGGCCCGGAATTGGCCGCTTGACCATCACCGCCATCAGCAACCGCGACTATTTCTTGGTGCAAGGCTGCATTCTGGCGATCGGCTTGACCTACATCGCAGTGAACCTTCTGACCGATATTTTGTACGCAGCAGCGAATCCGCGCATTCGGCAGTGATCGTTTTCACCACGGAGGCACGGAGGCCACGGAGAAAAGTATTTTGGAATTATCATCCCGAGCGGAGCGAGGGATCTGCTTTCTGCTGCACCGCCGAGCAGCAGATTCCTCGCATCAAACCCGTCTCAGAATGACAATTCAAAGCTCGATCAATTCTGCATGAAGCTGCCTGTTCTCGAGCGTCAATCTTCCCACGCTGATCGGCAACTTGAACCGCCTCGGTCCAGCGCTTCCCGGATTGAAAAACAGCACTCCATTCCTGCTCTCAATAAACGGCTGGTGCGTGTGCCCAAAAATCACTGCTGAGAATCCGGCGGCACGCGGATTCAGATCCAAATCCTTGACGTTGTGAATCACGTAAATCGCATCGTTGCTTAGCTCAAGCACACTAGTCCGCGGCAGGGTTTCCGCCCACGGTTCAATGTCGATGTTGCCGCGGATGGCGGTTACGGGAGCTATCTTCTTCAACTCTTCGAGAATGGCCGGATGGCCGACGTCTCCAGCGTGAATGATGGCCTCGGAGCCGCGCAACGCCTCAACCGCCTCCGGACGCAGCAGTCCGTGCGTGTCTGAAATCACTCCTATTCGTTGAATCTTCATTGCGCTAAATTGTTGTTGACCCTTACTTAACGTCAGAGTTCAAGATCGCCCCAGTCAGGAGAACAGGGATTGAACGGCAGACTGTATCAGGCAAACGAATTCGCGACGCGCGCGGGCATTACCGTGCGCACCCTGCATCATTACGATCGAATGGCGCTGTTGAAGCCGACCAGCCGCAGCGATGCTGGATATCGACTCTACAGCGATCGCGACCTCGCCCGCTTGCAGCAGATCGTCACGCTCAAGTTTCTTGGCTTCTCGCTGGCACAAATCCAAAGGATTCTCGATCGTCGAACTTCGACCTGGTGCAGGAGCTGCGCGCGCAACGCTCCATCATCGCAGAAAAGCGCCGTCAGCTCGACAGCGCGATCACTGCGATTGAACGGGCAGAGCGCGCGCTCGATGCCAAGGGTGAACCGGATTGGGAACTCTTCAGGAAAATCATCGAGGTGATCGAAATGCAGAACAATATGGAATGGACGAACAAATACTACAGCGAGGAGGCCCGAGCCGAGTTGGCCAAGCGGCGCGAGCAGGACCCGGAGATCGCGCGGCGGGGAGAGCGCGATTGGGCGGTCCTGATCAAGGAAGTCGAATCAGCGCTGGAGATGGGCGAAGATCCGTCCAGCCCGAAGGTGCAGGTTTTAGCCGAACGCTGGCAGAAGCTGATTCAAAGTTTCACCGCCGGCAACGAGCAAGTCGCGGAGGGACTGAAGAAGCTCTATGCCGACCAGAAGAACTGGCCGTCAACTTTCAAAAAACCTTACAGCGACGAAGTTGGCAGCTTGATGTGCAGAGCTATGGAGATCCGCAAGCAGAAAACTAAATAGCCACTGCAAACGGCTTTTCGCTGGAGGACACGGATTCCGTGTCCCTCCAGCGAAAACATTCAATCCTGAGCTGGAGGAGTTGGGTGTTCCCATAGGCCTCTCGAAAAGCCTGCTCCAGAATCCCTGAATGACTGCCCTCACTAGCAGGCAACCCGGTTTCATTCAGGAAAACGTCTAAATTCTTAAGATCGGATCTTCGGTCAATATTGCGCCTGGAGATCGCAGGCCTCGCGGCAATCGCGGCAATAGTATGCTCCGTCGCCGCAGAGCCGAATCTCGTGCACTCCCTGGCAGAGAATGCAATATTTTTCGCAGGCGCAGCGGTCTTCATCGAGGTCGCATTGAGCGCAGATGAATTTTTCGGCCATGGATGCATCTTCTCCGGAAATATGCGAAGGGAAAAGCGGAAAGAAGGCGAGCAGACGGCGGTGAATTCAAGGAGTAAACTAACGGGTGATTTGACCGGAAATGTGACCTGCTATTTGGAACGTTTCTCGATCCGTTGCATCTCTTTCAGTAGCGCGGCCTCCACTTTTGCGGACTGGCGCTCCCCTCGCGCTACGCGGCTCACGTACGACGGATCGATATTGAGTTGCCGAGCAACCCGGCTGTAAATGCCTCGGTAGAGGCTGAGTCGATTCAATCGGAGATTTTTGGTATGATCTGCTGTCATGATTCGTGACCCGCTGCTCCCCTGACAGCGTGATTACAATCACGCCAGAAAAACAGTCTGTGTGGGAGCAGGTAAGCCTGCACAAAGGGTTATAACGCCAGCGTTAGTGAGCAGCATATCTCCGGCGATTGAAGCTGTCAAGGAATCCAGGTATTAGCACTTATGCGAGCCGGCACTAAACTCGCCCGGCCAGAGTGGGCCGTTCAGATCGAGAAACTGCGCGAGCGCCTGCGCCTGAACCAGGCGGGGCTGGCGCGATTGCTGAACGTCTCGCCCATGGCGGTTTCGCGATGGGAGCGCGCCGTCAACGAGCCCGAAGCCAGCTTTTACATCCATATGGGAACTCTCTCGGGCGATCCGGACTGCTGGTATTTCTGGCAACGTGCCGGACTTCCTGCCAGTGATCTGAAACGGGCGCTACGCAAATCTCGCGCCAACAAGACGGCACACCTCGCGGTGGAGGATCTGGAGAGTCACTCGGTTCCTCTAATTGGATTGACTGCCGGCACCCACAACGGCGGGGACAACGTAGCCAATGTGGAACAGAGTGCGGTCATTGCCCAGTTGATGGCTCCGGCCGGTTGGAGTGAGCAGGACGCCAGCGTGCGTTGCCTGCGCCTTTCCGGCGATGGTATGGGCCCGATTATCGGAGATGGTTCTATCGTCGCCGTTGATCTGTCACAATTCGAGCGCGACAGACTGCGCAACTCCGTCGTGCTTGCCTGGCACAAAGATTTTGGGTTGATGGTCCGCCGCTTGAAAAAGCTTGGAACGGCGGATGTGCTGATCGCCGATGCCGATCGCAGCGTTTCCAGTCCCATCCCACTCGACCGCAATTGGCGCATTCTTGGTCGAATCATCTGGTGGCTTTCTCGATCCAATTAGTTGGCGACACCTCCGCCTGGTCTTATGGAGCCGCTGTTTGCGGAATCTGTTTGGCTAACCCGTCAGGAGACCACGCCTGCACAATGGTCTTCGCGATATGCGCGACGAGCAGTTCGGCGGCGTTGTCATTGTTCCATCTTTTGTCTTCGTTGTCCCAGGTGAAAGCGGAGATTACGATCGGCCCGTTCTTGGAATAGACGACAGCAACATCGTTGCGAACCTCATCCAGAGATCCAGTTTTGTTGGCGATGACCGATAGTTGTTCCGAGGTATCGTCGGTCTCGAGGTAATGGGGCACCAGATTGCGGTACTGCTGATTGCGCAGCATGTAAAGCATCGCGTCACACAGCTTCTGATCGTGGAGATCGCAGCGGACAATGCTCTCCATCACCTTGGCCATCTCGCGAGCGGTGGTCTTGCCTAGGCCGAACTTCTTCTGGTCCGCGGGCATTGGACCGACCGCCGGTTTGTACACCTTCTTGTATAGATAAGTATCTTTCAATCCCATTTGCGCGATCTTGGCGTTGACACTAGGTATTCCCACTGTATCGATCACAAGATTGGTGGCCGTGTTGTCGCTCTCGATGATCATGAAGGTGAGGGCGTCTTTGAGAGTGATCAGCAGAGGCGTGTCGAAGAACTGAAGAATCCCGGAGCCGGCGACGATGTCGTCTTTGTGCAACGTGATCTTATCGCTGAGGCTGTGCTTGCCGGCTTTTATCTGCTCCATCGTCTCAATCAGGATGGGCAGCTTGATCACCGACGCGGTGGGAACAGCCTGGTCAGCGTTGATGGCGATGGTTTCGCCGGTTTTGAGATTAGTGGCGTAGAGCCCGACTTTGCCGTGATGCTGCTCGGCCATCGCTTGGACTTTTTGTTGGAGCGCCGAATCGGTTTCACAAACCAGGTTCGCGCTGAAACCGAACAGCAATAGAACCAGTAACAGCTTCCTCATTTATTCCTCCAATGGAGTTCGGACGTTGGCCAGCTTGAGTAATTCGAGCGCGACCCGATCAGTGGCGTGGCGCACCACATCGCCTTCGGCGACGAAGTTTCCTGGCACACAGCGGACGCCCAGTGCCTCGATTGCGGCTCGATCCACGACAATGCGGCTGGCGCCTTCGAGCGCATACCGGGCCTGCAATGGTTCGCTGATCGCAGCGGTGTTGACCAGTGCGTAATCGAAAATCGGCGCGCCGGCATGCTCGTACAGCTTTCGTATATGGTCTGCGGCAGTGAGACCGAGACTCTCGTTCGCTTGCGTCATCAAGTTACAGATGTAAACCTTCACCGCTTTGGAAACTGCAATAGCTTCGGGAATCCCGTGTACCAGCAGGTTGGGAACGAGGCTGGTGAAGAGCGATCCAGGGCCGATGGTAATAATGTCGGCTTTGGCGATCGCGTCAAGAGTTTCTGGCAGCGGCTTGGCGTCTTCTGGCACCATCCGCAAGCGGACGATACGCAGTTTACTGGCGGTTATGTTAGTTTCGCCGAAAACCGTACTGCCGTCGTTCATCTCCGCTTCGAGTTGGACATTCGCTATGGTCGAAGGAAAGATGTTGCCGCGAGTCGCCAGTATCTTCGACGATTCCCGCACAGCTTCGGCAAAATCTCCAGTAACAGCGGTTAGAGCCGTGACAAACAAATTCCCGAAGTTGTGTCCCTCAAGCCCAGAGCCGCCGGAAAAACGATATTGAAATATTCGCGAGAGCAGCGCCTCGTCCTCTGATAGAGCAACCAGGCAATTGCGAATGTCGCCAGGCGGAAGGATGTTGAACTCCTTGCGCAGTCGCCCGCTGGAGCCGCCATCATCGGTAACCGTTACAACAGCGGTTAAATCGCGCAGACGGGGCCGTTCAGCAGAGATACCTTCACGAGAGATCGCGGTTCCGGGGGCCTGGTGTGGAGCATAGCGTTTTAGTCCACGCAGCAAAGTCGAAAGCCCCGTACCGCCGCCCAAGGCAACAATGCGCAGGGGACGATTCCCCATGGAATCGCGAGGCGTTTGAGGAGATTTCACCGCAGTTGAAGCAGGGTTTTGCTGCTGAACCCGAGACGGAGGCACTTGTTCATTATAAGTAGTCGGAGGTTCATCGATGCGAATTCAGCGACCCGGCTCCGGTGGAACTTCGGGATACAGCAGTTCCGTAAACCGCGGATCATCGGCCATGTTCTTGAAATCAGGATCGTTTCGTGCCTGAAAACGGTTTGCGACATTCAGTCGGATGGCTTCGCTAAGATTGCGGAGACAGTCCTCGGGGCGATTGGTGAGGCAATCAAGCAGCGCGATCCCGTAGAACGCGAAGTCGGCCTTAGGATTCTGCTTCAGGATCTTCTCCATATGCGAGCGAGCTTCATCGTATCCCCCTGCATTTACCAGTGATACGGCGTAATCATAGTGCTCGCCCAGAGTCTTGAAAGAAGCAGTTGTACGCGAGAGTTGCTGATTGCAGGTGTTCAGATGCATGCGCGCGCGGTCAGCCAGCTCGCGGGTGGGACCAGTGAGCACTTTCTCCAGGAATCCTTTCGCCCGATCAAATTTGTGCTCCTGCATGGCTTTCAGGCCGGACTCGTAGTTTTGCACAGCCTGTGTATATTTTGGGTCGGGAGGCGGAGGCACTTTGGCTGGGGCCGATTTCTGCATTTGCACCAGACGGCCCGAACTGGGTGCAAGTGGCTTTGCAGCCTTAGACTTAGACCCTGAGGTTTTGGATTTTTCTGGTACCCGCTTCTTCATCCCGCTATACCCTCTCGGAGTCCGGGCAGAACTTCAGGCATAACTGTCTGTGGAAATCTCAGTTGCTCGCGAACAGATTTGTTGAGTACGTGTTCGCTGGACGTAAACTGGTTTTTATACGCGGAATGTAATGCTTACGTCAAATCGGCAGCTTACGACAGCGGAGCGTTCATGCTGCGCAAGTCAATGTTCTTGTACTCGCCGCGCATGATGCCCGCACGAATCTGCTTCACAGTTTTGCCCTTTTTGGTCATTTCATAGGCGTAAAAAGCTTCCTGCATGCAAGTAGAGCAGTGCGATCCGTGATCGCCTTCGAAGCAGCTGTGTAGGCTCTTGTGCCCGGCGCTGCGATCGCAATAACAGTAACAGGGAAGCTGATAGAGCACCCGAGGCACTTTGGCGGCAGCTTCGTATGCCCGTTCCTGGTACTCGTACCGCAGATCCATGTCCTTGAGCTGGTCAGCCGAAGCGATGGGCGGCAGCTTCTCGCCTTTGGCAGGAGCCGTTGCATGATAGGCAGGAACTTCGTTATCAGCGAACTGTGCAGAGGTGGAGATGGCCAATAGAGCCACGATGATTGTGCCAAAGATGCGTTTCATATGAGATCCCTTGCTTTAAGAACGTTCGCGCTGCACCAGCTGGACTTTTATTAACTCAGTGCACACGATTTTGCCCACGAAGCCCATTCAGTCCACTGCATCTACTTGTAAATCGAATATTGTTTCTGAGGTCGATTCATCTTAATCGTAATCTGCTGCTGGGGCTGATTGATCTCGATGTCATCGCCGTAAGTCTGCAGCCCGCGAGCGATTGCCTGTATCCGCATCTTGCCATAGGGCACATAGTCCAATGACGCTTTGCCATCGGGATCAGTCTTTAACTCAGTGCCACCTTTGGATTCCTTACCGTCCTTGCTCACGGGATGCAGGATTACGCTAGCATTGCGCACCGGTTTGCCGTTGTAGCTGCGGACTACGAGAAAGTCAATGTGCGCGTCTGCGTCTTTGCCACCGCTGCCGGCCCAAATTGTGGGTGCGTAAAGCACAGCCGCAATAGCGAACAGCATCGACATACGTCGAAATCGCAACATGGGAGCGACCTCTCCAGAGAAGTACCACTACATTGTATGCGGAAGGCCTGGGCGAAGTCATGAAGATAGGCGGTATGTCGCCAGTTAGCGGGTGGTTACGTCCCGCTTCGCTTCAGCACTGGAGGCTTGTCATCATCGCTGGTGTGCTTGCGCAACACGGGACCGCTTGATTTGCCTGGATCGATCTTGCGTCCACGCGTTAATTGCATTAAACGCGCCTTCACTTGATCGAATTCGCTGGTGGTAACGATGTAGTCCTGGCGCGCGGGTAGTACTTCCAATTCGGCTTCGGCGCGGCGAATGCGATCTCCATTCATGGGATGCGTGGAAAACGCGCGCGCTACGAAGCTCTGTTTCGTCTTTTCCTGGGCCTCAAGCTTCTCGAAAAAATCCACAAATGCGGTGGGATCATAGCCGGCCGAATATTCATATTCGAGCCCTAAGAGGTCGGCTTCGCGCTCGGCGTCACGACTGAATTTCAGAAAAGACATAGGCACGGCAATGCCTGAAAATTCCCTGATCGCGGCTCCTACCGGACCTCCTACGAAGATGAGCGGCAGGGAAGCGAGGTTCCAAATCTCCTGTTTGGTGGCGTTGCGAGTGGCATGACGTGCGGCAACGTGGGCAATTTCGTGCGCCATTACGCCGGCGAGTTCTGCTTCGTTGTCGGCGGCCAGAATGAGCCCGGAGTTCACATAGAAAAACCCGCCCGGCAACGCGAAAGCGTTCACCTGCTCATCGTCAATCACTTTAATCGTGAATGGAACCTGAGCATCGGAGTGCTGCACCAGCGTTTGTCCGATTCGATTTACGTATTCAGTGATGACCGGATCGGTAATCAGCGTCGTCCTCTGCTCTACTTCTCCCGCGAGTTCACGGCCCAGTGCCTGCTCTTTTTCGACGGAATAGAAGTTCAGGCTCTTCCCGATTCCACGATCGCCGATCTTGGAAACGTCATATTTCGCCGCCAGTCTCCTGGCTTCTTTCTTCAAATCCGTCTTGGAAGGCTGATTGGCGGGCAATTGCTGACTGAATCTTTGCGGTGGCGTGCCTGCCCAGGCGTGCGAAGCGGCGTCCTGATCTAGCGAGCTGTCCTCGAGCGTCCAGTTAAATGGATCAGGAGTCAGCGTGTACTTTGCTGGCTGCGGCTGCTTCTTTGATTCAGCGGCTTCGGAAGCGGCCGGCGGCACCGTGGAAGCATGGATCGAAGGCTCATTCTGGCTTAAAAGCCAAGGTGTCGCGAACGGATTACTGACCGCGTCCGCCGCCGATGCGTTCTGAGCCTGGCAATACGCTGTACACAGGAAGAGAAAGGAAGCAATTGCCGCGGTCAGCAGCAAGGAAAACGGATTGAAGATCGAGGAGCTACCCTGCTCGCGGCGCAGTCTTACGATATTGCATTGCGTGTTGCGGCGACCACTCCCCCGGATTCGGCCCATGAGACAAACGTTCCAAACGGCTTTCTGCCGTTCGGAAACTGTCTATTGGGATACACATTTCAGGGTTGCTGTTGCCTTTACCTTGCTAACACGCACTACTGCTGTTCCAGCGACGGATCACGCGATACTCGTGCTCGTAACCCAGAACGCTCATCGTACCGGTGTTTAGCGCGAATAATTTGCCCTCTCCGGGCGGCAACCCGAGCCAAACAGCCGTAAGAATGCGCAAGACGTGGCCGTGTGCGAACAGCGCAACATCGCCATCTACTTTGGAGCAGCGCTCAATTAGACGCGCCACTCGCGCTCCAACGTGCTCTACCAGCTCTCCCTGCACTACTCCATCGCGCCACAGCTGCCACGAGGGATTCTCTTTGCGGATATCGGGCGTGCTGCGGCCCTCATAAGCTCCGTAATCCCATTCTTTAAGGTCATCTGTGACCTCCGCTTGATCTCCGAATCCGACCAATCGGCAGGTTTCGCGTGCGCGAGACATGGGACTTGTCAGCACCAGCGCGAACTTACGCCCCTTCAAACGCGGCGCCAGCTCCTGCGCTTGTTTCAGACCGTTTGCCGTAAGCGGAAGATCGGTGCGTGAAGTGTGTGCTCCAGACAAGGACCATTCGGTCTCGCCATGCCGGAATAACCAGATTTCCTGATGGGGTTCGCTCATATTCTCCCAGTCCTTCGATCAGATTGAGGTTCTACTGCGACCGCTATTTGACATCAGTGTTTGTGACGATTGAATAAATGGTCACGAACGTCGGGCCAAAACTCCTTTACAACGTCAAAAGCTGCATCGAAACCGATCTGTATGCCCATGCGGGAAGCGAAATCGCCGGCGTTGCGCTCGTTGTCGGGATAGTATGCCGTCGCAATCCCGCCAGTAGTCGCGCTCGCAAGCATCTCAGACGCATTAAAAACCTGTCTTCCCGAATCGGTACGGGTGACGAATACCCGGCTGATCGCGTAAATTCCGCGCCGGAAAACGTTGCCTTGCATCATGCGGTAGTACCGCGGGTCAGTATGTAGCAGCGAAGGATACACTCCAACTCCAAACATCTCGCCGGTAAACGCGTTTGCGATGTCCGCGCCATAGCGTTTGCCGTAACCTTCGGCGCCCTGACCGTATCCTTCGTGGTCGTTAATCGCCTGTTCCAGCCCAGCCTGCGCAGAAGTTTCGAGGAAAGTGTAAGGATTAAAGAAGCTTTTCCCGGCCAAAGCGAACTTTCCGGAGGTTCTAAGTGGCGGCGCCTTGGTATCAAGGCCATCTACAGTCAGATAATTGGGGATATTAACGCCAAGTACGCGCTGGTCCTGGGTCTTTGAAGCGCCGGATGCCGCCGAATCGGGCGCAGTTGATTGCGCAAAACATGCCGAAACACACAGCAACGCCGCGCTGAAGACCCAGAGCTGAGATTTTTGCATCCGGGGAGTGTATGGCCGAAGCCGCAGATTGGCAAGTGCGACGAAGAATCAGCGACCAACAAGGCCTAAAAAACGCGATTTCAAACTCCGAGAATGCGGTGAAACCCGAAGCCCGAGGGGCGGCGCCTGGAAAGAGGTGGTCTTCCAGAAAAGCGAGCAGTTCAATGCCGGAGAGTCTCCGCAGGGTTCTTTTCCTGAGAACAGGGAAAAAATACAGGCAAAATTGGCTGCTGGGTTTTAGAAACCGCACATATTGCCCAAAATTCGCGATTTTCGCTCCGAGCTGAGGAAACGAACAGGGGAGAACAGGAAAGCTGTGTAGTTTCCGCCCAAGTCTTTGACTTACTAGTAGCTAGGAGCCAGCCGCTAAAAGACTCCTTTTATTAACAGGAAACAAATAGGAAAAGAAACGATTTCCACAGCACCCGGCGGGGTGCTCGCCCGCCGATGCGACTTCCTGCATGATGCTCGCAGAGCGGGACATCAGCGGTTCTCCAATTTAAAGAGACCAGAACGGCTCCCGATCTCGCGAATCTCCCGGTTCATACAGAGAATGCTGAAAAACCGAAAATGTTCCACGTGGAACATTTTGACGAATCGCGAGCGTCGCCCGGACAGATTACGTCTCGCAAAACCCTTCCTCCATGTTCCATTCCGCAGCGAACAGCATTGTTCAGATGCTTGCTTTTCACTTTTTTTCTAATGTGCATATTTGGTACTTATGTTTCAGATTGACCCAGCGGGAATGCCGCGCAGTACAATTACGACCCGGTCGGCAATCTTCTTTCGATCACTCGTCTGACTTCTTCCCAACTCTCTCTGTGATTTTGTTCCTGATTTTGTCGGCAACTCCCACAATGTGGGTGCCGCACCCTTCCTGGTGGAGGTTGTTACGAAACTACTATTCATAACATGAGCATGATGGCATGATGCGGTTACGAAAGGAACTGCATGGGATTCATCCAAGGAGAAGGTCGAACACAAGGAACACTGTTCCCCGTGAGGTTGGATGATTTCATTCCGGAGGATCATGTGTGCCGAGTGATCGATGCTTTTGTGCACCGATTAAATATGGAGCAGCTAGGCTTCATTCGCGCCGAGGCTGCCGAAACTGGGCGGCCGGGATATGATCCGCGCGATCTGCTCAAGCTGTATCTCTACGGCTATCTGCAGCAGATTCGATCTTCGCGTCGTCTGGAAGCAGAATGCCAGCGCAACGTAGAGGTGATGTGGTTGTTAGGACGGCTTTGTCCTGATCATAAAAGCATTGCTGAGTTCCGGCGTCTGCATCGCACAGCGGTAGTAGAAACCGGGGCGGAACTGATTTGTTTCGCACGTTCGGCCGGATTGGTGCGGGGAGAGTGGATCGCCATTGACGGATCAAAGTTTCGTGCCGTGAGCAGTGCTCAGGGCGTACATGAGCGGCGTGGGCTGGAACGCTATCTGGAAAATATGGAAACTGCCGATTGTGAAGATGAACCGGTCATTGAAAACAACGTTGTAGCCAGTGCACTGGAAAAACTGCGGAACCATCCAGAACCGGAAGTGCGTTTAATGCATACCGCACATGGAGAAATACCGGCTTACAACGTGCAAACGGCTGTGGATGCGCAGCATGCATTGATCGTGGCCCAGCAGGTGAGCGACGAGGTCAACGACACTCGCAGTTTGTTGCCGATGGCGGAAGCAGCGCAAGCCGCTGTGGGAAAGCCGATCATGAATGTGGTCGCCGATGCTGGTTACTCGAATGGCGAACAAGCCTCCGCCTGTGAGGCGAAGGGCATTATTCCTCATGTACCCGCTCATCGAGGAGTAAACACTCAAGGCGACGGCACACTGTTTGACCGCACCAAGTTCAGCTATCAAGAGCAATCCGACACGATGCTCTGCCCGGCCGGTCACGAACTTCGACGTCGTCATAGCAACGCTCGAGCCACAGTGTACGCAAGCCAAGCGGCAGTCTGTGGAGCTTGCCCGCTAAAATCGCAGTGCACGGTCAGCTCTCGCCGTCTCGTGAAGCGACACTTGCACGAGGGAGCACTGCAGCGCATGCATGCCCGAGCTACGGCAGCAGCGATGAGATTGCGTCGCTCCACTGTGGAACATCCCTTCGCAACGCTGAAGTATCGCATCTTTGGCCATCCTCGTTTTCTACTGCGTGGTCTCAGAGGAGCGCAAACAGAAATCAGCATCGCCGTGATGGTCTATAACCTGAAAAGAATGATGAAAGTGATCGGTGCCAAACAGATGTGTGCAGCGCTCGCGAGCGTCTGACCCACATCATCACATGAGGACCATTTCTGGAATTCTCCACGAGATCATGATCTGACGCCGATATCGCTGAGTTGCCTTCGAGTTTCGTAACAACCTCACACCGCGAAGGGTGCGGCACCCACCTCTACGCAGAACCGGGCAAAATCAAAACCATGATTCCTGAAAGGCTGCGCCACCCGCCCCGGGCCCAACGGCTCCTCTGCAAACTACAAGTTTTGTTATGCGAATGTGCCGATCTCTACATATTTCCACACAGAAAGTGCAAATCCTGGCGGTTACGCGTATGAGGAAGGTAGCGACTGGGAGATGCTTCAAAGTGTGGTGCTGCCCAATGGCACTGCCTGGACATTCGAATACAACAGCAGTGATGTCGGCGATCCCGCCGGCACCAACTATGGCGACCTGACGAAAGTCACGTTCCCCACTGGCGGCACGCTCACCTACACATACGCAAACAACCTGAGTTGCTCCTCAATCCGCGGGGTCGCCACTCGCACTCTGGATGCAAATGATGGCACCGGCCCGCATACCTGGAGGTATAGCTACGATTATCTCCACTCCTCAACCACGGTGACAGATCCCTTGGGCAACGATACCGTGCACACGTTCACGAATCTCGGCGGCACCTGCGGAGTCTTTGAGAATGCCACACAGTGGTACCAAGGCCCACAGAGTGGCGGAAATGTGCTGCGCAGCAGCAGCGCCCAATATTCCAACAGTTTTCTCGGTATTTACCCGGAACCTGCCGGTGTTTACAACGTGCTTAGGACGCAAGAGACAACCACGTGGCGCGATGGGAAAACCAGCCAGGAAAACTACACGTACGATCAGAGCGCGACCACTGCAACGGGTCATGTTCTCTCATTTGGAGAACGCACTGACGCCTCTGAATACGATTTCGGCAGCGGAGCTCCGGGTGCTCTGCTGCGGCAGAACGCGACGACCTACCAGGCCCAGGTAAACTCGAGTTACCTCAACGCCAACCTCATCGACCTGCCCGCGACGAGCAAGGTTCTAGACAGCGCGGGGAATCGCTGCGCGGAAACGGATTACACCCACGACGAAGCCGCATACCTGACTGGAGCCTCGATCTCTACGCAGCATGTGGCGCCGCCGCAGGGCTTCCGCGGGAATGCCAGCACCGTCACGCACTGGCTCAGCAACAACGTGCTCAACGGATCATCCTGCAACGCCGCGGCAAGCTGGTCAACTTTTGCCAGCCACACCAACTGGTTCGACACCGGCGAAGCGTATCAGGACATCGATCCGCTCACGCACACCACCACCTACGCCTACGATCCGGCCTATGCGGGCGCGTATCGCACCAAAACAACCAATGCTCTCGGCCACATCACCAGCGGAACCTATGACTTCAATACCGGGCTGCTGACCAGCTTCACCGATGCAAACGCGACGCAGCAGGCGGTGGGAAACACTCCGGGCGATCCCAACCACACGACCTTCTACTTCTACGACATCATGGAGCGCCTCACCGGCGTCACCTATCCCGACGGCGGACACACCTCGTTCGATTTCAACGGAGATCCCGTCCCGCCGCACATTACCCAAAGCCAAACTGCGACTCCGGACCCGACCATCGTGCACGACAATTTTTACGATGGTCTGGGCCGCATCACGCGCGCGCAGCTCACCTCCGATCCTGAAGGTATCGACTACACTGACACCACCTACGACCCGGTCGGGCGCATGGGGAAACCGGGGGAAACCGGGGACAGACGGGACGTTTTCTAATCGAAGCTCAATGATTCTTGGTTGCTATTGGTGGCCCGCTTTGGCGGGCGTCCGCCCCTTTGCGCTGTGAGGACGCGGCCTGTGGTTTTTTCTAAAGTCTTTACAAATTCCACTCCTCCCAAGGGACGGCCGGTGTGCGTGCATTGCCGGATTTTCTCGGCATCGTCTTCTGCTCCGGCTTGGGAAAGATATTCTTTCCAGGTTTGGGAATTCCATTGCTGTTCCCACAGCTCAGTTTCCAGTGCCAGATCGGGCTTCGCGCTACCACAATGAGCGCCTGCACTGGACCAGCGATAAGCCTCGGCAGTACTCACCATGCGCGCGCGAACCGGATTCAGCTCGGTATAGCGCAAAGCTCTCCAAAGGTGCGTCAGATCCAGCGGGCAAGAGTAAAAACGTCCTTGCCAGGCATGACCTGAGGACGTGTGGCTTGCGTTCCAATACGTAGCGTACCGTCCGTGAGTGTTCTTCAAAGTCAACAGCAACGAGTCAATCTTTCGCGGGATTACCACCAGGTGCACGTGGTTGGACATCAGGCAGTATCCCAGGAGCGAAAGCTCATACAATGGGCAGTACTGGCGAAGAAGATCGCTATAAACGAGTTTGTCAGAATCGGAATCGAGGATGAACCGACGCGCGTTTGCGCGCTGCGTAACGTGATACGGAATGTCGACAGCAACGACTCGGGCCAGACGAGCCATAAGCGGGAAAAGGTATCAGAAAATAATGAGAAAGCGTCCCGTCTGTCCCCGGTTTTCTCAGCAAACGGTGAAAGAAGAAGGAAAGAGAGTAAACGGAGTTAATGAAGTCACAATACCGACGCTGGGCGGGAAGAAGGAGACCCGCAGAGCAGATGCAGTAGGTACTAATCCCACAACTGGTCAGCCGGAAATCGTTCAGGTCTATAGGGCCGACCAAAACTGGAAAGATCCCAAACGCGAGATACACGCTGCAAAGGACATCGAGGACGCGACTGGTGTCGCTGCAACAATGGTGCCGGTTCGGCCTCTTCCGCCACCACCAATACCATCGGTCGAACCATTGCCGCCAAAGGGTTGATGCATGGGAAGGCAGACGCAGGTTCACATGTTGCCCGAGGACTGCAAGCAACTCCTCGATTATGTCCAGCAACGTGATCCCGTGATTGTCGTTGATTGGAGCTCCGACTCCAAGGAAATCAGGGAAATAGAAGGCCCTTGCGATCACGGAGGTTTTTATTGTCTCTGGAATCAATCTTTACTGCACCGGCTGGAGCGCGAATACATTTATCGTGGAGGTCATAACCCTTATTATCGGATCGATGACGACTTACCTGTCGTCGAGCTTTCTTACCCGGAGCCCGCGCAGGAGGCCTGGAACGGACGACAGGTTCTCACTCAAGGGCGAGTTTATACAGGATTGAACGCTCACAAAGGACAGGCCTTTGAAAAATGGTACAACGCCATCATTTACTGGATCCGGAAGAACTTCATAAGAAATCCTGTGCCACACCTGGGCGGTTTCGTGGGGCCTGCTGCTTACGATTGGTATCGAAACGGGGGAACTCTATTGCCGGTATTTCGTCCGCCCTTAACGCAGCAGTGGATCTCATGGCTCGACGCGCAAGACCAGCATCGCGCGGTTTTCTCAAAATGATCCAAATGACCGGTATAACGGAAACCGGGGACGGAAACCGGGGACAGACGAGACGCTTTCTAATCGGGGAAAACCGGGGACAGGAAGCCGTGAAGAAATTGGCTGCGAGTGACTCGACAATGTTATTGCGAAAATCGTGGATGACCGTACACTGCACATGTGACGAGTGATGGGAACACTCCTTCTCCTCGACTAGCGTCGATTGACCGCCGTCAGTTAGTGTTGCGCACTGTGGATGTCGAGAAACTCATCGATGATCGGTCCCTTTTTTCTGTCACAGTTGAAGAGTTAGTTTTCGGCTGTTGTTGTTGCTAGAGAGATCGCGGCTAGCCGCGATCTCTCTAGCAAATTCGTGTGGCGTCCTTTCCCCCAGCGCTCTGTGAGGACGGCTCTC
>JAICXB010000003.1 GCA_025980765.1 Terriglobales bacterium
CGAAAACTCGCGTCATGGGGTCACGAGCACAAATCCAGCCATACATCAGGGCTTCACGCTGTGTAACTCCACAACTGCATTAGGGATAGCGCGCGGCTTGCTGGGAAACTGTGTCAGGTCACGTTGTACCGGCAAAGAACGAGACGGCGAGTCCGGGTTGGATTACTTTGGGGCCCGCTTCTACAGCTCAAACCAGGGCCGCTGGATCATTCCGGACTGGAGCGCTTCGCCGGAGCCAGTGCCCTATGCCGACCTCTCCGATCCGCAGTCGCTCAATCTATACGGATACGTTCATAACAATCCTCTGCACCGCACTGATGCGGACGGGCACTGTGATGTGGACGGAGAACACCACGGATCCATTTGGTGTGCAGCGCATTTTTTTGGGATTACGGAGACTCAGAAGGAGCATAAGGCGGAGCAAGAAAAAGAGAAACAACTGCAAGAGCAGCAACAGCGGGCAAAGGCTGCATGGGAGAAGCAGCATCCTGGCCAATCGTATGCTTTACATCAGCTGAACCTTTCAATGCAGCTGACGCCTATGGCTGGATTTGGACTGATAGGTGAGGGTGCCGAAGCTGCGGAGGGCATTCAAGTCACAGAAAGCGGGCTGACTCATGTGCTAGCTCGCCACACTATTGGAGGGGCAACAACCGCAGGAAAGAGCATTTTTGCTCTCGGAGAGGATATTCCTGGGCTAATTAAGGCCGCAGAGTCTGTTGCGCCGGCGCAAGCGGAGAATGGCAATTTAGTGAGAGTTATTGATGCTGGGCGAGTAATCGGAACCGATGTCACGACGGGACAGCCAACATCGATTTATACAGTCGTTACGAATTCGGCTAACGAGCTAGTGACTGCGCATCCCGGAGCGCCTAGATGAAGGAGAGTTGAAATGCCCTGGAACGTTCGTCTTGAGGACGAGAATGGAGAAGTTCTTGAGGAGGTATTGACCATTTTCGGCTTCATTCCTAAATCCCAGCAAGGGGGTTTTGTCTTACTTAGTTCCGTCGATCCGTATGGAGATACCACATTCAACCGACCTCAGATGCAATTGTTTCTTGACGAATGGCAGAAACTGGAGAATGCAGCAAAGGAAAATTCGCAGCTAGAGAAATGGAACGCAGTGAAAGTCCTATCCCTGCGTTGTCAATCAGAACCCCACACCTATCTCAAGTTCGTGGGCGACTAGTCAACGTGAACACGCGGCGACCTGACCTGGGCCGTTCAAGCCGACATGTCGGCACCTACACCGTGGGGGAGCCCACTCGCAATCAGAGCTTCGGCTATGACGATCTCAACCGCCTCACCCTGGCCACGCAAGCCGACGGCGCCTTCAATCAGACCTTCACCATCGATCCATGGGGCAACACCCAGCAGTCGGGAACGTGGAACTTCCAGCAATCGTTCACGGCCGCCAATCAGATTCAGGGCTATCCGTATGATGGCGCCGGCGACCTGCTTAGCGACGGCTTCAGTAACTACGGTTATGACGCCGAGCACCGCCTCACGAGCGCGACCAGAATCTTGGATGGACTGCAATCAACCTACACCTACGGTCCCGATGGCGATCGCGTGAGAAAGGACACGGGCGGCAGCTTCACCGAGTACATCTACTTCGCCGGTGAACCGATCGCGGAGAAGACCCCCAGCGGCTGGACCGACTACATCTTTGCGGGAGACCAGCGCATCGCCCTAGCCACGGGAAGCACCAGCGCCGGCACGCAGTTCTATCACGCGGATCATCTTGGCAGCGAGCGCATGATGACCGACGCGGCAGGCAATGTGATCTCCAACTGCCTGTTCGCCCCATTTGGTCAACAGGTCTCGTGTTCGCCTGACAATCCCGCGAATCATTACAAGTTCACCGGCAAAGAGAGGGATGGCGAGAGCGGCCTGGATTTCATGGAAGCCCGCTACTACGGATCGAGCATGGGCAGGTTCATGAGTCCAGACCCCTTAGGTGGGCACTATGAAGACCCCCAGACGTTGAATCGGTATAGCTACGTTCGGAACAATCCTCTCAATCTGTCCGATCCTACTGGTCTGGACTTCAATCTCCAGTGCACGCAGACGAAGGACAACGCTTCAACCTGCCAGGGTGGAGTTGTGGGCACGACGACCACAACGACAGACGCGAACGGCAACACAACTTCTACCTTTACGCCAACCGTCGTGACGAGCGCTTCTTTGCAAGACCCGAATAGCGGCAACACGGCGACCGTGAACCAGAATGGTGTGCAGATCACGACGGGTGGCCAGGCCTATCAAGGTCAATTCATCAGCAACACGCCCGCAGCGGATATCCAGGGCAGCGGCGAGTTGAAAGATTTCAATTTCCACGTCGATGGCAACTGCGGTGGAACGTGCATGAGTTCCGGTGAATGGAGTTATCACGGTTCGCTGAATGACGCGCGTGCCCTGCTGTATCAGAGAGGTTCGTTCACAATTCCGTTCGAGGACATGCGTGCAGGCTTCGGCTTCGGTGCGCATCCCTTCTCAACACAGCATCGTTTCGGAGGAGCTGACTGCTCGTTCTTCTCCTGCCCGAACTCCCCACATCTGTCGGTTGCGTACGATCCAGGAACCTCAAATTACCTAGCCGCAGTTAAGCAGGAGCCGAAGGCAAACGTACCGCAAACATCGAATGGAGGCTTCCACGTCGATTTCCATGCTGATTGGCTAGGCCACGCCAAAGACGTGAGCAACAATCCGCAATGAGGGGAGGAGCGATGGCAACCGCAGTACTTCTAGTGCTCCTAGTGGCGGCGTTCGTGGGTATCCTGTACGCATGGATAATGGGACGCGGCCAGGTCCGGAGCGTGGAGCTACCAGCATGGCGGCGAAGAGTTGCGATGGTTGGTCTTATCGCCGTTACTTTAGCGGGGGCGCTCTTCATCTGTTTCTGGACGCCGCTGTTCCGAAATGACGCGCTGCTTGTGCGGTGGGTGCGAATCGAACTGCTTCTAACGCTTCTTGCGATTCCATGTGTACTCGCAGCAAAAGGGGCGTCGCGTTGGTGGTTGCTCCTGTCATCCGTTGTCCTGATGATCGGGAGTTTTTTTACTGCGCCGACTCCGTGACAACGAACGCGAGTGTTTCAAGAGGAACCATGTCGAATCTACGCCCAATTTGGAGTTGGCTAGTGATTGCCCTCTTAACTGCTGGTATCGCAGCACAGGCGTTCGCCCAAGCGACCTCGACATCGGAGGAGCGGGCGCATTGGGCTGAAGTTACTCACAAGCTAGAGAGCAATCCGCTAGACGGGAATGTGAGCCAGGAAGGTGACAAGGTGCTCCAGCGGGTCATGGAGGTACATGACTTCCACGTACCGTCGTGCGTAGCGTTCTTCACCGAGTTCAACACGATGAAGTACACCTACGCGCACACGATCATGCGGCAGTTCATGCTCAGCAGTGCCGCTTACCTGATCGAGAATGCAGACAAAGCGAATGACCGCAATGCAATGAATCAGGCGGCAATCGAAAGCGTACTGAAGACCTACGCCGCGATCCTCCAGCAGAAACCGGGCGCCAGAAGCAAAACCCTCGACGATCTACTCCAAAAACAGAAACAGAGCAAGCTGGCCGATTACGTCCAAAAGAAATGCCCATAGGTGACGAGATATGGGTGGGCCTCTTTTACAAAGAAAGATCAGATCGATGCTCTAAAGGAGCGGCTTGCGCAGATCCATCGAAGGACAACTGGGCCGGCCCCAATGGAATGGGGCCGCCGACAGGCACTGGTGACTGGAGGGCGGCTGTTCACGACTACAACTTCAGCACCAACGGCATCACAATCGGCAGTTATTTCAATCCACACTTGTCGCCTGCTACATCGAAGGCAATGATCCAAAGCAATATGCAATTGATGAAGACTGGAGGCTTCCAAGGTGCCAAGGAGAAGGGATTCTTCGGAGTCGTGAATGCGTTCCAATGGTACGCGAACAGTTGGAAGTAGGTGCATCGTGAAATGTTGGACTAAGGTCGCAGCGCTCCTGCTCTTTATCGCTTCCATCCAGGGGAGCGCTCAATCGGTACCTGAAGGCCATGGGGCAGCGCAGGAAACTCAGGCGCGCGGCTTCTGGACCGACCCATCCACGGGTCTGATGTGGGCTGCGAGGGACAACGGTAAAGACTTGAGTTGGAAAGGTGCGGTGAACTACTGCCGTGATCTCCGGTTGGCCGGGTACTCGGACTGGAGGCTAGCGACACGTGCTGAGTTGGGAGCGATCTACGACCGCAATGCCAATGCTCCCGGATTAGCTGGTTCGGGCAAAGACAATCTCTTTACTTATCATGTGAAGGGTAATCTGTTCCTTACCGGGGATGAGTGGAGCAGTGAGCGCAGATACGATGATCGCAAACATCCTGATGGCTACGGGTGGTATTTCGACTTCAACGAAGGAAGGTCAGACAACCAGCCAAGCGGGTTCCCTTACCCCCATTCCCTCATGCGTGCGTTATGTGTGCGCGGTTCCCAGAAATAGAATTCCATGGAGGCCGCCGCAAGGCGGCCTCTGCTGCGTCTTAGGGCGGGTTGATGCTGCGGGTCGAATGCGAGTGGCACGGTGACCTGCAATCGCTCGTCCGCGTCCTTCGGCCAGCAAGTTTCGTGCTCGCCGGACAACCCGGCGAACCACTACAAGTTCACCCACAAAGAACGGGATAGTGAAAGCGGGCTGGATAATTTCGGCGTTTTCGAGTGGCCTCCTCTTTCTTCTCTTCGTGCGTGACGCACTCCTTCCGGTTTCGTCGCGTTCCGCCGACCACTAGCTTTTTCTTCTCTGAATCGTGCTCGTAGCCGCATGTACCAATGCTGCGGCTCCCGCGCGCACCGTGGCTTCATCGAGCGCGCCAAATCGAAGCAGGAGGCCATCATCACTTCGGTGAGCTACGCGATAGGCGCTGAGCAACGCCAGCTCCAACCCGCTACTTGCCGCAACTGAACGCACGTAGTCGCCTCGCTCATGTCGCACCAGGAGATGCATGCCAGCGGGATTGCCTGCCCAGCTCCAGCCTAGACGCCGGAGTGGCGCCAGGCTTTCGATCAGAGCGGTGCGCTTGGTTCCATAGACGCTGCGCATGCGGCGCAGGTGCGACGAGAAGTGTCCCTCATCCATCAACAGGCTCATGGCCATTTGTTGCAGGGCCGGCGTAAAGCCGTCGAGCTGTGTACGAAGGTTGGCCAGCGGCTCGACAAGTCCTTCCGGCAACACCGCGTATGCCAGGCGCAGAGAGACAAACATGGACTTGTTCAGCGTGCCGACATACAGAACCCGCGCATGGGAATCGAGCGCATGCAGCGCTGTGAGCGGCTGTCCTTCGTAGCGGAACTCGCCATCGTAGTCGTCTTCCACAATCCACGATTTGTTCTGCGCTGCCCATTCAAGAAGCGAGATGCGGCGCTCCAGGCTCAGCGCCACGCCGCTGGGATACTGATGTGTGGGCGTGACGTAAGCGAGCCGCGCGCGCGGGGAGCGGCGAATACCAGCATCGACGCGAATGCCTTCATCGTCCACGGCAACCGGCGTGATTTTTGCGCCCGCGAGCGTGAATGCTGCGCGCGCGCCGAGGTAGCAGGGGTCCTCGATCCAGACCGGATCGCCGCGATCGAGCAGCAGTACCGAAATGGCATTGAGCGCCTGCTGCGAGCTGTTGAAGACGATAACCTGGCCGGCGTGACAGCGTATCCCGCGAAACTGAGCCAAGTAACGCGCGATGGCCGCGCGCAGATTCGGCAAGCCGCGCGGATCGGCAAAGGTGAGCGCATTGCGCCCGAGCTCGCGCGCGGCCCGCGCCTGCATGCGCAGCCACGTCTTCCACGGAAACTCGCTGGTATCGGCCACTCCCGCATTGAACGCACGCAGCCGCTCCGGCTCGCGGCAGGCGGCATTGGCCGCAATCCGAGCCCCTCGGCGCGAAGCTGTAACCGGAGCTCGCTGAGCGCGATTGCGCGATGCCGGCGCGCTCAAACGCGACATGGTGCTGGTCACAAACGTGCCACGTCCGACGGCACGATGGAGGAAGCCTTCGTCGGTCAACTGTGCGAAGACCTCTTCCAGCATTCCGCGGGAGACGCCGTAGTCCGCTGCAGCCTGCCGGGTGGAAGGAAGCCGTTCGCCGGGAGCGAGAACGCCATCCAGCACCGCAGATCGCAGAGTGCGATACAGGTCGCCGCGGCGCACGCGGACTGCGCGAATTGGTGGAAGCAGCGCTCCTCGCGATCTACGCATGGTTAGCTCTCCAAATGGTCCGATTCCAATAGGGAAATCGGATCTGGAACTCAGACCAATGTTAACTTACGATGCTTTGGAGTGATGGAGCTAAAGAGTGAAAAAAGTCCTCATCTTGATCTTGCTGTGCGCTTCGCTGACGCCGGCGTTCGCAGCCGGCAAGGGCCTGCCATTCATTGCCGACGATTATGGCAAGGCCCTGGCGCAAGCGAAGCAGCAGAACCTGCCGATATTCGTCGAGTGCTGGGCGCCATGGTGATCCACCTGCCGCCTGATGCGAGCCGTGTTGGCGCAAGCCGACCTCGCCAGGTACGCCGGACAGTTTGTCTGGCTGGAGCTCAACTACGACAATCCGAACAATCGCGCGTTTCTGACGAAGTACGGGGCAAGCGCCACGCCTACATTCTTCGTGATCGATTCCCAAAAAGAATCTGTAGCGGCCACACAAACCGGCGCGATGTCGCTGCCCGAATTGAAGAACTTCCTCGATCGGGGCGCCAAGACCGTCCGGGCCGGCGGACAAGCTCCGGCGGATGCTGCGCTCGTCAGAGGTGATGCTCTCCTGGCTCAGCACCCAGCAGAGGCAGTGAAGGCATACCAGCAAGCCCTTGGGATGGCGGCGCCTACGTGGCCAAAGCGCGGGCTGGCCGCGGCCTCACTCGTCGCAGCGCTGCAGGCCTATCACCAGCGGCAGCAATGTTCGGAAACCGCCGCAGCCGAAGCCGCTCACATGGAACGCGATTCCGTCTTTGGACGAACCGTCATGACGGGCATGTGGTGCCTCGTCTCTCCCGGTCCTGCTCCGTGGTCCAAGGCGGCAGCGGCAAAACTGGAACCCCTGGCGGACGAAGCACTGCAATTGCGCACCACCGTCCGCGATCATCGCGACGAGCTCTATCGCACGCTCATGTATCTCGCATTGTCCCAAAATGACACGGCAACAGCAACCAAGTTGGGCGACCGCTGGCTGGACGAACTCGATGCCATTAAACCGGCCAACGATGAAGAGCGCTCGGCAGTGGACATCGCGCGCGTCGAAGAAATTCAAACCTACGGCGATCCGGCGCGAATCCTACCGGCGCTGATCGCGTCGGAGCGCGCCATGCCCGGCAACTACAACGCTTCACTCCGAGTCGCCCAAATGGAGAGTGCGGCGAAGCATTACGACCAGGCAATCGACGCCTGCGATCGCGGCCTCAGTCGCTCTCCAGGCGCAGCCGGCCGCTCCTGGCTACTGCGCACGAAGGCCGATGCTCTGATGCAAAAGGGACGAACCGAAGAAGCTCATCAGGCCCTCGAGCAGGCGCTGGAGGCTGCACACGCGATTCCCAACCAGCACTCGCGCGAGACGAACAGCAGAATGATCCATGCCCTGCTGGCGCAATCCTCCGGCAGCGCGCAAAAGTAGTTGCGAATGTGCGAATGTACTTGTAAGGCCGGGAGGCCCGGATCGGGCCTCCTCGGTCTCAGTTTTGCAGATTCCTAGTTTGTCGGCCCCTGAACCGTATCTTGTCGGTTCTCGAGCGTTCGGTTCTCCACCGTAAGCAAGTCGTAGTACGCTTTGCCACAGGCGAGTGCATCAAAGCTGCAGGAGTCATCGTACACACCACCCGACAGCACGACATGGTTGGGAACCATGGTGTCAAAGAACGCTACTACTTCCGTCCAAGTGCAGGTCATGTCGCAGGCGGGGACGCCATGGGTGAACCATTGGCTAAGGTCCCAGCGGGGGACGTTGTCAGTCATATCTTGGAAGTGCCACATCGCGTCGGAAATACATACCGTGCCAAAGGGAGCATTTCCGATATAACCAAATGCATTATGGGGCGGTGTGCCGTCACCGGGATCGATAAAGAGCTGAATCCGCGGCGAGCCACCGCTGCACGTGCGTGGGGGTATAAATAAATACTTGATGCTGATCTGGTTCGTGAGCGTCTCAATCTTTACCTGAGGAAGCATGTCCCGCACCGCCACGCCGATCGCTAGGTTGCCGGGCGGAACGGCGGAGAACGGGCCAGTGGTAAGCGAGATCACGTCGTTGTCGACATTCTGCGGATCCTGATCGTTCATCATGGCGAACAAGAGCTCGAACTTATGTCCGAGTCCCTGCGCCTCTGGAGCTGTCAGAGTGGGATCGGCGGTGATTGTGGAGTTTTCGTTGAGCAGGTTCCCTACCCAGCTAGGAACGGTTTGAATTTGAGCATTCGCGGCTGTGCAAACAAGAACCGGCATTAGTAGTGCCAGCATGCTGAACAGGAGCATGCGATTCCCTGGCCTCGGATCGAACAGATGACGGAAGTGGCTTTCTGGCGACATCGGTGTTTCCTTTCTTTTGGTTTCTGTTAGAGCGATCCAGGGTAGCGCGTGATTTCACTGCGCATCGCTCTCCGGCAACTATGATCCTGGGATGATACGAGCGAGATGCACGATCAATGACAGAATCGCGAGGTGCTGCTGCTTACAGTTCCAGGACGGGACTCGGAGTAACTCTTCCCCTTACTGTCTTGCGTATCTGCACTGAGTAACGGGAACACTGGCCTACTACTCTGAGTCACTCCTGCATTGCCTACAGCGAGAGTCCCTTTGTCTAAAGAGCAAATATACTGTGGACATTTTGGGGTAGGCGCTCATTGCATGAGCGGAGTAAGTAACGAGAACGTCTCGAATCTAAGACTTTAAATTTCACGTGGCTTAGTATTCGGGTACTGCAGATCCATAGGGCAATCTTGCAGCGGGCCTTGGGCATGGCGAAGCATCATGGGTCAGTGCAGGCGGGTGCTCAGGCTCTTCGATTTGCTTCTGCAGAGGCTCCAAGTGTGAGTACCGCGTCATTCCTGGTTTCGGGAGGCAGGTCTTGCCGGGCGACATTGGGAGTGCGAATCGTGCAGCCCCGGTGCGATGTCGCCCTCCGCTTTGTCCCGGCATTTCGCTACAGATTTCTGCCTTCAGGTTGACATCTGACCCAAACCGTCGTCTACTCGGGTGACATGTCTACCCGAGACGACGAAGAGCGGCTGGAGCTGCTGCAGGGCACGCTGGACCTGCTGATCCTGCGCACGCTGATTTTCGGGGCCCAGCATGGCCAGGGGATTGCCCGCGCGATCCAGCAAACCTCCGATGAAGAGCTCCTGGTGGAGCACGGAGCGCTCTACCCTGCCCTCCAGCGGCTCGAAGAACGGGGCTGGGTATCGGCGAAGTGGGGAGTCTCGAGCAACAACCGCAAGGCGCGTTTCTATTCCCTCACATCTGCCGGCCGCAAGCAGCTTGGCAAAGAAACTACCAAGTGGAAGCGACTGGCGGCGGCCATCGGACGCGTCCTCGATCCCGAGGAGATATAGCTTATGTTTCGACGCAAGCGGACGAGCGGCGATTTCAGCGCAGAGATCCAGACTCATATCGAAATCGAGACAGAGCGCCTGCAGGAGCTGGGACTCAGCTTCGAAGAAGCCCGGACCAATGCCTTCCGCGCCTTCGGCAACGTCACAAGGGCGCAGGAGCGCTTCTATGAACGTAGTCGCTGGATGGCTTGGGAGAACCTCCAGCAGGACGTTCGCTATGCGCTGCGCATGCTGCGCAAGTCTCCGGGATTCGCGCATATCGCGGTGCTGACGATTGCCCTGGGCATTGGTGCGACCACGGCAATTTTCAGCGTCGTCGATGCTACGCTCCTGCATCCGCTCCCCTATCCGCATCCGGAACGGCTCGTGAGCGTGGAAGATGATCTCGTCGGCCTTGGAGCAAAGGATGTCGGGATGTCGGAAGCGGAGTGGCAGGACCTGCAGCATTCCGGCATTTTCGATTACGTTTCCCCAACCTGGTATGACGAGAACAACCTCACGGGCTCGTCGCAGCCGACGCGCGTCAGCCTGCTGATCGTTGCGCCAAATTATTTTGCGCTGCTGGGAGTGAAGCCGCAGTTGGGCCGGGCCTTCAATCCGGAAGACCACTCTCCCGGACTTCTGCCGGAGGTCATCATCAGTGACGGGCTGTGGAAGCGCGGCTTCGGAAGCGATCCGCACATTCTCGACGAGAGCCTGCGATTGGACACCGACTTGTATCGCATCGTCGGCGTAATGCCTGCCGGCTTCCAAAACCCTGGACGGCTAATTTCGGAGAGGAATATTGAGGCATGGGTGCCAACCAGCTTCTACGGCACTCCGATGCCGGCGCACCCGCCGCGCAATCGGAGAAACCTCCCAACGGCAATCGCACGGCTCAAACCCGGACTCACGCTCGCAACGGCGCAGAGCCACATGGACGCGCTCGTCGCAAACTTACAGAAGCAGTATCCCAGTGACTATCCATTGCAAAACGCATGGACCGTGCGCTTGCTGCCGCTGAAACAGAGAGTGGTGGGAAATGTTCGTCAATCGTTGATTCTGTTGCTTGGCGCGGTCGGACTGGTGCTGCTCATCGGCTGCGTGAACGTGGCAAATCTTCTGCTGGCGCGCGCCAGCGCTCGTCATCGAGAAATGGCCGTCAGACAGGCGCTGGGCGCCTCGCGCAAGCGGCTGGTTGCGCAACTTCTCACCGAGAACCTGCTGCTGTCGTGCGGCGGCGGAATCGCGGGGTTGACGATTCTTGCCGGTACCAAACAGTTTCTCTTGCGACTTGTCCCGGAGAGCCTGCCGCGAACCAATGAAGTAGCGATCAATTGGGGCGTGCTGCTCTTCGCCATGCTGGTCACGCTGCTCGCCGGATTGGTTTTCGGTGTGGCTCCGGCGCTGCATGGAGGCCGGCCGGAATTGACCGATGCTCTGAAAGAAGCGGCGCGGGGCGCTACGGGTTCCGGAGCACAGGCACGCACCCGGCGCATGCTGGTGCGAAGCGAATTCGCACTCTCGCTGGTCCTCATGGTGGCAGCCGGCCTTCTGCTGCGCAGCTTCTGGGATTTGTTGCAGGTCCGGCCGGGATTCAATCCCGAGGACGTGACGCTCCTCCGCACCAGACTGCCGGACCCCAACAATCCCAAAACGGACCTCTACGGGACCACGGCACAGAAGGCTCCTTTCTTTCGCGAGGTACTTCGTCGTGTCGGCAAGTTGCCGGGAGTGGAAGAGGCAGCGCTCGGAGATACAGCCTCAATTCCGCTGGATCGCAGCCAACAAGATCTAAAGCTCATCTCCGAAGGCCGGTTCTTCGTGATGATCGAAGGACGCGAGGTGCAGAGCAATGAGCCGACGGTCGTCGAACGCTCGAGCGTCACGCCAAACTACTTCCATCTGCTGGGAATCCCACTGCTGCGCGGCCGCCCTTTTAATGAGTTCGATAACGATACTGCCCCGCCGGTCGCCGTCGTTAATGAGGCGTTCGCGAGGACTTACTGGCCGAAGCAAAATCCGATAGGCAAGCGCTTTAAGCAGACTCGCGCGGACTCGAAGTGGATCAACATTGTCGGTGTAATCGCAGACGCAAGGACGGAATCGCTGGCCGAAGCGACTGTGCCGCAAATCTACCTGGATATATATCAAACCGGGGCAAAGCGCCTGGCAATATTCCTGCGCGGACGTCTCGATGCGGCCGCGATCCCCGGCGAAGTAAGTGGGCAAGTGCATTCCGTCGATCCAACACTGCCAGTCTTCGACGCGCAGCGGCTCAACGAAACCGTCTCTTCATCTCTGGCGGAGCGCCGATTCTCCATGGAGATGGTCGGCCTTTTTGCGCTGACTGCATTGCTTCTGGCGGGACTGGGTATCTATGGAGTGATCTCGTACCTCGTGCTCGAACGCACGCACGAGATCGGGATTCGCCGCGCACTGGGCGCGCAGAGCCCGACTATCCTGCGCATGGTTTTGCGACAAGGATTAGGCCTCGCGCTTTCCGGCGCTGCCGTGGGACTCGTGGCTGCGCTGATCGTTTCGCGCCTCATGGCAGGGCTGCTATACGGTGTGCGCCCCAGCGATCCGCTGACGTTTGCTGCCATCACGGTTCTCCTCTTGTTCGTTGCTTTACTCGCGTCGTGGATTCCGGCGCGGCGCGCAATCCGCGTAGATCCCATGGTGGCACTGAGGTATGAATAGTTAGCAGCAAACAGGCAACTCCCATCATGGGACAGAGGGCCAAGGAAGCATGGACAAAATGTTCGCGCTATTAGCGGCACTTATCTTTGCTCTGTTTTCCATTGCGTCGCTCGCCGCTCAGGTTCCGGCACACACTTTGGTCAAAGCTGCCGGTCGCGCGGCTGGGACCATGTTCCGCGATTGCCGCACCTGCCCGGAGATGGTTGTTGTCCCTGCCGGCAGTTTCATCATGGGCTCCTCAGCGCAGGAGAAGTCCTGGGCGGCCGGCCATGGCGGAAGCGCGTACGCGGTGGCCGACGAAGCGCCGCAGCACAAGGTCACGCTGCAAAGTTTCGCATTGGGAAAGTATGACGTGACTCGTGGTGAGTACGCGGTCTTTGCGCAGGAGATGGGATATCCGTCCGGCGACGGCTGCGGCCGCGGCCGCGCGATCTTCAAATATGAGAAGGATCCGAAGTTGAGTTGGGAAAATCCCGGCCAGGCGCAGACCGATCGCGACCCAGTTGTGTGCGTGAGCTGGCACGATGCGCGTGCCTATATCGCATGGTTGAACCGAAAGGCGCATGGAGGCGCGGCATCGTCAAACCGGCCTTATCGGCTGCCCAGCGAAGCGGAGTGGGAATACGCCGCACGCGCCGGAACCACAACCAAGTTTTACTGGGGCGATGACGATGCTGCCGCTCCCGCCCACGCCTGGTTTAATGCCAACTCCGGTTGCAAAGCAGTGTCCGGACTTTTTTGCGACGGCGGCCAGACGCATCCCGTAGGCGCGAAGCCGCCGAACGCATTCGGCCTTTACGACATGGCAGGAAACGTTTGGCAGTGGACGGAGGACTGTTACGACAACAGCTATGCCGGCATTCCCGCCGACGGGCGTGCGAACGAGACTCCCTCGACCGACCCCAAGGCGAACGACAGCCAGGGCAAGTGCCTCCGCGTCGATCGCGGCGGCTCGTGGATGTTTCCGGCCTGGCTGCTGCGATCGGCCACTCGAGAACGCAATCCTGCCGACTTCCGCAATGACATCATGGGTTTCCGTGTCGCTCGGTCGCTCCCATGAAAGTGAGGCGTCACACACATGAAAACAGTACTGATCATTGTCGCTCGCGATAAGCGCGAGCATCGCCGGCTTCGCTCAGCAATCATTGCCTGCGCCACGCACCATCGATCTGAAGGCTACCGACAATACTTTACTCGGGCGCCGTGGACCTGCACTCCAACAATGGCCTGAGCACTAAGATAGCAACGCGGCCCGTCACCACAGGCGGTTCTGTCACGTCTCGCGCCGCTTTGACGTTCAGAGTACGATATTCGTACTTCACCTGCCTGGATCAAAACTCATGTCTCGAACTTTCTTGCGTTCTTTTTGCGTCTCTCTTTTCATTGCACTCAGTTCTGCCTTCTGTCTAGCGCAGACGCCGGCGTTGAGCGAGCCGGCGCTGTCTCCCGATGGGCGGGAGATCGCCTTCGTCAGCGGCGGCGATATCTGGACTGTGCCTGCAAGCGGCGGCGATGCTCACCTGCTGGTCTCGAATCCTGCGACCGAGTCGCGTCCCGTCTATTCGCCCGACGGGAAATATCTGGCGTTTGTCTCGACGCGCACTGGCAGCGGCGACATTTACGTTCTCAATCTGCAGTCCGACGAGCTGAAGCGCATTACCTATGACGACGCGCTCGATCAGCTTGATGGCTGGTCGCGCGACTCGCGCTGGCTCTACTTCTCTTCCAACAGTGGAGACATCTCCGGCATGAACGATGTCTATCGCGTGAGCGCCGGGGGCGGCACTCCGATGCAGGTCTCAGGCGAGCGCTACGTCAATGAATTCTTTGCCGCTGCGGCGCCCAACAATCGCTCCGTCGCTTTCTCCGCGCGTGGGCTCGCCAGCGCTCAATGGTGGCGCAAGGGACACGCGCACATCGATCAGAGCGAAATCTGGATGATCGACGACATCGACGCTGCGCATCCGAAATACGAGGCTTTGGTGTCGGACAACGGCGGCAAGAACCTGTGGCCGATGTTTGCGCCCGACGGCACGCTCTACTTCATGTCTGACAAGAGCGGAGCGGAAAATCTGTACAAGAAAGCCGCCGGCCAGGAAGCAATCGAGTTGACTCACTTCACCGACGGCCGCCTCCTATGGCCGGCAATCTCCGCCAACGGCGCTGCGATCGTCTTTGAGCGCGATATGTCGATCTGGAAGTATGACGTTGCCGCTGGAACTGCGGCGCAGGTGCCGATCACTCCGCGAGGTTCGCCGGCCGGCGCGGGCGTGGAGCACCGTACGCTTACTTCCGACTTCCGCGATCTGGCGCTCTCGCCCGATGGAAAGAAGATCGCATTCATCGCGCACGGCGAGATCTTTGCCGCGAGCGCCAAGGATGGCGGAGAGGCGATCCGCATCACCAATACCATTGCGCCGGAGTCGCAAGTGATCTGGGCGCCCGACAACAAGCGCATTGCCTACGTCTCCAGCCGCGGCGGGCACGATCACATCTACCTGTACGACTTTCCATTGGAAAAAGAGACGCAACTCTCCAACGGAAATCAGCCGGAAGAGCATCCCTTGTTTTCCCCGGATGGGAAGAAGCTCGCCTTTCAGCGCGGACACGACGAGATCGTCGTTCTCGACCTGAGCAGCAAGAAAGAAACCGTCGCCGGCAAGGGCATGATGGGACTGCCGCCATTCGACTCCGACCATGGCTTCGACTGGTCTCCGGACAGCAAGTGGATTAGCTTCATCAGCAGCGGCGATCGTTATTTCGAGACCGCGCAGGTGGTGAAGGCAGACGACGGCCCAACCTCGGCGCGTCCGGTCAGCTTTGTGGCGAATACGAATGCCGACGAAATTCGCTGGAGTCCCGACGGCAAGTACCTGCTGATGAGCACGGCCCAGCGCACTGAAGATGGACAAATCGCGCGCATCGATCTGGTGCCGCACACTCCCCGTCTGCACGAAGATCAGTTCCGCGATCTCTTTAAAGAAGAGAAGCCCACGACCAGTCCCAACTCTCCACCGGATGAAACCGACACTGACAAGGACAAAGACCACAAAGACACGGCTTCGGCCGGCGCTTCTGCCGAGAAGCAGACCTCTACGCCCAAGAGTCCGTCCGATCTAGTCAAGGAAGATACAAAAGGGGAAAAAGCCAAAGAAAAGAAGCCGATCGAGCCAGTGAACGTTGCTTTCAGCGGCATTCGCGAACGGCTGAACCTGCTGCCGATCGGACTCGACGTCCGCTCCCACAGCATCTCGCCCGACGGCAAGTGGCTGGCATTGATCGCCAGCGCCGCCGGACAGCAGAACGTCTACGCCTATTCGCTGGATGAACTGGCCAAAGATCCGCCGGTCGCGAAGCAGATTACGGCCACTGCCGGTCGCAAGTCGTCGGTGCAGTGGTCGCCCGACAGCAAGAGCGTCTTCTATCTCGACCAGGGAAAAATCTATTCATCGCCCATCGAAGCCGCGAAGCCCAAGCAGCTCCAGGTTTCCGCCGATCTCGAAATCGATTTCAATCGCGAGAAGACCATCGCCTTCGAGGAAGGCTGGCGCATGCTGCGCGACAACTTCTTCGATCCCGAGATGCACGGGGCCAATTGGGACGCGCTGCACGATGTGTATCTGGCCAAAGCACGCGAAGCGCAGAACGGCGACGATCTACGCCGCACCATGTCATTGATGATCGGCCAGCTGAATTCGTCCCATTCTGGCATTCGTAACAGCGAGCAGACCAAGCCCGTCACCGGCCGTATCGGCTTGCGCTTTGACCGGCACGAATACGAGTCCGGCGGGCGGTTCAAGATTGCGGAAGTAGTAAAGCTCAGCCCCGCGGACGTCGCCGGTATCAAAACGGGAGAGACGCTGACGGCAATCGACGGAGCCAGACTTGATGCCTCCAGCAATATCGATCAGTTGCTCGACTACAAGATCGATCGCCGCGTCGTGCTTAGCGTCACAGACGGCAGCGGGAAGTCGCGGCAGGTCGCGCTCAAACCCATTCGCGGCCGCGAAGAAAAAGATCTGCTCTACCGCCAATGGGTGGAGCGCAATCGCGAGTACGTGGCCAAAATCAGCGACGGCAAGCTCGGCTACGTGCACATGGCGGACATGTCGATGGATTCGTTGAAGCGTCTGTATCTCGATCTCGATACCGAGAACCAGTCACGCAAGGGAGTGGTAATCGACGTCCGCAACAACAACGGCGGATTCGTGAACGCGTACGCCATCGACGTGCTGGCGCGCAAAGGCTACATGTCGATGACGCGTCGCGGCTTTCCCACGGCCCCGGCTCGGGTAGTGCTCGGTCAGCGCGCGTTGGAGCTGCCAACCGTGCTGGTCACCAACCGGCATTCGCTTTCTGACGCCGAGGACTTCACCGAAGGCTATCGCGCGCTGCATCTGGGCAGCGTCGTGGGAGAGCCCACGGCGGGATGGATCATCTACACCAGCAACGAGCCTCTGCTCGACGGCTCCTCCATCCGCGTCCCTTTCATCCGCATTCGCGATCATGAAGGTAAAGACATGGAAATGCACCCGCGTCCGGTCGATATCGAGGTGAAGGACCCCATCGGCGAGACGCTCGCCGGCAATGACTCACAACTGGAAGCCGCCGTGAAGACCCTGCTGCAGCAGATCAACGGCGGGAGCACCCCGTCGATGGTGACGGCGGGAAGATGACTAGGACCAACACTGTTCAGTATCGAACGTCTAAATTTCGGCGCTGAACGCGAATCCCGCCGCTGATCTCGCTACGGGGATTGCTGGGCTTGTGGAATCAGCAGGTTGCATGATTCACGTAGCGGAATACAAACTGCAACCGCTTTAGCGTCGGAGGGGACGGTGCATACCTTTCTGCAAGACCTTCGCTATGGCATTCGCATTCTGAGCAAGACTCCCGGAAGCACTCTGGCCGTGCTGTTGCTTCTGGCGGTTGGCATTGGGGCGAATACGGCGGTCTTCAGCTTTGTGAATGCTTTGTTCTTCAAGCCGCTTCGCGTTGCGAATGCTGGTCAACTGGTCGGAATCTATGCCAAGGGACACGTAGCTTACCGCGCCGGCTTCTCTTATCCCGAATACATTTCGCTTCGCGATCACAATCATTCCTTTTCCTCGCTCGCGGCCGATTCTGTCATCGCGCAGCTTCACTTGCTTATCGACGGCGACGCAAACGAAGCGCGCGGCGCGTTCGTCACCGCAAACTACTTTTCCGTTTTGGGAGTGCATCCATCATTAGGACGGTTCTTCCTTCCTGAGGAAGATCAGGCACCCGACCGCAATCCCGTGGTGGTGCTCAGCGATGAACTGTGGAGATCGCGCTTTGGTGGAAGTCCGGATGCCCTTGGGCGCGAATTCACAGTCAACGGCATTGCGTTCAAAATCATTGGAGTCGCGCCGCCAGAGTTTCACGGGTTCCATCCTGGGAATCCCGAGCAGCTTTGGATGCCCACCATGATGCTGCGCGCTGCCGGATATCTGTTTTCCCCGAGCACATTCAATGGCACAATTCTCGACGAGCTGATTGGCAGGCTCGCGCCCGGAGTCTCCCGGGAGGCCGCGCAAGACGAATTCCGGCGCATTGTGGTCTGGTCGGCTACGGACTGGCCGCCGAACGAGGGCACGCGACAAATCTTCGCGTTTCCGGCCACCGGCGTGAATCCCGACGAAAAAGCGCAGCTCAGCGCGCAGATGCGCCTGATCATGGCTTCGGCGGCGGCATTGCTGCTGATTGCCTGCGCCAATCTCGCCGGTCTCTTCCTCGCTCGCAACGCCGCTCGCAGGCAGGAGATCGGCATTCGCCTTTCCATCGGAGCGGGCAAGCAGCGCATCGTGCGCCAGCTCATGACGGAGAGCCTGCTGCTGTCATTGACCGGCTGCCTGATGGCATTGCCGGTTTCTCTGCTCGCGAAGAATTTCCTGGCCGGCTACTACAGCATGGACAGCGAGGGCTTCGTCCACATCTATGATCTCGCGCTCGACTGGCGCGTGCTGCTCTTCTGCGTTGGCCTGGGAACAGCAACCGGCTTGCTGTTCGGACTGGGACCGGCGCTCCGTGCAACGCGCGAGGACCTCATCACGCAGATCAAAGGCTCAAGTTCCAGCCTGGCGATGAAAGGCCGCTGGCGGCAGATTCTGGTCGCGGCGCAGGTGGCGCTGTCGCTGGTGCTGCTGGTTTCGGCCGCGCTGCTGGCGCGCAGCAGCCTGGCCCTGCGACACGGAACCAACCTTGATCCCGAGCACGTAAGCCTGATCCGCATCCGTCCGGAGATGCTGCATTACACGCCAGCGCAAAATGAAGCCCTGTTCCGTCGCGTGGTCGAGAGGCTGCAGAGTTTGCCCGAGGCTGAGTCGGTCACAGTGATTCGCGGCGGAGAGGGCCTGGTCTGGAATTGGCAGAACGGGCGGGAGGCCGAGATACGACTTCCCAATTCGGGAGTGTCCTCTCCAGAAGCCGCTCTGAAGGTCCTATATCACGACATTGGCCTCCATTTCTTCCGCACGCTGAGAATTCCCCTGCTTCAAGGACGAGACTTCAACGCGCAGGACCGCCCCGGTTCTCCGGCCGTAGCCATCGTCAATGACACGCTCGCTCGCCGGCTTTGGCCCGGCGGTCGCGCCGTAGGCCAGATCGTCATGGTCAACAGGCAGCCGGTCGAGGTCGTAGGAGTGAGCGCCAGCATCCAGCCACCAAATGCGACGCAGCCGCCTGCGCCGTATTTGTATCTTCCCTTCTGGCAGTTGAGTCCTGGCCGGGAGGGCGACCTACGCTTGGCGATTCGCGTACATGGCGATCCGGTTGCGCAGCTTCCAGTGATACGCAAGGCGATTCAATCGGTGGATCCCGCCATCCCCATGGGCGAGGACATGTCCATGCAGCAGCAGATGGAAATGGAGTACATGCCGGTGATGCTTTCCCGCACGATCGTCACCTGTTGCGGCGTGCTGGCTCTGTGCTTGAGCGCGCTGGGTCTCTACAGCGTGCTCGCGCTGGCGGTGCGCTCGCGCGTTCGCGATATCGGCGTGCGCATGGCGCTCGGCGCGCAAACCGGCGACATTCTCAAATTGGTACTGAGCGAAGGAGTGAGCATCGGCCTGGCGGGTGCTGCCATCGGACTGCTGTCGGCTCTGGCCGCGACTCGTCTGCTGTCAAGTTGGATCTATGGCGTGCGCACGATCGATCTTCTCTCTTTCGCCGGAGGAGCAGCGCTGCTGCTTGCGACATCGATCCTCGCCAGCTATCTGCCGGCGCGGCGCGCAGCGCAGGTTGATCCGCTGATCGCGCTGCGACAGGAATAGCGGAGCAAATTCAAGTTCTTCGCGCCCCCTTCACAGTCCTTAGCTGCGCGATTCGTTGCTCCTGCAACTTTTCTGGATGTCATCACGACAGCTACTCGCACCCATGTTGAGGCTGCACGGGAACATCACTCCGCATCCCATTCAGCAACTTATCTTGCTCCACCGGGGTGGGTTGTGTTGAGGGCTCGGCCAATTCTCTTCCTGTTGCTGGTTTTCTTCAGCGCCAGCGCATTGCGCGCGCAATCTGTACCATCACTGAGCCACGTAGTCGTTGTCGCCATGGAGAATCAGAGCTACGGCGACGTCGTGGGCAGCTCCTCGATGCCTTACCTCAATAGCTTGATCAGCCGTTACGCTGTCGCGGGAAAATATTACGGCAACATTCACGGCTCCTTTCCCAACTATGCCATGCTGGTCAGCGGAGAATTGATTACGCAGGCCGGATTTGGTCTGCCGAACGATTTTCCCATCAGCATCGACAATATCGAGCGCGAGTTGATTCAGGCCGGCAAGAGCTGGCGAGTCTACGCCGAGAGTCTGCCCTCAAGCGGCTATACCGGCGGAGATTCTTATCCTTATGTGAAGCGTCACAACCCATTCGCCTACATGAGCGACAACCTGAACGGCTCATCGCAGGCCAATAACATTGTGCCGCTTACGCAGTTCGCGCACGATCTTGCCGCAGACACGCTGCCCAGCTTTTCTTTCGTCGTTCCCAATCTGGAACATGATGCCGAGGATTGTCCCAGCGGCGGCACAAACTGCGTGAATTCCGACAAACTCGCCGCCGCGGACCATTGGCTGCAGACGAACATCGATCCACTGCTGTCCAGCCCTTCGTTCCAGAGCAATGGGCTGCTGGTGATCTGGTGGGATGAAGGTAAAGCCAGCGACACCAGCTTTGGCGGCGGGCAACTCGCGGTAGTGCTTGCGGGGCCAAACATAAAATCCGGCTATAAATCCACCACGTTTTACCGGCACGAGAACCTGCTGCGTACCATTGCCGAGGGATTGGGCATCGGGTTTCCCGGCGCTTCGATTTATGTCCAGAGCATGTCGGACTTCTTCGGAGCCGGAGCGACTCCTGGCAGCATCAGCGGCCATGTTTCCGACAGTTCGTCTGGCGCTGCTCTAGCGGGAGCGACCGTCAGCTACAACGGAGGCTCGACTACAACGGACAACAACGGAGCTTACAGCTTCTCCAATGTTCCCGCAGGCAGCTACACGTTGACGGCATCGGCCAGCGGCTACTCCAGCCAGAGCAGCTCGACGACGGTGAATTCCGGGGCAGCATCAACCCTCGACTTCCAATTAACTGCATCGGCGCCCGGCGGCAATGGCGCGATCACCGGCCGCGTAACCAATGTTTCCACTGGAGCAAGCATCAGCGCCGCAACCGTAGGCTTTAGTGGACACTCAACTACTACCAGCAGCACGGGGACATACTCATTCAGCAGTGTTGCCGCCGGCACATACACCGTCAGCGTTACTCATTCGGGATACATCAGCGAGAGCGCGACTGTGACCGTGAATTCTGGGGCAACCTCTACATTGAATGTGCAGTTATCGACTGCCGGCAAAATCGCAGGAAAAGTAACCACATCCACCGGAGCCGCAGTCTCGGGAGCCAGTATTCACTTCGCAGGCGGAGCCATCAGCACCACAGCGGATACGAAATCGAGTTCCACTGGGACCTACAGCTCGAGCTGGATTCCCATCGGTTCCTACAGCGTTACGGTTTCCGCTTCCGGCCATGCCAGCCAGACTAAAAGCGTGACCGTCTCCACCGGCAACACAACGACTCTGAATTTCACGTTGCAATAGCTGCCGGCAGAGTCCCATGAATGCTCGCCTGTAGAATTGAACGCAGTGAAGCAAGGCGAAGCGGCAAACAGATTCAGGCGTTTTGAGCACGAGCTCGAAGACCAGGGCATGGACTGTTTTCTGGTTACTCACCTTCCGAATATCCGTTATCTCTGTGGATTTACCGGCAGCGCGGGGGTTTTGACGTTCGCCAATGGGAGCTGGTCGTTCTTCACCGACGGACGTTACACGGAGCAGGCAAAGAACGAGATCAGCGGGGCGACAGTCCGGGTTAATTCCCTTCCCGCTTTGGCACATGCGGCGCAGTGGCTCGCAGCCCGCATGCGAGGCCATCGCGGACGAATTCGCATTGGCATCGAGGCCGATCATCTAACGCTCGCGATGGAATCGGCCGTAAGCGAGCAGCTCTCGCGCGCGCTGCCCAAATCGAAATTCCACTTAGCGGAAACCAGCATGACAGTCGAGCGGCTGCGCATGCGCAAGGGCGCCGAGGAGATTCGGCGCATTCGCGACGCCGTGAATCTGGCCTCAAGCATCTTTCCCCAGGTCATTGAGAGCCTGCGTGCTGGCGCTACGGAGAACGAAGTTGCCGGCGGCCTCGACCACCTGGCACGCGTAGCCGGAGCGGAGAAAATGGCGTTCGAATCGATTGTTGCGTCAGCTCCGCGCTCGGCGTTGCCGCATGCGCGACCTACGCGCGAGCGCATTGGGCGCGGGTTCGTCATCCTCGACTATGGTGTTATACTTCGCGGTTATTGTTCAGACATGACCCGCACCGTACACGTTGGCGATGCGACTAAGGCGTCGCGCGATCTGTACGCGGCAGTATTGGAAGCGCAGTTGGCGGGTATTGCAGCCGTCCGGCCGGGGGCAGCAGCGGGCGAAGTGGACGAAGCTGCCCGTAAAATCTTGCGCAAGCGCAAGCTGGATCGCTACTTCACGCATTCGCTGGGACACGGCCTGGGGCTGGAGATTCATGAAGCTCCGCGACTCGCGCGAGGCCAAAAACAGATCCTGGAGCCGGGGATGGTGATCACCATCGAGCCCGGTGTGTACATACCGGGCAAGGGCGGCGTAAGGATTGAAGACACGGTGCTGGTCACTGAAACAGGACATGAAGTTCTCACTCCCACTTCCAAGGAACTCATAATTCGCTAGAAACCAAAACGGGACCGCATGAACCAAAAAGAGCTCAAAGAGCTGATCGAGTTCCTCATTGAAAAGGACATTGCCGAGTTCGAGCTGGAACGCGGCGATGTCAAAGTACGCATCAAACGCGGAGCTCTGGTCGCAGTGGCTCCGCCGGCGCACACCGTCCCGATCGCGGCTCCGGCCACTCATGCGGTCGCGCCGGCTGCTGCGGCGCCGGCTGCTGCCGCCGCTTCCGCAGAGGACGGACTGCACATTGTGAAATCCCCAATCGTCGGGACCTTTTATGAATCGCCATCGCCGGGATCGCCGGCCTTCGTGAAGCCTGGCGACAACATCGAGAACGGACAGGTGCTCTGCATCATCGAAGCCATGAAGCTGATGAACGAAATTGAGGCGGACGTCGCTGGGGAGCTGGTAAAACAGCTTGTGACGAATGGTCAGCCGGTCGAGTACGGGCAGGCGCTGTTCACGATCCGTCCGCGTTGAGGGCTTGTGAAACCAGGAGCAAAAGTTCTGATCCAAGGGTGCTTACGAATTGTCATTCCGAAGCGCCGGCTTTTGGCGCGAGGAATCTGCTGTTCGGCGGCACTCGCAACAGCAGATCCCTCGCTTCGCTCGGGGTGACAATTTCCTTGACGATGTCGCCCATACACGTGTCACCTTCATAATGTTCAAGAAGATCCTAATAGCCAATCGCGGCGAAATTGCTCTTCGCGTCCTCTGCGCCTGCAAAGAGCTGGGAATACGCTGCGTTGCCATCTACAGCGAAGCCGACCGCAACGCCCTGCATGTGCGCTTTGCTGACGAAGCCATCTGCATCGGACCCCCGCGCTCTGCTGAGAGTTATCTGAATATCCCCGCCGTAATCAGCGCCGCCGAGATCGCTAACGTGGATGCTATCCATCCCGGATACGGCCTGCTCAGCGAGAACGCAAATTTTGCTGAAGTCTGCGATGCATCGCACGTGAAATTCATTGGCCCGTCCCCAGATGTAATGCGCCTGATGGGGGAAAAAGAAAAAGCCCGCGTCGCCATGAAGAAAGCCGGAGTGCCGATCCTGCCCGGCTCCGAAGGCGTCATCCAAAATGAGGACGAAGCGCTGGAGTGGGCGAAGGAGGTCGGGTATCCGGTGATCCTGAAGGCCTCAGCCGGAGGCGGCGGACGCGGTATGCGCGTGATTCGCTCCGCCGACGAGTTGCCGCGATTGTTTCAAGCAGCACAGTCTGAGGCAGCGGCGGCATTCGGCAATGGCGACCTTTACATGGAGAAGTTCATCGAGCGTCCGCGCCACATCGAGTTTCAGGTGCTTGCCGATCAGCACGGGCACGTGACCACGTTGGGCGAACGCGAGTGTTCCATTCAGCGTCGCCATCAAAAACTGCTGGAAGAATCGCCATCGGTTCGCATGACTCCGGAATTGCGCAAGCAAATCGGCGACAAGCTGCAAAGCTGCCTGACGGAAATTGGATACGTCAATGCCGGCACCGTCGAATTTCTGATGGACGAAGATGGCAGCCTGCACTTCATCGAGATGAACACGCGTATTCAAGTGGAGCATCCGGTGACCGAAATGGTGACGGGCATCGATCTGGTGAAGAGCCAGATTCGCATTGCCGCTGGTGAGAAGCTCAGCGGCATTCTTCCTGAAAAGATCGAGATGCGCGGACACTCCATCGAATGCCGCATCAACGCCGAACATCCAGAGAAGTTCACGCCTTCGGCGGGCAAGATCACAGCCTTCAACATGCCGGGTGGAACCGGAGTGCGCGTCGACACTGCAGCATATACGGAAGGCGTGATTCCTCCCTACTACGACTCGCTGATCGCGAAACTAATCACCCATGGTCGCGACCGCGACGAAGCCATTGCGCGCATGTCGCGCGCCCTGGAGATGTTCATCGTGGAGGGGATCCACACGACCATCCCGTTGCATCGTCGCATCATGACCAATCCCGACTTCCGCGCGGGCGAGTTCGATACCAAGTTCATGGAGAGGTTCTTGGCAGCACCTCCGATGTAGCGGGCCTAGTGCCATCCGCGGTAGCGGATGATGGATCAGATATCTATCCAGAACCCATCCGCTACCGCGGATGATACCGACGATTCTCTCGCTTTTATGGTTCCCCGTCTCTACCCCATCCTCGTTCCCTCTCGCATCGGCGGGGGCAGCGTTGAGGAAGTTTGCGCCTTCGCGCGGGAGCTTGTGGCCGGTGGCGCCACCCTTCTGCAGTTACGTGACAAGAGTTCCGCTTCGGCAGAGGTTCTCAGAATCGCGCGCGAGCTGCGGCGACTCTTGCCGGACCAAGTCAAGCTCATCATGAACGATCGCTGCGACCTTGCATTGGCGGCGCAATTCCAGGGAGTCCATTTGGGACAAGACGATCTGCCGGTCGAAGCGGCCCGTCGAATTGTTGGCCGAGAACGCTGGATTGGCATCTCGACCCATAATCCGGCCCAAGTTGAAGCGGCTGAGCAAACCTCAGCTGATTACATCGCCATTGGTCCGGTGTTTGCGACTATCTCGAAAGACAATCCCGATCCCGTGATTGGCCTCGAAGGGGTGCGTCAGGCGCGGGCACGGACCCGCAAGCCGCTGGTCGCAATTGGCGGCATCACCGTCAAAAACTGCCGGTCGGTAATGGAGGCCGGGGCTGATTCCGTCGCTGTGATCGGGGAACTTCTTCGCGACCCTCGCAATATAACTGCACAGTTCATGCCGGAATTGAGGTAAAACTATCAATCACGTGACAACCGAGACCCAGGTCCGCGTTCCCGCCGCTGAAGAGGCCCAGTTCGTCAAGGGAATCAACCTGACCAGCGCGACCGCCCTCGTGATCGGCTCGATGATCGGTTCGGGAATTTTCATTGTCTCTGCCGACATTTCGCGGCAGGTGGACTCGCCGGCGCTGCTGATCCTGGCTTGGGTGGTCACCGGATTCCTGACAGTCGTTGGAGCCCTGAGCTATGGCGAACTTGCCACCATGATGCCCAAGGCCGGCGGCCAATATGTATTCCTACGAGAGTCGCTCGGGCCGCTGTGGGGCTTCCTATATGGGTGGACGCTCTTCCTAGTTATCCAGACCGGAACCATCGCGGCAGTCGGCGTGGCTTTCGGCAAGTTTCTGGGCGTGCTCTTCCCTGCCATCTCCGCCGACAAATGGCTTTGGCATATCGGACATGTCCCAAAATGGGCCGTAGGCCCGCTGGTGCTGGGCAACATGGATGTCGGGCTGAACTGGCAAAACCTGGTGGCGATTGGGACCGTGATCCTGCTCACCGGAATCAACGTGTTGGGAATCCGCACCGGCGCTATCGTCCAGAACGTGTTCACGTTTTGCAAGACCGCTGCGCTTCTGGGACTGGTATTGATTGGGGCCGCATTGGGCCGCAATGCCCACGCGATCGCTGAGAACTTTGGCCACTTCTGGCGAAACGCTTCGTTTCACAACCTGCATCCGGTGCAGGTTGGAATTGGGGGGCCGATTGCTTTCGTCGGCCTGCTCACGGTTGTCGCCGTGGTGCAGACGGGTTCGCTGTTTTCTTCCGATGCCTGGAACAACGTCACATTCACGGCCGCGGAGGTAGAGAATCCACGTCGCAACCTGCCGCTATCGTTGGCCCTCGGCACCAGCATCGTGGTCCTGCTCTACATTGCCGCAAACTTCGTCTACCTCATGGTGCTGCCGCTGCAGGGCGATCCTCATGGAGCCACTCTGCTTTCGCGCGGCATTCAGTATGCGACTGACGATCGCGTTGCTACGGCGGTAATGCAGCAGATCTTTGGCGCATCCGGGGCGGCGCTGATGGCCATTGCCATCCTGGTCTCAACCTTCGGATGCAACAACGGGCTGATTCTGGCGGGAGCTCGCGTGTACTACGCTATGGCCCGCGATGGCCTGTTCTTCCGCTCGGTTGCCAAACTGCATCCCAAATACAAGACTCCCAGCGTTTCCCTGCTCGCGCAAGCGGGATGGACGTGTCTGCTGTGCCTCTCCGGAACCTACAGTCAGTTGCTGGACCTGACCATGTTCGCGGTCATCATCTTCTATATACTGACCATCGGAGGGCTCTTCGTCCTCAGGCGCACTCGTCCCGACGCGCCGCGCCCCTACCGCGCATTGGGGTATCCTGTCTTACCGGCAATGTACATTGTGATCGCGCTGTTTATCGATGTCGTATTATTGCGCTACAAGCCGCAGTACACCTGGCCGGGATTGATTATCGTGCTGCTGGGAATTCCGGTTTATCTTTTCTGGTCGCGCAGCGCACATGTGTCGAGGGAAACTCGGAGCGAAGCAAGCTAAGTCTCTCAGTTTAGGAGAAACAGACAAATGCCCGGCTTAATGGCAAAAAAACCCTTGTCCGTCATGATGGCGGAGGCGGAAAGCACCGGCGAGCACAGCCTGAAACGAACGCTGGGTCCGACGAACCTGGTGGCGCTCGGCATCGGCGCGATTATCGGCACTGGTATCTTCGTGCTCACCGGCCCGGTTGCCGCCACTACGGCTGGGCCCGCAATTGTTCTCTCCTTCATTATCGCCGGCATCGGCTGCGCCTTCGCCGGTCTGTGCTATGCCGAGTTCGCATCGCTGATCCCGATCGCCGGCAGCTCTTACAGCTACGCGTACACAACGCTGGGCGAGATCGTCGCCTGGGTGATTGGCTGGGCTTTGGTGCTCGAATACGGCTTCGGCGCCGCTACCGTCGCCGTGGGCTGGAGCGGCTACGTGCGCAGCTTGCTGGGAGACTTCGGACTGACGTTGCCGGCTTCCCTCTCGCACGCCCCCGGCACGCAGATGGTCCTCTCCCAAGGGCATTGGGTGCCGCTGAGCACTGTCACCGGAATGTCTGGCCTGGCGGGTCTGCCACACGCGATGTCCGGCTTCGACCTGCTGGCGCTCCTCGGGATCATGGTGGTGACAGCAGTGCTGGTGAAAGGCATTAAGGAATCCGCCAACGTCAATACCGTTATTGTCATCATCAAGGTTTCGGTGCTGCTTGTGTTTCTGGGCCTGGGCATCATGTTTCTTACCAGCCACGCGGGCTTCGCAGGAAAAAACTGGAATCCATTCATCCCGCCAAATCAGGGAGCCTTTGGTGAATTTGGTTGGAGCGGCATTCTGCGCGGCGCCGGCATTATCTTCTTTGCCTATATCGGCTTCGACGCCGTCTCCACTGCGGCGCAGGAGGCGGGCAATCCGCAACGCGACATGCCCATCGGCATTCTTGGTTCACTGGTGATCTGCACCATCCTCTACATCGCCGTCGCGATCGTTCTGACTGGCCTGGTGCCGTACGCGCGGCTGAACGTTGCCGAGCCGATCGCGCTGGGCGTTGACGTTACCGGCGTCAGGTGGGGCAGCCTGCTGGTAAAGATCGGCGCCATCGGTGGACTCACTTCCACCATGCTAGTTATGCTTCTCGGGCAAACGCGCATCTTCTTCACCATGGCGCATGACGGGCTGCTGTGGAGCTGGGCGGGCAAAGTCCACCCCAAGCTGCGCACGCCCTGGATCGGCACGATCGTAATTGGCATTTGCGTCATGTGCCTTGCGGCATTCCTGCCGATTACGACATTGGACGAACTCACCAGCATTGGGACCCTCTTTGCCTTCACCGTGGTCTGCGCCGGCGTCTGGATTCTGCGCCGCCGCCAGCCGGAGCTGCACCGGCCCTTCCGCACCCCGTGGGTGCCGTTTGTGCCCATTATGGGAATGGCCGTCTCGCTGCTGATGATGGTTTCGCTGCACGGCCTCACTTGGATAGTTTTCCTCATCTGGCTGGCCCTTGGACTTTGCATCTATTTCCTCTATAGCCGCCGTCACAGCAAAGTGCAGCAGGGCCATCCCGAGGCGGTCCTGCAGCCGGCGGGGGACACGTACTCGAGCTGAGAATATGGACCCCGGGCGCTCCTGGTCAGACCGGAGCGCCGGGCGGCCTCGTCCGTTTTTCATCGTTCTGCGACAAGCCGCGCCCGAAAAAGAGTACTTTGCTAGAATCGACCCGCTGGGCTGAAATTATGTCAGAAAAAAAATCCAGTTCCGCTGGCGAAGAACGCCTTGCTGAAGTCGATGAGGTCGCGATCAGGCTCCGTGTCGAAGCCTTGGAAGAGGGCGGGTTTCTTGCCACAAGCCCTGATGTTCCCGGGCTAGTCGCCGAAGGACGCAGCGTCACTGAAGCCGTTGAGATCGCACAAGCCTTGGGCCGAAAAATTGTAGAGTCTTGCCTTGACCACGGCGATCCCTTACCGCCTGTCTTCGTGAAAGCAGAACGCGAGCCGCAAGATTTCGTAGTGCCGGTCAGCATTCGTTAATGGGCCGTCTTGCCGGATTCAAATACCGCGAGGTCGTAAGGCGGCTGCGCGCTTTTGGCTTTGTCTTTGATCGTTCGGGCGCCGGTAGCCACGAAGTCTGGCGTAATACAAGCGATGGCCGTAAGATTACGCTTCCGCATCACTCTCGCGATATGGCAGAGGGTACGCTACGAGCAATCCTGCGCGAAGCACAAATCAACATTGAAGATTTCCTTAATGCATAGATAGCGGAGCGGCGACCTCGCCCGGCATCCTTGTTAGAATCTCGCCTCAGTGGCGAACTCCATCCAGTCTGGCCGCAATCCGCTGCGCACCTTTCGAAGAGTCCTATGGATTGGTTTGGCTCTGCTGGTGCTCTCTGCCATTGGAGCTATTGGATTTCACCAGATCGAAGGCTGGTCGTGGCTCGACAGCATCTTCATGGTGGTGATCACGTTCAGCTCCATCGGCTATGAAGAAGTGCATCCCCTGAGCCCTCATGGCCGAGAGTTTACGATTGTTCTCATCGTCGCTGGCGCAGTCGTGGTCGCACTGGGCATCGGGACGCTCACGCAGGCTCTGCTAGAATTCGAGCTTCTTCGCTTCTTTGGCAGGCGCAGAATGGAACGGCAAATCTCTCGGCTGACCGGTCATTACATCATCTGCGGTGCCGGACGCGTGGGGCGCAATGCTGCCCGCGAGCTGGCTCACCGGCCCGTGCCGTTCGTCATTATTGAGACCGAGCAGACCCAGGCCGATACGCTGCCGCCAGAGTGGCTGGTCATCATCGGCGACGCTACTCAGGAACAGATCCTGCAATCTGCTCGCATCGAACACGCTGCCGGACTGGTGGCCGCGACCACAACCGATGCCGGAAACATCTTCATCGTCCTGAACGCGCGAAGTCTGAATCCCACTTTGAAGATCATCGCCCGCGCCAGCGAAGAGGAATCGGCCAAGCACCTCAAAAAGGCGGGGGCCAACACCGTGGTCTCGCCTTACAAATTCGCTGGCCACCTGATTGCGCAAGGGTTGTTGCGGCCCAATGTCGTCGATTTCCTGAGCCTTACCACGGGCCGCGATGGCCGTTACGACATGATCATCGAGGAGATCGCTGTGCCTGCGACTTCGCCGTTCGCGGGAATGACGATTGGCAGCTCCGGAATCCATCGCAACTACGGTGTCATCGTGCTTGCGATCAAGCATCTTGACGGCAACACTCGTTTCAATCCCGCAGCTGGCGATGACATCCGCGCCGGCGACTTCCTCATTGCCATGGGTGAACCCGCCAGCATGTCAAACCTTGAACTCGCGGCAGCCGGCGAACGATGAAGATCGTTAGCTCCGCCGAGATGCTCGAGATCGATCGCATCACCACCGAACGATTCGGGGTTCCGTCGCTCACCTTGATGGAGAACGCCGGCAGCGCCGTCGCCCGCTTCGTCCTGCAACAGTATCCCGAGAAACAGCGGGTACTTGTCGTTTGCGGCAAGGGCAACAACGGCGGAGATGGATTCGTTGCCACGCGCAAACTGCATGAGGCCGGTAAAGAAGTCGGAGTTCTCTTGCTGGCTCACCCAGACGAGGTGAAAGGTGACGCGAAGAAGATGCTGGAGAGGCTGCCTTCTCCGCCAAACAGCGTGACCACACCGCAGGCACTGGAAAAACGCCGCGAACTCTTCAACAATTGCGATCTTCTCCTCGACGCGATCTTCGGGACCGGTTTTCGCCCACCCTTGCCCGATTTAGCTGCTTCTGCGCTCGAGCTAATTTTGCAATCGACAGCCACCGTTGTTTCTGTCGACCTGCCCTCTGGCGTTGATGCTGACTCCACCACTTATCGACAGGGGCAAGTGTGCCGAAGCGATGCAATCGTCACCTTTACTGCGCCCAAGTCGGCGGTGATCTTTGGCTGGTTCACCAATGGCCCCATTGTTACTGCACAAATCGGCTCCCTGCCAGAGGCGGTTAATTCCTCACTCGCTCTCAACTGGAACCGTCGGCCCTACTTCACGATTCCGAAACGGGAACCTAACTCCAACAAAGGAATGTATGGTCATGCGCTGATCATTGGCGGATCGCTGGGGAAATCGGGCGCTCCCACCATGAGCGCAATGGCGGCGTTGCGATCCGGCGCAGGACTTGTGACCGCTGCCGTCCCCCGAAGCGTTCTGCCCATCGTCGCGGGCGCCATTCCGGAACTCATGACGGAACCTCTCGACGAAAACGCCTCCGGCTCGCTTTCCCGAGAAGCTTTGGATACGGCACAATCCGATCGGCTCCTGGCCCGGAAAAACGTTGTCGCCCTTGGGCCAGGACTCGGCAGCGATGCTGACACGGCGAAAGCAGTCCGCGAATTTGTCGCCCGTTGTTCTCTTCCTCTGGTCATTGATGCCGACGGGCTCAACGCTTTCGCGGGCAATGCCAAGCTGCTCGACGGCAGCGATCGTCCGCTGGTGCTCACGCCTCACCCCGGCGAAATGGCGCGATTGATTGCAAAGCCAATCTCGGAGATTGAATCCAATCGCATCGAAGTCGCGCGGAACTTCGCGCGCGAGCACCATCTCATCCTGGTGCTCAAAGGGTGGCGCACCCTCATTGCAGATGCGCAAGGAGAGATCTGGGTCAATACCACCGGCAATCCCGGGCTCGCCAAAGGCGGCAGCGGCGACGTGCTTACCGGAATCATCGTGGGGCTGATCGCCCAATTCCCGCGACCGCTCGTCGAAGCAGTTCGGCTAGCAGTCTACCTGCACGGACTGGCTGCCGACCTGGCTCTGGAGAAACAAACCGAACGGACTATGCTGGCAACCGATGTAATCGCCGCGCTAGTTCCGGCATTCCGCCACTTGGAGAAACCGAGCGATGACTTCGCATGGATTCAGGGCGAGGCACAGCATCGCGCATGAGCAAACGCCAGTTCTGCACCCACTCCGCAGATGAGACCGTGGCTCTGGGGCGCCTTATAAGCAACTTTCTCGAAGCTGGGCAGATGGTGATCTTGCGCGGCGATCTCGGAGCGGGCAAAACCACCTTAGTCAAAGGCATCGCCGAGGGCTTCCACGCCGCCCTGCAGGAAGACGTTACCAGCCCCACGTTCACGCTCGTGCACGAATATCGCGGACCGGAAGTCACGCTCTTCCACATCGATCTGTACCGAATCGACACGGAACGCGAGCTCGCGACCCTGGGCATCGACGATCTGCGCTCGGAGCCCGATAGCATCTTGCTGGTGGAATGGGGTGAGAAATTCGAAAGTATTGTGGAAGAAAGCGGTACCGAAATCGCGCTTGAAAGGACTGGCGAGACGGAGCGTGTCATCATCCTGCGCGACAACCAATGACAATACCGGTACCCATATGCGCCCCGGCCGACAACTCAACTCTTGATGTTCTGCTTGCGAACGAGCGCCAGAATGATGAACACACCATTGATGACTGAAAGCACCGCGAACGCGACCAGAACCGCGAGAATCGGAAGGTGGTGAAAAGCGGCAACGATGACTGCTATCGCCAGCAAGACATCAATGAGAATGAAAATTGCGAGTTCTCTTTTGGGCATGACTGAAGCTTCTAAGGTGCTAAGCTCCTAAGCGGCTGAGCCGGCAAATGAGAAATCAGTCAATCTTAGACCGGCAGAACATTGCGACACTGTTACGGAACAGCGCAAACATTTCTATGAATTGTCATTCCGAAGCGCCGATTTTTGGCGCGAGGAATCTGCTGTGTCGATGTGACCTGCGAAAAGCAGATCCCTCGCTTCGCTTCGGGATGACAATTCAGAGATCCCTTTACGCTGACGGCGGTCGTTCGCTCAGAACCTTAGCCGCTTAGAAGCTCAGAAGCTGCTTCTTCAAAACCCCATGATGTTGTACCCGCAGTCCACGTAAATGGTTTCGCCGGTAATGCCTGTGCTCAGGTCGGAAGCCAGATAGAGGGCCGCGTCTCCCACTTCGCTGATTTCGATGTTGCGTTTTAGCGGCGCACGTTCCGCATGGGCCTTCAGCATCTCTGACAGCCCAGAAATGCCGCGTGCGGCCAGCGTCTGAATTGGACCGGCGGAGATCGCGTTTACCCGAATCTTTTGTGGTCCCAGATCGGCAGCAAGGTAGCGTACCGAAGCCTCCAGCGCCGCCTTCGCGACGCCCATCACGTTGTAGCGCGGCACTACCTTCTCCGCGCCGTAGTAGCTGAGCGTAATGACGCTTCCACCTTCTGTCATCAGGGGAGCAGCCGCACGCGACAGCGCGATCAGCGAGTACACGCTTACGTCGTGTGCCATGCGAAACCCCTCGCGCGTGGTGAAGATGAAGTCATTCTTCAGCTCATCGGCTGGAGCGAAGGCGACGCTGTGCACCAATGCGTTGATCTTCCCATATTGGGACTTGAACCTCTCAAAGAGCTGCGTGATCTCGGCATCGTTGGAGACATCGCATTGAAATGCCTGCGCGTCGGGAAGGCCTTCGATCAGGCTCTTGGCATTTTCCGCCAGGCGCTCGTTCTGATAGGTGACAGCAAGCGTAGCGCCGGCAGCTTGCAACCGCTGGGCGATGGCCCAGGCGATGCTGCGCTTGTTGGCAATGCCGAAGACAACCGCGACGCGGCCTTTCATGTCGATCATTCGCTGCTCCCAGGAGACTTAGCAGGATAGCAGGAGACAAAGATCGATTTCACCACGGAGCCACGGAGGACACGGAGGATGTTTGCATTGTTCCTTTGTCGCAGAATGCCTGTAGCTGGAGTGGAGTCTTAGCAATAGGCAAAACGTGGTTAAGAACCCAAAACCGACTCTAAAGCTTTAAGATTTCTCCATGTTCTCCGTGTCTCTGTGGTGAAATCAGCGCTTTCGGTCGTCGTTGGGAATGGAACGCCGCAGCGGCACGATTGCTCCTTTGCTTGCGTCGGAGTGGGTGGCAGCGGCACGGGTGAACACCTCGTTCTGGACGAACTTTACGAACTCCTGCATTTGCGCCTGCATTTGCTCCATGCGCTCACGCATGTTAAGGATAATGGCGATGCCGGAGATGTTGACGCCCAGGTCGCGCGCCAGGCTCAGGATGAACTCCAGCCGCTGCAAATCTTCATCGGTGTACATGCGCGTGTTGCCTTCAGTACGCGACGGCTTCAGCAGTCCTTCGCGTTCGTAGAGACGCAAAGTCTGAGGATGGATCTCGTACATCTCCGCTACTGCAGAGATCATGTACGCGCCTTGTTTCTTGCGTTTCATAAGAAGCTGCTGAGCTGCTAAGCTCCTGAGCTGCTAAGCAAAAGCGAGGCCAGTTCAGCGGCTAAGAAGCTCAGCAGCTTAGAAGCTCAGAAGCTTGTTTTCCACAACTCCGCCCGAGGATCTTCCGGATTCAGCTTTGCCAATTCTCGCATGAGCTCCTTCGAGCGCTCGTCGCGCAGCGGCGGCACTGCGATCTTCACTTCGACAATTTCGTCGCCGCGCGCACCGTCCCTGGTCGCGGAAGGTACGCCCTTCTCCCGCATGCGCAGCTTTTGTCCACTCTGCGTGCCCGGTGGCACCTTGAGTTGCGCGCGGCCATCGATGGTCGGCACCTCGATCTTGGCGCCGAGAGCGGCCTCCGCGATCGAGATCGGCACCGTCACGTGAATGTCATCGCCTTCGCGATGGAACACCGGATGCGGATCGATGCGAATAATGATGTAGAGATCGCCCGCCTGGCCGCCGCGAATTCCCGCATTGCCTTTGCCCGCGAGGCGGATGCGCTGTCCATCGCGCGTGCCCGCCTTGATGCGCACTTCGAGCGGCTCGGTGGCGCTGACCACGCCTTCGCCGCGGCAATTCGGGCAGGCGTTCGTCAACTCGCCGGTGCCGTGACAGCGCGGGCATTGCATGTTGAACTTCATGCCATTGGCCGAGCGCGTGACCTGACCTGAGCCTTTGCAATCCGGACACTGCCCCCCCGCCCCTACAGTCGCCGTGCCCTTGCACATCGGACATACTTCCTGCCGGGTGATATTCAGCCGCAGTACCGATCCGCGGATTGCCTGCCAGAAACCGACGCTGACCTGATACTCGAGATCAGTTCCCGATTCGGGACCTTGCGATTCCGGTCTGCCTCCGGAAAAGATGCTGGAGAAAATGTCGCGAAATCCGCCACCGCCGGAGCGCTTGCCTGCTCCAGTTCCGGTGTTAAGGTCGGAGAAATCGAATCCGCCGAAATCAAATGGAACGCCCTGAGCTCCGCCGCGACTGCTGTACGAACCACCGGGAAATCCGCCAGGAAATCCTTGTGAGCCGCCGCCCGCGCGAGCATAGGCCTCGGCGGTTGCAGGATCAATGTTGTCAGAGTAAAAACCAACCTGGTCGTAGATCTTGCGCTTCTTGGGGTCGCTGAGAACGTCGTTGGCTTCGGAAATCTCCTTGAACCGCTCTTCCGCCTTCTTATCGCCGGGATTGACGTCAGGATGATATTTGCGCGCGAGTTTGCGGAAGGCTTTGCGAATGTCTTCCGCCGAGGCGCTCTTTTTTACGCCGAGCGCGGCGTAATAGTCTTTGGTTTGCGTTGCCATTATTAGCTGCTAAGCTCCTAAGCTACTAAGCTCAAGAAATTTCATCTTCGAAAATTGCACTTCAATCTCGCGCAACCACCCCTGCTCAGAAGCTTAGCAGCTCAGAAGCTCAGAGCTAAAACTGAAAAGCCGCCAAGCTTCTCGAAGCACGGTGGCTTAGAAGCTTAGCGGCTTAGAGCTAATAAGCTTGTTTTTATGCCGTACCCACCTGCTGAATGAGGAACAATGATTCCGGATCGTGCGCGACGGAGTCCTTCACGAATCGTTCCGCCGCCTCCAGAGGAAACAGTCCAGCAACCGGGATCAGTTCCATCATCGCGCCCAGTTTGTTTGCGACTTTTACTACCAGATACTGTTTCATAAGTTGCTTACCGGATATTCGCGCTCCCGTTTCCCTTCTAGTCTTATCAACCCGAAAATAAATGTTTCGTTGCGCCGGATCGATTCTCACAGAGGACACAGAGACGCACAGAGGAAAAACAAAGTCAGAAATCTTGAATCAAAACTGAACAATATTCCGGTTTTCCTCTGTGTCCTCCGTGGTTATTGTGTCTGCCTTACTTCTTCGGCTCAACATCGACGTATTCCGCGTCGATGACGCCTTCGTCCTTCTTCTGCTCCTGGCCAGATGGCGCGGCGCCATTGCCTTCGGCTCCCGCTCCGCCTCCGCCCGGGAAGCCGCCGGCCTGCGCTCCACCGCTGGGCTGAGCCGACTTGTACATCGCCTCAGCCAGTTTGTGCGAAGCCTGCGTGAGCCGTTCGCGCGCGGAGTTCATCGCTGCCGCGTCCGCGCCCTCGAGCGCCTTCTTGGCATCCGCCAGGGCGGACTCCACATCGCTGCGCTCGCTGCCGGAGATCTTGTCGCCATGCTCCTTCAGCATCTTCTCGATCTGGTACACCATCGAGTCAAGCTGATTTCGAGCTTCGACCTCGTCGCGCTTGGCCTTGTCTTCCGCGGCGTGCGCCTCGGCATCCTTGGCCATGCGTTCGACTTCCTCTTTACTTAGACCGGAAGAAGACGTAATGGTTATCTTCTGGTCCTTGCCGGTCGCCATATCCTTAGCCCAAACATTGAGAATGCCGTTGGCGTCGATGTCGAAGGTGACTTCGATTTGTGGAACTCCACGCGGAGCCGGTGGCAAACCCGTCAAATGGAACTTCCCGAGCGTTCGATTCTGCGCTGCCATCGGACGCTCCCCTTGGAGCACGTGTACTTCGACCGAGGTCTGACTGTCGGCCGCCGTCGAGAACGTCTCCGTTTTCTTCGTCGGGATCGTCGTGTTGCGCGGAATCATCGGCGTGGAAACGCCACCCAGCGTCTCGATGGAGAGCGTCAGCGGAGTCACGTCCAGCAGCAGCAGGTCCTTGACTTCCCCGCCGAGCACGCCCGCCTGCACCGCCGCGCCAATCGCGACCACTTCATCGGGATTCACGCCTTTGTGCGGCTCTTTCCCAAAAAGGTCCTTCACCAGTTGCTGGATGCGGGGCATGCGCGTTTGTCCGCCGACAAGCACAACTTCGTCGATCTTGCTGGTGTCGATGCCCGCATCCTTGATCGCCTGTTTGCACGGACCCACCGAGCGCTGAATGATATCTTCGACCAGAGCTTCAAGCTTTGATCGCGACAGCTTCTTCACCAGGTGCTTCGGACCGGAAGCATCCGCCGTGATGAACGGCAGGTTGATCTCGCTCTCCATGGCCGTGGAAAGCTCGATCTTGGCTTTCTCCGCCGCGTCGCGCAGACGCTGCAGGGCCATCTCGTTGCCCTTTGCGCGCAGATCGAGTCCTTCTTCCTTCTTGAACTCATCGACCAGCCAATCGACGATGCGTTGATCGATGTTGTCGCCGCCCAGGTGAGTATCACCATTGGTGGACTTCACTTCGATGACGCCTTCGCCAACTTCGAGAATGGAAATATCGAAGGTGCCGCCGCCGAAGTCGTAGACCGCGATGGTTTCGTCTTTCTTCTTGTCAAGACCGTAGGCCAACGCGGCTGCGGTGGGCTCGTTCACGATGCGCTTGACGTCGAGTCCGGCGATCTTGCCGGCATCTTTGGTGGCTTGGCGCTGAGCGTCATTGAAGTATGCAGGCACCGTGATGACAGCTTCTGTGACAGTTCCGCCCAGATAGTCTTCCGCCGCCTTCTTCAATTTCTGCAGAATCATCGCCGAAATTTGCGGCGGGGTGTGCTCCTTGCCTTGGGCAAGCACAGCAACGTGATCACCCTGGCGCACCACTTTGTAGGGCACCATCTTCATCTCGTCGCTGACTTCATCGAAGCGGCGACCCATGAATCGCTTGATGGAATAAATCGTATTTTCGGGATTGGTAATCGCCTGCCGCTTGGCGACCTGCCCCACCAGCCGCTCACCAGACTTGGTGAACGCGACCACGGACGGGGTCGTGCGTCCGCCTTCTTCGTTGGCAATGACTTTGGGTTCGCCACCTTCCATTACCGCCACAACCGAGTTGGTGGTACCAAGATCAATGCCGATAATCTTTGCCATTGGAGTTTCTCCTGCTCTATAGCTCTCTCGTAAGTTGTTGATAAATCTGAAAACCTGAATTTTATGACGACGCTATTATCAGAGTTGAGTGACTTATTGTCAACTACGGTATAGATGCACGAAAAAGGAAATGGGATTCCGGTTTGTCGCTTTTATTTTCAATTACATAGTAGGAGCTGCCGGCTTTAGCCATCAGCTTCCGGCTATCGGCTTCTGGCTCAGCCCTTCAGGCCTCCAGCTTCTTTCAGCAGGCTGGAAATTGCCAGCTTCATCTGGAGGCTGGAAGCTGGTAGCTTCTTACTGCCGGTAGCCGGTGGCCGGAAGCCCCTTCGACATGGCAATCTCGGCAAAATCCGGCTCCCGCCAGCAGATCGGGCTGTGGTCCCTGGTGGCGGCGACCTATTTCATGGTTTCCGGCGGTCCTTATGGCCTGGAAGACATTGTCAAGGGTGCCGGCTATTGGGGCGCAATTCTCCTGCTGCTAATCACGCCAATGATCTGGGCGATGCCTACCGCTTCGATGGTGGCAGAGCTCTCGAGCGCAATCCCTGAAGATGGGGGCTACTACGTCTGGGTTCGGCGGGCTGCGGGGCGCTTTTGGGGATTCCAGGAAGCGTGGCTCTCGCTGGCGGCCAGCATCTTCGACATGGCCATCTACCCGACTTTGTTCGTCGCATATCTTTCCCGATTGCTGCCCGGAGCCGATGCCGGATGGCACGGCATTGTTATCGGGGCAGTGGTCATTGCGGTTTGCGTCGTGTGGAACCTTGGCGGTGGTAAGGCCGTGGGCGACAGCTCGCTGGCTATGCTGTTCGTCATGTTTGGGCCGTTCATCGCGCTCACGACGGTAGCTTTATTGCATTGGCAGCACGCAGTTGTTCCACCCCCGGTTGCGCAACATTCCGGATTCGTAACTGGTCTACTCGTCTGCATGTGGAACTATATGGGATTCGACAACGCGTCGAACGTGGGCGGCGAAGTCGGGGACCCGCAGCGCACGTATCCGCGAGCCATGATCGTGAGCGTCGCCCTTATCACATTGGGCTACGTGATTCCTATTGCAGCGATGTCGCACACCGGCATTTCTGCCTCGGCATGGACGACCGGAGCCTGGGCAACGCTGGGCGGCCAAATCGCCGGACGCTGGATTGAGATCGCGATCGTCATCGGTGGAATGATCGCCGCGGTGGCAACCTTCAACTCATTGACGATGAGTTACTCGCGCCTGCCCATGGTGATGGCCCAGGATGGGCTTCTGCCCCGAGTTCTCTCGCGTGTAACTCGGAAAACCGGAGCGCCGTGGGTTTCGATTTTCGCCTGCGCAATATTGTGGGGGGCCTGCCTCGGGCTCGGCTTCGAACGCCTGGTCACGCTCGACGTGATCCTATGGGGCGCGAGCATGGTGCTGGAGTTTTTTGCCTTGGTCTTGCTCCGCATGCGCGAACCCGATCTGCACCGGCCGTTCCGCGTTCCCGGAGGAATCGTTGCCTGCGCCTTGCTGGGAGTGCCGCCGACCGCACTCGTGATTTTGGCGGCTCTCCACGGCGGCCATGAAACTGTAGCGGGAATGAATGCGATGCTCTTCGGCGCGCTGATCGTTCTGGCCGGAGTTGTGGCGTATGCGGCTTTAAGGCGAGGTCCAAGACCACAATCCGTTGCGGAGCCGGCGCGGCGACTTCCGTGATCAATCCTGGTCAGCGCAAATTCGGGATTTCGTGCCGCGTCTCGCGGCACGGTGGGATGTGAGCCCGGCAGACACTGCCGGGTACACAAGGAATCATTCGCGAGAGCCCCGTCAGGGGCGGCACCCGATCAGTCGGATCCGGAAAGAAATATTCCATGCTTCTTCAGCAAAGCATTCCATTCTTCTGCAAAAGTCATCTTGCGATGATGCTTCTCCTGATTACGAATGTATTCCTTCACGCTTTCCACGTTCGAAAGGCTCACGCTAAAAGCGGCATACCCCTCTTGCCATTCAAATAGCCTGTACTCATTTTCGTGCACCCAGCTACACGATCCCTTTTTGATCATCTGAACCGCGCGCGCGATCGTGATGGTGGATGGAATCGCCAGCAGGAGATGGACATGGTCGCCCATGCCACCGATCATGACGGCATGGATCTTGTTGTCCCTCGCGATGCCGGCCCATGTAGCTCCAGAGCCTTTCGCGGAAATCTTCGTGAATTGTGTTGCGGCGGTTCTTGGTGGAGAAAACAACATGAATGAAAACGCGGATTAACGTGTGGCGCACGGGAGAGGGATTCTACCTCACGGCACAGGTGCCGCCCCTAAAGGGGCTCGGTTGGTAAATGGTTCCTTTACCCGGCACACTGTGCCGGGCTCAAATCCCGTCGTGCCGCGAGACGCGGCACGAAAATTGCGAGTACTCTGGCTGGTTCCAAAAGCGCGGCGCTAGTTGTTTGCTTTGGCAGCTAACGAGAGTTGCACGGTCTGGTGCGAGCCTTTTTCCAAGTTCACGGTTGCGGTGGGTGATGGATTCGAATTGTCTTCATCGCTGTCGTCATCGGACGAGGAGACAAAGAGTTCGTATTTTCCCGGAGGGACATTCTTGAATTGGAAATGCCCATTCTGGTCCGTCGTCGTTCTCTGATTCAAATCGCTACGAAAAGGATTATCTTTCGCGGGCTGTAGTCGCACTTCGGCGCCCTCGGCGGCATTGCTGCCGTCGAGGACGGAGCCCTCCACCTCTGCCGTCGCTGAACTGAAAGACAGTTGCAAGGCGGCATCCATGGGGCGGCTGACGGTCAGGCCGTCATCGAGAGCGTTGCTGGAGCCGAGTCTCGCCGCTGCCAGGTACCAGCCATCGGGAAGGCCGTTGGTTCGGATGCTGTAGTTCCCTTCCTGCAGCCCATCGATCTCGAAGGTCCCATCGCTCTTTAGCTGCCCTCCGCCAAATCCAAATGGGTTATCGGCGGATTGAAGGAAGATTGAGATGTTTTCTGCCTTGAACGGCAGCGGGATCGGTGCGACTACTTTCCCTTTTAGGGAAAGAGGCTTCTTCAATGCGAGTTCCAGGCCCTGCACATCCGCGGCGGCGACATCGAGCGGCTGCTGAGCCGAGCCGAGCTCCTGCTGCGGGCCGCTCGCCAGGATCAAATAATCTCCCGCAGGCACATTCTTGATTTCGAAGCGTCCATCCGGACCGCTGCTGGAGGCCAGAGGCGCCGACGCGAACAATGCCGACAACTCGCGCGGCCGCAGCGAGACCATCACTCCTGCGGCCGGCTGCGAATCAGTTCCCAGAACGCGTCCGGAGATGCGCGCCAGCCGCTGCGCCTGCAACTTGAAATCTACGCGCGCCTCTTCGCCGGGATGCAGCACCAACGGTGTCGCCTGGTCTATTTGCGACACTCCGGGGTAATACAGCGGCGGATACTTGCTGGCCATTTCATTCGATGTCCCGGAGAACGCAATCCCGCCACCCTGCACCACTGCGTCGGTGAGCTCAGGCATACCGGAATCAGTGGCGCTCAAGTAATAGGTGTGTGGAGGCAGGCCATAAAGCCTGTACTCCCCAAGATCGTTCGTAACCGCCATCTTCACCGGGACGAGAGCAGACTTGGCGTGCGCAAGGATTCCCTGCGGATCTTCTACATTGCCCTTCAGCAACGCTTGCACCTCAACTCCCTGAACGGGCTCGTCATCTTCATTCACAACCCGGCCGACGACTACGCTCGCGGATACTAAACGAAAGATCGCGTCTGTGATCTCTTGCCCCGGGGCAAGAGTCAGAATCGCGCCTTCCTGATAAGCGCTCTTTGCCTTGAAGGATTGCGAAACATAGCCGTTCTTCATCGCCGACAGATGGTATTGGCCGGGCGGAATTGCGGTTAGCGCGAATTTCCCCTCGGCATCGCTGAGTGCGCTGCTGCCGTGCAGGCTCTGAGCGGAGGCCGGCATCAACCTGATCTGCGCGCCTTTAAGGGGCTGGCCGTCAGAGGCTCGCACGATGCGCCCGGTGATGGTGCAGGTTTTCGTAGCGGCGTCGGTGGTTTGCGAGGACGCGAAAATCGATGAGAACACAATCGCCAGAACAACAAGCCGAGCGACGATCATGAGCACTCCGGAGATGAGAAATATGCGCACAAAGTGTACAACGAGCCGGAGTTCGATGACTCCCATAAATCACGCCCTTGTGGCTGCGCATTAAGGCATGATAGCATGTTGGCATGAAATCCGATTCACACGTCTCCAGCGAGCTCAAGACCGTCGGCAGCAGCGGTCAGATCTCTTTGGGAAAGAGATATGCTGGTAAGACCTTGCGGCTGGATCGTTTTGGCGACGGACGCATCGTCCTCACCGCGGTTGCCATGGTGCCGGAGAGCCAACTCTGGACGCTGAACGAGCCCGACCGGTCTCGTATCGAACGTGGACTAACGTGGGCGGCAAAGAACCCGCCAGTGGAAACCGATCTCGACCGACTCATGGAGCGAACGCCCAAGACGCGAGCGCAACGAAAACGTGCCCGCCGCCCGTAGCCGAGTCCTTCTCGACCTGAACAACCCTGAATTTCAGGACACGTTGTTTCACCTGGAAGCCGCCGAACTGAAACAGGTGATCGCATCGCTGGGCCGGTTGCGCGAACTCGATTGGAGCACCTTGTATCGACACAGCGGCTTCCATTGGGAAGCGATCGAGCATCTCAGGGCGCCAAACGGCTCCAAGGTGTATTCCCTTCAATTGAGTCAGCGCATCCGTGCTCTTGCATTTCGGGAGGGAGATTTCCTGCGATTCGTATCTCTACACCCCTACCACGACTCCGCTTACCAGCGCTGAGGGCCCGGTAGCGCCCCTAACCTGTCTCATGCAAAAAAGTTTTCCACAGCACATTTGCCATTGCAGCCGCGGGAAAAACCGTGGTAGCACGGAAATTGGGGTGTCAGAAGATGCAGGATGCCGATCTCACCTGGAAAACATTTTGCTACCAGGTTCGCGACCGCAACGGCAAATTGGCCGATATCTGGCTTTCAGAGGGGTACGAGGACATATCCAACATGGGCGGCGGGGTGTTCAGGACCCGTTGCACCGGTCCGAATGGGCTCAAAACCGAAACGTTTCAGCAGATGCTGCAATTGCTTGGCGCCGATCCGCCGGCTGGAATGCCTTGGCTGAAACCGTCCGAACAGACCCTTCCGGCTCCGCCCGAAAGCGAGCCGCAACCGCAAGTTTCGCCAGACGTGCAGACCGAGGCAATGCTCGCCCAGCTTGCGCCGGCATCGGATCAGATCAGGGCCGACTACGAGTCCAATCATCTAGCCGCTGCTGGTTTGGCACAGGGGCTGGCTGAATCTCTTGAAGCACCGTGCCCGGAGGCTGCGGAGAGAGCGGAATCGGCAAAGCAGGAACGGAAAGGCGAGGTGAACGTGGCCAAGAGCGCCGAATGCGAATATTACGAAGCGAAAGGACCAGATTACGAGGATGAAGGAGAAGAGGACGGTAGCCGTCCTGATCCGATCAGGGCTGAGGACATCGCCCGCATCGACGACATGTCGCCCAATGAACTCAATACCCTGATCGACGATGTCGATGCCCATGAACAATGGGAGGAGCTGCGGCGCGAAGCGAAGCAGCGAATCGAGTCGTGGAAAGGTGGGCTCAAAGTAGCTCATCAGTCGCCGCGCTGCGGGTACCTCAAGAATAATGGCAAGCCCTGCGGCTCTCCGGCGATGAAGGACGATTCCTTCTGCTACTTCCATTCGCAGGCCCGGATCCAGCGCGACTCTGTAGCCGTAGCCGGCAATCTGGAGCTGCCTTCTCTCGAAGACCATCTGGGAGTACAACTCGCGATCATGCGAGTTTGCGGAATGCTGGTGGACAAGCGCCTCGATGAGAAGACGGGACGCGCCGTGCTCGCCGGCTTGCGTCTGGCGCAAAAGAACCTTGGACACGCCAACGCTCTCTTCGGCCCAAACGATCTCGACTAAGTCTCATCTGCGAGATGAGATCGGTCTCAGGCGATCTCATCGGGATGATGAGATGGTCTCATTTCGATCTCATGGAAAAGATGAGATCAGATGAGACCTTGGCGCGTAAGTCCTTTGGATCATGAGATCGAGTGAAAAAGATTGTTTTTCCCGGAGGTTAACACGAAGCTCAAGAAGTTGAAGGAAGATGGCACGGAGAGCCAGATAATGTCTTTCTTGATCGCTCTCCGTGTCCTTCAGAGTCCTTTGTGCCCTTCGTGTTAACCCCGGGCTTTCGGGTGTTTGGTCAGCGACGGGCCATTGGCGACAAATCCCACTCCGGCGCTGATGAGGATAATCCCCAGCCAGCGGCTGGTGGTTACGTTCTCGTGCAGCCAAAACTTCGAGAGCAGGGCAACAACTATGTAGCCAACCGAAGTGGCGGGAAGCACGTAGGTGAGGTCGGCCCAGGAGAGCGCCGTGAGATACGACGCGAAGAAGACCAGCAGGCAAACGATTCCGAGCGCGACGAAAGGATTGCTTAAGGCGACGAACAGGTCGAACCATCGGCTGGCGTGGATAGCCCCGATCTGCTTCATTCCCACGGACAAAAGTACGTCGCCGACTGAGGCGGAGAAGACGATCGCCAGCAGTATGAGGTAGCGCCGCGGGTTCATTCCGACCCGACTTCGACAACCTCTTCCTGCATTGTGGGCTCGATGGTGCGAGGCGCTGAGACCGGAATCTTGCGCGCATCCTGCACGTAGCGATTGCGCGCGGCGCGCAGCTTCATGAACGACTTCGCCTCTTTGTACAGACGCTTGCGCTCCGAGCTGTTGAAGAACGCGCGCTTCACGATGCGGTAAATCGCCTTGGGACGGAAGTAGTACTCGTCGTAGAAGCGGTGCACCATCTCCATCACGTAATCGCGCGGCAGGCCGGGATACTCGATGTGCGCCATTTGATGTCCGCCGGCATCGACCATCGACTGGTTGTTGATGATGAAGCCGTTCTTCTCGGCGAAATCGTGGAACTCGGTGCCGGGATAGGCGTGCGCGAGCGAGACTTGGATCGTCTCGACATCGAGCGCCTTGGCGAAATTGATCGTATTGCGAATTGTCTCTTGCGTTTCGCCAGGAAGACCGAGGATGAAGTCTCCGTGGATGACGAGGCCGAGCTTGTGGCAGTCGCGAGTAAAGTCGCGAGCGCGCTCGACCGTCGCGCCTTTTTTGATGTTCTTGAGGATCTGCTGGTCGCCAGACTCGTATCCGACGATAAGCAGACGGCATCCCGCTTCACGCATGGCCTTCAGCGTGTCGTAGTCGGTGGTCACGCGCGAGGTGCAGGACCAGGTCAGCTTTAGCGGTTTCAGCTTCTCGCAGAGTTCTATCGTGCGCGCCTTCTGGATGTTGAACGTGTCGTCGTCGAAGAAGAACTCTCTTACGTTCGGCCAGTATTCCCTGGCTTTCGCCATCTCGCGGGCGACAGCATCGGTGGAGCGCTTGCGCCAGGCGTGCCCGCTGAGTGTTTGCGGCCACAAGCAGAAGGTGCATTGCGCCGGGCATCCGCGCGTCGTGTAAAGCGAGACGAACGGGTTGAGCAGAAACGGAACGTTGTAGCGGGTGACGTCGAGGTCGCGCTTGTACACGTCGGTGACATCGGGAAGAGCGTCGAGGTCCTGAATCTGCGGGCGATCGGGATTGTGGACGATGCGTCCGTGCTTGCGATACGAGATTCCCAGAATGTCATCGAGCGGCTTGCCCTGTGCGAACTCGACCACCGAGTAATCGAATTCCTTACGGCAGACGAAGTCTATGGCGTCGCACTCGTTGAGGGCTTTGTCGGGCGAGGTGGTCACCGGCGGTCCCACGAAGGCGATCTTCAGGTTGGGATTCGCCGTCTTCATGGCAAAGGCGAGCTTCTGGTCGCCTTGCCATCCTGGAGTGCTGGTGAAGAGCACCAGGAAGTCGTACTGCTTGCCAATCTCGATGGTCTCGGTTGCGGAAATGTGGTGCGGGGGCGCGTCCAGAAGACGAGAGCCCTCCAGCATGCCGGCCGGATAAGCCAGCCACACCGGGTACCAATAAGATTCGATCTCGCGCGTCGCGGGCCAGCGCGAACTAGCGCCACCGTCAAAATTCTCGAACGAGGGAGGATTTAGAAACAGCGTTCTGAGTGCCATGCGGTAATCCGTCAAATATAACATCCGAAGCAGCTACTCCGAGATTGACGTACAGAAAAATGTAACAGCGGCAACGGCTTGTGATGCAAGGGCTTACATTGCGAGCATCGAAAAACCCGCAGCGAAGCGCGATTGCCAGCGGTGAATTGCGCAACTCTGGATGAAAGCTTCGAAGCTACGAAGCCTCGAAGCTGCGAAGCTAAAATCTCATCGACTCCTGCTGATGGACCGCCTACGACAGAAGCCTGGCGAATCTCAGCTTCGTGGCCTCGAAGCTTCGTGGCTTCGCGGCTCATTGCGACAATGCCCATTGCTCCAGTTCTCCAGTCTGCTTCAGCAACTGCATCTGCGCTTTTTCAAGTTCGTACGTCGTATCGAGCAGGGCAGAGTATTTGTCGTTCGCGTCAAGCTGTGCCTGTTCCTGATCGCGCAGCGTGGCCTGGCCGGCATCGAGCTTTGCCTGGACCGCCTCCATGTTGTTCTGCGAGAGTTGGTACTCAAGCCGGGCCACATCGCGCGCGGCGCTGAGCTGAGCGACTGAGCGCTGCAGCTTGATGGTCTCAGTCGACACTTGCTCTTTTGCCGCATCCACGTCCTTGTGTGCGCGCAGGGCATCGGCGTACGCGGCTTCACTGTGGTCCTTCTGTCCCTTGTTGAGAAAAGGAACACGGATTTCAACACCGATGGCGCCATTGTTGCGGCGGAAGGTTTTGTAATAGAGATCGTAATTGTTGTATTTGGTAAAACGCGCGTACTGTCCGACCAGATCGACCGCCGGATAAAGCTGCTTGTGCTCGCCGCGGGCCTGGAACAGCTTGGCATCGGCAATACTCTGCGCGCTCTTCACTGCCGGGCTGAAATTCAGGGCGCGCGTGGTCAGGTCGGCGTCTTGCGAGATCTCGGGCAGACGGGGAATGGACTCTGTGACCGTATCGAATTCTTTGGCCGGAATGCCGGTGAGCTGCGAGAGTCGCGTTCGCAAAGTATCGACAGTGGCGTTGAGTTCGGCGATTTTGAGGCGCACGCGCGCCGTGCTCAATTTGGCGCGGGTGGCTTCAATGGCGGAATCCACTCCGGCCTGAATCCTTTGGGCGGTGATCTGCTCGAACTTCAGCGACGCCTGCTCCTGCTGCTTCAAAATGGACAGCGAGGACTGAGTCTCGTCGAGCTGGGAATAATCCAAAGCAGTCTCCAGAATCACCTGATCTTTCTTGTCTTCTTTGTTCAACCCGGCTGCCTTCCAGTCACTGCGCGCGGCTTTAACAAACTCGCGCTGGGCGAAGTTGAGCAGCAGGCTGGTTGAGCTGACTTTGAAGATCGACGGCTCACCCAGCGGGAATCCGAAGGAGTAGGCCAGTCCCGAGCCGAAATACACTTGCGGAATGTACTGGTCTTTTGCCTCGAGAAGGCTGGCATAGACGCGTTGCTCGTCGGCCTTAGCGGCCATGATTGCCGTGCTGTTGCGGATCGCCATCTCGATGGCGCGCCTGAAGGGCACGGGCTCTGCAAAAGCAAGTGAGTTGATGAGGATCAGCGACAGAAAAATGGAGAGGGCACGAACTGATTTCTCAAACATGGGCCGAAATTCTAAATGGATTTCGGCACGAACAGTACCATCTGCGGTAGTGGATGGGCCTGCGACTTGTGCGCACGCCCCATCTGCTCACGCAGATGGTACTGACTCGCAGTTACCGTCTGCCGTTGTATCCCTGCTGATAGCCCTGTTCGTAGGCTTGGCGGTAAGCGGCCTTGTATTGGTTCCGGTCGCCGCCGCTGTAACCGTTGCTGGCATTTTTGTAATTGTCGTCGTGAGTTGGACGGAAGCTGTGACCGGACTGGCGATCGCTGCGTCCATCATTCAATCCGTCGCGATAACCGAATTGCTGGGCAGCTCGCGATCCGTTGGCGTATCCGCCATTCCGGCCAGGATTGCCGTATGCTCCGGGGCCGCGGTCGTCGCGATCATAATCGCGATCCCTGTCCCGGTCTCTGTCACGGTCGCCGCGGACGCTATCGTAACCGCGGTTATAGCCATCGTTGAATGCTTGGCGGTCGTCGCGCTCGCGGTAGTGTTCAGCGCCGTGAGGGTGCCGAGCGCGCCTGCTGGCGGCATCATTGCGGCCCTGCTGAAAGCCGGCGTTATATGCGGCACGGTCGTCGCGGTCATGCTGATAATCGAAACGTCCGTTCGGGTTGGGCCAGGTTTGTGCCGCCAACCATCCCGAGCTAAGCAGCAACGTGGTACCAAGCGTGAACGTCTTGAGAAATTTCACAGTTCTGTCCTCCAGCGAAGTGGCACGGCAATTTGGTGATCTTACCCGAATCAAACACGTCTTTTGATTGGGAGTTGCCTCGGGTAAGCAAGCAGTTACCATCAATTTTGTTGGTGGAGTTGTGTGATGCAAGGTGGGAAGCAGGGGTGACATTGGCTGAGGCGGCACAGCGACAAAGCATCGTTAAAAGAGACGGGGCATTGCCCCGTCTCTATGAAAACTAAACAGGATCGTGGTTACCGTCGGCCGTAATACCCCTGCTGATATCCCTGTTCGTATGCCTGGCGGTATTGGGCTTTGTACTGATCCCGATCCCCGGAGCTCCAGCCGTTGGCCGCAGCCTTGTAGTTGGGATCATGAGTTGGACGAAAGCTGTGGCCAGTCTGATGGTCGCTGCGTCCGTCGTTCATGCCATCGCGATAGCCGAACTGCTGGGCCGCTCGCGATTGATTCTGGTAACCGCCCTGACGAGGATCGTTGTCGCGATCATGGTCTCTGTCTCGATTGCGGTCCCAATTATGGTCACGGTCATGGTCCCGGTCTCGATCGTGATCTCGATCCCAGTCATGATCGTGGTCTCGGTCCTGATATTGAGCGCGGTCATCGCGGCCATCATCGCCACTGCGGGGGTGAGCGCTGTCATAGCCGCGATTGTAGCCGTCATTGAAAGCTTGCCGGTCATCGTTCTCGCGATACAGATATCCGACTTGCGCGTGACGGGCATGGCCATCCTGGGCATCGTCCTGCCCATGCTGGAAGCCGGTGCGAAACGCGGCGCGGTCGTCCCGATTTCCCTGTGCGTTGAAGTTCCCGTTCTGGGCTGACCAACTCTGTGCGGCGAGCCATCCCGAGCTCAGCAGCAACGTGGTACCAAGCGCGAACGTCTTTAGAAATTTCACGGTGGTGTCCTCCATGGCAAAAGGCCACAGTTGTTGCGTGAATCTTAACCTCACTCGGCAGTTGCTTCAGATGGGAATTCGCCCGCATCACTACACCAATGGTCACGGCCCAAAGTGCGGCTGCGCAGCATTTCTTGAAGATAGCTGCGCGATGCTTAGAGGCCGATCACAAAATCCAGCATTGTGCTGGCGGGCATGAAAGCCCGCCTTTTATGGAGTGGCGGTGGAACGCAGCTATTGCTGTACGCGCGTCTTCAGCAGTTGCGTGCCGCTGGGAGCGGCGGCTGTCGCGTTGTCTTCCGCTGTGATGAAGAGATCGAAGCTCTTGGCCGGGGTTACACCCTCGAATTCACCTTTGAGTTGGTCTCCAAGCTTTAGCTCGCCGAGGTTCTGCGCCGGCTGTCCATTCGGCTGCACCCACACCACGTAGGTGTTTTTTGCTGGACTTAAGTTCGCGGGCTTGGCGAGGTTGTACACCTTGAGCGAGAGCTTCGTATTCCCATTATGGTCATGATCGGTTTCCAGCTTCCCGCTCGCTGCGGGTACCGATGGATCATTGGTGAGGTGGTAAGTCTTGGCCGAGCAAACCAGGGCGAACAGGAAAATTGGCAACAGGGTAACGACAATGCGGCGCTTCATAGCCCTAAGAAGATGCGGGTAGAAGGGGCGGGGTGGCCTGCTGCTTCATTCCGAGCGCAGTCCATTACGTCCACTTCCTCCATAACGTCCATTCGTGTGGACGTGATGGACGTAGTGGACGTGATGGACCGATTGATCACACCGCTGCGGTTTCCGCTTTGCGCTCCAGCTCAATCGCCCTTTCGAAGTACTCCATTGAGAGCCGCAGGCCGGCGGCGAGATCGATTTTCGGTTCCCAATTCAGCAGGCGCTTGGCCTTGCCGATGTCGGGGCGGCGCTGCTTGGGATCGTCTACCGGCAGTGGTTCGAAGGTGATTCGGCTTTTCGAGCCAGTTACTTCCAGCACCTTGTGGGCGCAGTCGAGAATTGTGAACTCCACCGGATTGCCAATGTTCGTCGGCAGATGCTCGTCGGTACGCGACAGCCGCAGGATGCCTTCGATTTCGTCACTCACGTAGCAGAAGCTGCGGGTCTGAGAGCCATCTCCGTAAACCGTGAGATCGTCGCCGCGCAAGGCCTGCTTCATGAAATTCGAGATCACGCGGCCGTCGTTCAATTGGAGTCGCGGGCCGTAGGTATTGAAGATGCGCACAATGTGCGTGTCCACCTTGTGATATCGCAGATACGCCATAGTCATCGCCTCGGCAAAGCGTTTGGATTCGTCATATACCGAGCGTGGACCGATTGGGTTCACGTTGCCCCAATAGCTCTCCGGCTGAGGATGCACAGTGGGATCGCCGTAGCATTCGGAGGTCGAAGCCAGCAGGTACTTCGCCCCGGACTTCTTCGCAATTTCGAGACAGTTGACGCTGCCGTAAGAACCGACTTTCAACGTTTCGATTCCATGATTCGAGTAATCCACCGGGCTGGCCGGCGAGGCGAAGTGAAACACGTAATCGACTCGCCCAATGTCGAACGGTTCGCTGACGTCGAGCTGCTGGAATTCGAACTTCGCGTTGTTTTGCAGTTGTTCCAGGTTCTCTAAACGACCGGTGAGCAGGTTATCGACGCCGATGACGGAGTCGCCTTCGGCGACCAGCCGGTCACACAAATGCGAACCTACGAAACCTGCTGCTCCCGTTACTAACACTCTCATCAGTCAACTCCTTTTGATTCCAAAAAAGGAACTCTGCCCTGCTGCAGCTTTGGATGGTCTGCCACAGCGATTCGTTGGCCTTTCCCCAAGCGCAGCGACAAAACCTTTTCAACACGGAGGACACGGAGTACACAGAGGACGATCATTATCGCCTGCGATATATCGGAGGGGTGGGTACTTCTGAACCCTCTTCACTCATCGGCTCACCCGGCTGGATTGGCTGATCCCCCTCTGTGACCTCCGTGCCCTCCGTGTTCAACGCTTTCCGACTCTGCCGGCAGAATGTCTCGTAAATCGCTGAAAACAGAAGGCCTCCAGAAGAACAGAGTCCCCCGTAATCTTTTGGGACTAAGTAATTCCTGATTAACTCACCCGCAAGACAAGCCAGCACCAAGCAAGACCCGGCGCGACCCCCAGCGCTGCCCCACGGAGAAAAACCAATGCGTTCTATCCCCCTGGTCTTCTGCCTTTTGGCCGGCAATTACTTGACAGCATTCACTGCACCTCTCACTGTCACCCCAACTACGACGCTCACCGCGGAACGGAGCAATAATACCAGCGCCGCAGACCTCTTCACGGGCACTACAAACGGCGACATTGCGGCCGGGAACGTCAGCAAGCTTTCGATCCGTTCCATGCTCTACTCGGGCTCAACCACCAAGGTATATGCCAACTGGGTGCCGTGGTGGGGCGGAAGTAACCATATCAACATCGGCTACTCATCGAGTGATCCGACCGAAGTGCATCGCCAGGTCACCGACATGATCAGCCGCGGGATTGACGGCATCGTTGTCGATTGGTATTCCACCGGATCTCTGGACCGCGCGACTGTCGTGATGCGTCAGGAGATTGAGAAGCATCCCGGATTCGTGTTCGCGCTGATGCCGGATTCCGGCGCCTATGGAGGCTTAGCGGATCCCACGCAAAAGCTCATCAACGACGTGAATTATGCCGCCGGATCTTACTTCTTGTCTCCCAATTACATGAAGGTGAATGGCCGGCCGGTGCTGTTTCCATTTGGACTCGAACAGTATCCGATCGATTGGACGCGAGTGGTGGCCAACATTCAGGGAAACCCCATTTTCATTGATCGCAACGTTTCCGGCTTCAGCTATGCCGACTCGAGCGGCGGCTACGCCTGGGGACCATCTTCCACCGGCACCGGCTACTGGGACTTTTTCTATCCCAGCGCGATCAAGACGAAGATGCCGACCTACGGTTCAGTCTCGAAAGGTTTCAACGATTCTCTGGCATCCTGGGGCCAGAACCGCTTCGTCGATCAACAATGCGGACAGCGTTGGCTTACCACCTTCGCTGAGGCTAACAAGTATTACTCCACTTCGTTGCCGCTGCCTTATATGCAGCTAGTCACCTGGAACGACTATGAAGAAGGCACGGAAATTGAGTCTGGAATCGACAATTGCGTGTCCCTCAACTCCCAAGTGGTGGGTAACGAATTGAGCTGGACCGTGACTGGCCAGGAAAACACCATTGATCACTACACGGTATTCATCTCCCTCGATGGAGAGAACCTGATGGACCTGGTCGACGTGCCGGTAAGCACTCACTCCATCGACCTGACGAAATATGCACTCGCTCCAGCCAATTACACCCTGTACGTGAAGGCAATGGGGAAGGCATCGATTCGCAACCAGATCTCTGGCGCTACTTCCTACGATGTGCAGTCTAGCGATGGAAGCACCATCACAGCGACGCCGCAATCGCTCAACGTGCAAGGTGCGTTCCAAACGACAGTTCAAGTCGGCGTGAGCTCTGCGAATGCGTCCAACTCTGTCGCGCTGAGCGTTTCCGGGCTGCCTTCCGGAGTCACCGCCAGCTTCGCGCCGGCAACGGTGACGGGTTCGGCATCTTCGGTCCTGACCCTGGCATCGAGCGCATCCATTCCCGCGGGCAGTTACCCGCTTTCCATTACGGGAATCAGCGGGAGCGGGGGCATGACTCAAGGCGCAACGGTGACCTTGAACGTGGCGCTGGCCCCGCCGGCAAACCCGGACTTTTCTCTCTCTGTTGCCGACCCGGGCGCTCCGATTCATGCCGGCCAGTCCGCGTCTTACACCCTGGCCATGAATGCCCAAAACGGGTTTACCGGAAACGTTTCCTTCGCCTGCACGGGACTGCCGGCGGGAGCAACTTGCAACTTTAGCGCAAATCCGATGATGTTGAATGGCAGCAATTCGTCCACGACTTTGCAGATTGTCACAACGGGACTGACTGCCCGCCTGATGAGCGGCCCTTTGGGCAGGAGCACCTTGACTTGCCTGCTCTTCGGCGGCGTTTCGATATTCGGGATGTTTTTGGGTGGAGGAAGCACTGCGCCCCGTAAGCATCCTCTACTGATGGTCCTGCTCTCTGCCGTACTGCTGATGGGAATTGGTTGTGGAGGAAACGCGGCTAGCCCATCCAATCCACCGCCGCCCGCCGCTACTGCTACCCCGTCCGGCACCTACAACGTGACCGTCACTGCAAAGTCGGGATCGGTCCAGCACTCCGCGGTTGCGCAGATAGTGGTGCAGTAAGCGAAACATGGATGCGGGCGCCTCGCCCGCATCCACGTTTGAATATGGAATTGCAGCTCAGGATCTGATCTTTTTCACCATGGATACGGCTTGCTCCGGGAAATAGTCGACTAACTCCCGTGGCTTTGCCCGAGCGGTCCTCTTCTTCGCGAGTTCCTCTTCGAACATTCGCAGATAGTTCCGGACAACGTTGGGCATGGTCATGTTCAGCGCGGCCTGATAGTTGCGTTGTGACATCTCGGCCAGGCGCGCGGGAGAAGCGAGAAGACTTGCGACGCGATCGGCAAACTCAGAGGCGCTGTTGACCGGGTAGAAGTCAACTGCGAGGTCTTCATCTTCCGCCATTTCGCGAAAATCCGGAATATCGGCGCAAACAATCGGCAGGCCGTATTCGGCGGCCTGATGCGCGACGCCGCTGGATCCAGTGGAGGACGAATAGGGCATCAACAGCAGCGACATCCGGCCAAAGAACTGCGGCAGATCCGCCTCTGCCACATACCCTGCAAATTCGATCTGCGGATTGTCACCATACTTCTCGGCGACAGACTGCATATAACCGGGAGTGATGGGATGATCGCATCCGGCAATCACTAGTTTCGCGTTTGGCACGCGGGCCGAAATTGCGGGAAACGCTTCCATCAACAGCTCCAGCCGTTTGTATGTGCCCCAATGTCCGATGGCGAGGATGCGGTGCTCCGGATTGCCCCGCAGTTTCATATTGGGAGGAGCGGGCAGCGCTGAAAAAATTCCATGCGCGCTGAAACGCGCATTTTTGGCTTTGTATTTCTCCACTAGCGTGCGGTGATACGCAGGCAGCAGCACCGTGACGGAGTTTGACATCAGCAACGCTTTCGTCGCGGTCCAGCCCGCCATCTTGTACAGACGCGGATTGCGGACGCCGGCGTCGTCGAGACTGACGTGGTCCATTAGGTGATGAACCACGACATGGGATTGAAAGCCGGCGGCGCGCACCAGCGCAGGCGTCAGCAGCCCAGTAAAAGCTGCAGCGGGATTCTCCTGGTTGCCGAAAGTTGCAAACAGCAAGTTGAACCAGACAACATCCGGTTTCAACTCGCGGACAACTTTGAGGATGCGCCAGGGATTTGTGTAGTCGTTAAAGCGCCACGCCCGGATTACGTTGAAGCCGGGAAGCTCCTGGACTGGCCCAGGCTGTTCGTCGGCAATGACCGTCACGGTATGTGCCGGATCATCCTGCAAAGTCCGCACTACGTGATAGCCGTACTCGTTGAGCATTCGCTCGCTGGGAGGGAATGCGCTTACAAAGCAAATCTTCATGGGCCCTGGGTCCGAAGCAAAAAATTATGTTTCGTATTCAGCACTGCTTAGAACAACGAAATTTGAAACACAGGAACAATGGTGTTGGTCGATCCGAATCCGAAATCGTAGAAGCTCTGCGTGCGAAAGCCGGCCGAGAAGCGCAGAGGATAACTGACGGTTTGATCCGGTAACGCCGCCTGGCGTCCCTTCCAACCTCTGGTGTATGAGACGAGAAATCCGGTCTCGAAGTTGTCATAGTTATGCATTCCGAAGCCGCGGCTGGTGGCAAAGGATCCATCGAAACTCCAGCGGGCGTTGGGACGATATTCCACCTGGCCGGATGGACGCACGGCTTGACCAAGGCCGAAATTCAAATTTTGCACGCGCCATGAGCGAATCAGTTCCGCCAGTCCGGTCACTTTCCATTTCAATCCAAACTTGTGTTCGATTCCTCCATAGGCATTGGTGCTGAAATACTCGCGAATCTGCGGATGGATCTGCAGATCGCGAATGCCGTATCCGGTAATCAGCGCGGTATTGCCCCACGGGCGCCCCACGCGGAACTGCAGGTGCGCCGCCTGATCTTTGGAGCTCAAGTTCTGCAGCGTGAACGGACCGGCCTCGTGAATGGCGTCGCCGCTGATCTGCAGCCAGTTGAACAAAGAATTCGTAGTCAGATATGCGAATTGCCGAAACAGGTTTTGATTCAAATCCAGCGGTGATTCCTTGTCGCGCCGCAGAGTGAATTGCAGCCCAGTGCTGAACTGCAGCTTTGCCGAGCCAATTTGAATTCTGGGATTAATCGCGGATTCGAAGTTCGTGTCATACGTATCGCGGTCGATGATCCGGTTAACGCTGGGGTAGGAAATCTGTCCGCGGGCATTGCGCTCTTCCACATAGCCGGTGATCAGAGGCCAGCCGGTAAAGCGCGCGCTGTAATAGGCGGTGCTGCGGCTCTCGTAGGAGTAACGCGGCGTGGGCAGCGATTGAGGATTATTGGCCCCGATCAGCTTGGCGTCCAGATCATAGATGGTTTCATCTTCAAAGATCGGGGCAAAGGACGTGTTGGAGACAATGCTGACCTTATCGCTCACCGGCAGACCTGCCTGTGCAGCGACATCGAATACATCCCGTTGCAGAGTTTCGTCGCCTTCCGGAGTCACCGCGGAAGCGCGGCCCAAGGCGGAAAGGGCCATGGTCGTGTTGCCCTGTTGGCGAAAGACATTTGCCATCGCCAACTGATAGTCATAGTTCTCTTCGAGGTCTCCGGGATTGCCAAGACTCTTCAGCTCGGCCTCGGCGTTGCGTGTCTGTCCTTCCGCGAGGAAGGTGTTGGCCATGCCCACGGCGACGACGCGTTCATCGGCTCCGGAATCCTGCGCGGCCTTGTAGAGCCGGCGTGACGTATCGAAATCGTGCATCGCCAGCAACAAGCTCGCAGCCTGGGTCAGTTGATCGGTGCTCACCGGCGCAGCCTCGCCCACCCGCGCCTCCGCAAACCCGACGCTGATCTGCTGGCGCGCATCTTCATCATGCCCTTCCTTCACGAAGAGCTCTGCCAGGCTCAGGCGCACCGATACCCGGTTGGCGTCAGGAGCATCGAGCGCGCGCTGGAAGCGCTGCATGGCCGCGTCGCGGTCGCCCAGGGAGAGCAGCGCATTGCCGGTTTCAAGCAATACCGCGGAATTATCGCCCTGCTGCTCGGCGGCGCGAATATACGCGTAAGTGTTCTGGCGATCGCGCAGGTGCGCGTAAGCATCGGCGAGTTGGGCCTCGATCTGAGGATCGTCGGGCGTCATCGCCAGTGCTTCCTTATACTCACCGACCGACTCGTTATAGCGGTGTTGATGGAAAAGCACATCCGCCAATGCCAGATGCAGAGTGGGATCGTCAGGCGAGTCCTTGAGCGCGGCACGATATTCGTCCACCGCTTTGCCGTACAGCTGCTGCTCACGATAGGCTCCGGCGGCGGCCAGGTGCGTGGCCCCGGACTCGCCCAGGATCTTCTCCGCTTTCTCGGCTTCTTCTAACGCGACCCTGCCATGGTGAAGTTCCAAATTGGAAAACGCCAGCCCCAGGTGCGCGGCGCCATTATTGGGCGAGAGCTTAATGGCCTGATTGAAATCTCTGGCGGCCTGCTGAGCGTCGTTGAGATCGTTCAGCACGTATCCGCGATTTACATAGGCCTCCACCATTTTCGGGTCTCTCTTCATGGCCCGGGTGAAGTCGTCGGCGGCCTGCTGCAACAGCCCGTGCTGCTTGTCCACATAGCCATTCAGCAGCGGAATGTTTGCTTCCCGCGGCAAGACCGTTTCATATTGGGAGGTGAGGCGCAGCAGTTCGTCATAACGGCCGAGGTTGTACAGGTCATAGCCGAGATAGACGGCCGCATCGCGGTCTTTGGGAAGCAATTGAATCACCTTGCGTCCGATTGCAGCCGACTCCTTGTATTTGCCGGTGAAGGTGAGATAGCGTTCGCGTTCGCGCATCACCCGGGGCTCGTCATTCATGGAGCCGGTTGCACGCGCCAGCCATTTGCCCGCAAGGTCCAGCTTATGCCACTCGATTCCGTTGTTTGCGCCCCCAGCGACGGTGAGGGCCATTTTGGGCGCCAACTGGTAAGCGCGCTCGTAACTGACTTCGGCCGGCTCATGCTTGCGCTCAGATACGTACATGTCTCCCAGCGCGAGGTACGGCTCGTATTCGTTGGGATAAAGTTTGGCCACCTGTTCAAAGTATTGCTGGGCCTTTGCATTGTTCTTATCGTCGCGTGCGAGATAGCCAAGCGACATCAATGCAAACTTGTTGTTGGGCTGAAGCGTGAGCACCTTTTCGAAAGCTTGCTCGGCTTCCTTGTTCTTGTCTGCGCGCCAGAGAACGGCCGCATAACCGAGCAGAATGTCGGCATTGTCCGGCGCGAGCGCGATCGCTTCCTTATAGTCGGCTTCCGAGCCGGCCATATCGCCTTCCCCGGACTTGATAGCGGCGCGCAAGCGCAGAAACTCCGATCGCGCTGGTCCTTGAATATCGATCTTGCTGATGGCAGCCGCAGCGATGTCCATCTGCTGCTTTTCGCCATTGCGGTCGCCGGAGGTTTGGTACAGGTTGGCCAGGCTGAGGCGCAGTTCCAGAGGATACAGTGGGCCCTCAGGCGCCGCTTCGGGCAGATTAGCCAGCGCCGCGGTGTACTCGCGGATCGCGTCCTGAGTGCGTCCTTCAGTCTTGGCAATGTCAGCACGAATGGCATGCAGCCGATAGTGATTGGCATCAAGCTTGGCGGCGCGATCGAGGAAGATGTTGGCCTTGCGGATGTTTGCCGCGCGCACCAGGGTGGATGCCGCATCTAGCTGATATTGAATGCTCTTCGGCGCAGAATTGGCCGCTTGCACGTAGGTATCGGCCGCGTCTTTGATGTCGCCAGAGAGTTCGTAGGTCCACGCCAGTTCCGCCAGCAGGTCAGGCGATTTGTGCGACACGGCCTTTAGCGATTGAATGGCGGAGCGATAGTCCTTCGAGTCGCGATAGTAGGAAGCGAAAGCACGCGCCACTTCCGGCGAGTTGCCGCCGTGGGCCTTGGCGCGGTCCAGCATCTGCTTGGCCTGTTGCGGCTGCTTCATGCGCATCAGGGCCGTAGCCATCAGTACTTCATTGCGCATTCCCGGACGCATGCTATCGGCGCGCTGCAGTAGCGAGAGTGCGCGCTGGTTGTCTCCAGATTGCAGGAATAACTCGCCCGCCATAGCCACTTCATTTTCCCGCTTTGGATTTGCGGCGACGATCTGCAACAGCAGACGCTTGGCTTCATCGGTGTTGCCGGCGCGAACATAAGTCTGCGCCAGGCCGGACAAGCCATCGACAGAACTTGGATCGAGTTTTAGGCCGTGGTTGTACGCGTCCAGCGACTCCTGGGTCTTTCCCGATAAACGCGCTGCATAACCCAGCAGAAACCATTGGTTGGGGTCGGTTGGCGCGGAGCGGGTGGCCTGCTCGGCGTACGCGGTGGCTTGCGCGTACTTGCCGGTTTTCAGCGCGGTCTGCGCCGCGCGACTCAAGCGGGCCACGCCGATGTTCGATCCCCATCCGAACCCGCTGCTGGATTTTGCCGGCGCCTTCGCTTTCGGGCCCTGCGTCTGGCGCTTCGGGCTCTTGGGAGTGACCTCCATCTTCTGGCCGTTGATCTCGATATTCTGCGCAGCTAGGCTCTGCACAGCCAAACACATGCCCAGCAGCGCGACGGCAGCGGGCGCAATCAGATGGCGATAAGACTTGGGGATCATGAGCCTTGAAGTGGGTGTCGTCATTCAGCCAGCAGGTGAACACCTGCTCGTAGCAATAAGAGATGCGGATTCCGGCAGATTTGCCGCCTAAGCTGCAGGTCAGAGTTGCTGACAATCGGGTGATCGGGCCATCGGGTGATCGGGTGATCTTTAACTTCGCCCGATGACCCGATGGCCCCGATCACCCGATCTTCAAAGCTACAGTTCGCGGTAGCTGATCAAAGCAATGCCGTGTTTCTCGATCATTCTGCGGGTTTCCGGAGAAGAGAGGAGCTGGAACTCGACGGCGCGCGATTCTTTGAGTCGAGTCGTGGCGGCGGCGAGGTCGCGATCGTGGTATCCAGGATGGGTTATGAGCTCCCAAGTCCCGTCCGGCATCGCATGAAGCAGGCGGGCGAACAGTTTGCGATCGAGAAAGCCGGTGGCCGCGATGCCAATTGAGCCATCCGGTGTGCTAAGTCCGTAACGACTCACGATCCCAGCAAGTCGCCCTTTCCAGGTACGCAAGAGCGTGACCTGAAATGAGCGGCTGGCGGACCTGAGGCTCCAACTGCTGCGCGACGCCGCCACTGCCCAAGCCGGCTCAAAAGGATTGCGAAAGGCGCGAATACCGTGTTCGCTTGCGGCTTTCAGAACTGCTCGCGCAACCACCGGGAGGATGTGCGAGTGCTGGTGAGAGTCAACATGCGACAAGGAGATCCCCTGCGAGATCAACCTTTCAAGCTGGGCAGACACTTCCTGATAGATCTCTTTTTCTGAAAGCTTGCCCCGAATGGCTGCGAGCGCTAGCCGGGGAACTCTCGAACGGAATCTGTCTGTGGCTCGCGGATCGACGAGGGACGGTACAGCCGCTGGATCCGAAACAGGACGGCCGTCCACCAGCACGACGTGGCAACCGGTGGCGAGAGTCGGCGTGGCGCGAGCAATTGCGACCGCATCGCTCAATGCCGCTCCAGTAGCCATCAGCGTGGTGGAGCTCACGCAGCCGTCGCGGTGCGCTTCCGCAATCGCCCGATTTACACCCGAGGTCATGCCGAAGTCGTCTGCATTAATGATCAGGCGGCGCACGCATTTCAGTGTAGATGAGAGCGGAAGGATCGGAGTTCCGGGTGTAGTGGCACAATCGGCCGAGATTGTCGTTGGTGTCCTCTTCTCAACGACCGCTCGGTTCCTGGCGCCAATCGAGATCGTCGAGCGCGGCCTCTGAGTTTCGCCAGTTTTCGCGTACTTTCACGAATAGCTCCAGAAAAACTTTGGTGCCGAGGAATCGTTCGATCTGCGATCGCGCAGAGGTTCCAATCTTCTTCAGCATGGAACCGCCTTTGCCGATGAGAATGGCTTTTTGACCTTGACGTTCGCAGTAGATTGCGGCCGCAATGCGGGTGAGCTTCTCGCCTGCTTCAAAGCGTTCGATCTTTACCGCGGCGGCATAGGGAACTTCTTGTCCGGTCTCAATCAACACCCGCTCGCGGACGATCTCCGCGACCATCACGCGCTCGGGCTGATCGGTGATCTGGTCCTGGGGAAAATAGCGCGGACCTTCGGGCAATATTTTGATCACCAGATCGATCAAATCTTTTAAGCCTTGTTTTTTGATTGCTGAAATGGGAATGATCTCGCGGAATTCGCGGAGCTGGCGATAGCGGTCGATGATCTCCAGCAGCTTCGGTTTTTCAACGGCGTCGATCTTGTTGAGGAGAAGGAAAACGGGTGAAGTGACGCGTTTCAGCAGGTCGAGCACAAACTCGTCGCCGGCGCCAAACTTCTGCGTAGCATCGACGATCAGCATCACCAGATCGCGCTCTTCGAGGGCGTCGTGCACCTCTCTCATCATGCGGCGGCCAAGTGGGGAATCCGGCTTGTGCACACCGGGAGTGTCGATGAACACGATCTGTCCGGGCGGCCTGCCTCCTCCGCCTTTCACGTTCACAAAACCCTGGATGCGATTCCGCGTGGTCTGTGGCTTGTGCGTGACAATCGCCACCTTCTCGCCCACTAAAGCGTTCAGCAGCGTGGATTTGCCGGCGTTGGGACGACCGATGATGGAGACGAAACCGGAATGGAAAGACATGGGAAAGATTTCGTAATTGTGTAATTTCGAAATTGAGTAATTGAAAGCAAAACGAGCCGTTCAATTACCAAATTACCCGATTACACAATTACCAAATTGGTCTCAATCAAGAAATCACAATTTTCTTTAGCGGCTCCTGGACCAGGCGGCTGATTCGCACCCGCTCAATGCGCCGATCGGTGGATTCGAGCACCTCGAATCGCAATCCGCCATATTCAACCGCTTCTCCGGCCTGCGGAATGCGGCCTGCGATCTCGCTCACCAGCCCAGCAACGGTAGTGGCTTCGACATCCTGGGGGTGAAAATCGAACAGTTCGTCAAGCATATCGAGGTCGGTAGCGCCCGGTACCACGTAAGAGTTCTCGCTCTCGCGCACGAGGTCGAAACGGTTTTCGTGTTCGTCGCTGATTTCGCCGACGATTTCTTCCAGCATGTCCTCCAGCGTGACCAGTCCGGCGACGCCGCCGTATTCATCGATGGCAATCGCCATCTGAGTTTTTTCGCGCTGCATTTCCCGCAACAGCTCGCTGACTTTCTTAATCTCAGGAACGAAGTTCACCGGGCGCAGCAGCTTTGTCACTGTCTGCGTGCGTGCGTCCTCGTCGCGCACCTGGAGAACGTCGTGAGAAAAGACGATTCCCTGGATGTGATCGATATCGGGATCGTACACCGGAATGCGCGAATGGGGCTTTTCCTGGAGCAACTCCGTGAGTTGCTCGATGGTCGTGGTGGCGGGAACAGCGATAATGTCGGGCCGCGCCGTCATCACTTCACGCACGATCTTGTCGCCGAATTCGACGACGGAGTGGATCAGCTCTCGATCGCTTTCCTCGAGGATGCCCTCCTCGGTTCCAGCCTCAAGCAAAGCTTCCACCGCTTCCGACGGGTGCTCCGGCTGCTTCAGTTCCTGCGACTCGCTTAATGCCGCGACCGAAATACCGAAGCCAAGCAGGATCGTGATCGGAAGCGCAAGCCAGATCAGGATCTTCAAAATGGGAAGCAGCCGGACCAGCCAGTTACCCTGGGTCCGGATAAAACAGACGTATGGCAAAAGGCGATTGAAAACCACAACGATCAGAATGATGGCGACGGCCGCCTGAATGATCTCACCCGCGCTCCAGCGGCCGTCATAAAAGACCGCATAGCCGATCAGCAGGGACACCGCCGCGGTGATCAACTGTGCGAGCGCTTGCATCGAAAGCGCCGCGCGCGCCGGGCTTACGCCCAGTCTTGGTTCCACTCGCGTTTCGTAGCTCTGGATATTGTCTTCAAACTCCCGCGAGAGGATCTTTCCCTTTTCGGAATAGATTCGCTCGACATACGAAACCAACGTGAGCAGCAGCGCGAGCACGATGAGTGCAGTCAGGAGCACCAGGATCATGAACGGCCTCTGCGGCGAGCATTGCTGTTCTGCGTCGTGCGACGTCGCCCGTTATATGGCCGAGGCGTGGATCGAGTCCGACCGGCGCTGCGTTCGTTGGTGGGCAGATTGCGCTCGATCAAGCCAAGCGGCAGCTTCAGCTTGGCCCGCAACTGGTTCTCCAGTATGGCCATTTCGCCGTCGTCCCGCTCGTGATCGTAGCCGGCGAGATGCAGCACGCCGTGCAAGATCAGAATCTTCAGTTCCGATTCAACCGAATGTCCAAGCCTGGCGGCATTGTCGCGCGCGATATCGATGGAAATGGCAATATCACCGGCGATTTTCGGCCCAGCAGTTTGTATGGCTGAGGGAAACGACAGCACATCCGTGGGATGATTTTTGTGGCGGAATTGTCGATTGAGTCTTCGCATCTCATCATTACCGGCAAAGAAGACAGTGATTTTCTCCTTCAGTCCGACTTCTCGTCGAGCTCGAAGTAAGAAACGAGCGAATCGCGCGCGGTCCGCTGGCCGCATCCGCAAATTGACTCCAACAATCATGTCCTGTTTAGAGAGTAAACGGCGGCAGGCTACCCTGGGCCGGGCCGCGAGCGATAAATCCGGTTCGTCGTTCATGATGCGACCACAGGCGCGCTATTGCTCCAGCAGCGGAGGTTGCGCCACATCGGGTTCGATTGATTCCACCGGTGCAGCCACAGGCAGCAAAGAGAGCTGCTGCTCCATTCGCTGTTTGTGATCGTCATAGGCATGGATGATGCGTTGCACGAGCACGTGGCGTACAACATCGCTTTCATCGAAGAAGTTGAACGAGATGCCGTTCACGCCTTTGAGCACGTCGATGGCCTCGATCAGCCCGCTGCGACGTGCATTGGGCAGGTCGATTTGCGTGATGTCACCAGTGATTACCGCTTTGGCGTTGAAGCCCATGCGGGTAAGAAACATTTTCATCTGTTCGGAGGTGGTGTTCTGCGCTTCGTCAAGAATGATAAAGCTGTCATTCAACGTTCGCCCGCGCATGAACGCAATCGGCGCAATTTCGATGATGTTGCGCTCCAGATAGCGGTCCACTTTCTCCTGATCGAGCAAATCATACAGGGCATCATAGAGAGGCCGCAGATAAGGATCGACCTTTTCCTGCAACGTTCCCGGCAAGAATCCAAGCCTCTCGCCGGCTTCGACCGCCGGACGCGCCAATACGATGCGGTTCACTTGCTTATTGACCAGGGCGGCAACCGCCATTGCTACTGCAAGATAGGTTTTTCCCGTGCCCGCCGGGCCAACGCCGAAGACCATGTCATTTTTCTCGATGGCCTCGATGTAGCGCCGCTGGTTCAAGCTCTTGGGCTGCACTGGACGTTTTCCGAACGAGCGTTGCCGTCCGGCCTCGGCGAGACTGCGCAAAGAGGCAGTGGGATCGGTGGTCACGACCCGCAAAATCGATCCGAGATCTCCGTTGTGGAAGGTGTATCCCGACTTGCGCAGATACTCGTAATCGTTGAATACCTGCTCCGCTCGCGCTACATCGCGCGCTGCGCCCTCAATTGCGACGTGATTGGCTCGCAAATCGATCGATACGTTGAGTCCGGCCTCCAGCAGATGAAGGTTTTCATCGCGGGTCCCGAACAAGGCCTCAAGATTCGGAGTTATCTCAAGCTGCTTAATCATCGATTCTCTAGGTAATCCTCCAGGGAAGTGGAAAATTGCGAAATATGCCGCACAATCGCAGCGCTCTTACGGTCACAGTGTTTGGCTGGTGAGTCGAACCAGGGAACTGCGGAATGTCTGCCACGAACGTGGAGAACATCGAATGCGCGTAGAGTAACCCCGGTTTGGGCTGAAGTCAACAAATGGAAATCAACAGATCGCCTGGCGGCGGTGCTGGTCCCTCACCCGCCACCCCATCCAGCTTGTCTAGATGCTTTTACCGGGGTGGAAAGACGCGTCACCTTGGGCTTTCGACCTGCCAAAATGGCTTTCGCCAGGCTGGATATGGCTGCTTCAGAACGACAGCAATCTCTGCACTTCGTTGCTCAGGGCCGCAGGGGATTCGCCCTTTTTTACCAGGACGTCAATGGCTGCCAATTCACTGGGGGCAATGTCGTCGATGCCGGTAAACATCACGATTGGCACCTTCGGATTTTTGGCCTTCATCTGCCGGGCGACGGCAGCTCCGTCGAGGTCGGGCATGCGGTAGTCCACCACCACCAGATCGATATGGAAATTGCCAAATGCAGCCAGGCCATCCCGTCCACCGGTCGCGACCACCACGTCGTAACCCTTGGAATTGAGCAACTCGCGCTGCATCAAGACTTGGGTTTCGTCATCATCAATGCAGAGTAGTACCCGATGCGAAGTCCGGACTTTCCGGGTAGTGGCCATTGCGCCCCGCTGCGCTCAGCATAACATCGATTTTGCGTGATTTTGTGAGCTGGGTTCCTCGGCAGAAGTCGGTTTCAGATTGAAAATATGTTGACTGCACCCACGATTCATCGTACGAAGATTCAAGCCGGAGGCCGCAAGCCGCCACTCGGCAGCTGATCCATGGATTTCGAACAGCTCAATTCCTTCCTCGAAGTGGCAAAACATTCCAGCTTTTCCAAAGCTGCGGACCGTTGTTTCCGCACGCAACCGGCGATTTCGGCGCAAATCCGCGTGCTGGAAGAAGAAGTTGGAGCAAAACTGTTCGACCGCTCTGGAGGCAAGGTCACCCTTACGCTTGCAGGAAAAGCCTTTCAGCGCTACGCCGAAGAGACCCTCAGCGCGCGCAAGTCCATTATCGGAGCAATTGGAGAAATCGAACGCTCTCCGCGTGGAGAAATCGTCGTCAGCGCCAATGAGGCCACCTGCCTGCATGTTCTGCCCGAGGTTTTTGCGGAGTTCAAACGGCAATACCCAAAGGTTTCCGTGAGCATTCGACGCGCGGAAACGGCCCGCGCGTTGGAATCAGTATTGGAAAATACAGTGGATTTCGGCGTAGTTTCCTTGCCGGTGAACGATCAGCGGCTCAAATCTGTGCCGATTCACGCCGATGAGCTGGTTTTAATCTGCTCTTCCCAGCACCCTATTGCGCAACTGCAGCACGTGCGGCTGGAAGACGTCGCGAAATACCCGCTGGTTCTGCCGAAATTCGGACGCACGCGCGACACCGTCGACGATCTTCTGCAGCAACTGCGTCTCAAACCGCAGATTTCCATGGAACTCGACTCCAGCGAACTGCTCAAACGTTTCGTCGTAGCCGGCGTAGGCGTGGGATTCATCGCCCGTTCCAATATCTCCGACGAGCTCCGTGCTGGAACTTTGGTCGCTATGGGCTGCTTCGATCCGCCGATTCGCAGGGAATTAGGGCTGGTTTATCGCAAGGACAAGACGCTCAGCCGGGGCGCGTTGGCCTTCATCGATATCGCCGTAAGCCGAAAAACGGTGAAGAAGCAAGCGCTTTAAAGGCACCGTCGTATCCGTCTACTGCGTCCACCAAGTCCACCTCATCCATTAGCGGAGCAGCAGAGTTAGGGGAAAGGCCCAAATTTCCTTCCCGCGCAGCGCGAATTTTCTGTTAGTTTTTTAAATTCACACCCATCCTTTTTCCCGGAGGAAATCAAGAATTGGGCAAAGACATGGTTCCCAGGCGGCTCTTTCTCACTAAAGGAGTGGGAAAACACAAAGAGCGCTTGACCTCGTTCGAGCTGGCATTGCGCGATGCCGGCATCGCTTCGCAGAATCTGGTGCGCGTTTCCTCGATTTTTCCGCCGCATTGCAAGCTGGTTTCCCGCAAAGAAGGCATGAAATATCTGCATCACGGCGAGGTAGTATTCGCAGTGGTCGCGGAAAATTCCACTCGCGAACCGCATCGGCTGCTCGCTTCCAGCATCGGCGTGGCCATTCCATCCGACCGCAGCACCTACGGATACATGAGCGAACATCACAGTTTCGGTGAAAGCGACGACCAGGCGGGCGATTATGCCGAAGAATTAGCCGCAGAAATGCTGGCCACAACCCTCGATGTGGAGTTCGATGCCGACAAATCCTGGGACGAGAAGAAGGAAATTTACCGGATTTCCAACAAAATCGTGCGCACGGCGAACATCACCCAGTCCGCAGTCGGCGATAAAAAAGGCCGCTGGACCACGGTAATCGCCGCCGCGATCCTTATATTCGAATAAACCTGTTCACCACGGAGCCACGGAGAACACGGAGAAACCTTTGAGTTTTGGAATTTCGAGTTTTGAATGGAGCCCTGCTCGAGGCTGCGTTACATTCAAAAATCAAAAATTCAATAATTCACAATTTATGAATTTCTCCGTGTTCTCTGTGTCTCCGTGGTGAAATTCAGAGGCATTTGTTGCCAGAAGAGCGCTTCCAAGTCGGACTGATCCAGCTTTCCTGCTCGCCCGATCCCGATGCGAACCTCGAGAAAGCTGTCCAGCGCGTGCGCGAAGCCGCGCGAATTGGCGCGCGAATCGTGTGTTTGCCTGAGCTCTTCCGCACTCAGTACTTCTGTCAGCGTGAAGATACCGTCCTCTTTGACCTCGCCGAGCCCATACCCGGGCTGACAACTGAAGCCATGGGGAAGGTCGCCAGCGAAACAAAAACCACAGTCATCGCGTCGATATTCGAGCGGCGCACGCGTGGTCTTTATCACAACACCGCGGTCCTGATTGGTCCCGATGGCCAGATTAAGGGGATTTATCGCAAGATGCACATTCCCGACGATCCCCTTTACTACGAAAAGTATTACTTCACGCCCGGAGATCTCGGCTTCAAGGCCTTCGAAACCGACGTAGCCCGCATCGGAACGCTGGTTTGCTGGGACCAGTGGTATCCCGAAGGCGCGCGGCTGACCGCCCTCCAGGGGGCGCATGTGCTGTTTTATCCGACCGCAATCGGCTGGCATCCAGCGGAAAAAGACCAATTTGGAAAGGCGCAGCATGACGCCTGGCGCACCATACAGCGCGCGCACGCCATTGCGAACGGCGTTTTCGTCGCCGTTGCAAACCGCGTAGGTCACGAAAACGGCGATATTCGCGGCAATAAGGCCAAAGGTCAAGGGCTGGAGTTCTGGGGAGGCTCGTTTTTGGCCGATCCCTTTGGCCGCGTACTCGCCGAAGCCTCGCACGATCGCGAAGAAATCTTGTGCGCAGAGGTCAATTTGCGCGAAATTGACGAAATAAGACGCAACTGGCCGTTCCTGCGCGATCGCCGCATCGACAGTTATGAAGGAATTGGACACCGATTCCTGGATTGATCGAACCCTTTAACCACAGAGGACACGGAGGCGCACAGAGGAAACAAGGATTTCAGTGAACGTTTCGCACTATGTTGTGGCTGAATTGAGGCTCTTTGTGCCATCTACGCTGCAAAAACGTCGAGCTTTGAACTGCAAAATGGCCGCAGAATTCGCTCTTAACCAAGCGTGTGATTTCCTCTGTGCCCTCCGTGTCCTCTGTGGTTAAGCGTTCTGAACAGCCCACACCCGCTGCGCTCGGCTATCGCCTGCCTGCCGAATGGGAGCCGCATGCAGCAACATGGCTTGCCTGGCCGCACAATCGCGCCGATTGGCCGGGAAAATTCCAGCCGATTCCGTGGGTTTACGCCGACATCGTTCGCTATATCGCCCGTGGAGAGCGCGTTTCCATCGTCGTGAACGATCCCGCGCACCAGCGCTCGGCGGAACGAACGCTAAAACAGGCCAATGTTTCCCAGGAAAATGTGGGATTTTCCCGCTGGAAAACCGATCGTGTATGGACGCGCGACTCCGGCCCTATCTTCCTGGTAAGCGATAGAGAAGCAAAATTGGCGGCCACTCACTGGCAATTCAACGCCTGGGCGAAGTACAGGAACTACAAAAATGACGGAAGGCTGCCGCAACTAATCACCCGCAAGCTTCAGATCAGGAGCTTTCAGCCGGAAATTACCGCAGAAGGAAGGCGGCGAAGGCTAGTTCTCGAAGGCGGCAGCATCGATGTCAACGGCCGGGGAACGCTTCTGACCAGCGAAGAATGCCTGTTAAGCGATGTACAACAGCGCAATCCCGGCGTCTCGCGCGAGCAGTTAGAAGAACTTTTTCTGCACTTTCTTGGGATTTCAAAAACAATTTGGCTGGGAAAAGGCATCGCCGGAGACGATACACACGGCCACATCGACGATTTTGCGCGCTTTGTGGCGGCAAACAAAGTGGTTTTAGCTGTCGAAAACCGCGGCACTGATGCGAATTTCGCCCCATTAAGAGAAAACTTGCGAATCTTGAAAGCTGCTACCGATCAGGACGGAAGGCCGCTCGAGGTCGTGGAGCTGCCACTTCCCTCCCCAGTATCGTTCCGCGGGCAGCGACTTCCTGCCAGTTACGCGAACTTTTACATCGCCAATGCCGCCGTTCTGGTGCCAACTTTCAACGATCCGAACGACAGAACGGCGCTCAATATTCTGGCCGATCTCTTCCCAGATCGGGAAGTCATTGGCATCTATTGCGGCGACTTTATCTGGGGACTGGGCGCCATTCATTGCGCGACTCAGCAGCAGCCCGCGGTGAGAGCCCGCATTCGATAAGTAGCGAGAACGGGCTAAGCCCGAAAGCTGCCTATCCAACTGTTTTTCTGGAAATGCGGTCCAGTATGGATCGTAATGTCATTTTGGTATATACTCAATTGCATCTACATAAGACTGAGGCTCGGTGACCGTCTCCTGGGACAAGCGCAAGAATGAGCTGAACCGGAAGAAGCACGGCATCAGCTTCGAAACCGCGGTTTTGGTCTTTGACGATCCGCTTCACCTGTCGACGATGGAGCGAATCGTTGAAGGCGAGGCGAGATGGCAAACGCTGGGAATGATCGATGACATGCAACTCTTGCTCGTTGTCCATACAGCAGAGGGCGAGGGAGAGCAAGAGGTGATCCGCATCATTTCGGCGCGAGCCGCCACTCGGCGTGAAAGGAGAATCTATGCGGAAGATAAGTAAACGTGCGAGCGGCAACCCACGCAATCGCCGCCACAAGAAAGAGCTTGCAGCCTTGGCGAAGCTTCCCGATGAACAGATCGACACCTCCGACATTCCCGAGCTCCCACCCGATGCATGGAAGGATGCAGTCCGAGGCAGGTTCTATCGGCCGTTGAAGAAGGCGGTTTCCATCCGCCTGGATGCGGATGTACTTGCCTGGTTGAAACATGCAGGCGAGGGCTATCAAACGCGGGCGAATAACATCCTGCGCCAGCGAATGTTGCAAGAGCTCAAGAAGCGAGCGTAGCCCCGCTTCTCGCGCCTATTTCCAGGCGCGCAACAACTGCCGCACCAACACCAGTTGTCCTAAGTGATACGCATTGTGATCGGCCACAAGCAGCAGCTTGCGCAGGAGTGACTGGCCGTCGGGCGCGCGTTGGCCCAGCAAGTCCGCATGACTCGCCAACTCTTTGAGCGCTTTGGAATCCGCATGAAATGCCTTCACGCTGTTCTCCCACGCTTTTGCACTCGGAGGAGCGGGCGTGTTCGGCCAATATCCGCGGGGAAACTCGGGCGAGACATGTTTGGGATTACGCACAAACTCCAGAATGTCGGACTGCGCGATGCGCAGGTGCTCCAATAGTTCCCAGGGCGAATGCGCGCAGCCAGGCGGCCGCTTGCCTTGCAGATTAGCCGGCATGTCTTTCACCGCGGCGTCAAAATTTACGTGCGCTCCATCGCTGGTGAGCAGATTGAGCACGTCTTCTCTCAACGATTCGGTAGTTTTCATTTTGGCCTTTCTAATTCTCCAAAAGCTTTGAACACGAAGGACACTGAGGACACTGAGGATGAAACCTAAAAACTCTAATTTCCTCCGTGACCTTCGTGTCCTTCGTGTTCAAAGCTTTCGACTTTGGCTAGCAGAAGCACACAGCGTCGCCGGCGATCTCACTCCGCGAAGTCGCGGCGAAAGGCGTCGAGCAGTACTCTATCGCGGCGACGATCTGCCGCGGCGCTCACTGCCTGGCGAATGCGTTCGCTGTTCTTATGCACCGCCAATGCAGTGACGATATTCGAGGCGGTTTCCACGCTGGCGCTGTCGAGTAGTGAAACCAGGAAGTTCAATGCGCCTTCATCGCGGGAAGTTGCCAATGCCAGCAGCAGTGTCTTGCGCAGTGGGCCGCGCACGGTTCGCTCCCACTTGTCTTTCAGCACATCAATCGCTTTCGGCAGGCGCGACGCTCCCAGCGCCAGAATCGCAGCCTCGCTGATTTCGCCGTCGCCGGCATCGATGTACCCGGCAACGAACTCGATGGAATGCTCGCGGTCCGCAGCCAGCAATCCGGAAAAACATTCGGCGATCACTTCGGGATCGGGATCGCCCACCAGCGCCTTGAGACGAAGCACCAACACGCCAGCGTCCTCGCCGTTGCTGGCCAGCGCGCGCGCCGCTCCCACTCGCGCGGGAGCTTGCGAATCCACGAGCAAAGACACGACTTCTGCCAATGCCTGCGGATATCTCGTCCGGACCAGTCCCTGCGCGCAGATTCCCCGCAGGGCTGCCGCCACATCCACGGGTGGACCGAATGAGGCTTCCATCTGTACGTGGCGCATGCCTTGCGCATAAACCTCGGGCTCGCAGTAGTCCAGTTCGTAGAGGGCGGACGCGATCTCGGTGACAGCGGCGCAGCGCTTGTCCAGCCGCGCAGGATCCCGCATCAGCTTCTCAAATGCGAGTACCAATTCGGGAACCAGAGCGGACAGGCCCTGTTCACGCGCGATCTTCGCCGCTTTCGCGATCACCAGGTTGGAGCGGTTGCCAAGATAGGCGGTAAGCTCCTTTGCTAGGGCAGTGCTATCGGTCGAGATCCTCAGCGCAGTTAATCGCTCGAGGGCTTGTTGGGTTGGATCGGATCTGGGAATGCGCATCGCCTGCGGAACTTACGTTTATGGGCCTCGTCGTGTACGGCTTTCAATAGATTCCGAAACGCATAAAATCGCTCTTCAAATCCCGTGGTTTGCTGTCGTATTCGGCGAGGAGCTTCACAATTGGATCCGAGCTATGCGGAGAAGCCAGTTGAATTAACTCCGTCACGATCTAACTACCTGAGCCTCGGCCAGCGGGCGGACCTCACGCTCGATACTGCGCTGAAGTTCGTCCTCGGCAACCTCGAGATCATGGCTCGCCTGCGCATTCAACCAGAAACGGGCAGTCGTGTTGAAATAACGGGCCAATCTCATCGCGGTGTCTGGCGTTATGCTGCGGCGGCCATGCACGATTTCCGCAATTCTCGTGACCGGCACGTGAAGATCGAGGGCCAGTCTGTTCATGCTAAGGCCGAGAGGCCGCATGAAATCCTCGCGTAAGATTTCGCCTGGGTGAATGGGCGGAAGAAGTTTAGCTTTCGACATCGGATGACTCCCTAGTGGTAATCCACGATCTCGACATCGTAGGCGTCTCCGTCGCGCCAAACAAAGCAGATACGCCACTGGTCGTTGATCCGTATTGAATACTGCCCTTCGCGATTGCCCCTTAGCGCCTCCAGGCGGTTACCCGGCGGGGATCTCAGGTCTCGCAACTCTTCAGCAACGTCCAGTTGTCGAAGTTTTCGTTGTGCGACGCGCTCGATCGATCGAAAACGATTTACCGGCAACCGCTTATGCAATTGCTGCGCATCGCGCGAACGGAAAGATTTGATCACACGATGACACTTTATAACGAATTACGTTACATGTAAAGCGTTATGCTCTTCCATAGAACCAGCAGAGTTGCCTGAGCGGTCATGCGCCACGTTTCGCAGCCGAGGGCAGCTGTGCCAAACTGGTGCTGGCCGATACTCACGAAGCTCCGCCCACTATCACAGGCTGTTCTGCTGCGGCTGTGTCACACTGGTGCCAAACTACATGCCCGACAAATCAGAAAAATCCGGCAAACAGAAGTGGGTTGGCGCCGAGAAGTACATCCAGCTTGGCGTGACTTTGCCGGCTGCGACCTTTATTGGCTGGATCATTGGCGTGCTCCTGGATCGCTGGCTGCACACGGGGTGGATCCAATTCGTGGGACTCGCATTTGGAATCGCGGCTGGCTTCGTGCAGCTGTTTCGCACTGCGCTGAGCGCGGGCGACGAGTAGATGAGCGGAGCCGGAGATCAGCAGGACGAGCAGGTCGCTCCGCGCTCCGTTCCGGGGGAGGAGTTCTACTCTGGGGCTTATCGTCGCATTGTTCGTGATCTGCTCGTCCTGGTTCCCTGCTCCACCGTTCTCCTTTGGCTGAGCTTCAATCGAGCGTTTGCTATCGGATTTCTGGTGGGTGGCGGCGTTGCCATCTTCAACTTCGTAGTCTTGAAGCGGCTAATTATCGCATTAGCCGATCGCGTGATCTCCAGCGCCGGACGCGAGCGTTCGTCGGGTTTGGCGCTGCGATTCGTGCTGCGCTACGTGCTAATTGCGGCAGTGGCCTATGCTATATTCAAAAGTTCTCCGATGAGCGCCTACGGCCTTCTGGCCGGGCTAGGCATACCTGGAATTGCAATCATGGTGGAAGCGGCGTACGAGGTGTATGTGTCGCTGAAGAATTGAGTAATTTGGTAATCGGGTAATTGAGTAATTGAACATCAGTGGCGGATTCAAATTACTCAATTTCTCAATTGCCCAATTACTCAATATTTCTTAAGAAATGAAAGAACAACTGTTTTTCACCCATTTTCTGAACCACTATTTCGGCGGAGTCGCTGCGCGATTTCTCGCGGCGCTGGGGGCACATCCGGTCGCGGCTGGAGAGAAGAGCGCGTTCCTGTTTACTTACAATCCGGCGGCCCCGATTACCGACTTCTTCGCCATGGAAATCCTTGTCGCCATCATCCTGCTGGTGCTGTTTGTGCTCGTCCGCAGCCGCATCAGCGTTGATCGCCCGGGCGGCCTGCAGCATACCTTTGAGCTGACTGAGGAATTCATCAATCAGCAGAGCGAAGAAATCATTGGCCATCGCAGCGACCACTTTGCGCCCTTCCTGGTGACGCTTGGCCTGTTCATCCTTTTGGGCAACCTGATTGGACTCGTCCCCGGGTTCCGGTCCCCGACCGGATTTGCCGTGGTTCCGCTGGGATGCGCGATCGTCACCTGGTTCTACTATCACTATCAGGGAATCAAGAAGCAGGGCCCATTGCACTACGCCAAGCACTTCATGGGGCCGGTGTGGTGGCTGGCTCCGCTGATGGTTCCCATCGAGATCATTGGACACTTCGCGCGCATGATGTCATTGACCATTCGTCTTTTTGCCAATATTTATGCCGGCGATCTGGTCACGCTGGCTTTCTTTTCGTTAATTCCCATTCTGGTTCCCGTCATCTTTCTCGGCCTGCACATATTCGTTTCCTTGCTTCAGGCATACATCTTCGTGCTGCTGGCGACCGTGTACCTGGCCGGCGCAGTAGCGGAAGAGCATTGAAATAGAGCGCGAGCTACTTAGCTGCTCGGCTAGAGCCCACGGCAAACGCAAGAGCAAACGCTCTACCACGGATTGCACGGATCTACACGGATCTCACGGATGAACATGGATGAAACCAAAACCAGTCTGAATCCTTTCCATCCGTGCTTATCCGTGAAATCCGTGGTAAGGCTTTTGCATTTGCCGTTGGTTCTAGCGAGCAGCCAGTAGGCAGCAGCTAAAACGTTCTCGCCAGGCGGTCCTGGCGGAAGTTGCAAGTGTGAGGGCGCCAGCTCGGTGAGCGTCAACCACCTCCTTGCAGCAATTCATAGTAAGGAGCAACACCAATGCGGAAGTTCACGTTTTTGTTCATCGTTGTCGCCATTCTGTTTGTGGCGGCGCCACTGTGTGCGCAAACCGCGGCCGGATCCGACGCTGCCGCTGCTGCGACTGCCTGGGCCGTTCCCCTGGCTGCCGGCATCGGCATGGGAATCGCTTCCGGACTGTGCGGCATCGGACAGGGCAAGGCCACGGCCTCGGCAACCGAAGCGCTCGCGCGCAATCCCGGCGCACGCGCCGGAATTCAGCTCTTTCTCATTTTAGGATTGGCGCTGATCGAGTCGCTGGCCCTGTATGCGCTGGTCATCATTCTGGTGAAAGCAAAATAGTTTGGGTTCTTCACTTTTTGGCCTCGGCGCAAGCAGGGGCTTTTTCTTTTCACCACGGAGGCACGGAGTCCACGGAGAAGAAAAATCAAAAAGATTTTTTTGATTTCTCCGTGTTCTCTGTGCCTCCGTGGTGAGGAAGGCTTTTTGTTGCGGCTCTGCCGCGCTGTGCTCTCTGTGTCCTCTGTGGTGAAAGGGCCTTTCTGAATCCGCTGAGAATAGAATTCTTGCCATGCCCGTTCTCGAATTCGAGCACATCAGCAAGCGCTATCGCTCGCTGTTTCGCGAGGAACGCTGGGCCTTGCGCGATTTCAGTTTGCTCCTCGAGGCGGGCGAGATCGTCGGGTTTCTTGGCCCGAATGGGGCGGGCAAAACTACCGCGATCAACATCGCCGTTGGACTGGTACATGCAACCAGCGGATCCGGAACGTTGCTGGGCAAAGAGTTTGGCGAGGTGAGCGCCCGCCGGCGCGTTGGGTTCCTGCCTGAGAGTCCGGCTTACTATCACCGCAATGCGCGCGCGACGCTGAAAATGTGCGGCGCGCTCAACGGACTGCGCGAGCCAGAGCTTTCGCGGCGCGCCTCGCAGTTGCTGGCAGCGGTAGGACTGGACGACGAGGCTGAGCGCAACGTCGGCAAGTTCTCTCGCGGGATGTTGCAACGCGTGGGGGTGGCGCAGGCGTTTATTAACGATCCCGATCTGCTGATCCTGGACGAGCCGACTTCGGCCCTCGATCCCATCTCGCGCCTGCATATACGACGACTCCTGCTGGACGCGCGCAACCGCGGCAAGAGCGTTTTCCTCAGCTCGCATCAGCTCTCGGAAATTGAATTGCTCTGCGATCGCATCTTTTTCGTGCAGGCGGGCCGCGTCGTTGCGGCTGGCAGCACCGGCGAACTGTTGCGATCGAGTGAAGCGTGCGAGATTACTGTCTCCAATACAAACGGGCTGCCCGCGTCGGCCGTCGACATCCAGCGGCAGGCAGATCAGACTACATTCACAATTCCCGTTTCGGAACAGCGCGCCGCCATCGAGCAGATTTGGGCGGCGGGAGGAACGCTCATCAGGGTTGCGCGCAAGACCAAATCTCTGGAAGAGGTTTTCATCGACGTAATGAACGGCAACAGCGGAGAGCGCACACCGTGAGGGCCGTTCTGCTGCTGGCTGGGAGCTTCATCCGCCAGAACCGCTGGCTGATGCTGGCCTTTGTGGGCTGGCCGTTCCTGATGTCGGCATTTGAGTGGTCTCCTCACCATGCCGTCAACCTCGACGACGTAAACGCGATTGTTCAGCAGGAAGTCTTTTACGGGCTGGCAATTGCGGATTTTTTGGCCAGCGCCGCGATCTACAACGAAAAACGTTCGCGGCGAATTGCAGGCGTACTGTCGAAAGGCGTAAGCCGGGCACAGTACCTGCTGGGATTGATCGCGGGCAGCACGGTTTTTGGAGGCGTTTACTTCGTTGCCATCGCCGTATCCGTGATGTGGTTGCTGGGGCCGTCCTCATCGGAATTACATCGCGTTGCGGTTCTCATCATCTGCGGGCTTGTGGCCAGCGGATGGGTTGCGGCACTCGCTGTGCTTTTCTCGGTCGTCCTGCACCCGATCCTGGCGGCGGCCATTGCTGGAATCATCGCGTTCGCGCCGCTGGCCATGACGGGTACTTCCATTTTTCTGCCGCTGACTGTCCTGGTTCGCGGGATGACTTCCCTTTCCGCTCGGAATTTCGAGTGGCCGTCGATCCTCATCGCATTGGTTGAAACAGCGATTTTCGTATTGGTGAGCAGCCCGCTTTTCCAGCGCAGCGATGTTGCCGTGAACCTTGAATAGCTACGAAATGGAGAAAACCGCTTACCACTGAGGACACGGAGGCGCACAGCGCGGCAGAGCCGCAACCAAAGCCTTTTTTTCACCACGGAGACACAGAGAACACGGAGAAATCAATAGAAAGTCTTCTGGAGTTTTCCTCTCCGTGGACTCCGTGCCTCCGTGGTGAACATTGATGTTGAAATTTGCTCAGTACAACAAGAATTGGCGAAATAGTAATACCGAGGAAACACAAACAAAATGAAACTAATTTCAGATTTCCTCAGTGTTCTCTGTGGTAAGAATTCTCCGGTGGCCAATGTGCGCCAGAATTGGGCTCTATCCGGGGGAATGGCGCCTTCCGTTATAATCGAACCTTGCTGTTCTGACGCGATTTCGTCATAACGCCTGCTTGCAGTCCGATGTTAGGGGGGCAGGATTCAGGAAAATAAATGACTGACAATAGCCGTAAGGAAAAACCCAGAGTTCTGGTGGTGGATGACGAGCGCGTGATCGCGGATACTCTGGCGATTATCCTGAACCAGAATGGTTTTGCCGCGACTGCGGTTTACAGCGGCACGGGCGCCATCGACAAGGCGCGCAGCGACCGTCCCGACCTGATCATCAGCGACGTGATCATGGAAGACATGAACGGTATCGACGCCGCCATCAACATCCGCCAGTTTCTTCCCAGCTGCAAGATTCTTCTCTTCTCCGGACAGGCCGCTACGGCCGATCTGCTGGAGAAAGCCCGAGCCCGCGGCCACGAATTCGAGATCCTCGCCAAGCCCGTCCACCCACAGGATTTGTTGGCGAAGCTAAGAGACTAAGACAATTTCGTAATTGTGTAATTTCGAAATTGGGTAATTTGAAAATCAACTACGAAATTTCGAAATTACACAATTACGAAATATTTAGAGTTCTCTTCTTCCTTCCAGCGCTTTGGCCATGGTGACTTCGTCGGCATATTCGATGTCGCTGCCGGCGGGGATGCCGGTGGCGATGCGGGTGAGTTTCACGGGAAAGCTTTTCAGCATGCGCGAGATGTAAACCGCTGTTGCTTCGCCTTCCACCGTAGGATTGGTGGCGATGATGAGCTCGTCGATCTCCCCGTGTTCTACCCGGCGCGTGAGGCTCGCCAGCCGGAGGTGCTCGGGGCCGACTCCGTGCAGCGGCGAAAGGGCCCCGTGCAGCACGTGATAGATGCCGTTGTAGCTGCGCGTCTTTTCAATCGCAGCGATGTTAGTGGGCTCTTCCACCACGCACACCAGCCGCAGGTTGCGTGTGGCGCTGCTGCAATAGACGCAGGGATCGACGTCAGTAATGTTGTTGCAGACGGAGCAGAGGTGGAGCTTCTCTTTGACTTGGCGGATGGCGTCGGCGAGGAGTTCGGCGTCTTCGTCGCTGGCGCGGAGGATGTGAAAGGCGAGCCGCTGCGCGCTCTTGCCGCCAATGCTGGGCAGCTTCTTCAGCTCTTCAATCAGCCGCGCCATTGGCTCTGCAAATTTTGACAAGGGGGACCTCGTACTGCAGGGACAGAGTGGATTTAATGGACGGTGTGGACTTTGCGATTACGTCCACTTCGTCCACCAAGTCCATTCACAACAGCCCTGGTAAATTCATTCCACCTAACATCCCACCAAGCGCCGACTGCATAGTGCTGTCGACCTTGCGCGCGGCTTCATTGACGGCGGCGGTGATGAGGTCTTGCAGCATCTCCACATCGCCGGACTTCACCGCTTCTGGCTCGATCTTCACGTTAAGGAGCTGCTTCTGCCCGTTCATCTTCACGGTTACGGTACCGCCGCCGGAGGAAGCTTCGACTACCGTGGCGCGCATCTTTTCTTGAATTTCCTGTGAGGCGCGTTGCGCCTGTGCCAGTAGATCTCGCGGGTTCAGTTCCATTCTGTGTCGCAGTTCTCTCTTTGTAAGAATTCTCTCACCGGCTCACTTTTTGCCCTGGCGGTGATCGATCACGCTTCTGACCTCGGCCCCAAATTTTTCCTGCATGCGCTTCACGATGGGATCATCCAGCGCTCGCTGGCGCGCGCCGGCCGGACTGCCGTTGGCAAGCGATGGTCCACCGGATCGCCCCAAGGCGGACGATGCGCTATTAGATCCAGATCCATTCGCGCCTCCGTTGGGCGAAGCGCCACCGCTGATGTTGAGCTTCATGGGACGGCCACAGCGGCGACTGGCTTCCTGCGTGAGCAGCTTGCGCGCTTCAGAGCTCAGCGAGATATCGATGACCTTCTCTGCGATTGGCAGGCGCAGGTGGATTTGATTGCCGTCAAGCTTCCATTCCCCACGCGCCAGCAGATCGGCGGCGGTGTGCTGGTTCTGCTCTTCGAGTGCGCCGATCAGGAGCGCACGCAATGAATCGATGGAAACCGTGGCTGGCTCCGCATTCGGCTGATCTTCGGGATCGGCCAGGGCGACCGCTACGGCCGCATTACTCGCGGCATAGGAGTAGGCGGTTGGCGTCCGCTCGGCGGCAAACGGCGTGGCCGAGTCAACCATCTTTGGGCCAGACTGGGGCTCGGATGCACCCGTCTTGCGCGCGCGATCGGCTTCAAAGGGAGAAACGGAGGGACGGCTGCCGCCTTGCCCGCCCGGCGCTGGCGCGGCAATACTTCGTGGCTCGGGCTTTCTCGCACTGGCAGCACTCGATGAACCAGCGGCCGAAGTGGCGGCAGGCATGCGGCTCAGCAGTTCTTCCAATGGCAGCAGGCGATGCGCGTGCACCATCTTTAACATGCCGAGTTCGAGATGAAAGCGCTGCTCCTGGCGATATCCCAACTCGTCATGCGTGCGCAGAATTATGTTCAAGAAGCGAGTGAGATCTTCTTCAGAAAACAGTGCCGCGATTCCGGCAACTTTCTTGCGCTCGTCCGAAGAAATTTGCAGTAACGCAGATTCCTCGCCGGCAACTTTCGCAACTAGCGCATTGCGCAGGAAACGCACGAGTTGTTTGGCGAAATGCGATGGGCTCTGGCCCTCAGTCATGAGGCGATCGAGCAACTTCAAGAGCTCATCGCTGGAATTGCGATGGACGGTTTCCATCGCCTGCGCAAGCACATCGGAAGAAACATTGCCCATCAGCGCGCGCACCTGAGCGGCAGTGAGCTTGGCTCCGCCCGTGCCCTCGAAAGTGCCGCAGCAGGCGATGGCCTGGTCCATGATGGAGAGCGCGTCGCGCATGGAGCCGTCTCCGGCTTCGGCGAGAGCTGCGAGCGCGTCTTCCTCGGCGCTGATGTCCTCCTGCACGGCGATCTCGCGCAACTGGCGGACGATCTCCTCAAAGCGCACCGCGTGAAAGCTGAAATGCTGGCAGCGCGAGCGAATGGTCTGGGGAATGTCCTCGGGCTGCGTGGTGGCCATCATGAAGATGATGTGGCCGGGCGGCTCTTCCAGCGTCTTCAGCAGCGCGTTGAAGGCCGCATCGGTGATCTGGTGAGCTTCGTCGAGGATGTAAATCTTAAAGCGGTCGCGGGCCGGACGATAGCGCGCCGCGTCGCGCAGCTCGCGAATTTCATCGATTCCACGGTTCGTAGCGGCGTCGATTTCAATCACATCGACAGCGCCCCCGGCACGAATCTCCTGGCAGGAATCGCAAACGCCGCAGGGCTCCGGCGAGGGCTGCTCGCTCGACCGGCAATTCAGCGCCATGGCCAGAATGCGGGCGACAGTGGTTTTGCCGATGCCACGATGTCCGCTGAAGATGTAGCCGTGTGCGATGCGCTGCTGGCGAATGGCGTTTTGCAGCGTGCGGGTAACATGCTCCTGCCCAATCACATCGGAAAATTTCTGTGGACGATATTTGCGGGCAAGAACCTGGTAAGCCATGGCGGGGAGACTGAGCTGATTATAACGTTCCTCGAAGTCAAGGATGCACACTGCAGGAATCAATTACTGAAAGTCGTTTGTATCAGCGAAGCCCTTTGAGCAGGTCCCGTTCATCGGAGGGTCGCCGATCGTAGTGAAAATCGACCAGCCCATCGCGGTAATCGAGCCTGATGGTGAGAAATTTCAAGACGTCAAAACCTAAAATTCCGGAAACCTCGGTGCCCGTGCTGTTGCTGATGACTGAGAAATCGAAAGCCATGAGGCGTTGGTGCTGCTGCCGCAATCCTCCCATTTGCAGGGTGACATCGTCCGCGGTGCGAACATTCTTCACCTCTCCACTGAGGCCACGTACCCGGGCAAACGAGTCGCGATGGCTGTTGTTCATCTCCTCTGCAGTTTGCAGAGACATGAAATTGCGGTAACTACCGGTGTCCATCAGGAACAGCTTCTGGACTTTCCCGTCTACGATTGTGGGAACCAGCAGATCGTGCCCAAAACGGAACACCTGCAGGTAGGACTTCATCTCGGGAGCGATATACCGGTCTTGCGGAACAGTGGCAACCGGGCTGACGGATTTCCGATCGTCGTCAGGGCCAGAAGATGAAGATTGGCTGGCCAGGGCCACCGTATCCAAGGCCGTGTGCTTTGAGGATTCATTAGGGCGCTTGGGGAGCTCGTCGAGCCCGAGCTTTTCATTGCGAAAGTCGATGGTGATGAGATAGTCAGAAAAAACGTCCGCACCGATCAGCCCATCTGTACCAAGCCCCAGGTTCTTGGTGGAAACCTCGACCAGACAATCTTTGAACTCAAGGTTGCCAATCTTGATGGTCTCGGCATATCCGACATAGCCTTTGCTAACACCGGCATCGCCAATGCCGCGAATTTCCGTCTCGGCAACCGGTGCTATTCCCGCTTTCTCACCAATCTTCTGGCTGACCAAAATACCGCTGGCGCCGGTATCGAGTTCTAATTTCGACTTCTTACCATTGATCTCGACTTGGAGTCCGCCGGCGTACTGATGGTTGGAATCGGCCATCAGCGGCTCAAGGTTTTCGACGGTGGGATGCATCTCTCCGGAGAGTTGGCATACGCGCCGGGGATTGGCTTGGCGAACCTTCAGCAGCTCCAACCTGCGTTGCAGCTTGTGTCGGGTGTCAGAGCTCTCGTCGTTCGGTCCAGAGAGGTATTGCTCCAACATTTTTTCCTGAGTCGGCAAATCCAGGGTGCCGATCCAGATTCTCCGGATATCAGGATCGTCGGGATCCAAGCTATACGCCTGATCGACCAGCAGCTTCGCCTTGCGATGCAGGGAGATTGCGGCGTATAAGCGTGCCAAACCGAGAAATCCACGGGCGCTCGGGGGCTGCGAATTCACCGCGCTCATAAACTCCTTCTCGGCGCGGCCCATCTCGCCCATGCGAAACAGGACTTCACCCAATGCCGCGTGCGCGTCAGTAGAGGAGTTTGGCTGAGCGATGCCATCATTTGCAGCCTTGAACGCCTCCGATAATTTCCGCTGCTTCAGATAGCAGCGGGCCAGACCAGAGTAGGCGGCTGCGTTGTCAGGCTCGTGCTGCAAGATGGATTGATAGTTCTCGACCGCAGCATCAAATTTCCCGTTTCGATACAGGTCACGGGCCGCAGTCAAAGGATTGGCAGAGGATGAGACCACGGTGGTCTGAGCACGAGCGCTTGAGTTTGCGATCTGGGAACTGCAATAGCCGGCGAAGAAAAGGATGGTTGAGATGGTCCGCAGCGACAAGGACACTCCTCCCACAATGAACGTCGTACTTTATTCGCCACTTCAAACAAAAGCAATAAGGAGAAACCCGCGACAGCAGCGGCGTTGGCTTAGAACTGGGAAACTTCGAGCAATCACCTGAGAGCATAATCCCGGTAACTCGATTCAGCGCGGAGAGCCGCTCAAAACGATTTCGCCTCGTTAGGTTGCTGTAAAGAAACGCTATATTCAGAGCATAATACGCACGGATAGGGTGGGCCTCATCCATCCAGCGATGCAGGCGTAAGAAGACGCAGTGAAACACACGATATTTGCTTTTGTGGCAGCGCTATTCATCGGCTTTCCCAGCGGTTGGATTTTGTCCGTGGCGCTTACACCGCTCCTGTGGCGCTTGGAAACCGTCTTACACGTGGAAATGGCGGGACACTCCGGACCATCAGACTGGGTTTTTTATGTGGTTTGGGCGCTGTTGATACCGAGTCTGTTCGTTACATTTCGCACCAGGCTAACCCGCAATCTGAAAACTCCTGGCTCCTAGGTGCTGGCTGCTCGCATTTGCCTGTGGCTGCGCTCCAATTCAGCCTTCCCCCAAAACAGCCGCAAGATCGGCCATCAGCTCACGAACAGGTAATCTTCCCTCCGCCGTAACTTCGCAGCCTTGTGTACCGTTGATTATGGGGAGGACTTAATGTCGCAGCCGCAGCAGTACATCTATGGTCGCGGATCGGAATCCGAATACAAGCGTCTCGTGCGACAAGGCAGGAGATACGAGGAAGAAACGCGCACGATTTTTCAGAAAGCCGGCATCGCTCAGGATATGCGAGTACTCGACGTGGGCTGCGGTGTCGGCGAGGTTTCGCGCATCGTCGCCGACGTGGTTGGCCCCAGGGGCAATGTAGTAGCTATCGATGTCGATCCGGGGGCGCTGGCATTTGCGCGCACACACGTTCCGGCGGCGAATGTCGAATTCCGGTGCTCCACGATCGACGACTTCTCTGAACCCGACAATTTCGATGCCGTGGTCGGGCGATTCATCTTGATGCATCTGGCAAATCCCGTTGTGGCGCTCAGAAAGCTAAGCTCAAACGTGCGCTCCGGCGGCATTGTCTGCTTTGTCGAACCATGGCACGGCATCTCGATGTCGCACCCGCGAGTTGAGGCCTTCCACGCATTTATGGAGGGCGGATTTCAGGCGCTGCGGGCGGCCGGCGCTCACCTGGAAATGGGTGCACGCCTTTATGCAGACTTCATCGAGGCTGGACTTCCCGCTCCGCAACTGCACACGGCGGCAGCGGTGAGCACCGGCGACGACAGCGAATTCTTCGAAATGCTGCTCGAGAGCGCACAAAGCGGCATTCGCGCGACCGTTCCCGAAGCGCAGCGCGATTCGGTTCTCGCACAAGTTGAAGGAATCGGCAAAGCTATGCGCGAAGAAGCGGTAAGCAAACGCGCCACAATCCTGCTCATGCTCAATGTCGGCGCCTGGAGCCGGAAGCCATGAGCATGTCTCAGAATGGCGTTTGAATTTCGGAGAGTTCTTCGTAGAAGCAAGGACTAACAAAAAACGCGGGTCGCGCTCCTGCGTCTTCAAAGCACCCGAAAGCGTCCCTGGTTCAGCCCGTCGGCGATTCGACGGGCCAGGGATTCCGGGTCGGCATCGTCGTCACAAATCGGTTCGACGGTGCCCTCTTCAAAGCGCGCGTAAAAGCTCTTTAACATCTCGTAGTCGTTCATCGGGCCCTCTCGCCGCGAGGCCGCGCGTTCGGCGCACACCGGGAAGCTTGGCCGCAAGAGGACAAAGTCGAACGGCACCTCCTTCAGGATCTTGCGGGCCATATCGACGTAAGTGGGTGGTATGGAGAAATCGATCACGACGCGAAATCCGGAACGCGCGAACGGAACCGCTGCCGCGGTCATCGCGCGTGCCAGAATGGGAAAATTGTCGCGCAATTCGCGTTCTCCATCTTTCTTGATGAAAGACCAGAAGGTGTCACCCTCGATGTAGGAAAGCGGCGCAGGAAGCAGCGGCAATAACGCCTTCGCTACCGCGGTCTTGCCCGCCCCAATTGGGCCCGAAAGAAAAATGACGTTCATGCGGCCAGTATTGCACAACCCTTGCTAACCGAGGGGAGCGGGAGTAGTCTAACTCGGTAACCGAGAGGAGCTGCTTTCGTGAGCAAGCCGACCGACCTCGTCCAGGGGACCCTGGACATGCTGATACTGAAAATACTCGCCCTGCAACCATTGAATGGATGGGCAATCAGCCAGCGCCTGAAACAGATTTCCAGCGATGTCCTCGGTGTCAGCGACGGTTCACTCTATCCCGCCCTGCACAAACTCGAACATCGCGGCTGGATCCGGGCGCAGTGGAAATCGAGTGAAAACAATCGCCGCGCCAAGTTCTATTCCTTGACGCCCGTCGGCCGCAAGCAACTCGCAGAGGAGACTGCCAACTGGAACCGGGTCTCGGCTGCCATTTCCGGGATCGTCCAGCTCAAAGAGGCTTGAACATGAAGATCGAACAATGGATCTATTCCCTGCCCTTGCGTTGGCATTCCTTCTTCCATCCCCGTGAAGTGGAACAAGAAATAAAAGAAGAGCTGTGCGCTCATCTCGAGCAGCAGATTAACCAGAACATTGCGAAAGGCATGTCCGATGAAGAGGCGCGCCGCTCTGCCATGCGCTCTATGGCCGGGCTCGCGCAGATCGAACAGCGGTGCAGCGACGCTCGCGGGGGAAGCGTCGTGCAGGATTTTGTTCAGGACCTTCGCTACAGCTTTCGGCAGTTGCGTCGCAGCCCAGGCTTTTCCGCGCTGGCAATTTTGTGCCTCATCCTGGGTATCGGCGCAAATGCAGCCGTGTTCAGTTGGGTGGAAGGGATTTTGTTCCGACCGTATCCCTTAGTGGCGCATCAGGAGCGTCTGTTCGCGGTTGCCGGGATGGTAGAGGGTAAGAGAATTGATGGGCTCTCCTGGCCGGATTTCCTCGATTTGCGCAGGAACTGCACCCTCTGCCAGGACGCTTTCGTAACTACCATCAGAGGCAGCACGCTGAATATTGGAGACCACGCCGAGGTCACGACCGGGAGCATTGTGTCGGCCAACTATTTCGACGCTATCGGTGTTCGTCCGATTCTCGGACGTGGCTTCGAAGCGGGCGAGGATGTGGGCAACGATTCCCATCCCGTGGTGGTTATCAGCTATGACATGTGGCGCAATCGCTTCAAAGGCGACCCCGAGATTATCGGCAAGACGCAGCGTCTGAACAATGTGCCGCACACCATCATTGGCGTGGCGCCAGAGGGATTCTTTGGGACCTTCATCGGTAGAGCGATGCAGTTCTGGGTTCCCGCATCGATGGAGGAAACATTCGACGGCGGAGGCTACAAACTTGAGGACCGCAGCGCGCGATGGATCGAATCCTATGTGCGCCTGAAGCCCGGCATAACCCGGGCTCAAGCACAACAACAAATTTCCACTATCGCGGCACGGTTACAGAAAACCTACCCCGCTACCAACCGGGGGCGGGGCATCAGCATATGGCCCTTGTGGCAAACGCCTTTCAATCATGCCCGCACAATGGGACCGACGCTTGAAGTCATGGTAGTCGTGGTTGCGTTTGTCCTGCTTATCGCCTGCGCCAACGTCGGCAATCTGCTGCTGGTCCGGTCGTTTGTTCGACGCCATGAAATGAGCGTTCGTCTCGCACTGGGAGCCAGTCGTCGCCGTCTGTTGAGGCAGCTCCTCACAGAAGGCCTCATTCTCGCGGCATTGGGAACAGCGGGAGGATTTTTGATGGCGTTTTGGTGCCGGGGTCTGCTCGTAATGCTGTTGCCAAAGGGCAAGTCCATGTACTTGCCCGGAGCACTCGACGGACGTGTGATGGCGATGAGCGTCGGCCTTTGCCTGCTGGTCACGCTCGTAATCGGTCTCATTCCGGCATTGCAGACACGCCACCTGGATGTGGCCGGCCCGCTGAAAGCCGAGTCCGGAGGGCTGGTTGGACGTTCAAGAAGCCGTATTCGCTCCGGCTTAGTCGTTTTACAGGTTTGCCTGAGTTTCATTTTGCTGGTCGGGGCAGCCCTGTTGCTCGAAAGCCTGCAGAGGATTCGAAGCACCAGCCCGGGCTTTTCAACGACGCGAGTAGCAGTAACAGGAGTGTCGCTGGTAGCAGCCGGCTATGACGCTCCGCGAGCGAAAGCATTTCAGAACGAACTCATCGACCGTCTTAATCGAGTGCCCGGCATTGAGTCCGTCGCCTTTGCGGCTACGACACCGCTCGGATACATCTGCTGCTCGTCTTCACCCATTGCTGTGGACGGGTATCAACCTTCGCCTGACGAACAACCTGAAGTTGAGTACAACCAGGTAGGTCCGGGATATCTCGCGACTCTGGGAATCCCTCTTCTTTCCGGTCGGGAATTTGCGCGCAGCGATGATGAGAATGCGCCGCTCGTGGCCATCGTGAATCGAACCATGATGATGCGCTACTGGCGTGGCCAGGATCCGATCGGCCGCCGGCTTCAGGTGAAGAATCGGTCGTTGCGAGTCGTCGGTGTGGCTGCCGATTCAAAATACGAAAGCATGGCCGAGACCCCGCAACCTTTCTTCTATGTGCCACTGCAGCAGGATTTCGTCATAGAGCCCGATTTGAATATCCGCACCACGCAATCGCTGCAGAGCACCTTGGCCACAGTTCTCCGCGAAGTACACGCGTTGGACCCAAATCTTCCGCTGTACGAAATGATCACGCTTCAGGAACAGGTGAACCGCGCCACGTCGTCGTCGTTGGTGGCCGTGACCTTGGTTTCGACCCTGGGAGGACTGGCGCTGCTGCTCGCCGCCGTCGGCCTCTATGGAGTGATGTCTTATTCCGTGGCGCAAAGCACACGCGAGTTGGGCTTGCGCATGGCGCTGGGCGCGGATGCCAGGAGCTTGCTGCGGCTGGTGATTTCGCGCGGTCTGCGATTGACCACAGGAGGCGTAATTCTCGGCGCCATCGCCGCGCTCGCTCTGACCAGATTACTCGGACAGCTCCTCTATAACGTGAGCCCGCGCGATCCATTGGTATTCGGCGCGGCCCTGGTCACGATGGCAGTGATTACAGTTTCAGCGTGCCTGTTGCCTGCCTGGCGGGCAAGCCGGACGGATCCCGCACGTGTCCTGCGAGATTGAGATACGGGGCTGCCCAAATCGGGACGCGTGTCGCCCCTTGATCACCCGTTCCGCAATGCCACCATGGGCTCGACGCCTGCCGCGCGGCGGGCCGGGATCGCCGATGCGAGCAGTGCGGCCAAGCCGAGCATTAGCGCAGCCAACGCGAGCACGACCGGGTCCCATGGCTTCACGCCGAACAACTGAGTCGTCATCAGCTTGCCCGCGCCGATCGCAGCGGGAATGCCAATTGCCAGGCCGATGGCCATCTGCAGGAAGGCGCCGCGCAACACCATGGCTGTGACCTTTCCTCGATCCGCTCCCAGAGCCATGCGGACGCCGATCTCGCTGGTCCGCTGTTCCACCATGTACGCCAGCACTCCATACAGTCCGATCGCGGCCAGCACCAGCCCGAGCGCGCCGAAGAGCGAGACCAGTGTTGCGATCATAGTTTCCCGCTGGAAATCAGTGCTGAGAACCTGCTCATAGGGGTCGACCGAATAGAGAACCAGATTGGGATCGACGCTGGCGATTGCCTTGCGCACTCGATCGGCGATGCCCGGTGGATTTCCCGGGGCCCAGATCACAATGTTGCTCAAGTAGTGCTTCGACGATTCTCCGTTTGTGAAGTCTGGGTCGTCATACTTCACAGTCTGCGCCTCCGCAGTCCAGTACATCGGGTACACGGGATCTTTGTAGTCGCCAGTCATGTAGCGTATGTCGCTCGCGACTCCGACGATCTCGAACGTTCCGGAATATTTGATTTTGCTGGGCCCGAAATGCTGGCCGATTGGGTTCTGGTCCTTGAAGAACTTCTTGGCAAACGCTTCGTTGATGACGGCTACATTCCGGGTCGTCGCGGTGTCCTGGTCCGTTAAGGGGCGGCCCATCAGTATTTTGGCGCCGATGGTCTCGAAGAAGCCCGGGGTTACCGTGGCGAATCCGGCGCTTGTGTTTTCCTTCGGCGGAGGTTCAGGCCGGCCCTCGACGCGAATGCCCTCGTTCCAGCTATCGCCAGTCATCGGCGCATAGAGCGCGGCCGTCACCGTGCGCACGCCGGGAACCTGCCGCAGACGATCGTCGAGTTGCCGGAACAGCGGCTCCAGCTGTTCCGGTTTGTAGTTTCCCAAACTGGGATTAATAGATGCGACATACCGGCCCTGCGTCTCGAATCCGAAATTCTGGTGCTACAGGTTCCGCAGGCTCTGCCCGAGCAGAGCTGCGGCGGAGAGCAGTACCAGGGACATGGCTCCCTGCGCAATGACCAGCGACTTCTGCGCCCATGAGCGGCCGCCCGCGACCAAACGGTTTGCTCCACGAAGCGCCTCGACCGGCTCAGCATGCGACGTGACCCAAGCCGGCGCAATCCCAAAGATGATTCCGGTTAGAACGGATATACCCAGCGTGAACAGAAGCACAGGTAATGATGGAGCGGCGCTGATCGGGGTGTAGTTATTAGGGTCGGGCCCGTGCGCGAATGCCAGATGCAGCATCAACTTTGTTCCGGCGTAGGCTACCGCGACGCCCAGGACTCCGCCGATTGCGGAGAGCATCACGCACTCCACCAATGATCGGCGAACGATTCGCGCTCGCGAAGCTCCCAACGCCACACGGATCGAAATTTGCGCGCGATCTTTCAGCCCGCGCGCGAGCATCAGGTTTGCCAGGTTCCCGCACGCGACCAGCAGCACACATCCGGCGGCAATCAGCAGCAGCTTCAGTCCTTCCTGATACTGGTCGCGCAGGGCTGTCACTCCCGCGCCGCCGGGGGTCAAATGCAGCGTCTGCTGTTGCCAGAGTTGCTTCTCGTCCGGTTCCATATCGGGAACATGGCTGGCCAGCCAGTTATGCAGTTCCACTTTCAGCTTGGCTTCGAGCGCCTGAGGATTGGTTCCAGGACGCACTCTTCCGAGCAGGTCCAGGTAGTTGGCATTTGGCCTCTTCGGCCGCGCTCCCGTGCCCTCGATCAATATCTCGGTCGTGGCCGGCAGCCAGAAGTCCGGCATGCCCCACCCCGCCAGCTTCGCTCCGAAGAATCCTGGCGGCGCAATTCCAATGATGGTGAAAGAATGCCCATTGATCTGATAGGCAGCGCCGACAATGGAAGGATCAGATCCGTACTTGTCGTGCCATATGCGATAGCTCATCACGGCGACCGGCGGCGCACCTTCCTTATCGTCCTCGTCGGTAAACAGGCGGCCGATCCACGGTTGTATGCCAAGGGTCCTGAAGAAATTGCCGGAGACATACTCGCCATTGCTGGTGTCCACGGGCGCCTGGGATCCCGCGCGCCGGATGCCAAGGTTCGCATTGCCGGCCTGCAGCGCTGCCAAATCGACGAACTCGGGCGTGTGCGCGCGAAAGTTCTGGTACGCCTCCCACGAGAACAAGGAAAAGTCTTCTCTTTGCGTATAGCCGCCCCAGTTGCAGCAGCGATCTTTATCGCCAATCCGCCACAGCTCGCTCGGCTTGGTTACTGGGAGCGACTTCAACATTACCTGGTGCACCAGGGTAAAGATCGCCGTCGTCGCTCCGATCCCGAGAGCCAGCGTGATCAAAGCAGTCGCTGTAAATCCGGGTGCTTTCCGCAACTGTCGCGCCGCATCACGCAAATCTGCCAGCATTCATTCCTCCTCGGATAGAGTTTTGACGTGCTTCACGCAATGGGGTTATGGGCAAATTTTCGAGGTAAGCGTGAAAGCGCCCGGGCCCACGCGCGCGACTATCATCTGCCGCGCCAGTCTGGCGCTGTATCTTTCGTAGCAGAACTCTAGAGATTGAGCATGATCCACACTGGGGCGTGGTCGCTTGCGTTTGCCTCGGCGCGCACCCAGCGGTCCACACCGCCGGCGGCGAGGCACTTCGACATTTTAGGCGAGAGCAGGAAATGATCGAGGCGCATGCCTTTGTCTTTCTGCCAGCGTTCAAATTTGTAATCCCAGAAGGTCCAGAGTGGCCCGGTTGGGCACAGCTTGCGCATGGCGTCGGTCCAACCTTGAGGAAGCAAACGGGCGAAGGCCTGGCGGCTTTCGGGTTGGATTAACGCGTTCTTATCCAGCGATCGAGTGGGATAGATGTCCTGCGGCGTGGGCACCACGTTGTAGTCTCCGGCCAGCACCACGGGAAGACCAGCTTGCATCAGGTCGGCGGCATGTTTAATGAGGCGTTCAAACCACGCCAGCTTGTAATCGAACTTCGGACCGGGTTGAGGATTGCCGTTGGGCAGGTAGATGGAGGTAAACAGGATCCCATTTACGGCGGCCTCGATGTAGCGTGCCTGGCCATCGTTTGGGTCTCCAGGCAAACTGGAGCGGGTCAGCACCGGAACGTGGTGTCGCGCCAGGATCGCTACCCCATTCCACGAACGTTCGCCATGCCACACTGCTTGATACCCAAGGGCCTGCAGCTTGTCGGCAGGAAAGGCCTCCTGCTCGGCCTTGAGCTCCTGCAGGCAGACGACGTCGGGTTCAGCTTTGGAGAGCCAGGCCGCGAGATTTTGGAAGCGTTTGTTGATGTCGTTGATGTTGAAAGTTGCGACCTTCACAGATCGTGCGGCCATTGCTCGAATTTTTTCGTTTCTGGATTAAACGCTTCGACGGTTCCGGTATGAATCTCGTAGAACCAGCCGTGAATCCCGAGGGTGCCTCGTTTCAGCCGCTCCGCGACTGTGGGATGCGTGTGCAGATTCGACATTTGTTCCAACACATTCAAATGCGCCAGCTTCTTCAGGCGAACCGACTCATCCTCTCGCTGACGGTGCCGCTCCAACTGCTGGACAGCGGGCTGCGCATATTTCAACCAGTGTGCCGTCGCCGGTACTTTCTCCAGCACTTCTGGATGCAGCAACGCCCGCATTGCCCCACAGGCGGAGTGGCCGCAGACGATCACGTCGTCCACTCCCAGTACCGCGACCGCGTACTCGATGCTGGAGGAAACTCCAACGCTGGCGGTTTCGTCGTAGATGGGAACGATATTCCCCGGATTTCGTTCCACGAATATCTGTCCCGGTGTTGTCCCGGTCAGCAGCGATGGTTCAATACGGGAATCGCCACAGGTGATGAACAGCGCAAATGGATGCTGCTTCTCCGCCAAGCTCTCATAAAGCTCCCGCTTCTCGGGAAAAACTACCGTGCGAAACCGACGCACGCCTTCTCGGATCTGGTCCACAGTAACCCCTTGTGCAGGTAAGGAAAACCTCAACGGTCCGTCGCCTGCGTTCAGTCGAACTGCTTTCAATTGGCGTTTTAATTGAGCTGAAAGGCTCGCGGCCACGCCTGCAACCGTTGCTGAAAACCTCGGTCTGAGGCTGCGCCGGTTTTTTATGTTTATTCGGTGCGAAATCTAGCGAAGTACATTCTATTCTCCTCCGTGGCTTCGATTTGCTCCGTGGCCTCAGGAAGTGACTTTGGTTTCAGGGGTGCCTCGACTGTCATTACCCTTAGTGTGATCTCTAAGGCATGATGAAGGGTATGCCTCGGAATTTCCTTCAGATCCTTTCTGGCAATTGCCGACATGAGTTCGCCTGGCCGCGCAAAACTGCCGACGGGGACTACTACCAGGTTTGTCTGATTTGTGGTGATGAGTACCGTTATGACTGGCGCTCGATGACGCGCCTGGGAAAGCGGAACGAGCAAAGCCGCCAGTCCGGCACGGCCGCGACCGAGAGTGTTGCCCGCCATGCCAGCTGGTCACCGCGTGCACGCCGCCTCAAGTCGCCGATTGCGCTCCAGTTTCGCTTGCAGGGAGAATCGGAGCTGCGCCCGGGAACAATCGAGAACATCAGCCAGTCCGGACTGTTCCTGAGATCGGAAAATGCTCCGGCGAAAGGCGCGGTATTGGAAATGTACTTTGAAATGCCCATCGAGATCTCCGGGCAGCACAACGCGAAGGTGCTCGCCATGGGGAAAGTCGTCCGCACGTCTCCGGGCACGGAGAGCAGTCCTGCAACCGGCTGCGCGGTCACCATCATCGACTACCACTTCCTTCACGATCAGCAGCGGAAACGGCCGCAGTCTGCCGGATAGAGCAGATTTACATCATTGCGGCAAGCCGCTTAGCCGAGACCGCTGCTTTTCGATAAGCTCCGCGATTTGCTGAACTTTGGCGGGCTGGTTTGCGTATTTCCCGGCAAGGTGAGAGCCGCAGCCCAGGCCGCAACGAGATCGGCGCCCACATCGAGGATGCCGGCTCCGCTGCTACGACCAGTCCTATCGACCAAACCAGTTCCTACTCAAAAGCTTGCGCGGCATGCTACCGTGCGGACATCACTCTCGGCGGCAACTCAGGTTTCGAGAATCCCGCTAAGCGGGATGTACGCCGTATCGTCAGTATCGAGTCCGGGATTCAAGCCTTTACCCACGGGGGGAATACAGAAGCGGTTGGACGAGAATGCGCTTACGGCTGCTTTGGTGCGGCGCTGCATCGCCGGCGATGCCGACGCCTGGGAAGAGCTTGTCCGCCAGCAGAATCGACGTATCTATAACATTTGCTACAGGTTTACTGGATCCGCGACGGACGCTCAGGACCTCACCCAGGAAGTTTTCATCCGCCTGTATCGGACCCTGCCCAGCTACGAGCCAGAAAAAGGGTCCTTCAATACCTGGCTCACGACCCTGAGCCGGAACCTGCTGGTTGACCACTTTCGCCGCTCTCGCCAGGAGCGGTTGACGGATTCTATTGACGCCACGCCCGCCGCCGACGAAGATGCTCCCACCATGGCTGAGCGCCTGGAGGACCAGGGCCCGTCGCCACAATCCAAGCTGGCCAGCAAGGAAACCCAGAAGCTGGTGCAACAGGCGCTGCAGAAAGTATCACCTGACCTGCGGGAGGCGGTGATTCTTCGGGACTTACAGGACATGGACTATAAAGAAATTGCCGCAGCGTTGAAAGTGCCCGAGGGTACCGTAAAGTCCCGCATCAACCGGGGACGAGCGGAACTGGCGAGGCTTTTATCACGTATGGATAGACAGGTGGTTTAGATGGAACGAAAGAGCCAATCCGATCGGACGCTCAGCCCTAAGGGGCTCACCTGCGTCGAGTTCGATACGCTGTTGAGCGATGCCCTCGATGGCGTGCTCAGTGGGACCACCCAGCGGAATTTCGATCTGCATCGGGAGCAGTGTCCGACGTGCGGTCCGCTGTTCCGCGAAACTGCTGCCGGAATGAATTGGCTGGAATCGCTTGAGGAGGTTGCGCCCCCTGCGAATCTGGTCCACAACATTCTTGCAGCCACGACCATGCAGGCGGGAAGTGCTGCGGCCCGTCGGCAGGGCTGGAAGCAATCGCTCTCAAGCAAGCTTGCCGATCTGGCTGCCCCGTTCCGGGCCCTGGTGCGACAGCCTCGGCTGGCGATGACCGCTGCGATGGCCGTATTTTCGGTAGCGCTGTCTCTCAACATTGCGGGAATTCACCTGGGAGATTTGAAGCACCTTGACCTGCGACCCAGCGCCATTAAGGAACAAGCGACGATGAAGTATTACGAGACGTCGTCGCGCGTGGTGAAGTATTACGAGAACATCCGGCTTGTCTATGAGGTTGAGTCGAAGTTGCAGGAATTGAAGCGGTCCACCGGAGAAGAAGAACCGGAACAACGTCCGGCAGACCGGAAAAAGACCGAGAACGAAAAGAAAGATCGTCAACGCGAGCAGAATTATTACAGTAGAACCAACGAACACGTTCAGCTCGCGGGATGGAGAAACGAAGAATCGAGTGAAAGTAGCATGAACCAAGTTTCGAGGAGCCCAATCGCATGACCTGCGCAACCCACACCGATCAGCCCGCGTCGGCCTATTGCCGTACGTGCGGCAAGGCGCTCTGCCAGAGCTGCCAGCGCGATGTGCGCGGAGTCATCTATTGCCAAGACTGTCTCGCGGCGAGGCTCGAAGGCACTATCCCCGCAGCCGCCGCCAACGCGCCAGCGGCGGTTTACGCGTCGTCTGGACCAGTAGCGACCAGCCCCGGGCTCGCCGCCATTCTGGGATTCATTCCCGGAGTGGGAGCGTTCTACAACGGCCAGTATGCGAAGGGATTCGTCCACGTCTTCGTCTTTGCGTTGTGCATCAACCTGACGGACAAGCTGGACTGGTTCGGCTTCGCCATTCCCGCCTGGATTTTCTATATGGTCTTCGACGCCTATGCGACGGCGAAGGCGCGTCTAATGGGAACTCCGGCGCCTGATCCTATCGGTCTCAACGCGCTGCTCGCGAATTTTGGGCTGGGCGGAACTCCGCCTGCGACGGTGTCCACTCCGGTTCCACCTCCGACATCACCTGCAGCGCAATCCGCCGCGCCGGCGCAAGGCGCGGAGTACGTAAACAATCCGGCAGTCGCCCCGGTCGCACCTGCAACCGAATATACCGATCCGGCAGTCTGTGGCTCGCGCGGCATACCAACCGGCGCGCTGATTCTGATCATCATCGGCGTGTTCTTCCTGCTGGCGAACCTGGGCGTGCTGTCGTTTCGCTGGACTGCGGACTTCTGGCCGGTGATCCTGATTGTGATTGGCGTATGGCTGGTACTGCGCCGTTTGTCCGGCACGCAGGTGGGGAGATAACGCGATGGCCGGCTACTCCGAGTATTACGTGCGCAATCGTTATTGCCGCTGCCCACGCTGCATTTCGCAGTGGATCATGGGTCCGGCAATGCTGATCACGATCGGCGTGCTCTTTCTGCTGGAGCAATTGGGCATCATGTACTTCGATCGAAGCTGGCCTATCCTCCTGCTGGTGGCTGGCGCAGTGCAGATCGCGCGACGCAGCGCTTCCGACGAAGGACATATTCAGCCACCCCAGCGCATATCAGGGATTTACACGCAAAACATGTCTGGCACGCCGGTTTCGCCAACTACGGTTGAGCCCCCTGCTGCTCCTCCTTCGTCAGATTCGGAGGTGAACCGTGGCTAGCCCGCAAGTTCCCTATCAGGGATACCGGTATTATCGGCGCCGGCGTTCCCTTTTTGGTCCGATTGTACTGATCGGGATCGGGGTAGCGTTTCTGCTGGCGAATATGCACGTTATCAGCGGTGCCCGATTGGCATGGCTCTTCGCCACCTGGTGGCCGGCGCTGCTGATCCTGCTGGGCCTCGTCCGCATTGTGGAATACAGCATTGCGCGCAGCCAGGGCAGTCCAGTTCCGCGCTTCGGCGGCGGAGCGATTTTCCTGCTGATACTGTTTATCTGCATTGGGCTCTCGGCCAGCGGCGCGCGCCGTGTGGACTGGCAGCGGGCCTTCGGCGACGATGTAGACTTCAACGGCTTCAATGCTGCGTTCGGGGAGAAATACGAATTTACTGATGAACTCACGCAGCCTTTGCCCGCCAACGGCAGCATCCGCGTCGACAACAATCGCGGCGCTGTCACCATTCATGCCTCTCAAGACAGCGGCAATTCCGTGAAGCTGGTGGTGCGTCGTCACATCGCTGCCGACTCGCAGAATGAAGCCAATGACATTCATTCCAGGCAAGCGGCCACAATGACGCCCGATGGCAGCATCTTGCACATCGATTCCGGGCAGCACGAAGCCAGTGGACATGTTGGGTTCTATGTGGGGCCACGTTCGGTCTCCGACTTGGAGATCTGGGCGCCAGCGAAAGCGGCAGTCGATATCTCTACCGCGCATGGCGATGTCAATGTCGCCGACCGGCAGGCGGATGTTACCGTGAGCACCACCCATGGCGACGTGCAACTGAGCCAGATCAAAGGCAACATCAGCCTCACCGCCCACAGCGGAGACCTCCAGATCAGCGACATCACCGGCAATGTGAAGATCGATGGCAAAGCTGACGACGTAACGCTCAGCGACATCACGGGCGGCGTTTCGCTCGACGGAGAGTTCTATGGCGACACCAAACTCTCGCACGTCGGCAGCACGGTGCAATTCCGCAGCTCGCGCACCGACCTGCAACTGGCCAAGCTCTCCGGCGACCTCGACATGGACTCCGGCGACCTGCGCGCCAACTCGATTGCCGGCCCGCTACGCGTAACCACCAAGGCCAAAGACATTCATCTTGAAGATGTGAGCGGCGCGATCAATATTGACGACAGTCACGGCGAGGTCGAGGTTCACCCGCAATCGCCGTTCGGGGATTTGACCGTCAATAATCATCAGGGCGCCATTCACGTGGTGCTGCCGGAGGACGCTGGATACACGGTTGACGCCCGCAGTACGCGCGGAGAACTGGAAACCGACTTCCCGCTCAATATCAGTGAACAGGGTCCTGACCGTACCACAACGGGAACCCTAGGAAAAGGCGGCAGCAAGCTGCAGCTCACGACCGATCATGGCACGATTGAGATTCGAAAGGGCTAGCCGAGAGTTGAATTCGTGAGTATTGATGGTTGATTGCTCAGCCGCCCGCGTATTGCGACGCGTATAAGATCACGCGATTCACAATTCGCAATTCACAGCTTTCGCGATCTTCTCTTTCACGATTTCCTCGGCCGTTTCGATCACCTGCTCCAGCGTCATGCTGGTTGAATCGAGCAGGACAGCGTCCTGGGCGGCTACTAGAGGGGAAACTGCGCGGGTGCGGTCGCGCTCATCGCGGGCGCGCATCTCGGCCAGCACAGCAGCTGAGGGCTCAGCCATATTGGCTTGATGAAAGCGGCGGTGACCCCGCACTTCTGGGGCTGCATCCAGGAAGATTTTTACTTCCGCATTTGGGAAGACGGCCGTTCCGATGTCCCGGCCCTCCATCACCACGCCCCCAGCGGAGCCAAGTTCACGCTGTTTGTTCACCATCCAGGCGCGCACTGCGGGATGGACGGAGACGCGTGAGGCTGCCTCGGTGACGTCCTTCTCGCGAATCCGTTGTGATACGTCGGTGTTGTCGAGCTTCACTCGATTGCCGTCGATTTGCGGCTCCAGCGATATCTTCGAACTTAAGGCAAGGTCGAGAAGTGCGCGTTCGTCGTCCACGTCCACATCATTTTCGATGGCCTTCAAAGCCAACGCGCGATACATTGCGCCGGTTTCGATATTCAGATAACCGAGGCGTCGCGCCAGCCGCGAGGCCAGCGTGCTCTTTCCCGCGCCGGCAGGGCCATCGATTGCGATCACCAGACCCCTAGGCTTGGTCTCTCGAAGATCAGCCATTGCGGCGTCTCCTGGATTGGGGCAACCGCTCAGTTTGCGGGCGTGTCTCTGCGGGCCCGCCAGCATGACTCACCGTAATCAATGTCTTGCCCTCTCCCGGACTGTAATTGAACTCGCGCGCGGCAAGCAGCGCATTGAGTACCTGACGCACTCGTGAACGTGCAGTAATCGCGGAAAAGAACTCTTCAGCTTCTTCGGGAGTCGCCGCCACCACGCCGTCCAGATACTTGGAGATCAGCGCAGATAACGCTTCGGCATCGGAGGCGCGCACGCCCTCAGCCACTGCCTCCGGCGCCCACCGATACAGCACATCCCACTTGTTCCCAGACTGGGCGGAATAATCGATCGGCAGGATCTTTAACACTTTCCAAAGTTCGTGGAGAACACGGTCGACGGCCGAGGGCGACAATTCGCCTCCAAGTTGCTCCTGAAGCTGTGTCCGATTCAGCGGCCCACGTTCTTCCAATTTGTGAAATGTGTGCTCCGCCAAAGGAGACGCTTTGCCTCGCTCACGGCTGCCAAGTGGCTGCTTTGGTTTTCGGTCCCCAATCAGCGCATAGAAGTAAGGAAACAACAATGGAGAAATCAATAGGGTCTCATTGTAAAGCGGCGCCATAAATGCGAACTTGTTGCGCGTAAGCCGCAACGCGAGCGCGTCCGCCTCCTCCGTTCGCGGATCGGAGGCGCTTGCTTTTCTCGATGGAAGCCGCCGATCGGAACCGATTGCGGCGCCGGCGAATGTCGGCAGCAGTGGCATGGGACGTACCGGATACATCAGGCACATTCCCACTGAATCAACGAACTCGCGCGCCTCTTCCAGCGTGCGCAATGGCTCGCCTTCAAGGCGCCACTTCTCGCGACGCAAGTGCTGAAGCTCGAGTTCGTTCATGGGGTATTAATTTCACCACGGAGACACGGAGGCACGGAGAAAGGCATTCGAGTTTCAGGTTTCGAGTTTCGGCCAGCCTGTGCCAGCAAGCTTGGCTCTGCAGAAAATCTCAAAACTGCAACTTTAAAACTGAAATTAGAAACCTGAAACGCCCTTCTCCGTGTCTCAGTGCCTGAAAAGCTGCTTCAGATTCTCTTGAATGCCCGCTGGATCTCCCTTAGAGAATACCGTAGCACCACCGGGCGGCCGTGCGGGCAGGACATGGGACATTCGGTGTGCGCCAACTCCCGCAGCAGCCACTCCATCTTGTTCTGCTCCAGCGGCATATTGACCTTAATGGCCGCATGGCACGCGATTGACGCGGCAATGCGGTGTCGAATCGCTTCGAGGTTCAGCGACTGCTGCTCGCGCTCAAATTCAACCAGCAACTCTCCCAGCATTTCTTCGACATCGCAGCTTTCTACTCCAGCCGGGACAGCTTTAACCACGATGGTCCGCGAGCCGAACAACTCGACTTCGAAGCCATTGCGTCCGAGCTCGTCGGAAATTTCAGTGAATACCGCCTGCTGGCCGGGCGTGAGTTCCACCACAATCGGCATCAGCATCTTCTGTACTGGAATGGAACCGGTGTCACGCTGTTTCAGCACGCGCTCGAACAACACGCGCTCATGCGCAACATGTTGATCGATAATCCAGAGCCCCTCGTGATTCACCGCAAGGATGAACGATTCGCGCACCTGGCCCAGCGGCTTGAGACTGGCCAGTTGAGGAGCAAGGTGCTGCTCCGGATCGGGCGCGGCTTCCTCGACGGTTCCACCGCAGTGGCTTACTCGCGGCATGGACGCGCCGTTTGCCACCAGGCGCGGTACTGCCACCGCCCCAGTGCCATCGATGAATTGGCTGCCTTCGAACTGCAGCGGGCCGGTTTGCTCGGCAGCCGGAGCGGTGAGCACGAATCCGGACTGCGCCGTCATTTTTGCGTGGGCCAAGGCGGCTCCGGGAGAGAGCGCCATCGCCGCGTTCGGTTGGGCGAGGATTTCGCGCGTGAACTGCGGCACCGGACGCGCCTTCATCAGCGTCGCGCGCACGCTGTCGCGAACGAAATCGTGGATAAAGCTCTGCTGGCGAAAACGCACTTCAGTCTTCGAGGGATGGACATTGGCATCTACCTCAGTCGGCGGCAATTCGAGAAACAGCAATACCACCGGGTAGACGGTTGGCGGAATGATGTTGCGATAGGCTTCGATCAACGCATGCTGCACCAGTCGGTCGCGCACCAGTCGGTGATTCACGAACAGGAAGATCGAATTTCGGTTTAGCTTTTGCAGCTCCGGTTTTGAGACGAAACCATGCAGGCGGACCTGGCCTGGAACAGGAGTTTCATAATCCTCGCTGCGCCGCCAGGGCGGGGGCTCGGGAATGCCAACTCGCTCGAGATCTGCTTCGGCCGCTGCGGGAATCAGTAGATCAAGTGTTTCGCGTCCGAAGATCTGGTACAGCCGCTGGGAGTGGTCTGCGACTGGCGGAGCAGTGAGCAGGCTGTGCGTCGCGGAATGTAACTCGAAGTGCTTGTCAGGATGCGCCAGCGCGTAGTGGGTCACCAGCGATGCGATGTGGGAAAGTTCAGTCGATTCCGCTTTCAGGAATTTCTTGCGAGCCGGCATGTTGAAGAATAGATCGCGCACGGCGATCGCGGTGCCGCTCGGCACGCCTACGTCTTCGACCTTCAACAACTTTCCACCAGCGATTTCGATGCGCGTTCCCGAAATATCTTGCGCTTGACGGGTGTCAAGAAGAAGACGCGAGACAGATGCGATGGAAGGCAGCGCCTCGCCGCGAAATCCCAGAGTATCGATGTTCAACAGATCGTCGGCATCATGAATTTTTGAGGTTGCATGGCGTTCGAAGGCCAGCATGGCGTCGTCGCGTCCCATGCCACAGCCGTTGTCAGTGATGGCGATGAGCTTTCTGCCGCCCCCCTCGATCTCCAGGCGAATGCGGGTCGCGCCTGCGTCCAGCGAGTTCTCGAGAAGCTCTTTGACGACCGATGCCGGTCTCTCGACCACCTCACCCGCGGCGATTTTGTTCGCGACAATATCGGAGAGTACGCGGATGCGGCCCATGCGGTCTCAATTTACCACGGAGGTAGTAGAAAATCGGGCGATCTGGTGATCGGGTGATCGGGCGAAGTTAAATGACCCGATCACCCGATCACCAGATCACCCGATTTGGTTACTGCAATCCCCAATTCTTTCAATTGGTCTGCGCTCACAGGCGTAGGCGCGTCCACCATTAGGTCAACGGCTTTGGCAGTTTTTGGGAATGGAATCACTTCGCGCAGGCTGTCCGCTCCGGCCAAGATCATGACGATACGATCCAGTCCCAGGGCAATGCCGCCGTGCGGAGGCGTTCCGTACTCCAGCGCCTCAAGAAAGAAGCCGAAGCGGGAGCGGGCTTCTTCATCCGACATGCCCAGAGCATTGAATATCTTCTTTTGAATATCTTGACGATGAATACGAATAGAGCCCGAGCCCAATTCGGTTCCATTCAAAACCACATCGTATGCAAGGGCACGCACCGCGCCTGGATCGGAAAGCAGCTTGTCGAAGTCTTCCTCATGCGGAGAGGTAAAGGGGTGATGCGCTGCATTCCAGCGGCCTTCTTTGTCGTCGTACTCGAACATGGGAAAGTCCGTCACCCAAAGGAATCGATAATCCGACGCCGAGCCGGTGCGCTCAAACGCTTTGTGCCGCTCTTTGTATTTTTGCGCGAGTGCCAGACGCGCAGCCCCCGCCGACACGTAAACGGCTTCCACGGCTTTGCGCCTGGATTTTTCGGAGTGCTCCGGGGATGGAGCTCCGCCAACCAGCACTACGAGATCTTCGGATCCGGCATCGCAGGCGCTGCGCAGTTTCGCGACAGCTTCAGGGAAGTTTTTTTCCAGGCGCTTCAAATCATCGATCAGCTTCGCTCCCGGTTTGACGGAAACGAGCTGCTTGTTGTCGTCGCGCTCCTTGCGCGAGAGTTCACCCACCTTCGGAATGCGGACTGCAACCACCGGCAGCCCCGGATCAAGAGTCAAAGCATTCAGGTTCTCCTCAGCAAAACATTGGCGGACATCGGTCATTTCGGGAAGCCGCATATCGGGTTTGTCACTCCCGTATTGGCGAATCGCATCGTCGTACTTCATCCGCGGGAATGGCGGCTTCAGCTCGATGCCGGCCTCGCGAAACGCTGCCGCGAGAAATCCTTCGACCACTTCAAACACCTGCTCCTGCCTGGGGAAGGACATTTCCAAATCGATCTGCGTAAATTCCGGCTGACGGTCGGCGCGAAGGTCCTCATCGCGGAAACAACGTACGATCTGGAAATACTTGTCGAAGCCGGAAATCATCAATATCTGCTTAAACAATTGCGGCGATTGCGGCAATGCGTAAAACGATCCCGGCGACACGCGGCTGGGGACCAGATAATCGCGAGCGCCTTCCGGCGTGCTGCGCGTCATGAATGGAGTCTCGATCTCCAGAAATCCTCGGCGGGTAAGTTGGTTGCGAATGGCGAGAGCTACACGCGAGCGCAAGGCGATGTTGGACTGCATTTGCGGGCGGCGCATATCGATGTAGCGATACTTCAGGCGCAGCTCCTCGTTCGAGATCTCCTCATCCGCCGGTGAAAACGGCGGCGTCCTGGAATCATTCAGCAGGCGCAGTTCCTGCGCGACGATCTCGATTTCCCCCGTCGGCAGGTTCTTGTTCACGACTGCGGCATCGCGCAGCTTGACTCGCCCGATCACCGCGATTACATATTCGGCGCGCAGATTGCCGGCCTTCTCGTGCAGCTTTGGGTCAGCCTCTTTGTCAAAGACAATCTGCACGATTCCGGTACGGTCGCGCAGGTCGACGAACACCAAATTGCCGAGATCACGGCGCCGGTTCACCCACCCCATCAGCGTCACGGTTTGGCCAGCATCGCTGGCGCGCAACGCTCCGCACATATGACTGCGTTGAAGACTGCCGAGGAGGTCGAGCAAGAAAGATTCCTTTGGATTGAAAATGCGTTTCAGGATTTTTTGGATCGGGCGATTGAACTTCCCGTTCGGAGTCCAAACAGCAATCGGGCGACCGGCCCTCTGAATGTCCCGATCACCCGATCGCGAAATCACCCGATGCGAAGCTACACCGCGACGGTTTGCTTTACCGGAACCTGAGTGAACCAGCCGTGGCGGTCGGGGACACGGCCCTCGACGGTGTCGAAGAAGGCCTTGTGCAGCGCGCGCGTGATAGGACCGGTCTTCCCCTCGCCAACCGCGATTTTGTCCACAGTGCGGATGGGAGTGATCTCAGCGGCGGTGCCCGTGAAGAACACTTCGTCGGCGATGTAGAGCATCTCGCGCGGAATCATCTGCTCGACTACGGGGAAACCCATTTCGCGAATCAACTCAATCGCAGTGGCGCGCGTAATCCCCGGCAGGACGGAGTTGCCCAATGGAGCGGTGAAAACCGTCCCTTTGCGCACGACGAACAAGTTCTCTCCCGAACCTTCGCTGACATATCCGTTCACGTCGAGGGCAATGCCTTCGACGTAGCCGTTCAGAATGGCTTCCATCTTGATCAACTGCGAGTTCATGTAGTTCGCAGCCGATTTTGACATGGCAGGCAGGGTGTTGGGGGCAATGCGCGTCCAGGAAGAGACGCAAACGTCCACGCCTGCATCATCCCCTGAGCCGTGCCCGAGGTACTTGCCCCAGGCGTAATTGCAGATATAGACCTCGATGGGCGAGTTGAACGGATTTACTCCGGCCTCGCCGTATCCGCGCAGCACGATCGGCCGGATGTAGCAGGGATACACACCGTTGTTTCCGACTACATCGACCATGGCGCTGACAATCTCGTCTTGCGTGAAGGGCACTTCCATGCGGTAGATCTTGGCGGAATTGAGCAGGCGCTCGGCGTGTTCCTGCGCGCGGAAAATGGCCGGACCTTGAGGATGCTTGTAGCAACGGACGCCTTCAAAGACCGAGGAACCATAATTCACCACGTGGGACATCACGTGAAGGTTCGCATCATCCCAATCGATCAGCTTGCCGTTGTGCCAGATCTTTTCCGTCTTCGGAATTGCCATGCAGCGCTCCTTACCAGATTAGAAGTCATTTGCCAGCTTCGACTTGGAATGTTGCGCAAGCAGGCCTGAAGCAAACCAGCTTGCATTTCAGACGGAGAATTTGTCGAGCGGACTTCACATTATATTCGGATGCTCGCCGGGTGCCCACAGGATTCTGCGATGCATGAGATGACGGCTGAAAACCTGGGGTGAACACGGAGGACACGGAGTTCACGGAGGACCCAACGGCCGACTTCTGAAAGCTCGGGCGAACGCGCCCGCTCTCGATTGATCTAGTCTCTTAATATTCCTTCGTGTTCCTCCGTGCCCTCCGTGTTCAATGATTTTCCGAGGCTGGCGAGTTCCCTGGCGCGCTCAAATACGCGCCGGAACATCGCTTCTGTTAGTTTCCCGGTGTTGGTGTTCTGCATTGACGGATGGTAGGTGCCTAAGAGCGTGACGCGGTTCGGCATGGCGTACTCGACCCCGTGTCCGAACTGGTAGGGAGTGCGAGTAGGAATCACTCCGCGCCGGCGCAGGTAATTGAGATAGCCGTCGAATCCAATCTTCCCTAAAGCGACCACCACTTTTACATTCTTTAGCGCCGTGATTTCGGCATCGAGGAATGGCGCGCAATTGGCGATCTCGTCTGGCAAAGGCTTATTGCCTGGAGGCGCACAGCGAACCACTGCCGTGATATAGGCATCGGTCAATTTCATGCCATCGTCGCGATGGGTAGCGCTGGCCTGAGAGGCGAATCCAGTCTGATGCAAAACGGGATACATGAAATATCCCGATCCATCTCCGGTGAAGGGCCGACCGGTGCGGTTGGAACCGTGCGCCCCCGGCGCGAGACCCAGGATCAGCACGCGAGCGTTCGGGTCTCCAAATCCCGGCACTGGCTTGGCCCAATACTCCCAGTCCAGATAGGCCCGGCGCTTCACTCGCCCAATCTCCTGACAGTAGGACCTCAGGCGTGTGCAGCGGGTACATGAAACCACTTCGTTATGAAGCTCCTCGAGCGATCGCGCCGGACCGACTATGTGCAGCGAATCCTGCAATGGGGATCGAGCATGCGCGCGGGCAGGTTTACCCGAGCCGTTCGAAGAGGCCGATGCGCCGCTCCGACTGGGTGAGCCTTTCGCATTCGGCATCGATTTTCTTGTACTCGTCCGCAAAGTGCTCCTGGAACTTCGTGTAGGAATCTTTATCTTCCCACACATCGATGGTGAAATATCGTCCAGCTTCGGCATCGTCCCGCAGCAAAATCGTCTCGCGATAAGCCGGATCGCGGCGAAATAGCTGGGCCCAGACGCCGTTCCCATCGTAGGCGGATTCAAAACTCTGACGATTTTCCGCAGAGACCGTGAATTCCCAGATAACGGACGTCATACACCTCCTTTTTAAGTGCTGAAACGTGACAGTTCCATATTTATGGCACGTATGTCATTATGGTTGCCAGAATGAAAGACGAAGCAGTTCGCACAACGGTCGATATTCCGGCGACGCTTTATCGGAAATTAAAAGGGCAAGCGGCAGCACAAGGACGCTCGGTCCGGGAGCTTATACTTGTGGGCATCAACACGGTGATTCTTCAACCCAGGCGTCCAAGATCAAAGCGCGTTCATTTTCCCCTCATAATTTCCGCTGGACCGAAAGTCGATCTGACCAACCGCCAGATTTATGAACGTGTTGAATTTCCTTGACGCCAATGTGTGGCTGGCTTTGTTGTGGAATCGGCATATCCACTCCGAAAAGGCACGAGAGTGGTTTGAAAAATCGAGCGAAGAGCAGTTCTTTTACTGCCGCTTTACTCAGATCACCGTGCTGCGGTTGCTGACTACCGAATCGGTCATGCAGGAAGACACGAGGAACATGTCTCAGGCGTGGCGGCTCTGGGAAACCGTAGCTGCCGATCCCCGGATTGCTTTCCTCGCAGAACCCGAAACATTGAGCCAAGAGTTTCGTGCTCGATCCTCTCTTTCCAGCAGATCACCCAAAGTTTGGGCAGACGCATATCTGTCGGCCTTCGCTGTGGTTGCGGGTCTCAAACTGGTCACTCTTGATAATGCGCTTCGTTCGCCTGGTGTTGACGTGCTGGTCCTCTGAAATTCAAAAACAAAACCAGCAATAGCGGCCCTCCTCAAGTTTGACCGCTTTGTTTAGGCGGTCTTACACTGAGGTTTCACTGCCACGCGCGCTTGACCTCATCGCGCGACTGGCTATTTCTAACCCACGGAAGCAGGAACTTGAGCCAGCCAGAGACAACTGCCGAAACCCCTACCGAAGCCCCCATTCATGAGCCTAAGAAATTAGGCGAGTGCGAACGAGAGATCTCCGTCGAGATCGCTCCGGCGGCCGTTTCGGGAGAGCTGGAATCGTTCGTCGCTCGCTATCAGAAGATGGCGCGGGTGCCTGGATTCCGCCGCGGCAAGACTCCGGCCAGCGTGATCCGCCGCCGCTTTGCCGAGGAATTGAAGCAGGAAGTTGTCGAGTCGCTGGTACCCAAATATTTTCGCGAGGAAGTACAAAAGCTGGGACTGCAGCCCATCTCCCAGCCTCGGGTCACGGATTTTCATTTTGAAGAGAGTGAGCCGCTGCGCTTCAAGGCGGTGTTTGAAATTCTTCCCGCCATCGAGCTGGCTCCCTACAACGATCTGAAATCGGAGAAACAACCTGTCGGAGTCACAGACGAGGAAGTCGATCGCGAACTGAACAGTTTACGCGAGCACCAGGCGAGCTACATCTCTGTCGAGGAAGATCGCGGACTTCAAGATGGCGACTTTGCGGAAACCAGTTTTACCGGCACGCCGGTGAAAAAATCCGAATCAGGACTGGTGGATCCCGCGGGAAATCCTGTCAGTTCCGGTCAGGGACAAACGCCGGCTGCGGGAACTCCGCCGGTGCAGATGAACGATGTTCTGGTGGACATTGGTGGCTCCAACACCGTCCCCGAGTTCAGCGATAACCTGCGTGGGGCCAAAGCAGGAGAAGAGCGCTCTTTCCAGATCGCCTATCCCGAAGATTTTCAGGACAAGCGCCTGGCGGGCAAGACTCTGGACTACAAAGTTCAAATCAAAGCGATCAAGAAAAAGCAAATTCCAGAATTGAACGACGAGTTTGCGCGGGAACTGGGCGATTTCAAGAGCATCGATGAGCTGCGCACTCGCATTCGCGAGCAGATCGAAGCCCAGAAAAAGCATGACGTGGAGCACGCGGCCAAAGATAAGCTGGTCGAGGAGCTGGTCAAACGCAATGAGTTCCCGGTACCCGAGTCGCTGCTGGAGCGGCAGGTAACGGCCCGCCTGGAGCGCGGCTTCCGTGCCCTCGCGGCGCAAGGAATGCGCGCCGACGACATGCGCAAGATGGATTTTGGACGGCTTCGCACCGGACAACGCGAGGCTGCGTTGCGAGAAGTAAAGGCCTCTCTCATTTTGGAAAAGATCGCGGATAAGGAAAACATCCAAACCAGCGACGAGGAGCTGAACACTGAAGTGGAGCGCCTCGCACACCAGGGACGCCAGCCCGTCGAGGCTGTGCGCAAGAAACTCGAAGAAGAAGGAGCGCTGGAGCGCATGCGCGAACGGATTCGCAATGAGAAGACTTTGGATTTCCTCTATCAACGCTCTGCATGAGTGCTACTTTCAATTCAAAGGAGCCCGGCCGCCCTCGGCCGGACTTTGATTTATCTTCACAGCTCTAAAGAAAAAATCCGGCCGAGGGCGGCCGGACTCCTTTGAAGGATCTAAGAAAGGAATACTGCAATGGCACTGGTGCCAATGGTAGTAGAACAAACCAGCCGTGGAGAGCGCGCCTACGACATCTATTCGCGCCTGCTGCGGGACAACATCGTCTTTCTCGGAACCCCGGTGGACGATCAGATCGCTAACCTGATCATCGCGCAGATGCTATTCCTGGCAGCCGAAGATCCGGAAAAAGACATCCAGCTTTACATCAACTCTCCCGGCGGGTCGATCACGGCGGGCATGGCAATTTACGACACCATGCAATTCGTGAAGAACGACATTATGACTATCTGCATCGGACAAGCGGCCAGCATGGCCGCGCTCCTGCTCTGCGCCGGAACGGCGAAAAAGCGCTTTGCCCTTCCTAACTCGCGCATCCTGATTCATCAGCCCTCGATGGGCGGACTCTCAGGGCAGGCGACGGACATTGATATCCATGCCCGCGAAATCCTGCGCATGCGCGAGATCACCAATCACATCATGTCCAAGCACAGCGGTCAGAAGCTCGAAAAGGTGGAGAAGGACGTCGAACGCGATTTCATCATGAACGCCCAGCAGAGCAAGGACTACGGCATCGTCGACGACATCATTTACAAGCACAAATAAAAGCTTCTAGCTGCTGGCTGCTAGCTAACGTCAACCGCAACGGCAAAAGCTCTACCACGGATTACACGGATGGCCACGGATCGCACGGATGCAGAAGGGAATGGCAAGGAAGAACAACAAGAACTTTCGAATCCGTGGAATCTGTGTTCATCCGTGCAATCCGTGGTTGAGGTGTTCGTGTTGGTGTTGGTTTTGGTTCTAGCTAGCAGCCAGCAGCTAGCCGCCAGCAGCTTCTTCTGGATTTCCACTTTCCGAACGGGTAATGCACAAAAGTCACAGGCAAAAGTTACATTGGAACCTCTCTCGTGACCCCTTGGGGGCTGCGAATAACGTTAAAATGACAGGAGTCCGAAACAATAAAAGATATGGGTTTTTGTTACTCTTGGCGAAAATGGCCGGGAGGACAGGTCGTAGTAGAGGCGAGGAGCGGGTAGTTCGGACACCCTAATCCGTTGGTATCTCGGTTCTTTGCAGTATTGATTGTCGATCGTCGCTAGGGTAAAGAGGAGTCATCGTGAAAACCCGTTCCGGTTCCGAAGATAGCCTGCGCTGTTCCTTCTGTCACAAGTCTCAGGACGCCGTTGCCAAGCTGATTTCGTCGCCCAGCGACTATCCCCGCGCGTACATCTGCGATGAGTGCGTGGCCGTTTGCAACTCAATTCTGGAAGACGATCGCACAGAAACGCACTCCGCCGCCGCACCCAACCATCTGCCCAAGCCGCAGGAAGTAAAGCAGTTTCTGGACGAGTATGTGATCGGCCAGGAACAGACCAAAAAGAAGCTCGCCGTCGCGGTTTACAACCACTACAAGCGCATTCACATGAATCGCAATCGCAACGGCGAGGTGGAACTGGCGAAATCGAACATCATGCTGATTGGGCCTACCGGCAGCGGCAAGACCCTGCTGGCACAAACCTTGGCCAAGATGCTGGATGTGCCGTTCGCGATCGTTGACGCTACCACCCTGACCGAAGCGGGATATGTAGGTGAGGATGTGGAGAACATCATCCTCAAGCTGCTGCAGGCTGCCGATGGCGATGTAGGCCGCGCACAGACCGGCATCATCTATATCGACGAGATCGACAAGATCGGGCGCAAGGACGAGAACCCTTCCATCACCCGCGATGTTTCCGGCGAAGGCGTGCAGCAGGCGCTGCTCAAGATTCTGGAAGGAACAGTAGCCAACGTGCCCCCTCAGGGCGGCCGCAAGCATCCCCACCAGGAATTCACGCCGGTAGATACCACCAACATTCTGTTCATTTGCGGCGGCGCTTTCGTCGGCCTGGAAAAAGTCATCGGACGCCGTATTGGCAAAAAGTCAATGGGCTTCAAGGCCCCAAAAGAAGGGGAAGCAGAGACGGCGCTGGCGCCAAGGCGCGACACCGAGATGCTCGCGAAGGTCGAGCCTCAGGATCTCATCAAGTTCGGCCTGATTCCGGAATTTGTCGGGAGATTGCCCGTGGTTGGCGTTCTCGACGAGTTGGACGAGAATGCATTGGTCGAGATTCTTACCAAGCCCCGCAATGCCATCATCAAGCAGTATCAGCGGCTCTTCGAGTTCGAGAATGTGCGCCTGAAATTCAGTGACGAAGCCACCCGCGCTGTCGCTCGTGAGGCGCTTTCGCGTAAAGTGGGAGCAAGGGGATTGCGCATGATCCTCGAAGACCTGATGCTCGACCTCATGTACCATCTCCCCGGCCAGAAGCGGCTAAAGGAGTTCGAGGTCAGCAAGGATATGGTTGAGAAGCGCGACGTTTCGATTCCAATGATGGAAAAGGCGGGGTAAAGCCCGGGGGTTAACACGAAGGGCACGAAGTCGGAAAGATAGGACACGGAATCTTCCGTGACCTTGATGTTTTCCCTTGTGACCTCCGTGTTAACCCCAAGTCTTCGCGGCTTCTGTTTACAATAGAGTTGTTAAACCAAGAGGAATAAGTGACCCAAACTCGGGAAAAATTTGAGACACGCAAGCTGCCCATGATGCCCATCCGGGACGTCGTCATCTTTCCGCACATGATGACGCCTTTCGTTGTGGGACGCGAATCGAGCGTTCGCGCTCTGGAAGAGGCGCTGGCCGGGGACCGCAAGATCTTCCTCGCCACGCAGCATGATGCCAGCGTGGATGAACCCAAGCCGAACGAGATCTATCAGGTCGGGACGATCGTTAACATCGTCCAGAGCCTTAAGCTGCCAGACGGGAACATCAAGGTTCTGGTGGAAGGCGTAGAACGCGGCAAGGTTCTGCAGATTGTGGATACCGAGGGCTATTTCCACGCAAGCATTCGCGTAGCCAAGTACCCGGTGGAGTCCTCGCCAGTCATTGAACAGGCGATGCAGCGGGTGACTTCCCTGTTCGAGCAGTACGTGAAGCTCTGCCAGTCGCTGAACTACGAGACCATGATCGCGGCCGTCCGCATGGAGGACCCCTCCAAGCTGACCGACGTCATCGCCGCGAACATGCAGCTCTCAATCGAAGAGAAGCAGGAACTGCTTGAAATCTTCGATCCCGCCGAGCGACTGAACCGCGTCGCCGATGTTCTCGAGATTGAAATTGAGAAGCTGAACATGGACCGCACCATCCAGACCCGCGTAAAGCGGCAGATGGAGCGCGCGCAGAAGGAGTACTACCTCAACGAGAAGATTAAGGCCATCCAGAAGGAACTGGGGCGCGGCGAAAAAAGCGAGTGGGACGAGCTAAAGAAGAAGGTCGACTCTGCAGGCATGCCCAAGGAAGTGCATGAGAAAGCGCTGCAGGAACTGAAGAAGCTTGAGGCTATGCCGCCGATGTCAGCGGAATCTACGGTTTCGCGCAACTACCTCGACTGGCTGTTGGCCGTTCCGTGGCGAAAGAAATCGAAGGAAATTCGCAACATCGAATCGGCAGAGAAGATCCTCAACGAAGACCATTACGGTCTTGAGAAAATCAAAGACCGCATCCTCGAATTCCTCGCCGTTCGGCAACTGGTAAAAAATCCCAAAGGGTCGATCCTCTGCTTCGTCGGACCTCCGGGCGTGGGCAAGACCTCGCTGGGAATGTCGATCGCCAAGGCCACTGGCCGTAAGTTCGTGCGGCTCTCGCTGGGTGGGGTGCGCGACGAAGCCGAAATTCGTGGGCATCGGCGCACTTATATCGGAGCACTTCCCGGACAGATCATCCAGTCAATGAAAAAAGCCGGAACCAAGAATCCGGTGATCATGCTCGACGAAGTCGACAAGATGGCGGCGGATTTCCGCGGAGATCCCTCTTCGGCCCTGCTCGAGGTCCTCGATCCGGAACAGAATTACATGTTCCAGGACCACTACCTGGACGTTGAGTACGATCTTTCGCAGGTCTTCTTTGTTGCCACCGCCAACGTGCTGCATACCATTCCTCCGGCTCTGCAGGACCGCATGGAAGTGCTGCGCCTGCACGGCTACACCGAATTGGAGAAGGTCGAAATTGCCAAGCAGTTCCTGGTGCGCAAACAGCGGCAGGCAACTGGGCTTTCAGAAACGAACCTCGCCTTCGGTCAGGACGCTATCCAGGAGATCATTCGCTCTTACACGCGAGAGGCGGGGGTTCGCAACCTTGAGCGTGAAATTGGGAACATTTGCCGCAAAGTAGCGCGACGCGTGGTCAAGCAGGGACTTGAATATCAGGTCAACTTGACCGAAGCGAATGTCTCGGAATTTCTGGGTGTGGCGAAGTTCCGCGATACGCTCGCCCACGAAAAGAGCGAAGTCGGCCTGGTCACAGGTCTGGCTTGGACCGAAGTGGGCGGGTCAATTCTCTCCACCGAAGTCACCATCGTGGATGGTAAGGGCAAGCTCACCCACACCGGCAAACTGGGCGAGGTCATGCAGGAATCGGCGCAGGCGGCCATGTCATATATCCGCTCGCGCGCGAATCGCCTCGGGCTGCCGCGCGATTTCTACCGCAACATCGACATTCACATTCACGTTCCGGAGGGCGCGATCCCCAAAGACGGTCCTTCCGCCGGCATCACTATGGCCACAGCCATAGCCAGCGCGCTGAGCAGAATTCCCGTGCGCCGCGACATTGCCATGACCGGCGAGATCACCTTGCGCGGCAAAGTGCTGCCCATCGGCGGACTCAAAGAGAAGCTGCTGGCCGCACATCGGGCGGGCATCTTCGAGGCAATCCTTCCGCGCGACAACGAGAAAGACCTCGCGGAAGTGCCGGAGAACCTGCGCAACGCCATGAAGCTGCACTTCGCCGATACTATGGACGACGTGCTCGCGATCGCCCTCGAAGGACCATTGCCGAAGTTCGTAGAAGAAGAGTCGCAGGGCATGCCGACCGTAACCCCGACACAACCATCGCAGCAGGCGCCGGTGCAGCATCAATAAAAGCAGTTTCAGTGAGCAGTTTTCAGTATTCAGGGCAGGCCCGCTACGGCGGGCCGTTATTTTTTGGATAGCCCCGCGTGTTCCCGGTCGAGCAAGCGGCCAATACATATAGCTCTGTCATCATGAAAGCCCGCCTCAGGCGGGCGAAGGATCTCGCGAGATGCGTAGGATGGAATTGCAGTTTCTGGCTCCTCGGCCATGCTGCTCCTGCGTGCCCGCCGAGGAGCCACGCCGGCTGCGTTAGAATCCGAAACATCGCAGAAGATCCTTCGCCCGCCTGAGGCGGGCTTCAGGATGACAGTTCCCACACAGTGTCGATTTTCTTATGCGCCTCCACCCCGAATTCATCACATCCGCCGCTTCGGTCGCACAATTCCCACCAGAGGAAGCGCCGGAAGTCGCCTTTCTAGGCCGCTCCAACGTCGGCAAATCGAGCCTGATCAACGCGGCGCTCGGACAGAAAATCGCTCACGTAAGCTCTACCCCCGGGCGCACCCGCACCATCAACTTCATCGCCTTGCGAAGCAAGCCCGAATCGGTTCGTCCCGACTTGGTCCTCGCCGATTTGCCCGGATATGGATACGCCAAACTATCGCGCGAGATCAGCGCGGAGTGGCCCAAATTTATTGAACCGTATCTCGCAGAACGTGAGGCATTGAGACTCTGCGTTTGTCTGATTGACGCCAATGTGCCCGCGCAGCAGAGCGACCATCAGTTGATCGCCTGGCTGCAATCGCAGGATCGCGATCTGCTCCTGGTAGCGACGAAATCCGACCGGCTCTCCTCCAATCAGCTCAACAAAGCGTTGGCCAGCTTGCGGCGCGAGCACAACGTGGGTCGGATCCTTCCCTGCTCGGTGAAGACCAAATTGGGAATTGCGGAGCTGTGGCGAGAAATATTCAGGGTGACAACTGGCGGGTTGGCCTGAGGCTTGCCCAAATTAGGAGCATGATTCACCATCTCAGCATCCATCTCTTCAACTGTCATCCTGAGGCGCAGCCGAAAGACCTCCTGCGACATTGTCAAACTGAAACGTCGGTTGGGCGGCTCTTCAACCACACATCAGGTTCTCACGCATAGTGCCCGAAGAGCCTGACACGCCGCACCATCTCACACATTTCACAGGAGGTCCTTCGGCTGCGCCTCAGGATGACACCTTGAACATAGGAAACACTTTGTAAGTTGTGGAGCCCACCAGCACGGGCGCGTGCGCAACGCGTAATCCCACTAATAAAAATGGGATCCTCGTCTGCATTGCTCCACCCACTTCCGCCCGGCCCTACTTGTCACCCGCAGCACTCGACTGCATCCCGCTGTGGTCTGCCAGCCATGACTGCAAATTGCTTTCCTGGAGCCTGCGGAGATCGGCGCAGGAGTTGATCCGTTCCAGCGCCTGATGCAGAGCACGATCCGATGCCGGAACGGTGTGGACGCTGAAAAATGTCTTCACGTTCTCGACAGTGGATGCATCGCAAAACTCGCCCGCGCTGGCCACCAGACGAGACCCGCTCGAAGTGGTGAACGTGCCTTCTACCTGCTTCCAGTGAGTTTGAATGAATTTCCAAGCTTCGTTGCGCGTTGCAGGATTCTGCAGGAAACGGCTGATGTAAGCGGTCGAATCCTGATTGCGAATCACATCGGAGACACCCAGTTCCAGGGCCTTCTGCACTAGATCAGGTTTTTCAAAATGCTCGAGCGCCGCCATATAGCGGTCGCGCAGAGTCTGGTCGGTGGTGCCTTTCAGTTTTGCGACGATTTGATTGAACAGGGCTTCATCGCCTGCGGAAGCGGCGACCGGCAACGCCTCTCGTGCGAGCAACGAATCCACCGAAGTCGGATCCTGGAGGAACTTCTCAGTTACCTGCTTTGCTTCGGCCAGCACCTTCGGCTCACGCCCGATGAGTCCAAGCGTGCCGAAGACGTCGGCGCGGAGGGCCTTCTGCTCTGGATCGTTGGAAGCGCTGGCGGATTGACTCAGGTCGGCGTACACCGGATTCAGCAGGTTGCGGACAAACTGACGGAAGTTTTCGCGGTCTTGATCGTTGACTAGTTTGTCGTTGACGTACTCCAGACGATCGAGGACCTCGCGCCAGATGGTTCGGCTGCGCTCGGTCTTAAGCTCCGCAATCAGATCGAGAAAATTGCTGACGGACAATTTCCCAACCTGGGCCAATGCCCACTCATCTCCGATCAGCGAGATGCGCTCGCCGGGAGCCAGTCCGTGTTCCAGATCTTTGGTCAATTGCTGCCGCATGGGATCGTCGTACTCAGTGCGGTAATAGCCGTGGGCGCCGGCATTGGCGAATGTCGTGCCAGTCACGGGATTCTTGAATTCCTGCGCCCGCTGCGTCATTAGAAAGCAGGACGGATTGGCTGCTGTTCCGGATTGTGCCAGCCCGACGCAAAAAGGCACCGTCCACACCTGTTGTGCGGTGCCCAGCAGACTGCGATCGGAGAAGAAACGTTCCTGCGACACGGTCAACTGGCCGTTGTCCTCTGAGACGTGCAGCAGTGGCTCACCTGGCTGCACCACGAAGCTCGACATGATCTTGTCCGCGGGTTTACGAGACGACTGCGTAATCGCATTCCAGAAGTCCTCGGCGGTAGCGTTGCCATAAGAATGAGCATGCAAGTAATTCTGTATTCCTTTGCGGAACAGTTCGGGGCCAACGAAGTACTCGACCATGCGCAACACCGAAGCGGCCTTGCCGTAGGCAATGCCGTCGAACAATTGATTGATTTCCGCAGGAGTCTCGGCTTTGGCGCGGATCGGGCGCGTGGTTTTCATGGCATCAAGCGTCAACGTTTGGCTGGTGCCGGCCACCTCGTCCAGCTTCACGTGCCATTCCGGCTTCCATTCTTCCAGTGGTTTCGACGACATCCAGGTGGCAAAGCCTTCGTTGAGCCACAGGTTGTCCCACCATTTCATCGTGACCAGATCGCCAAACCACTGGTGCGCCATCTCGTGCGCGACCACGCCCGCCACATTCTGATAGTTATCGACAGTCGCGATCTTCGGATCGAGCAGCATGGCGGTTTCGCGGTAGGTAATCGCTCCAGCATTTTCCATCGCTCCCGCCTCGAAATCGGGAATGGCAATCAAATCTAGCTTCGCAAATGGGTACTTGATGCCGAAGTACTCGTCGTAGTAGTGCATGATGTACTCGGCCGCGGTGACAGCGAATTTACCTTGCTCGACCTTGTCCGGCGTAGCGCAGGCGCGGATCGGGATGCCGTCCGACGCGCCACTCACGCATTGAAAGTCGCCGACCAGCATGGCGACGAGATAAGTTGAGAGCTTCGGAGTTTCTGCAAACTTCAGCGTGTGCTTGTTCTCTCCTGGTCCGGGAGTATCGGATTCCAGTTTGCCGTTCGAAATTGCGGTGTCGCCTTTATCGACCACCAGCGTGATGGAGAACGTTGCTTTCTTGTCGGGCTCGTCGAAGCAGGGAAAGGCGCGGCGAGCGTCGGTTGGTTCGAATTGGGTTACGGCGTATTTGCGTTTGGGAGTCTGGCTGAGATAGAAGCCGCGCAGCTTGTCATTCAATTGGCCTTTAAAGATGATGTGCAGCTTTGCCGGACCGGCCGCGATGGTGCGCGGAGCGATGACGCTGGCCTGCTCGCGATCGGGGTCCAGCGCGACTTTCGCCTCCTGCTTCGTCCCCCGGGACTCGACCGTCGCCGATTTGAAATCGATCTCGGCCGCATTGAGGACAATCGTCGTGCTCGGCTTCAGAATGCGCAAATCGATGGTTTCATCTCCATCGAAGGTGTTATCGCTGAAGTTCGGGGTGAATGTAAGTTGATAGTGCTCAGGCATAGCGCCCAAAGGCAGGCGTTGCGCCTGTGTCGCCAGCGAAAACATCAGCGCGAAAGTGAAAACAAAAAACTTCTTCATAAATGCTCCTAATTCTTCATAAGAATTCCGTTCAACACAACTGCCGAGCAGGAATTGCCACCAAACCAGTAGCAAAGTTCGCGATAATCCGAGACTGCGAAAAGCGCCAGGTCGGCATCCTTGCCCGCCTCAATTGAGCCCTTCGAACCTCCAAGTCGAAGGGCGTGAGCGCCGTTAATCGTGGCAGCGGAGATCGACTCCGCTGGGGTCATCTTCATTTGCGTACAGGCCATGGACAAGATCATTGGCATACTTGTGGTCGGCGAGGTCCCTGGGTTGTAATCTGTCGCCAATGCCACGGCCGCTCCAGCCTCGATCAGTCTTCGCGCCGGCGGATAGGAATGCGCCAGAAAATACGACGCTCCGGGCAACAGCGTGGCCACCGTGTCCTGCTGCGCCAAACTCTTAAGGTCCTGATCGGACAAGCAGTCGAGATGATCGAAGGACGCAGGCGAAAAGCGTTTCAGCCGCGACAACTCCTGCGGCGAGAACTGGCACACGTGCGCTCGCACGCCGAGCCCGTGTTCGCGCGCCGCATCGAAGATCAATTCCGTTTGTGGCAGAGTGAACGCGCCGCGCTCACAAAACACATCGACAAAATCTGCCAGTTTATCGCTCGCGACCCGTGGAATCATCTGCTCGCAAACCAGCTTCACGTACTCATGCGGTTTCTCAGCGAATTCCGGTGGCACAACGTGCGCACCCAGCAGCGTAGAAACAACGGTGCCCGGCCATTCGCCGGCCGCCTGACGGATGGCGCGCAAGGACTTCAATTCAGCCTCAGTCGTGAGACCGTATCCGGATTTGGCCTCTGCCGTCGTGGTGCCGGACGATTGCATGTGGCGAAAAGCAGCGAGAACTCCTTGCGCCAGGTCCACCTCGCTTGCAGAGCGAACACTTTCTACGCTGCTGCGAATGCCGCCTCCGGTCTCCGCGATCTGCTGGTAACTCGCTCCCTGAATTCGTTTCTCGAAATCCAGCAATCGCGGAGCCGCGAACACCGGATGCGTGTGGGAATCGACAAAACCGGGCATGACCGTGCCGCGTTTGCAATCGAAACTCTCAATCTCCGGATCGGCGCCGAGCTCCTTTGCGTGCTTGAGCACTTCGCGCTCTGGGCCGGCGGTGGCGATTTTGCCGTCCCGGCAGAGGACGGCAGCATTTGCAATCACGTTGAGATTGCCCAGTTCGCGCCCCCGCCGAGGGTCCCGGCCACCTTGCAACGTGAGCAACGTACCGATGTTGTTCAGCAGCAATGGCGGTCGGGGACGGCCCGCTTGCGCGGCGTCCTTCACAATGCTTCTCCACCCCAGAAGACTTGGTAGAGGCCCAAAATGCCGCGTCTTGCCTGCCCAGCCCGGACTGGCCAAGCCAGCGCAGTGTTGTGGGCGGGCTTTCCTGTTTCTTTCCTGATCTCTTTCCTGAGAAACGCTGGAATTTCCCGGAAAATTATTCCTAAGTCTCGCATTGACAATGGATTACAGCTATTTTGCGCTCTTTCCTGTTCGTTTCCTGTTCCTTTCCTCAGCAATCGGCGGAAATCGCAATTTTTGGGCATAATTTGAGGATTTCGGCCTCACGAACGAAAAATCTCCCGGTATTTCTCCCTGTTCTCAGGAAACAAACTGAGTCTTCATTTCTGAGGCTCATCCATCGGAATGCGTACGCCGGCGCGATCGGCAAACTGGCGGGCTTCTTCATAGCCTGCATCCGCGTGGCGAGCGACGCCGATTCCGGGATCGTTCGTCAGCACCCGTTCAATGCGTTTGGCCATGGCGTCGGTTCCGTCGGCTACCGTGACCTGACCTGCATGCTGCGAGTAACCAATTCCGACTCCCCCGCCGTTATGGATGGAAACCCAACTGGCGCCGCTGGCGGTATTCAGCATCGCGTTGAGCAGCGCCCAATCGGCGATGGCATCGCTGCCGTCCTTCATACCTTCGGTTTCACGGAATGGTGATGCGACCGAGCCGCAGTCGAGGTGATCGCGACCGATGACGACCGGCGCCTTGATCTTGCCGCGCTTTACCAGATCGTTCATGGCCAGCCCAAATTGGGCGCGCTCGCCATATCCCAACCAGCAGATGCGCGCGGGCAGCCCCTGGAAGTGAATGCGCTTGCGCGCGAGATCGATCCAGCGACTGAGAATGCGATTCTGCGGAAACATTTGCAAAATCAGATCATCCGTCACAGCGATATCTGAGGGCTCGCCGGAGAGCGCAACCCAGCGGAACGGCCCGCGTCCTTCGCAAAACAAAGGACGAATGTATGCGGGAACGAATCCGGGAAAATCGTAGGCGTTCTTCACTCCGCGCTCAAACGCAAAAGTGCGGATGTTATTGCCGTAATCGAAAGTCACGGAACCGGACTTCTGCAGCGCCAGCATGCCTTCTACATGCCGCGCGATCGAATCGAGCGAGCGTTCCACATACGCCTTGGAATCCCGCCGGCGCAACTCGTCTGCGTCTGCCATCGAGAGTCCGGTAGGGATGTATCCGTTAAGAGGATCGTGTGCCGAGGTCTGATCGGTGAGGATGTCGGGCTTCACCCCGCGCGCGGCGAGTTCCGGAATTATCTCGGCGCAGTTGCCCACCAGCCCAACTGAGACTGCTTCTTTCTTGCGGATCGAGTTTTTCAGGATGCGCAAAGCCTCGTCCAGGCTGTTAACCATGAAATCGCAGTAGCCGGTCTTCAGACGCTTCTTGATGCGCTCAGGGTTTACATCGATGCCGAGGAAGGCAGCCCCAGTCATTGTGGCGGCCAGCGGCTGCGCGCCGCCCATGCCGCCCATGCCACCGCTGACAATAAGCTTGCCCGCGAGATCTCCATCAAAATGCTTTTCACCCGCCGCAGAAAAAGTCTCGAAGGTTCCCTGGATAATTCCCTGTGACCCGATGTAGATCCATGACCCGGCGGTCATCTGCCCATACATGGTCAGGCCCGCGCGTTCGAGCTCGTTGAATTTTTCCCAATTTGACCAGTGGCCCACCAGATTGGAGTTGGCGATCAGCACGCGCGGCGCGTATTCATGTGTTTTGAAGATGCCGACCGGCTTGCCCGATTGCACCAGCAGGGTCTCATCGGTCTCCAGATCGCGCAGCGAATGCACGATCGCGTGATAGCACGCCCAATTGCGCGCCGCGCGACCCGTGCCTCCGTAAACAACTAAATCCTGCGGACGCTCCCCAACCTCCTCATCGAGGTTATTCATGAGCATGCGCATCGCGGCTTCCTGCTGCCATCCCTTGCAGGAAAGCTGAGTACCACGCGGCGCCTTAATAGGCTTGTAGACAGCGGGAGGAGCTTCGGTTTCAACCGGCATCAGAGTAAATAACCTCGACAAAATCAAACTCTCTAGCCTAGTTCGGAGGGCGGGAACGGTGCAACTGCGGGCATGCGCTTTTGCTACTCTGTTCCGGTGCCCATCCTGATCTCATCTCCGACCCGCATCACTGCCGCCGGCAATAAACCGAAACTGATCGATGAATACATTGGCCGCGTGAATTCCCAGTCTGAACAACTCAGCATTGCGCATATGCGCAGTCCCGGCGGATGGAGCGAACCGGGGCAGACGCCGGAATTTGAGGAGTACACTGTCGTCCTCAAAGGCACGCTGCGCGTCGAGCATAAGGATGGAATTCTCGATGTGAAAGCCGGCCAGGCAGTGGTGGCGAGCGGGGGCGAGTGGGTGCGGTACTCAACGCCCGATCCGGAGGGGGCCGAGTACATCGCCGTGTGCCTGCCGGCCTTTGCCATGGATACGGTTCACCGCGAAGATTAACCGAGATGCAAATTCACCTGAACTCGCTGTAATTGGTTGACATCCAATTTCGGCCTGATTAAAGTGTCTTTTCTATTCCACTCGATCCTCATCACCCCGTTTTTGCTGAATCTATGCGTATTCTGGTTGCCGAAGATGATGTGTCGCTCGGCAATTTTGTCAGCAAAGGTCTGGAAGCGGAGCAGCATCAGGTTTATCTTTCCCATTCCGGCGACGAGGTCGATTACCTGGTTAGCAACGAGCAATATGATCTGCTGATCCTCGACTTGAACCTGCCGCGCGTGGATGGCGTGCAAATCCTGCGCCGCGTGCGGGCCCACAACGATTCCCTGCCCGTGCTGGTGCTCACCGCGCGCGACAAAATCGAGGACCGCGTTTCCCTGCTGGATTTGGGAGCGGACGACTATCTAGCCAAGCCGTTTTCCTTTTCGGAACTCGCCGCGCGAGTACGCGCCTTGCTGCGCAGACGCAGTCGCCCCGTCGAAGATATCCTGCACGTATCCGACCTCGAACTGAACCGAACCGAGCACCGCGTTACCCGCTCCGGCAGAGAAATCGACCTGAGCCCGAAGGAGTTCGCTTTGCTCGAGTACCTGATGTCGAACGCGGGCCGGAAAGTCACGCGCGCCATGATTTTGGAACGCGTGTGGCACCACTCTTTTGATACCAGCACCAACGTCGTCGATGTGTATATCAACTATCTTCGTAAAAAGATTGATGGCAGGTCGAGTCTAAAGCTCATCCGCACCGCGCGGGGCATCGGATATGTGCTCAGCGACTCCGAGGTGGAAGTCGGTGATGCTCACCCTGAAGATGATTCCGGCTTGTAAGTCCTGAACAGTTTCAAAATGGATTGGTCAAAAAACACCCCCGATTTCCATCAAAGTCGCGCATGCTCGTCTCCGGAACAACTCATCGAAGTCTTCTTCCATAAGCTCAGTCAGCCCATCGGAGCGCTCTACGGAACTCTAGAGTTGGCCGCCATAAGCAACGATCCTTCCCAGCACAGCGCCGCGATTGCCGCCGCCCTTGCCGAGACAGAGAAACTGACCTTTCTCTTCCGGGTGATGCGCAGTTTCTTCTGCGAAGACTTCACTCAGGGCGGCCAGCGAGTGTCCTTAAACTCCAGCTTGGAAGATGCGCTGCAAAATTGCAGGCCATTGGCCGAAGATGGTGGCGTAAAGCTTCAGTGCAATTTACAACCTGAGCTGATCGTGCTGGCGAACCCGCGCCATCTCACTCACGCTCTGGAGAATCTCCTGGCGCATTGCATCCGAACCGGCGAATCTGGCGACATGGTGCAAGTCGACGCCAGCTGCGATCAATACACAATCCTTCTGAAGATTGCCGATCACACAGCATGGAGTGCCGAGCAGGCCTCCGAATTGTTCCATCCCTTTCCTCCTGGTCATGAAGTGCTGCCCGGAAAATCCAACAATCTAGACCTTTGCCTATCCCGGCGAATCATACAAGCCCTTGGTGGAGAGATTTGTGCATGCCCTAGCCCTACGCTGACCCGCGTCCTGGAAGTCACTTTGCCGCGCGCGCACCAAAACAAGCAATAACTCGCAGCTATCTCGTCGGGATTTCTTAAAGGAATTTAATCTCGCTCTAAGCGAATTCTTAAATTCGCTGTCTAGACTCCTTGCCTGAGCTGAAGAAAATCGGAGCAGGCGATGAGGACGAATGCGGCACGAAAGGTGGACAGCACACCCACTGGGCTCTGCCCCCAAACGCGAGAGCAGCTGCTGTTGGAGCAATTACCTCAGGTCCGCTACATTGCTAAACGTATCCATGAGCGCCTGCCTCAGCACATTGCCATCGAGGATCTCTTCCAAGCGGGCGTCCTGGGTCTCGTCGAAGCTTTGGACAAATACGATCCCGGCAGAAACGTTCAACTGCACTCATACGCGAAATTTCGCGTTCGTGGGGCCATTCTCGATAGTCTGCGCGATCTCGACTGGAGCCCTCGAAGTCTCCGCCGTGAGGCCCGCAGAATCGAAGCCGCCCACTCGGAGTTGCGAGAAAAGCTTGGAAGAAACGCCAACGAGCAGGAAGTAGCGCAGGCGCTCGATTTGGATCTTGCCAATTATCAAAAGCTGTTGGAGGAGATTCGCGGACTCGAGATCGGCAGCCTCTTTGCGGAAACAGCCGAACAGGGCAGCGAAGAATTTCTGGAGTTCGATGTGGCTGATCCCGCAAATCAAAATCCTTTCCATCGCTGCGCGGAATCGGAGCAAAAGGAAATGCTGGCGGCTGCGATTTCCGATCTCTGCGAACGCGAACAGCAGGTGTTATCGCTTTACTATTTCGAAGAACTCACCATGAAAGAAGTCGGCCTTGTGCTCGGGGTGGTCGAATCCCGAGTGTCTCAGATCCACACTGCGGCGCTGATATCGCTCCGCAGTCGCCTAAACACCTTGATAGCGGCACTGTGATCGCCCGGCAAGACGGAATCCCATCTCCCTTCGGCGCTCTCATTCTGCAGCGGCTGACGAGACACGACAATCCGCGTCTTTACCTCCGGAGCAATCCTCTTCTCACCCAATGATCAGCGTTCACACACTGATTATCAGCGCGGAACCAGCCTGTTGACCCACATTCGAATGCGCTAACATAGAAATGCTGAAACCCGTGTTGCCGTATCTTCCGTACTCAGACTGAGTACCAGCAACGAGGGTTGATCCCCTTGCTCGCACAAAACTGCGAGTTTGTGGGGAGGAGTGTGAGCTGGAGAAGTTAGGCAAATACGAACTCGGCGGAGAGTTGGGCCGCGGCGCGATGGGAATCGTGTATCACGCCCGGGACCCCATCATTAACCGCCGTGTGGCCCTCAAGACAATCACTACCGGACTCGCCGACAATCCCGGCCTGCTCGAACGTTTCTATCGCGAAGCTCAGTCCGCCGGTGGCTTGCAGCACCCTAACATCGTCACCATTTATGACATGGGCGAAGCGTCGGGAATTCCTTATATCGCCATGGAATTCATCGAGGGCGAAAGTCTCGAGATCATCATTGCCCGCGAAGACAAGCTGCCCATCCCGTTGAAGCTTTCTTATGCCATGCAGGGTTGTCGCGCGCTCGATTATGCGCACAAGCGCGGCATTGTCCACCGCGACATCAAGCCCGCCAACCTGATGGTCAACAAAGAAGGCGTGGTCAAAGTGGTGGACTTCGGCATTGCCCGAGTGCTCGAGGCTTCGAAAACCCAGACCGGCATGCTCATCGGGACCTTTGCCTACATGTCACCCGAGCAGTACGAAGGCATGCATGCCGACGAACGCTCCGACATCTGGTCCTTCGGGGTCTTGCTCTACGAGCTGCTGGCCGGCAAACGTCCGTTCAGCGGAGCCACGCCGGCGAGCGTGATGCATTCGATCTGTCATTCGCAACCGCAGCCGATTTCCACCCATGTTCCCGATTGTCCCTCCGAACTGCAAACCGTGATGGACAAGGTGCTGATGAAGTCTCCCGTCGAGCGCTATCAATCGATGGAGGACTTGCTTCTCGACCTCGATCCCATTTTCAAGGCGCTGCAGGCCGCAACTGTCAGCCAGCGCATCACGGAAGCGAATCAGCTCTTTGGAAATGGGGAATTCACTCCGGCACGCGATCTCCTCAAACAGGCGCTGCAGATCGACTCCTCGAATGTGACCGCCCGCAGTCTGCTGGAAAAAGTAAACGGGGAGCTGAAGCGAATTGTGGTAAGGCCGCGCGCCCAGGGCCATGTGGATCGAGGAAACGCGCTGCTATCAGAAGGCAAGATTCAAGAGGCAAAAGCCGAAGCCGAAGCTTCCCTGCAGCTCGATTCCCGATTTGAACCGGCGCTCAGCTTGCAGCACCGTGTGCTCGAGGAACTGGAGCGCTGGCAGATTGTCGCAGACTTGCTGGAGGGCGCGCGACAGAAGCTGGCGGAAGGCGCGCCCGAACAGGCCGAAGCCTCGCTGCTGAAGCTCCTCGAGATTGACCCGAAGAACCGCGAAGCTCGCGCGCTGCAGGAGCAGACAGCGAAAGAGAAATCCGTTCGCGACCGCCGCCTCCACATGTTGCAGACGCTGCAGCAAGCCCGCAGTTGCTGGACCCAGCAGGAATACGCGAAGTGCATTCAAATCCTGCAGGTACTGCAGAAGGAGTTTCCGCAGGAAGAGGAAATCTCTCGCCTGCTGGAGACTGCGCGCGAAGATCAGGCCGAGCAGCAGAAACGCCAGAATTTGGCCAAGGCGCGAGAGTTGCTTGCGGCTAACAAATACGCCGAGTGCAAACTTCTGCTATCTGAGCTCAGCGAACAATTTCCCCAGGACACCAATGTTTCAGGCCTGCTGAACGAGTGCGCTGCTGAAGAGCAAAACCAAATACGTCGGCAGGGCCTCAAGCAGGCACGAACTTTGCTTGCTGCCCGCCGTTACGACGAATGCGTTGCCCGGATCGAGGCCTTGCGTAAGGACTTCCCGAACGATGAGGAAGTGGAGCGGCTGGCGGAATCGGTGGAGGGGGCACGCAAAGAGGATCAGCTCAGCCGAGAACTTGCCGCCGCCCGGGAACTGCTGGCGGTGCGCAAGTATTCAGAATGTGCCGTTGCGCTGCAAACGCTCGCTCGGCAATTTCCGGGTAACCACGACGTCACCAACCTTCTCGCAGTTCTGCAACAGGAAGAAGCCGAACAACGCCGGCTCGCGGGCCTGGCCGAAGCCAGAAAAATGTTCGTCAGCAAGCGACACGAAGACGCGATCTCTCTGCTGACCAAATTGCAGGCTGAGTTTCCCGAAGACCACGATCAGATTTCGAAACTTCTGCAAAGCGCCCGCGCCGGCTTATCGGAGCAGCAAAAAGAGAAGAAGCTCTCGGAGGCAAGGAGCCTGCTCGCGACTGAAAAGTTTTCCGAAGCCAAGGCCCTGCTGGAAGAGTTGCACCATCTGCATCCCGACGATACTGGAGTGCAAAAGCTGCAACGTCTCGCAACCAGCGAGGAGCAGGGCCAGGCAAAACGCAAGCGGCTGCAGCAGCAGTGGGATGAACTCAGGCAATTGGCAAGTCAGAAGAACTATGCCGAAGCGGCGGCGCGAGCCGAAAAGCTGCTGCTGGAATTTCCTGGCGAAGCCGATCTCAAACGCTTTTTGGATTTTGCCAAATCGCACCAGGCGCAGGCAGAACGCGAAACGCGGCTCAAAAGCATTGTTGCAGACGTTAAGCGCCTGGTGAGCGCCAGCCGCTGGCAGGAGGCGACAAAGGCCGCGAAGAGCGGACTCAGCGAATTCCCCGGAAATCCCGAACTCCTCAGCGCCTCCGAACAGGCGCAGACCGAACTCCGTAAACAGCAGACCAAGCGCTCCATCGAGCAGCGCATGCGGGACATCAAGGTAAAAATCAATCGTGAAAAATTCAGTGAAGCGGTTGACCTGGCGAAGGAGACTCTCGCCACCTTCGGACCCGACACCGATGTAACCCAACTGCTCAATTCCGCAGAGGTCGAGCTGCAGGCGCGAAACCACAAGCGAAAGAACCAGCAGGCAAAGCTGGATTCTGTGCAGCGACTGATTCGCGAGCGGAAATGGGACGAGGCCACGGCAACTTTGGCGGCGGCGATCGACGCAGCCATCCTGGAACCATCAGATCAGAGAGTGGCCCAGGCCTGGTCGGAGATCAAAACTCAGGGAACCGTCCAGCCGGCGGCGCCGGTTGCTCCAGGCGCTCCTCCGGCACTGACGAAAGAGTATGCGCTGCTTCAAGGTCCGCCAGTTGAGCCGGAACCAGCGATTGCTGAACCGGAGATGCAGGCTACCCAACTGCTAAATGCGCCGGTTTCCACCGGAAGCACCTCCAATGCCGAAGCTACTCCAGCTATCGAGGAGAAGACGGATGCCACACCGCTGGAGGTTCCCAAGCAACCTGAGACGGTGCAGCAGCAGGTTCGCGCGGAGATGCCGGCTAGCGTTCCAGTTCAGCCTCAGCGAATTCCGGACGTTTCCCGCAAGCTGCCTGCTCCTCCGTCTCGCATTGCGGAGGCAAAGCCGCCTGACACAATCCCCAAAGCTCCTCTTGCTGCAGCTGCAGCGGTAGCAGTGGCCATCTTGCTTTGGGCGGGTATCCATTTTTATCCGCATCGGGAAGCCACGCCTGCGGCCTCGGTCACTAAGAGTGCGGCAGTTCAACCCCCGGCCACACCGAAGGAAGATCCCATTGAGGCCGAACAGAAGAGCGATATGGCTCAAGCCGACAAGCGAGTGGCGGCTAACGATCTTGAAGGAGCCATTGCCCTCCTCGGGAAAGCCGCCGGGCTCAATGGTCCGCTGACCGGCAGCATCCAGCAGAAACAGGCTGGTCTCGAAGCTGCTCTGAAAGACGCTGGGTTGAGAAAAATTCGGCAGAATGAAGAGGCGCTCTGGCAACAAGGAACTACCGAAGTCGACAGCGGAAATTTTCGCGATGCCGAATCGAAGTTCCGCAAAATCCTGGCATTGCCTGACGGCGCAACCCGCAAAGACAAAGCCAGAGAGTATCTCGACAGTGTGATCCCGCAGCGCAAAATGGAGGAGAAGCTGTTTGCCAGCGCCAGGCAAAGCGCTTCGAAGAATGATGCCGGCAGCCTGCAGGCGGCCTCGCAACTGTCGGATCAAGTAATCGCCCTTGGCGGTCCAAGAAAATCCGATGCGCAACAACTGAAATCGCAGATCGCAGCTCGTCTTTCAAAAATTGCCGATGCCAACAAGCTGGCGCAGCAACAACGCACCGCGCAACAGATTGCCGATCTGCAGCTCAGCGCGCGATCAAGCATGAAAGCTGGAGACTTCAGCGATGCGCGGCGTAAGGCCGACCAAATCAAGCAGCTCGGCGCCGATTCCTCCGCGCTGGCCTCTGAGATCGATCAGGCGGAGAAAACGCATGCTGCCGACTCCGCATTTCAATCCGCGTTACAGCGCTATCGCCAATCGAACTCGAGCGACCAAAACGCGTTGCAGGCGGCTCGGCAGAACTTCCAGTCGATTGCCGAGAGCGGTGGTCCGCACGCCAACGACGCGCGCAATTACGCGAACGACATTTCTCAGAAGCTGGCAAAACTCACTGCTGCCCCAGCGCCGTCTGCGGCTGTTCCGCCCTCCGTCAGCACGGCGGATACTGATGCCATAAAAGCTCTGCTGGATCGTTACGCGCAGGCATTCGACAATCGCAATGCCGACGCGGTTCGCGAGGTCTGGCCAACAATGAGTTCGAAAATCTATAGCGGCTATAAGAACGCTTTTCAGAATGCCAGTGCCATCAACCTGCAGATCAACAATTCCGACGTCAGCATTGCGCCCGATCATTCCAGCGCAACCGTGAATGCGATGGTCACTCAGGACTACACGCCCAAGAGGCAGGCGATGAAAAGCATCACCACGCCGTACGTTTTTCAGTTCTCGAAAAGGAATGGCAATTGGGTGATCACCGCAGTGAAGTAATCAATCCCAGGTAATGCTCGGCTTGACAATTGAGCCTGCGCCTATGAAAATTCGCTGTTGTTCTTTCAGACAACAGTCCTCCCCATTTCAGCACTTTTTTCGAGGCGAGATTATGAAGAAGCATTTTCTTCCTGCCGCCGTCCTGCTTGTTGTGTTGTCAATTCCAGCATGGACGCAGAGTGTCTGCCCACTGAATGGCACCAGCAGCGGTAAGCTGAGCTGCCTGATACCGCAGGTCTACGGCCCCCTCGGGATCGGCAGCGGCCAAGGAGCCCCGCTTCTTGCGAACGGGCATGAGGCCCATTTTGAAAACGACTTCATTACCACCTTTACACCAATCAATGAGGCCATTGGAATTCAGGCGGCGCAATTGCCATTAGCATCGCCTTCTTCCGGTCTTACCTTCACCTTCGATCCGACGTTGAAGACCTTTACTCCGTCGCAAGAAGGAAGTTTGGGCCCAATTCTGGGCGAACGCGCCGACACGATCGGACGTCACAAGCTATATCTAGCGTTCAGTTATCAATATTTCAATTTCAACTCGATCGATGGGCAGGACACCAGCAATTTGAACGTTGTTTTCCAACATGTTCCTTTTACCCCGAATGCTTTCGCCGGGCCTTGCCCAAATCAGTCAGGGCTGCCCGCGAAATACGCCAACAATCCCTGCTTTGTTCGGGATTTCATTCAAACCACAACGAATGTGGATCTCACTGAAAGCCAATATGCGTTCTACGCAACTTATGGCCTGAGTTCGAAGCTGGATTTTTCTGTTGCCGTTCCTTTCCTGAATGTGAACATGAATGTCCGTTCCCAAGCGACGATTGTCTCGAATTCGGTAGCGCCCCCAATCGCCAATTTCCCCAACGGCAACTTCCACCAGTTCAATCCAGCGACGGTTCCCAGTTGTGCCGGGACGCCAGCAGGACAGTCGTGCCTAACTGGTCAATTCTCCGACTCGGGGTCGGCGAGCGGAATCGGTGACGTGGTGTTTCGTGGGAAATATGAAGCCTACAAGGGAGAGCATCTCGGCTTCGCCTTGGGTGTTGATGTGCGCACCCCGACCGGGGATGAAACCAATTACCTGGGTTCCGGCGCATATGGGGTAAAGCCGTTCGGAGTGGTGTCGTACCGGGCCAGAGTTTCTCCACACGTGGAAGTCGGGTACGAAGTGAATGGAGACTCGTTGCTGGCGGGGGACTTTGTTGGAACAACCACCAACACCAAGGGTTCGCTCCCAGACCGTTTTGTGTACATCGCCGGCGCCGACGCAGGCATAACCAAGCGGTTGTCGGCGTCGTTTGACATCATCGGCTCGCGCTTTATCGGCGCCCCGCAGGTCTCTGCCAGCACCTTCACCGATCTTGGCCGCTGCAGCGATATCGCGTGCACGACGTTGGCTCCCGGCACAACTCACCCCGACCTTGCCGTGAATCCCAACACCGACTACAACGCGACCAGCGCCTCGATTGGATTGAAATTCCGGCCGGTTGGGAACTTCATTGTTACCGGCAACGTGCTCGTGCAACTGGATGATGGAGGATTGCGCTCCCGGGTCGTGCCGTTGGTCGGGGTTTCGTACAGCTTTTAGGCGGCCGTGGTCTCATGCGACTCCTGTGCACATATCAAGGCAAATCCAGAGCCGTAGATTCCGCCGCCGCTGAGATCATCTTTGGCCGCGCCGACGGAAGATTTCCCATTGGACTCGATTTAGCGCCCGATCCCAAGGTTTCCCGCCTGCATGGACGCATATGGTTTGAAGCCGGCACTTACTGGATCGAAGATCTCGGCAGCTCTCGCGGCACTCAGCTCAATGGGGTCGAACTCAAAGGACGTCCAAAGCAGCAACTTCGAGCCAGTGACGAGATTGCTGCCGGCGACACCACCATAAAAATCCAAAGTCTGCGGGGTACAGCAGATGTAGCACAGACCAACTACCTCGCCGAGGGAACGGCATTACTCTCCACCAAGAATCATTCTTCCTCGACCGTAGCCATTGCCCACGATCTCGACGCTCAGGATTCTGCGATTTTGCCCTCCCTGCTGGATGCGAAGGAGTTCTCCGCTCGCCTAAGCTTGATCTGCGATCTTCCTCTGCAGTTTGCGGCCAAGGTCAAACTGGAATCGCTGCTTCCACTCATTGTCGACCGCCTCATGGAGGTGTTCCCTGACGTGGAGAGTTGGGCGCTGGTGCTGCATGATCCCGCGTCCGATTCTCTGCTGCTCAAGGCGTACCGCTGCGCGACTCACCCCAATGTGAGCGAGACCCTGGCGCGTCGCGCCATGCGCGATAAGAAGGCTTTCATCTGGAAGAATATTTCCGGAGACGTAAGCCAAAGTATTCTCCAAAGCTCCTTAGAAATTGGCATGTACGCTCCTCTTTTATGGCAGGGCGAAGCCTTGGGCGTGATCTGCGGCGGCATGACGATTCCTGCGACGCCTCCAGCCGAACATGACCTCAGATTGTTAGTGCTGGTTGCACAGTATGCCGCGATGGCCGTCGCCGGGCACAGACTGCAGTCGGAAATAAGCCGGCAGTCTGCCGAAAAGTCGAATCTACTGCGCCAATTTTCTCCCAAAGTAGCCGAGCGGCTACTTTCCCATCGCGGGAAATTGAAGTTAGGCGGCGAGCGCAGCCAGGTGACCGTCCTGAACGCCGACATGCGAGGATTTACGAAATTGAGCATGAGCATGGATCCAGACGATGTGGTGCAAATGCTCAATCATTACTTTGGAGTTCTGGTGCCGGCGATATTTTCCAATCAGGGAACAGTGGACAAGTTCGTCGGTGACGCCATACTCGCCGTCTTCGGCAGTCCGGAAGCCGATCCACAGCAGCAAAAACACGCCGTACAGGCAGCGCTGGAAATGCAGGCCGCCGTTGCGAAGCTCAACGAACTCGATCGCCTGCGCGGAGCCGCTTCTCCGCAATTCGGGATCGGCATCCATTACGGCGAGGTAATCCACGGCTTCGTAGGCACCGCCGACCGCATGGAGTTTACAGTAATCGGCGACGCCGTAAATCGCGCCTCGCGCTACTGCTCCGCTGCCGAAGCCGGCCAGGTACTGATCAGCCCCGAAGTCTATGAACGCATCTGGAGCGCTGTGGAAGCCGAACGCCTCAGCATCAAGACCAAAGAAGGCGATTTCCTAGCCTACAAGATCAGGGGCCTCAAATCCGCAGCAGATGCTCCCATCGCCGTGCCCCGCACCGGGTCGGGGAACTAGAGTCTGAGAAACTGGCCGAGATCCGACGGGTAGAAGACGTTCTGTTTTCCGACACGATTTTCCATTCACAGCGGTCTGGACTTGAGTCGCATCGGCGCGTAGATTAGTCAGACTCGGAAGGTGTGCCGTCCGCATGTGGGAGGGTATTGTGGCAAAAACTAACGACGACCGTGATAACAACATCGAAGAGTTGAAGCGCCGTGCAGAAGAGCTTTGTGACGGCCAGATGGAGGTTGGCATATCGGACGACTGCCCGGCTGAAATGGAAGAGTCATTCTGGAAATATGTGGTGGAGTACGAGGAAGCTCCGTACACGACGCACTTTCACCAGTTGGAGACAGCAGGCGTGTCACTCCCCGCTCCGGATTCGCTGAACGACCAGGAACTGACGGAAAAACTTTGGGAGGTGATCCATAAGCTCGCGTTAATTCGAGTATTCATCGAAGATACAGATCATCTCAGCGACCGTGAACTTTATACGCATCTGTGGACCGATTCCCTGCGGCAGGAAACCAAGATGTTGCCGCCGGATACAAATTCGGCCTGGCATATACAACCCCTCGGTGGCTGCAGCGAAGAGGATAACCAGCTCTACCTCAAGTATTACGCTGATGACGATTGGCGCCGGCACTGGCATGAGGACTGGCCCGATGATCCCATTCCCGAGCACGAAGACTTGCCGTACGACCGTGACCGACTGCTGCCCAAGCCGGATTACGGTCTCGCCTCTAGCGACGAGCCCAACTGAGTGAACGGTTGCTGCTCGCTGTTGGCTAAGAAGCAGCAAAGGCTTTACCGCGGATCACACGGATCGGCACGGATTTCGCGGATAATTGATTGTTTTTTACCTTAATTGAATCCGTGAGATGCGTGTGACTCCGCGAACCTCATGCACTCGCACCTTGTTTCTTTTGTGCGGCGGTTCGCTGTGACAAATGCTGCCACAGTCCCTGCACTGAGAGGATGACTGAGAAGAGCGCGGTCACGCCGAGCGCGAGGAGTGTCCAGATAAAGAAGAAACCTCCGCTCGACTTGGCGATCGCGCCGCCAACTCCCGCTCCCTTCATGTGGATGACGGGTACGAGCAACCCAAGGAGTGATCCGAGCAGGATAATGACGTACCCCGATCGCCTTTCGGCCAGCACCAAAGTTGCGTACAGCCAAACCACCAGGATGGGCACCACAATGAGGTCTGAAAGCCTTCCCGGTTCCATCCCGCGGACGATGTCATCCGCCACGTGAAACGTGACGAAGAGGATCGAGAGGAGAGACGCGATGGTTAAGACAAAGTTGTGTCTCATTGGATATTCTCCTTCTTAGACTGGAGTGCCCTGACCTTGCGTGCGCGGAGAATAGCACCTTTTCCAAACGACAGCACGAAGGTAGGATCGATGCTCATTATCGGAGAAAAAATGCCGAACTCATTTCATTCCGCGATCTGGCTCCTGGCTATCGGAATGTCTTTGGTAAACATCGCACTGGCGCAAAACCAGCAGCCGTGTAACAGCAAAGCCACAATTACAGATTTCGCCTGGTTCGCCGGACACTGGACTGCCGACCAGAATGGATCCCATATTGATGAATATTGGTCGGCACCCATGGGAGGGGTTCTCCCTGGAATGATCCGGGCCGGCAGCCCCGAAAAGACCACGTTTCTCGAGTTCTTTACCGTGCGCGAGACGCCCGATGGCATAGATCTGAGCGTGCGTCATTTTTCTGCCGACCTGACTCCAGCAGAAAAAGACAAAGCGCTGGTCTTCCGCCTCAAGTGCATTTCCAGGGAGGCAATCACATTCGAAAATACCGGCGAGGGCCAGCCCCGCGTTCTTCTGATGGAGCGTCCTGGGCCAGGCACCTTTCGCGCCCGAAATGAAATCGTAACGAAAGATGGCACAGTGCGGAAGATTGACATTACCTTTATCCGGATTAACCATTAGACCTTCCTCTCGTTGAGTGCAACGGCTATTTCACGCCAGCGACAGCAGCGTGCCGAAATAAGGCTAGTTTGACTTGCTCAAGAACTTCGAGATTGCTTCCTCAATACAAGCGCGCGCACGGGCGAAAAACTCGCCAGCAGGGCTTTTTGCAAATATTTTGACAGCATTCATCAGACCGATATTTCCCTGTTGAATCAAATCCAGCAGAGCGACGCCCGAGGTTGAAGAGTAGCGTTCTGCAATGGGAACAACGAGACGGAGATTGGCTTCAATGACTCTCCGTGCTGCATCTTCAACTTCGCCCGTCCACTTTTCGCTTGTGCCAAGAAGCCGGAACAGGTTTGCTTCTTCCGCCTCCGTGAGCGCCTCGACGCGAGCTAACTCCTGTAAGTACATTGCTACAGGATCATTCAGGTGGTATTGCATGACCTGAATACCCCCGGAGGATTACGAGCGTTAGCACTCATCGAGGCTTGTGGCGTTCAGCAGCTCTTTAGCTAGTACTCCACTGCTACTCGACGATTATCGCCTCGCCGATGAAACGACCTTCCCAGAGATAGAATTTTCCGGCTCTGCGAAACACTTGAGCAGCATCATCCCCAGAAAGAAAAACAAATCCAAGCCTCCGGCGCTCGCCAGGAGCAAATGGCGCGTCTAGTAGCGGCCAGCCGTCGTGGAACAGAGCGTCCTTCGACTTTGAGAGTGAGCACGGACAGCCCCACCCAGGCTGGACCGTGAGCTTTTTGCCGCCATCCTGCGTCGCATACAGAAAAACGTCAGCAATCAGTTGCGGAGACTTTTCTTTCAGCGCGTCAGCACGACTTCGCTTTCCGAAGAATGGCTTTTCCATCAGCAGAAATCCTACACAACTCGACGAGTCGTCGAGATAGTTGTTGTGAACAGGCATTAGCGCCATTGAAAGTTTTCGAGTGCAATGGCGATTTCTCAACAACTAAGCGTTATGGAACCATTCGCGCAGGCCAATTGGGATCGTCGGGGTCATTCTTTTCTGCGGTCCAGCAAATGAACAAATACCAAGCGGTTCCGAACAGCCCAAGAACCGCGCTGATAATCGCCTCAGCGAGGGAACGCCTTTTGAAAAGCGCCCAAACGAAATCGACGAGGGCACAGGGCGAAAACACAAGCAAAACGCCTCTGCCGTCAAACCTGCGACCACGCTGCTGTTTCGTGTCATTCATGTCAGAGGATTATGCTCTGTCATGTCACAGGATTATGCTCTGTCAGCGTAACCAGGCATTATCGCTGCTCTTTCATAAGAGCCGTCTTACGCCAGCACTCCCTCAACAATCGAATCCCCGGCTGCTGTGGGAATGATCCGCGACAGTTTCCATCCCGATGCTTCCAACAATTCGCGGAATTCTGGCTCCGTGCGCTCTCTTCCACCCGGCAAAATCACCATTTGCAAATCCAGGAATTTCCCGGGAGAAAAGTCGTTGCCCGGCTGAATCACAGAATCCACGACCAACAAGTTTCCACCAGGATTTACGCCCTGGCGGCAGGCACTTAGGATTTTGATGCAGGCATCATCCGGCCAATCATGGATGATGTGTTTCATAATGTAGGCATCGGCGCCTGCCGGGACCGAAGAAAACATATCGCCGGAGGTCAGCGTGCAGCGATCCATGTATGGCTTGAGAGGGCCTGTTTTTGCTCCTTCCAGCACATGGGGTACCTCGTAGAGCGTGCCTTTCAAGTGCGCATTCCTCTCGAGCAGCATAGCCAGCAGTAGGCCACGGCCGCCCGCGACATCGACAATGTTGTGAATGCCCGTAAAGTTGTAGCCATCGGCTACAGCGGGGCCATCAATGCTTGAAAGCCCGGTCATGGCCTCGTCGAAAATCCGCGATTCCTCCGGATTCTGCTTCAAGTACTCAAAGATGGTCATGCCGTAAATTTCGTCGATTGCCTGCTTTCCGGTGCGCACGCAATATTCCAGCTTGGACCATCCGCGTTCGTGCCATTCCCGGCCGGTCATGATGGCAAGACCTCGCAGGCTGGGTTTCGCATTCGTCCGCAGAACGGCCGACATCGGCGTCTGCGAAAATTTCTTGTCCGACCCTTCGGCCAGGACTCCAACGCAAGCGGTGGCGCGCATGAGGCGATAGAGCGCTTCTGGTTGAGCGCCGGTTTCGACAGCTAATTCCTCGGCTGACTTCGCCCCGTCCTCGAGTAGGTCGGGGATTCCAAACTGCGCCAGGCATGAGACGGCGCCGGCAACATACGCACCGTTCACGATCTGCAGAATGCCAAAATGGGCTGGAGGAGCTTGGTTCGGTGCAGTCTGAGTAGTCAACCGGAATCTCCCTTCTCGAACTCAAGAGCGGCGAGGATTGTACACCCCGTCGCCAACCTTCACACGACCGTCTAAAATCAGGAGCCATGAACCTCTCGCGTCCATCACTGCTCGCATTGTTGCTGGCTGTTGCAACCGTTTTCGCTTTCCTGATTTCTTCCCTGCAGGCCGGGACAACAGAACAGCATGCGGTCTTGGCGCCGGTAATGGCACTGTTCGATGGCATGGCGAAACGTGACCCAGGGGCGATGAAGGCGACTTTATTACCCGGCGGCACGATGGTGCTGATGCGCGACGGCAAGCCGGCCCAGATGACATTCGAGGCCTTTGTGGACCGGGTAGGACGCCCTGGA
>JAICXB010000074.1 GCA_025980765.1 Terriglobales bacterium
AGTTCAACATCCTTCCAGGCGATGTGCTTAAGCATAGGAGGTCAGGATACCAATAAGAAGCTGCTGGCTACTAGCTACTGGCCGCTGGCTCTGTCTGCTAGCTTTCATCACGTGACCTTTGGAGTACTCAGGACTGAGGGTAACTTGTGGAAGGTCATCTTGCGCTGTCATCCTGAAGGCCATCTTTTGGCCGAAGGATCTCTTGCGATGCCTGAGAATGGATTCAGGCGCGAGGTTCCTTGAGCAATGATCGGGTCTGCGGTGGAAAAGCCGCGCCCACCGCAATTAGATCCAAATATCGCAGGAGATCCTTCGCGGCAGAAGAAGCGCGTCAGGATGACAGTTCTCACACAAAATGGAATTTCTGCATCCGGGGTTCAGGTATCCCAATGCTCATTTTCAGACTGCGCGGCTTCGAAGCTGTTATCAATCCCAAGTAGCTGTTTCCGGCTATGATGGAGTGCAGCGCAATCGACACTCGGAACCCAGGGGACCATGGAGCGACGACAAGAGAACCGCATCGACGACACCCAAATCCAGGAATTTTTTCGCGGTATTGAAGAAGCGTTCTACCGCAAGTTCCAGCGGGAAATGACGGGAGAAGCCCGCCGCTATCTGCAGCTCGCCGAACAGAGCATTCGCCACGCCGAGCAGGAGCTGAGAGGCGATTCCCGCGAAGGCATTCGCTCGTAGGCTGTTTGCGATGCAAAAGGAGCGCGGCCGCCCTCGGCCGGATTTTCGCGCTTCTGGAACAGGAACTCACAAGCAAACTCAACTTCCGGCGGAGGGCCGCCGCGCTCCTTTACAGATCCGCTCTTAATTGCAAGGTTGAGTCACTCCGCCGTTCTCATCCCGAGTCGACTAGAATCTCTCCATGCGCAGCAGAACAGGATTTGCACTCTGCATCCTTCTGCTCTTGTCCTGGGTTAGCTATGCGGACGCGAGCAGCAAGACCGAACTGCGCGCGCAGAAGAAGTCGCACGACATATATCTGCAGGCAATGGAGTTGGTCCGCGGCGGCAACCTCGAGCGCGGGCGAGACTTGCTCGATCGCGCTCTGACGATCGATCCCGGCAATGCCGCCGCGCAGACCGCGCGCGAACTGCTGCGGCAACAGGATATCCAGCAACGCCTGCGCGCGGGCAATCGCGAGCTCGGACAGGGACAACAGCAACTTGCGTTGGGGAACTTTCGCGAAGCCCTGAAGCTCGATCCCAAAAACATTCAGGCGGAAGCGGCCCTGCGCAATGCCCTGGCGCAACAGATGCCGGAGGCGAGTCGCCGAACCGTGATTCGCTATCGCGATGCTGGGGAAATCGAGCTCGCTCCCTCGAGCGCTGCGCACAACTTCCATTACAAGGGTGACACTCGCGGATTGCTGCAGCAGCTGTGGAACGCCTACGGCATCAAGCCACTGATCGACAGCTCGGTCAACAGCAACCGGGTGCGTTTCGATCTCGATGACGCAGATTTCGCCACGGCCACCACCATCGCCTCGCAGATGACGAAGACGTTCTACGTGCCCATCGATGCCCGGCAGGCGCTCATCGTCTCCGACACTCCGGCAAACCGCAAGCAGTTCGAGCGGCTGGCGCTGCGCACCTTCTACATCAGCGAATCCGGATCGGCGCAGGAGCTCAACGATGTAGTCACCATGCTGCGATCGATCTTCGAGATGAGGTTTGTCACGCCTGCCGCCACCAGCAATCAGGTCACGGTCCGGGCGCCGCTCGAACAACTGGAGGCGGCCACCCGCATTCTCGAAGACTTGTACAACGGCAAGCCTCAGGTGATGCTGGAGCTGAATGTTTACCAGGTCGAGCGGACGCTTGCCCGCGACCTTGGCCTGGGACTGCCAAATCAGTTCACGCTGTTTAACGTGAACACCGAGGCGCAGAAACTGCTGAGCTCCGGCAACCAGAATCTCGTGAATCAACTGATCTCGTCCGGCGCGATCAATCAGGCGAACGCTTCGACGATTGGCGCTTTGCTGGCGGGACTGGCGGCAGGCGGGGGCCAGAGTTCCATTTTGAATCAACCCATCGCAACCTTCGGCGGCGGCATCACCCAAAGCGGAGTGATTATCCCTGGCGCGAACGCGCATCTCTCGCTGAATAAGTCATCTTTCCAGCAACTCGATCACGTGATGCTGCGCGCCGCCCAGAACGACGCGGCAAGCTTTCGCGACGGCACCCGCTTCCCTATCATTAACGCCAGCTTTGCGCCGATTTTTAATACTTCCGCCATCTCCAGAGTGATCGGCAATCAAAGCTTCATTGCGCCGGTCCCATCGTTCACATATGAAGATATTGGACTCGGCCTGAAAGCCACTCCCAATATCCATCCCAACGACGTCGCGCTGAAACTGGAATTTCAGTTGCGCGGCCTGGGCGCCCAGAGCCTGAACGGCGTCCCCGTAATTTCAAATCGGGAATACAACGGAAGCATCGATGTCCCATTCGGGGAAACCGCGATACTCGCGGGCATGATAAGCCAGCAGGAGCAGTTGTCGCTGCAAGGCATCGCCGGCCTCGCCCAGTTGCCAATCCTCGGCGGCGCGACCTCCCTGCATAACACTCAGACCGACGATCAGGAACTGCTAATCACCATCAGCCCCCACCTCGTCCGCGGCTCCTTCCACGATCCCGAAGCGGGAACGGCGTTCCTGCCGCCGGCGAAGACGCCGTAAGCACCGGGTCCACATGATTGCAAAAGCATGAAGAATCGCGGAGAGTAATATCCCTCCATGCTGTTCGACTTCGCCACTTTGCCCGCCAAAGAGTGCTACAAACTAATGATCTCGACCATCACGCCGCGGCCGATAGCCTGGGTGGTGACCCAAAATGCCAAAGGCGAGCTGAACGCAGCGCCTTACTCTTTTTTCAATGCCTTTTCCGGCGATCCTCCGGTGATCGGTATTGGCATAAGCAGCCACCAGCCCGGGCGGTCCAAAGACAACCGCGTCAATATCAAGGAGACGGGACAGTTCACCGTGAACCTGGTTTCTGAAGCCAATGCCAAGGCCATGAACATTACCGCCATCGAGTTCGATTATGGTCTAAACGAATTGGCCGAAGCAGGACTGAGCGTCTCCCCATCCACGCGGATCAAACCACCATGCATCGCCGAAAGTCCGGTGTCGATGGAATGTGAATTGATGCAGATCGTTGAATTCAACCCAGTCAACGCTCTGGTTCTCGGTCGCATTCTGGCCATGCATGTCCGCGACGAATTCGTCCTCGATCCAGACAAACACTACATCGATACTCCCAAGCTGAAACTCATCGGCCGCATGCACGGCGCCGGCTGGTATGCGCGCACCACAGATTTGTTCAAGATGGACAGAATTCCGCTGCAGGAGTGGGAGAAAAAACAGAACCACCTGCGGTAGCGGGTGGTGCTTTGGCTTTGCCTACCCTCTGCGGTAGCCGGTGGCGATTTGGCTTGGTTTCCACCTGCGGTAGCGGGCGGCGCTTTGGCGCTTCGAGCCAGCTATGAATCTTCTGGCGCGACATTTTGTAATTTCTTGACATCGAGAATGTCCTGCTCCCTGCCGCTTGCGAGCTTATTGCGGATGAGGTCGTGTTTGGATATGACCGTGATCCGGATCTCTGGCTCAATGAGACCTTCGATCCGGTTCTTCCAGGCTTCCTCAAAACTGATGCCGTCGATGTGCTGTAAGAGGTCAATCCTCGCGGGAGGTTGGCCGATTTGAAAACTAGAGCCGTCCATGAAATCTGCCGGGCTTAGCCTGTCAAGAGGCGCACCGAATTGGGCAAGCGCGCGGAATACGGCTTGGCTGTTTTCCTCGTCGGACCGGATGAAGATGTCGAGATCTTTCGTGGCTCGCGGTTCGGCGTGAACGCCGTAAGCATAGCCTCCGACGATCAGGTACTTAACCCCGTGATCGTTGAATGCGCGTAAGAGTTCTTTGAGATCGCTGGGCATCATTGGTGCGATTTCCCTTGAAGGCGGCGGCGAAGGCGAAGGCGGATTCGCTGACATCCCAAACAGCAGAGAATCGCTCTCCAACAGATAGGCTATGCCAATAGCAATACGCTTCCACCTGTTGCTTTTCGGCGTCGATGATCCTGCTGACTGTTTTATCCGAGCTCATGATTCACGTCGCGATTGAGGTATCTCTGCTCCTGGGAAACCTCATTCTGCTAAGTCTCGCGCTCTGTTGACAATGCATTATATGAGCTGCCAGGGGCACTGAATCAGCCAATCAAAATGATTCTGGTGGGAATATCGGCGGAGGACAAGGACTTCGCCGGCGATTTCTGCTGCCAGCACGGAAATGCCGAATGGATCAAGCAGATCGAAAGACAGAGTGTGAGAAACGAGCCTATTTACATCCCGACTGGCTGAGCTACCTTAAAATGCATCATGGTTGGGGAGAGCAGTATGGCTTTCGATCTAGTACACAGTGCATCCGCTCTACACTGGTGAGGTAATGTCGCCGATTACCTCCAGCCTGCAGAGCGGGGGAGAGACCGGCATCGGCGCACATATCGACATCAATCGCGGCAAAGCAACTTCTCCCACGCAGACCACCACCTACTATGCCGGCGATAATCTGGGAACGGCACGGATCATTACTTCGGGCAACGGGTATCCAGTCTGGCAAGGCACGTTCGCGCCATTTGGGCAGGAGTGGAACCCGCAAATATCAACGAACAACTACAAGTTCACCGGCAAAGAACGCGACTCCGAATCCGGCGATGACTACTTCGGGGCCAGGTACTATGCAAGCTCAATGGGGCGTTATTTGTCGCCTGATTGGAGCAAGGACCCGCAGGGCGTTCCATACGCTGACTTCACGAACCCTCAGACGCTGAATCTCTACAGCTATGTTAAGAACAATCCGCTGAGTGCCTTCGATGATGACGGGCACGCAACTATCGAAGTAAAATACAACCCACTTGCGCTTGGTAGTAACCACTCGTTTATCGTGATCACTGATCGCGACGGCACTCAGACTGTGTTTCGCGCGGGCCCGACGGTTTCGGCAGGCAAAGGATGGATCACTCCGGCGACTGGAGGATCGGCTTCGCAGTCTGCGACCCCTACCTCATCGCAGTCGGATTCGTCGAATTCGTCGAGCCGCGGTGCAGGGGCAGACAGCTCAGGGAAATCCGTGGGGTCAGCTCCATGCTCAACAGGAAAGCCCGACCGATCCCAACGGGGACAACATGTCCACGATAAGCGGGTCCGTTGTGGTGATGAAAGATGACCTTCCCGCTGCTAGCTACATCCAAGGTCTTCAGGATTTTGACACAGGGCTTAATCTGGCAAACATCCCCTACAATCCGCTCTCGACAAATAGCAATGCGTATGTGACAAACGCACTCCAGTCCATCGGAGTGGCCCCGCCCATAGATCACCCATCGGCCCCGGGAGCAGGGACTAACTTGAATGTGACCCCCGCTCCTCCACCGCCGCCGCCGCCACCGCCCCCACCCTGCTCGGTCGCGGGGGCCTGTTCGCACCCTTAGTCGCACCGAGACTGGAGGAAAGATGAGTCGATGGGTCTTGTGGACAGTTGGCGCGGTAGTCCTATGCGCGGCAGTGGGCGCAGTGGGTTCGCTGTTACTATCGCGGGCGGCGTGTCGTGCCGCAACTCAGAACGGAACTGTGAGAGATTTTCGCCAATTTACCGAAGAGCTTGAACGGGATGTGCGTGGTCAAGTTCCTCTAGGCAGTCCCCGAACGTTCGTTGAAGAGTTCCTTGCGAAGGAAGGAATGAAGTTCAGTTATGACTCTTCTCTCAATTCGACTCTGTCGAGCGCGCCTTGTCTCAAGGGGAGTGGGATCATCGTGAAATCCCTAGGACTCACTTTTCGGTTCGACCACGAATCAAAGTTGATATCCATCGAGTCTCACATTCATCTAACCGGGCCTTAGTCGCTTGTTCGTGTCGACTGCGCTCATGCAAGCCCACAGTGGGTTGATCCACGGACGAGCACGCCGCCTGACGGCTTCGGGAGGGCTGAGGCCTTCATTTTCAGTGGACCTGCTCCCCTAAATCCGCACACGACTGGATATGATTTCGCTGGTGGTGATCGGTCCCTTTTTTCTGTCACAGTTGAAGAGTTAGTTTTCGGCTGTTGTTGTTGCTAGAGAGATCGCGGCTAGCCGCGATCTCTCTAGCAAATTCGTGTGGCGTCCTTTCCCCCAGCGCTCTGTGAGGACGGCTCTC